>CAYXUN010000021.1:0-26910 GCA_964468165.1 uncultured Novosphingobium sp. | reverse complement strand
CCCCCGGCCCCAGAAAACCCCCGTGGCGCCCCCACCCCACGCCGATGCTGGCGGTCTCGCCATGGGGAAAGACCCAGCCATAGAAATCGGGCGAGACGCGGCCCTGGTAGAGCACGTCACAGCGCGCAGCGTCGAAATCCGTCCCGCCGGGGCCACCCTGCGCCGTGGCCGGCGCGCGGATCACCTCGTGATAGGCAAAGACGCAAGGGTTGCGCTCTGCCCCCGGCACATGCGCGCGGGCCACGGCAGAGCGGGCGCCATCTGCGCCGATCACCAGGCGCGCGCGCACCTGTTCCACCGCGCCGCCACGCGTGGCGCGATAGCGCACGATCGTCCCGCCCGCCGCGTCGCGATGCAGGCTGTCATAGGTGCCGGTGCGCCGCACCGCCCCGGCCGTGGCGGCGCGTGCGCGCAGCCATTCGTCGAACACCTCGCGGTCCACCATGCCGACATAGCCGATATCGCCCACCGGCATGTCCACCGCGCGGCGCGAGGGCGCCACCAAGCGCGCAGCGCGCGCCCGCGCCACCAGCAGCGATGGCGGCACCTCGAACTCTTCGAGCAGGCGCGGCGGCACGGCCCCGCCGCACGGCTTGATCCGCCCGCCACGATCGAGCAGCAGCACCGAACGCCCGGCCCGCGCCAGATCCCAGGCGGTGGTGGCGCCGCACGGGCCGCCACCGATCACCACGACATCGAACTGTTCGTCCTGGTTCATATCGCCACAGACCTCAGGCTGGCGGCCGGCATGGCCACGCCGCGCGTGCGCATGGCCAAGAGCGCGGAATAGAGGAACAATCCCGCCTCGGCGGCAAAGATCAGGGCAAAGGCCTTGCCCGGCGTGCCAAAGGCGCCGCGCGCCACGTCGACACCCAGCGCCCCGATCAACCCGCCCAGGCCAAAGGCCACGGCCTGCGCCGTACCCCACACCCCCATGCGCACGCCTTCACCCTGGCGACGGCCGGCGCCGGCCAGCCCCATCATCGAGCCGATGGCAGACACGGCAAAGGCACCGTTGCACAGGCCCAACAGGGCAATATTGGCCGCGATCGGCCAGCCCGGGCCAACCCAGGCGGCCATGGCCAGCCCGGCCAGCGCCAGGGCCGAACCCAGGCAGCCGACCATGGTCCAGGTGCGCAGCTCGATCGGTAGGCGGCCACGAAACGCGCTGCCGCCCACGCCGGTTGCGATCATGCCGATCAGCACGCCGCCGTTCTGCAAGCCTGACAGGCTGGTCGATTGCCCCGGCGTCATCGCAAAGACCAGGCCGGTGAACGGCTCCAGGATCAGATCCTGCATGCTGTAGGCCAGCATCGAGACGAAGATGAACAGGGTAAAGCGCCGCGCCTCGTCGTCGGCGAAAATCTCGGCCAGCGCCTCCTTGAGCGAGAGGGGCGGCGCGGACGCCGGGGCCGCGCTGCTCGCCAGCAGCGGCGCGCGCCCTTCGAGGCGGAACGTGGCGAGCAGCGTCACCGCCAGCGCCACGCCCACCAAGCCGGCGGAAACCGCGGTCAGCCGCTGTTCGGAATAGGGATCGAGCAAGGCCCCGGCAGTGCCGGCTGCCACCACGATGCCAAAGACCATCATGATCCAGGTCACGGCGGCGGCCGCCGCCCGCCGTTCCGGCGCCACGCCAGTGGCCAGCAGCGCCAGCACCGATGTGCCCGCCGCGCCGACGCCGGCGCCGATCAGGGTAAAGGCAAAGACCGACACGGCGATGCCCTTGACGCGCGATTCGTCGAGCATGGTCACGCCATGCACCGCCAACAGCGCGCCCAGGCCCAGCGTGACCATGCCGGCCAGAATCCACGGCGTGCGCCGCCGGCCGATATCCGATCCATGCCCCCACAGCGGCCGCGACAGCTGCACGCCATAGTGCCAGGCGACGAGCCCGGCGGGAATGCCCGCGGCAAGGCCATATTCCAGCACCATCAGGCGGTTGAGCAACGAAGTGGCCAACATGGTGATCGCCCCGATCGCCGCCTGCACCGCGCCCAGGCGCAGGATGGACCACCAGCCGAATGCGTGCTGTCTCACAGGTATCCTCCCAGGCCGAGCGCGGCGGCCATCATGCCAAAGACATAGAGCGAGACGCCGGTGGCGTTGTACCAGGGCGCGCGCGCCGCCGGATCGGCCACCAGCCGGGGCATCAGCGCCAGTTGCGCGGCGAGCAGCACGGCGACGGCCAGGGCCGGCACGGCGAGATGCCAGCGCCACAGCAACAGCACGACCACCCCCTGCGGCACGGCCATCACCGCGCTGGCCAGCAGGGCCGCGCAGCGTTCGCCCAGGATCACCGGCAAAGAGCGCAGCCCGGTCAGGCGATCGCCGACCACGGCCTTGAAATCGTTGAGTGTCATGATGCCGTGCGCGCCCAGGCTATAGAGCGCCAGCACCGCCAGCACCCGGCCCGAGGGCAGCGCCCCGGCCATGACCGCGGCCCCGGTAAACCAGCTCAACCCTTCATAGCTGAGCGCCACCACCGCCGGGCCAACCCAGCCGCTGGTCTTGAAGCGCAGCGGCGGCGCGCTGTAGGCCCAGGCGCAGGCCAGGCCCAATGCCGTGGCCGCCAGCACCCATGGCCCGGTGAGCGCGGCCACCAGCAGCGACACGCCGCTCCACACGATCGCGATGGCCAGGCCCCAGCGCCCGGCGATGCGCCCCGAAGGGATCGGGCGATGCGGTTCGTTGATGGCATCGACGTGGCGATCGAACCAGTCGTTCACCGCCTGGCTGGTGCCGCACACCAGGGGGCCGGCGAGCGCAATGCCCGCGATCAGGAAAGACCAGCGCGTGGCAACCGGCACGCCCGATGACAGCACGCCACACACCATCGCCCACATCGGCGGAAACCAGGTGATCGGCTTGAGCAGGGTGACAACATCGCGGAGCGCCGGAACCGGCGCAATCGCAGGAAAGGCAGCCGAGCGAGCCATGCCCCGAGACTACGCCCAGGGTCGACCATGCGTCAAATTAAATTGACAAATTTTATGTCAATCTTCCGCGTCAGCCATGTTGCCCAAGCCATAGCGGTGCAGCTTGGAATAGAGGCTCTGGCGGCTCAGGCCGAGGATCTCGGCGGCCGAGGCGCGGTTGTTCGAGGTATATTCCAGCGCCGCCTCGATACACAGCCGCTCGATCAGGTCGGTACTTTCGCGCACGATGTCGCGCAACGACATGCGGCCGACCAGTTCGGTCAGCTGCTCGACCGATCGCGGCGAGTCGCTGGTTGTCGGCAGATCGCGCAGGCGGCGACCGATCGGGCGGATGACAAAGCCGTAGCAGACCTGGTCACTGCCTGTGCGCACGGCGGAAAGCTCGACCGGCTCGCCTTCGAAGCCGTCGCTCGCGCCTACCACGGTCACCACGTTGCGGGCGCTGTCGTGCTTGCTCAGCTGGCCCTCGATCAGGTCCAGATCGATGCCCGGCCGCCCGACATAATCCCCCAGCGGCTGGCCGCGCAGCTGTTCGGCGCTGGCGGCAGCCACCAGTTCGACAAATGCGGCATTGGCCTCGCGGATGATCATCGTCGCGTCGGTCAGCACAAAGGCATCGGGCATCGCCTCGATCACGCGCACCGTCACCCCGGCATCCGGCCGCGCCGCGCCGACCGGGCTGGACAGGCGCACCAGAACGAACTGGCCGCCCCGCTCGCGGAAACCGCTGGCGGAAATCTGCACCTTTTCACCATCATGGGCGAGCGCGGCATCAAGCGGCTGCAGCCCGTGCGAGACCATCGCCGACCCCAGGAACGCGATGATGTGTTCACGCGCGGCATTGGCAAACAGCGCGGTCAGCTTGCCACCCTGCAACGATCCGGGGCGGCTGTGGAACGCGCGATGCGCGGCCTGGTTCGCCTCGCGGATGCGGAAGCCATCGGCATCGACGATCAGCACCGGCTCCACCGACTGTTCGAACAGCAGGCGATAGCGCGCCTCGATCTGGCGCAGGCGGATGTAATCGCGTTCGAGCGACTGCTGCGCCTGCAACAGCCGCTGTTGCAGCGCCGCCTCGTCGCGCATGTCGCGGCCGATGGCGATGCAGCCTTCGGCGGCCGTGCCCAGCGGCACGGTGACAAAGCGCACCGGAATGTCGCCCTCGGCGGACAGCAGGTTGACCTGGCGCCAGTGCTGGGTTGCGCCCTTGCGCATCCCGGCCAGCATTTCCATCACCTTGGGCCGGCTTTCGATCGTCACGGTATCGAGCCATTCGCGCCCGATCCAGTTGCCCGCCTCGGGAAATTCGCGCGGATCGGCCGATACGTCGACAATGCGCCCCGCCGCATCCAGGATCAGCGCAATCTCGCCGGCCACCATCGCCAGCCGCATCGCGGCGTCACCCGCCAGCGCGGCGAAATGCCGGGTGGCCGTGGTGAAAGGCAACTTGCCTTCTATGCTGTTCCGGCGGCTGGACATCGGCGTGCCAAACTATGCGCCGAAGCGGGCGGCGAACGCCTGCACCGGCACCAGGCGGTCTGCCAGTTCGAGTGCGCCGCGGGCATCCACTGCACTGCCATCGGCACCGATCTCGTCGACGAGCGCGGGATTGGCGTTCACCATTCTTCCACCAATGAGAATCTTCAGATCGGGCGATCGCGATACACTGCGCATGGCGGAAATCAGGCTCGCAAGCTTTGCGTTAGGACAATCACAACTGATGGTCAAGCCGACCAGATCCACGCTGTGATCGGCAATATTCTGCAGCAAATCCTTGCGTTCCGGCTCGATCAGCACTTCGGTCTGCCAGCCGGCGCGGGCAAAGACTTCCTCCACCATCAGCGCGCCAAAACTGTGCGGATCACCGGGCATCGGCGCAAACAGCGCCGAACGCATGCGCGATGGCACGGCGTGCGGCGGCGGATAGCGCATCGTCACCTCGCGCATCACTTCCTGCAGGCGCCACAGGCCCATCATCACATCGACGAAATCGCAGTCATCGTCTTCCCAATGCTGCCCCAGCCGCCGCGCCGATGGCGCCAGCAGGTCGACGAACACGGATTCGACACCAGCGCCCCGCGCCAGGATGCCTTCCACCAGTGCCAGCAGTTCATCGGCTTCAAGCTGCAGCGGCAGCGAGGCAAAGCGCGCGGCTTCGGCCGGGTCCACCGGGGCGGTGCCATGCGGCGGCGTGCGCGAGGCCGGGCTGTGGGCCTGGGTCATCAGCAGGCGCGGAATGATGTGTTCGCTGATCAGGGCATCGACCGCTGTTGGCGGAAAGGCCCGCCCGCCATCGCGCGCCTTGGCCACGCCCCGGCCAGATGCCGTGCCGCGTCCATCCTTGCCGCGTGGGGTGCCCTCCCCACGGCCGGCCCGCTTTGCCGCACCTGTGCCTAAAACAGTTGCCATGGCAGACCCCTCCGGTCCGGTTTGGCGCAGATCGCGCCTTGCCCGGACTGCGGCATCGATCGGGCCGCTCCTGTTCGGGAACCCAAGCCTACGCCCTTTTCGGCGATCTGACAAACGGCAAAGTGTCATTTCTGTTTGTCGTCAACTTTGGTTGACACTTGCGCAGGCAGGCGTAGTCTCGCCCCAACAACAAAGGCGAGCATCGACACATGAGAGGGGATGCGATCAGTTCCGGCACCACGGGTGCGAACGGCGCGGGCCGCCAGCAACGGCGCATGCTCTACACCCCGCAAGAGCGCCAGCGCCGCGACTCGACTCGCTGGACCCTGGTGCAGGGCCTGCTCGCCCCGTTCCAGTTCCTCGTCTTCCTCACGAGCCTCGCGCTGGTGCTGCACAGCCTGATGACGCACACCGGCACGGCCGCTGCCGATGCCTCGGTCGTGGTCAAGACGCTCACGCTCTATGCGATCATGATTACCGGCTCGATCTGGGAAAAGGTCGTGTTCGGGCGCTGGCTGTTTGCCCCGGCGTTCTTCTGGGAAGACGTGTTCTCGATGCTGGTGATCGGCCTGCACACCGCCTACCTGGCGATGCTGCTGGGCGGCAGCGGCACGTTCGAACAGCGCATGTACGTGGCCCTGGCGGGCTATGCCGCCTATTGCATCAACGCCGGGCAATTCCTGCTCAAGCTGCGCGCCGCGCGGCTGGAGGTTGGGCATGATGACGAGGGCGCGCACGGCCATTCCGCGATGGTGGCGTCATGAGCGCGGACAGCGGCCTTGCCCCGGTTATCGCCCCGGTCATCGCGCCGGCTGACGCGGGCTGCGCCGATGCCCCGGTGCTGCGCGAACGCGGCCAGCGCGCGGTGTTCTGCGGGTTGACCGGGATCGTCTGGCTGCACCGCAAGATGCAGGACGCGTTCTTCTTGGTGGTCGGCTCGCGCACCTGCGCCCATCTGCTGCAATCGGCGGCCGGGGTGATGATCTTTGCCGAGCCGCGCTTTGCCACCGCGATCATCGAGGAACGCGATCTCGCCGGCATGGCCGATTGCCATGACGAACTTGATCGCATCGTCGCGCAACTCCTGGCGCGGCGCCCGGAAATCCGCACGCTGTTCCTCGTCGGCTCGTGTCCGTCCGAAGTGATCAAGCTCGATCTCGGCAAGGCCGCGCAGCGGCTCGATCGCACGCTCGGCACCGATCGCGGCGCCGGCACGGGTATGGGCATGGGCACGCGCGTGCTGCACTATTCGGGCAGCGGGATCGAAACCACTTTTACCGAGGGCGAAGACGCCTGCCTTGCCGCGCTGGTGCCGCACATGCCCGCCGCCAGCGCCGGCACCGCGCCGGCGCTGCTGATCGTGGGCACGCTGCCCGATGTGGTCGAAGACCAGTTCCGCCGCCTGTTTGCCGAATTGGGGATCGATAGCATCGGCTGGCTGCCGGCTCGCCAGTTGGCCGATCTGCCGGCGATCGGGCCGCACACCCGCTTTCTGCTGGCGCAGCCGTTCCTGGGGGAAACCACGCGCGCCCTGCAAAATCGCGGCGCGCGACACTTGCCCGCGCTGTTTCCCTTTGGCGCCGAAGGCACCACCGGCTGGCTACGCGCCGCGGCCGATGCCTTTGGCGTGTGCCCGATGCAGTTCAACCGCGTGGTGGCGCCGGGCCGCGAACGCGCCAAGCGCGCCATCGCCCACAGCCAGGATCGCCTGCGCGGCAAGCGCATCACGTTCCTGCCGGATTCGCAGCTGGAAGTGCCGCTGGCGCGCTTCCTTGCCACCGAGCTTGGCATGGTGCCGGTGGAAGTGGGCACGCCCTATCTCCATCGCGAACTGATGGCCTGCGAACTGCCGCTGCTGCCCATCGCCACGCGGATCAGCGAAGGCCAGCATCTCGATCGCCAGCTTGATCGCGTGCGCGCCGATCGCCCCGATCTCACCGTCTGCGGCCTGGGCCTGGCCAATCCGCTCGAGGCCGAAGGGCTGTCCACCAAGTGGGCCATCGAACTGGTCTTCTCGCCCATCCACGGGTTCGACCAGGCCGGAGACCTTGCCGATCTGTTCGCCCGGCCCCTGCGCCGCCGCGACGTGTTGAGGGTATAGCGCCATGCAACTCGCCGTCTGGACATACGAAGGCCCGCCCCATGTGGGGGCCATGCGGGTGGCGACGGCGATGGACGGCGTGCACTATGTACTGCACGCGCCCCAGGGCGATACTTACGCCGATCTGTTGTTCACCATGATCGAGCGGCGCGACCGCCGCCCGCCGGTTACCTATACCACGTTCCAGGCGCGCGACCTGGGCAAGGATACCGCCGCGCTGCTGCAGGACGCGATCCGCGAGGCGGCCGGCCGCTTTGCCCCGCAGGCCCTGCTGGTGGGCGCATCGTGCACGGCCGAACTGATCCAGGACGATCCGGCGGGCCTGGCTGAAGCGCTGGACCTGCCCTGCCCGGTCATCCCGCTCGAATTGCCGAGCTATCAGCGCAAGGAAAACTGGGGCGCGGCCGAAACCTTTTACCGCATGGTGCGCCATCTTGCCGATCCGGCCGTGCGCACCGCCCCGTGCGAGGGGCGCCGGCCACTGGCCAACCTGCTGGGCCCCTGCGCGCTGGGCTTTCGCCACCGCGACGATGTGGTCGAGGTGGTCAAGCTGCTCGAAACCCTGGGCATCGCCGTCAATTGCGTCGCCCCGCTCGGCGCCTCGCCCACCGATCTGCGCGCGCTGGGCCGGGCCGATTTCAACGTGGTGCTCTATCCCGAAATCGGCATGGAAGCCGCGCGCTGGCTGGGCCGCACGTTTGGCCAGCCGATGATCGACGTGGTGCCGATCGGCATGGGCGCCACGCGCGATTTCATCCAGGCCGTGGCCGCGCTTGCCGGCGTCGATCCGGCCCCCGCGCTCGCCAACCCCGCCGCGCGCCTGCCGTGGTGGAGCCGCTCGGTCGATTCAACCTATCTCACCGGCAAGCGCGTCTTCATCTTTGGCGATGCCACCCATGCCATGGCCGCTGCCCGCATCGCGCGTGACGAGCTGGGCTTCACCGTCTGCGGCCTGGGTTGCTACAACCGCGAATTCGCCCGCGAGATGCGCGCCGCTGCCGCCACCTGCGGCCTCGACCCGCTGATCACCGACGATCACCTGGCAGTCGAAGCCGCGATCCACGCCGCCGCGCCAGAACTCGTCCTCGGCACGCAGATGGAACGCCATATCGCCAAGCGCATGGGCCTGCCCTGCGCGGTGATTTCCGCCCCGGTGCACGTGCAGGATTTCCCCGCGCGCCACAGCCCGCAGATGGGCTTTGAAGGCGCCAACGTGATCTTCGATACCTGGGTGCATCCGCTGGTCATGGGGCTGGAAGAGCACCTGCTCACCATGTTCCGCGACGATTTCGAGTTTTCCGACGCGGCCGGCCCTTCGCACCTTCATGCCCAGCCCGCGCCGGCCCAGGCGGCCGCATCGCCTGCAGCCCCAGCCGCTATCGCCAGCCAGGCCGACATTCCCTGGACCAACGAGGCCGAACGCGAACTGCGCAAGGTGCCGTTCTTCGTGCGTGGCAAGGCCCGCACCAACACCGAACGCTATGCCGCGCTGGAAGGCCGGGCACAGATCGACATCGCCACGCTCTATGATGCCAAGGCGCACTATGCCCGCTAGCGCCGCCCCGCCCGTGCGCGTCGCCATCGTGACGCTGGACAACCACCTCAAGGGCGCGGTGGAGCGGGCCGGCGTGCGCCTGGGCGAAAGCAACATCGCCATCAGCCTCCACGCCGCCGCCGACTGGGACCGCGAAGCCGGCGCACTCGATCGCGCCAAGGCCGCCGTTGCGCGCGCCGATATCGTCATCGCCACGATGCTGTTCCTCGATGACCATATCCGCGCGATCATGCCCACGCTGGTCGATCGGCGCGAAAGCTGCGACGCGATGGTCTGCCTGATGTCTGCCGGCGAACTGACCCGGCTGACGCGGATGGGTGCCTATCGCATGGATGCCCCGGCCAAGGGGCCGCTCGCCCTGCTCAAGCGGCTGCGCGGCTCGACCAGGCCGGGCGGCAAGCCGGGCACCAATTCGGGCGCCGGGCAGATGCGCATGCTGCGCCGCCTGCCCAAGATCCTGCGCTTCATTCCCGGCACCGCGCAGGATGTGCGCGCCTATTTCCTCACCCTGCAATACTGGCTCGCCGGATCGGACGACAACGTCGTGGCGATGGTGTGCAGCCTGATCGATCGCTATGCCGCTGGCCCGCGCGCCGGCCGGCGCGGCACCATGGCCGCAGCACCCCCGCGCGATTATCCCGATCTTGGCGTCTACCACCCGCGCACCGCGCAAAAGATGTCGGAAAGCCTGGCCCTGCTGCCCCCGCCGGCCAAGGGTACGCGCGGCACGGTGGGGCTGCTGCTGCTGCGCTCCTACCTGCTGGGCAACGATGCCGGCCATTATGACGGGCTGATCGCGGCGATGGAGGCCACTGGCCTGCGGGTGATCCCGGCCTTCTTCAGCGGGCTTGACGCGCGCGCCGCGATGGAGCGCTTCTTCCTGCGCGATGGCGCGGTGACGGTCGATGCCATCGTCAACTGCACCGGCTTTTCGCTGGTCGGCGGCCCGGCCTACAACGACGCCGGCGCAGCGGTGGAAACGCTCTCGCGGTTTGACGTGCCCTATGTCGCCGCCCACGCGGTGGAATTCCAGACGATCGAGGAATGGCGCGCGCGGCGCACCGGGCTGGTGCCGCTCGAAGCGACAATGATGGTCGCCCTGCCCGAACTCGACGGCGCGATCTGCCCCAGCGTGTTTGGCGGGCGCAGCGCGGGCAATGCCCAGATCCAGGCGATGCGCGGCGATGCCGAACGTGCCGCGGCGCTGGCGGCCAAGGTTGCCAAGCTCATCGCCCTGCGCCAGGCGGCACGGCGCGAGCGGCGCCTGGCCATCACCATCTTCAACTTCCCGCCCAATGCCGGGGCCACCGGATCGGCGGCGCACCTGGCCGTGTTCGAATCGCTCCATGCCACGCTGCAGCGCCTCTCGGCCGAAGGCTATGACGTGGCCGTGCCCGAAAGCGTCGCCGCGCTGCAGGACGCGATCCTGCATGGCAATGCCGCCCGCCATGGCAGTGATGCCAATGTCGCCGCGCGGATCAGCGCCGACGAACACGTGCGCCGCGAGCCGCATCTTGCCCAGATCGAGGCGCAATGGGGCCCCGCGCCGGGCAAGCTGCAAAGTGATGGCGGGCATATCCAGATCCTGGGCGCGCATTTCGGCAACATCTTTGTCGGGGTGCAGCCCGCCTTTGGCTATGAAGGCGATCCGATGCGCCTGCTGTTCGAGGGCGGCTTTGCCCCGACCCATGCCTTTGCCGCGTTCTACAGCTATATCCGCCACGATTTCGCCGCCCATGCCGTGCTGCATTTCGGCACCCACGGCGCGTTGGAATTCATGCCGGGCAAGCAGGCGGGCCTGAGCGGCGAATGCTGGCCCGAACGCCTGATCGGCGATCTGCCCAACTTCTACCTCTACGCCTCCAACAACCCGTCCGAAGGCATCCTCGCCAAGCGCCGCTCCGCCGCCACGCTGATCAGCTATCTCACCCCGGCCCTGGCGCGCGCCGGGCTCTATCGCGGCTTTGCCGAACTCAAGTGCAGCGTGGAGCGCTGGCGCTGGTCCACCCCGGGGGCCGAGCAGGACGCATTGGAAGCGCTGATCCGCGAACAGTGCACCACGCTCGATCTCGATTGCGGCGCGATCGCCGATCTGGCGCCCGCGCTCTACGAGCTGGAACGCACGCTGATCCCCACCGGGCTGCACGTGCTGGGCCAGGCGCCGCAAGGCGCAGAGCGGGCCGAACTGGTCGACGCCATGCTCGAGGCCGATCCCCAGGCAGACCGCGCCGCGATCGAAACCGCGCTCGATGGCAGTGACGAGATCGGCGCCGTGATCCACGCACTCGACGGCGGCTATATCCGCCCGGCGCCGGGCGGCGATATCCTCGCCAATCCGCAGGTGCTGCCCACCGGCCGCAACATCCACGGCTTCGATCCCTTTGCCATGCCCAGCCGGTTTGCCTGCATCCAGGGCCGCGAGCAGGCCGAATGCATCATCGCCCGCCACGTCGAAGGCGGCCAGCCGTTCCCCGAAAGCCTGGCCATGGTGCTGTGGGGCACCGACAACATGAAAAGCGAAGGGCTGCAGATTGCCCAGGCGATGAGCCTGATCGGCGCCCGCCCGCGGATCGACAGCTATGGCCGCGTCGTCGGCGCCGAACTGGTGCCGCTGGCCGAACTCGGCCGCCCGCGCGTGGATGTGGTGGTCACGCTCTCGGGCATTTTCCGCGATCTCTTGCCGATGCAGACGCGCATGCTCGCCGAAGCCGCGCTGCTGGCGGCCAGTGCGGACGAGCCGCTGGCGCAGAATTTCGTGCGCAAGCACACCCTGGCGCACCAGGCGCAGCACGGCTGCGACCTGGAAACGGCAGCGCTGCGCGTCTTTTCCAATGCCGAAGGGGCCTATGGCGCCAACGTCAACCAGATGATCGACGGCGGCGTGTGGACGAGCCCCGATGATCTCGCCAACGCCTTCGAAACGCACAAGGGCTATGCCTATGGCGTCAAGGGCCCGCCCACCCAGCGCCGCGAACTGCTGCACAGCGCGCTGCGCGATGTCGATTTCGTCTATCAGAACCTCGAAAGCGTCGAAGTCGGCATCACCGATCTCGATCAGTATGTCGATGGCCTGGGCGGGGTCAGCCGCTCGGTGGCGCGGGCCAAGGGCAGCGAGGCGCTGGTCTATATCGTCGATGCCACCCAGGGCGCGGCCAAGGTGCGCACCCTGGCGGAACAGATCGATCTGGAAACCCGCACCCGCACGCTCAATCCCAAGTGGTTCGAAGGCATGCTCAAGCACGGCTTCGAAGGCGTGCGCAGCATCGAGCAGCACGTGACCAACACCGTCGGCTGGTCTGCCACCACCGGCCAGGTGGCGCCGTGGGTCTATCAGCGCATCAGCGAAACCTTCGTGCTCGATCCGCAGATGCGGGCGCGGCTCTCGCAGCTCAATCCCAACAGTTCCGCCCGCGTCGCCGGTCGCCTGCTCGAAGCCTGCGAACGCCACCTGTGGGAACCCGATCAACAGACGCTCGAGGCGCTGCGCATGGCCAGCGACGAGCTGGAGGACCGCCTCGAAGGCGTGTTCGCGGCGCAATGAGGAAACCGGCATGACCCTGATCGACACCCCCGCGCGCTTCACCCCGTCAGACGGCGAAGGATCGGTGCAGGTCCGCCTCGATCCGCAGGATCGCATCGGCACGGCCAAGGTCTTTGCCGTCTATGGCAAGGGCGGGATCGGCAAGTCGACGACCTCGTCCAATCTCTCGGCCGCGTTTTCCAAGCTGGGGCACCGCGTGCTGCAGATCGGCTGCGATCCCAAGCACGATTCCACCTTCACCCTCACCAAGAAGCTGATGCCCACGGTGATCGACGTGCTCGAACAGGTGGAGTTCCATTCCGAGGAACTGCGCCCGGAAGACTACATGTTCGAAGGCTATAACGGCGTAATGTGCGTGGAGGCTGGCGGCCCCCCGGCGGGCACGGGCTGCGGCGGCTATGTCGTGGGGCAGACGGTCAAGCTGCTCAAGCAGCACCACCTGCTCGATGATACCGACGTGGTGATCTTCGATGTGCTGGGCGATGTGGTGTGCGGCGGCTTTGCCGCGCCGCTCCAGCATGCCGAGCGCGCGCTGGTGGTGGCGGCCAACGATTTTGACTCGATCTTTGCCATGAACCGCATCGTCGCCGCGATCGGGGCCAAGGCGCGCAACTACAACGTGCGCCTCGCCGGCGTCATCGCCAACCGGTCTGCCGCCACTGACGAGATCGACCGCTTCAGCCAGGCGATCGGCATGCGCCGCCTCGCCCATTTCCGCGATCTCGATGCCATCCGCCGCAGCCGCCTCAAGAAGTGCACGCTGTTCGAAATGGAACCCTCACCGGAGGTCATCGCCGCCCAGCAGGAATACCTGCGCCTGGCGCAGATGCTGTGGGACGGGGTGGACCCGATCGAGGCGGCACCGATGAAAGACCGCGATATCTTCGATTTTCTGGGGTTCGAATGATGAGCACGCACCCAACCTCTCCCTACGAGCTGCAACGCGAACGGCTGGCGCACTATTTCGATGGCAGCGCGCGCAAGGCCTGGATCGACCTGACCTCCAACGCCAAGGTCAGCGGTATCCGCGCCACGGTGCGCGCCGGGCGCGATGCCATGCGCGCACAGTTGCTCGGCTGGCTGCCGCAAGACCTGCGCCGCTGCGCCGTGCTCGATGCCGGCTGCGGCACGGGCGCGCTCAGCGTGGAAGCGGCCTGGCGCGGGGCTGAAGTCACGGCGGTGGACGTGGCCGGCGGGCTGGTCGATATCGCGCGCCAGCGGGCACCGGCGTTCCTCGGCCATGGCCGGATCGACTGGCACGTGGGCGACATGCTCGATCCGCCACCCGCCTGGTCCGGCGCCGGCGCGTTCGATCACATCGTCGCAATGGATTCGCTGATCCATTACAAGCTCGATGACATGGCCTGGGCGCTCGAACGGCTGGCGGCGCGCTGCACCGGCTCGATCGTCTTCACCTTTGCCCCGCACACCCGGCTTCTGGGCATGATGCATGCCGTGGGCCAGGCCTTCCCCCGCGCCAACCGCTCCCCCGCGATCGTGCCGATTGCCGAAGCCGCGCTGCGCGCCCGGCTGGCCAGGCTCGACGGCTGGCGAATTGGGCGCAGCGGGCGCATTTCCAGCGGTTTCTACATTTCCAACGGCATGGAACTGGTGCGCCGGTGATGGCCCGCCGCACGCCCCTTGCCAGCAGGTGGAGCCGGGTGGCGCTGACCTGGCTGCCGTTTGCCGATGCCGCCAGCGTCGAGATTCCGCTGTCGCGGCTGCTGCGCCTGTCGCTGTTCCAGGTCAGCGTGGGGATGATGACCGTGCTGCTCAACGGCACGCTCAACCGCGTGCTGATCGTCGAGCTGGGCATCCATGCCTGGCTCGTCTCGCTGATGATCGCCATTCCGCTGCTCGCCGCGCCGTTCCGCGCGCTGATCGGTCACCGCTCCGACGTGCACCGCTCGGTGCTGGGCTGGCGCCGCGTGCCGTTCATCTGGTTTGGCACGCTGATGCAGTTCGGTGGCCTGGCGATCATGCCCTTTGCCCTGTTGCTGATGCGCGATCCGCACTTGTTCCCGGTCGGCCTCGCCGCCAGCGCACTGGCGTTCCTGCTCGCCGGCACCGGCATGCACACCACGCAGACCGCGGGCCTTGCCCTGGTCGGCGATCTGCTGCCCGATGATCGCCGCGCCCGCGCCGTCGCGCTGCTCTATCTTTCGCTGCTCGCCGGGATGATGGTCTGCTCCACCATCCTGGGCGGGCTGCTCAACCATTTCACTCCCACCCGGCTGGTCCAGGTGATCCAGGCCTGCGCCGTCACCACTTTCGTGCTCAACGTGGTGGCGCTGTGGAAGCAGGAGGCACGCAGCCCCGCAATCGCCTCGCCCGAAACGCCGCGTCCACCCTTTGCCCAGGTATGGCGCCAGTTTGCCGCCCAGCCGCTGACCATGCGCCTGCTCGCCACGGTGGGCCTGGGCGCGGCCGCCTTTGCCATGCAGGACCCGCTGCTCGAACCCTATGGCGGCGAAGTGCTGCGCCTGTCGGTGGGCGCCACCACCAGCCTGTCGGGCGCCTGGGCACTGGGCGCGCTGGCCGGCTTTGCGCTGTCGGCGCGG
This sequence comes from uncultured Novosphingobium sp., assembly GCA_964468165.1. Taxonomy (GTDB): domain Bacteria; phylum Pseudomonadota; class Alphaproteobacteria; order Sphingomonadales; family Sphingomonadaceae; genus Novosphingobium. The sequence goes on along the minus strand of CAYXUN010000021.1, from coordinate 11,807 downwards.
TGGCTGGGCCATGGCATCGATGCCCTGCGCATTGCCGGTTATGGCGTGGTGCTGGGCATTGCCGCGTTCATGCTGGTGATCTTTGCCGCCCCGCTGCAAAGCCCGCTGACGCTGGGCCTGGGCGCGCTGGTGATCGGCGCGGGCGCCGGGCTGTTTTCGGTGGGCACGCTGACGGCGGCGATGGGCCAGGCCGGCAGCGACACCGCCGGCCTCGCGCTCGGCGCCTGGGGCGCGGTGCAGACCACCGCGGCGGGCCTCGCCATCGCCTTTGGCGGTGTGTTGCGCGATCTGGTGTCAAGCTTTGCCGTGGCCGATGGCCTGGGCCTGACCCTGGCCCACCACGCCACTGGCTATGGCGTGATCTACGCAATTGAGATTGCCCTGCTGCTGGTCACGCTGGTCCTGATGGGGCCGCTGGTCGGCCAGCTGGCGGGATCGCGCGCCACGCTGTCACCTGCCGGGGCGCGTCGCTTCGGCCTGACCGAGTTTCCGACATGAGCAGCCGGGAAGGAGAACTCCCATGAGACACGGCAATATCGTCGGCACAGTGGATGCCGCGCAACTTGCGCTGATCGCGTTCGTCCTGTTCTTCATCTGCCTGATCTTCTGGCTCAGGCGCGAAGACCGACGCGAGGGCTACCCCCTCGAAGACGCGCTGACCGGCCGTGTCGACAGCGACGGCGGCCCGCTGTCCACCGCCAGCGCCAAGACCTTTGTCCTGCCCTTCGGCATGGGCACGGTTACCGTGCCGCTGCCCGCCAGCGAAAACCGCGAGCCGGTGGAGATCCGGGCAGAGCGCCGCGAAAACTTTGGCGGCGCGCCCTATTCCCCGGTGGGCGATGTCTTTGCCGCCGGCGTGGGGCCGGGCGCCTATGCCAACCGCGCGCGCTTTCCCGATCGCGATGCTCATGGCAATGCCCGCATCGTGCCGATCGGCAGCGTGCCGCAGATCACCGTGGCCAGCGCCAGCACCGATCCGCGCGGCCTCTCGGTCTATGGCGCGGATGGGGCGCGGGCCGGGACGGTGGCCGATCTGTGGATCGACCGCGCCGAACACATGATCCGCTACCTCGCGGTCGATACCGGCACGCGCATCGTGCTGGCGCCAATGGCCATGGCCGTGATCCGCCGCGAAGGCGTGATCATCAGCGCGATCAACGCCGCCGATTTCGCCAACGCGCCCTTCCCCGAAAACCCCGGTGAAATCACCCGCTACGAGGAAGAGCGCGTCGTCGCCTACTTCGGCACCGGCTATCTCTATGCCAATGCCGATCGGCTGGAGCCGCTGCTGTGAGCGAATATGATTTCGAGCCGGTACGCGGCCTTCCCGGCGATCTGCCCCCGGGCGAATGGATCGTGTGGCAGGCCGCGCCGCAATGGCAGGCGTTCAAGCGCACCGCGCTGTTCGCGCCGTGGCTGGCCGGCTATTTCGCGGTGCTGGCGCTGCTGGCGCTGGCCAGCGGCAACCTGATCGGCGCCGGTGCAATCGTCGCGGCCGGCGCCGTGCTGCAAGGCCTGCTGACCCTGTTTGCCGTGCTGGTGGCCCGCACCACTGTCTATACCCTGACCAACCGCCGCGTGGTGCTGCGCGTGGGCATTGCGCTGGGCAAATGCATCAACCTGCCGCTTTCGCTGATCGCCTCGGCCGATCTGCGCGCCCATGGCCGCGGCCATGGCGATATTGCCCTGACGCTCAAGGGGCAGCATCGCCTGGGCTATGCCATGCTCTGGCCGCACGCGCGGCCCTGGCGCATGGCCCGGCCGCAGCCGATGCTGCGCGCGCTGGCCGATGCGCCGCGCCTCGCCGCAGCGCTGGCCCAGGCCTGTGCCCAGGCCGCGCCGCACGGGATCGTCCGCGCCGATACCACAGAGCCGGCCCCGCCGATCAGCGGCCCGATTGCCGGAGCCGCCGCATGAGCCACGCCCACTCCCACGAAAACACCGTGCCACGCCCGGCGCTGGCCATGGCCGGGGCGCTGGTGGCGATCACCTTGGCGCTGACCACGCTGGTGCGCGTCGGCGTGCTCGATCGCGAGGCGGTGCCGGCGGTGGAACGCGCGCAGGACAAGGTTGCCGCGGTCGAGGTGCGCCACCTGGTCTTTGCCGATCGCGCCGATGGCGCCGTCTTGGTGGGCGATACCGATACCGGCCGGACGCTGGCCGTGCTGGTCGGCGAAAACGATGGCGGCGGCTTTGTGCGCGGGGTGATGCGCGGCATGGCGCGTGACCGCCGCATGCACGGCATCGGCCCGTCTGCGCCGTTCGAACTCACCCAGTGGGCCAATGGCGCGCTGACCCTGCGCGATCCCGCCACCGGCCGCGCGGTGGAACTCGGTTCGTTCGGCGCCACCAACCGCGCTGCCTTTGCCCGCTTCCTGAAAGGCGGCCAGGCATGATCCGCGCCCGCGCCTTTACCGTGCCCTGCCGCATCGCGATCGAACAAAGCGCCGCGCATTTCCACGCCCATGTGGAACTCGATGGCGATCTGGCCGTGCATCCCGGCGATCGCGTGCGCGTGCATGGTGAACCGGTGCGGGTGCTGTTCGGGCAAAGCGTGGTGTTCGAACGCACCGCCACCGTGGTGCGCGCCGGCCCGGTCCTGCGCGCCTGGACCCGCCTGGCCGCCTACCTTGGCCTGACCGAGCTTTATGAAGTCAGCTTCACACCTGGGAGCCTCCGATGAACGCCCACACCGCCAAGCATCCCGCGGTGGCCGCCAAGGCCGATGTTCATGCCATGGTGAGCCACGAAACCGTGCTCAGCCCGCGCTTCTACACCACCGATTTCAAGGCGCTGGACGCGATCGACGTGTCGCCGGTGCGGCAGGAATGGGACGCGCTGATCGCCGAGATGGTCAGCGATCCCAACAAGCGCCATTTCAAGCGCGAGCAGGACTTTTCCGGGATCATCGCCGCGCTCGAACCCGAACTGCGCGCCGAATTCATCGATTTCCTGGTCAGCTCGCTGACCTCGGAATTTTCCGGCTGCATCCTCTATGCCGAAATGGCGCGGCGGACCAGCAATCCCGACATGAAGATGCTGTTCAAGCTCTTGGCCCGCGATGAAAGCCGCCATGCCGGTTTCATCAACGAAGCCTTGAAGGATGAAGGCATCGGGATTGACCTGAGCTTCCTGACCAAGGCCAAGAAATACCATTATTTCAAGCCGAAGTTCATTTTCTACTCGGTCTATCTGTCGGAAAAGATCGGCTACGCGCGCTATATCACGATCTACCGTCAGCTTGCCGCCAAGCCCGAGTTGCGCTTCCATCCGATCTTCGCCTGGTTCGAGGAATGGTGCAACGACGAGTTCCGCCATGGCGAGGCCTTTGCCCTGTTGCTGCGCGCCGATCCCAAGCTGCTGCGCGGCGCCAACACGCTGTGGGTGCGCTTCTTCCTGCTGGCGGTCTATGCCACGATGTATGTGCGCGACCATGCCCGCCCGGTGTTTCACCAGGCGCTGGGCCTCGATCCCACCGATTACGATTACCGCGTCTTCACCATCTGCTCGCAGATCGCGCGCCAGGTCTTTCCGGTGGAACTCGATACCGACGATCCGCGCTTCCGCCGCGCGATGGACCGCCTGCTGGTGGCCAGCAACCGCCTTGCCGCCGGCAAGGCGCGCGGTGGCCTGGCCGGCGCATGGTTGCGGATCAGCGGGGCTGCGGGCGCCGGCGCCAACTTTGCGCGCATGTTCCTGCTGCGCCCGCGCCGCAACCGGCTGCCCGCCACGGTGCGGCTGCAACCGGCATGGTAAGCTGGACCGGCCACGTCCTGCCTGTCCTGGCAACGATCCTGATCTGGTTCTTTGCAACCGGGCTGGTCGCGTGGCTGGATAATCGCGCGCGCCACACCTTTGCCCACAGCCTCTTGCTGGCCGGCTGCGCCGCGATCGGCGGCATCGTGATCATCGCGCTGGCAATGCAACATGCCACGCTCCTGGGCGTCTATGCCTCGCTCGCCGGGGCCATCCTGATCTGGGCCTGGCACGAGATCAGCTTCCTGACCGGCGTGGTCACCGGCCCCCGGCGCGAGGCATGCCCGCCCGGTGCGCGCGGCTGGCAGCGCTTTTCCCATGCCGTGGCCGCCGTCGCCTGGCACGAAGTGGCCCTGGCGCTCAGCGCCGCCGGGCTGATCTGGATGAGCCGCGACGCGCCCAACCAGGTGGGCGCCATGGCCTTTGCCCTGCTGCTGGCCATGCGGCTCAGCACCAAGATCGCCATTTTCCTGGGCGTGCCCAACATGAGCACCGATATCCTGCCGCCGCACCTGGGCTATCTCAAAAGCTATTTCGGCAAGCCGCGCCTGGGGCTTGAGCTTTATGCCGCGATTGCCGCCTGCCTGGCGCTGGCCGCCTGGCTGGCCGCCATTGCCCTGGCCGCGCCGGCCAACAGTGCCGATGCCGCCGGCGCCAGCCTGCTCTTCGCGCTCGCCGCGCTGGGCGCGCTCGAACACCTGTTTCTCGCCCTGCCGCTGCGCGACGGGGCCTTGTGGGGCTGGGCCTTGCCCACGCGCCATCCTGCCAATTGAACGCACAAGAACCAAGAACACGGACGAGAGGACCGAGCGCGATGGATTTTGAGACCTATTTCCAGGGGGAACTGGCAAACGTTCGCGAGGAAGGCCGCTATCGCATCTTTACCGAGATCGAGCGCCACTGCGGCCGTTTCCCCCACGCCACGCGCTATGTCGATGAAACCACCCATCCGATCACGGTGTGGTGCTCCAACGATTACCTTGGCATGGGGCAGCATCCCCTGGTGCTCGATGCCATGCATGCCGTGCTCGACGAATGCGGCGCGGGCGCCGGCGGCACGCGCAACATTTCGGGCACCAACCATCACCACGTCGTGCTCGAGGCCGAACTGGCCGATCTCCATGGCAAGGAAGCCGCGCTGCTGTTCACCAGCGGCTATGTCTCCAACTGGGCGGGCCTGGGCACACTGGCCGCCAAGATCCCGGGCTGCGTGGTCTTTTCCGATGCGCTCAACCACGCCTCGATGATCGAGGGCATTCGCCATTCGCGCGCCAAATGCCACATCTGGCGCCACAACGATGCCGCCCATCTCGATGAACTGCTCGCGCAGTACGGGCCCGACGTGCCCAAGCTGGTCGCGTTCGAAAGCGTCTATTCGATGGATGGCGATATCGCCCCGATCGCCGATATTCTCGACGTGTGCGAGGCGCATGGCGCAATGAGCTATATCGACGAAGTGCATGCGGTGGGCCTCTATGGCCCGCGCGGCGGCGGCGTGGCCGAACGCGAAGGGCTGATGGACCGCATCACCGTGATCGAAGGCACGCTGGGCAAGGCGTTCGGGGTGATGGGCGGCTATATCGCTGCCTCGGCAAGCCTGTGCGATTTCGTGCGCACCTTTTCCAGCGGCTTCATCTTCACCACGGCCCTGCCCCCGGCGCTTGCCGCGGGCGCGGCGGCCAGCATCCGCCATCTCAAAGGCAGCGAGCTTGAGCGCGCCCGCCACAAGGAACGCGTCGCCACCGTGCGGCGCCGGCTCGATGCCATGGGCATCCCCCACCTGCCCAACCCCAGCCACATCATCCCGGTGATGGTTGGTGACGCGCGCAAGTGCAAGCGCATCAGCGACTGGCTGATGGACAACCACGGCATCTATGTGCAGCCGATCAACTATCCCACCGTGCCGCGCGGCACCGAACGCCTGCGCATCACGCCCTCGCCGGTACACAGCGATGGCGATATCGATCGCCTGATCGACGCCTTGAGCGACATCTGGTCGCAATGCGAACTGGCCCGCCGCTCCGCCGCGGCGTGACGAGAACCAGCAAAGGGGCCCGCGACTGACTGGGTTCGCGGGCCCCTGCATGGTGCGATGCTCTCCGCAGTCCCGCAATGCGGCCAGCGGCTCGTCGCAAAGCGGCAAAACCGTCAGCATCCGTTCACGCGCCCGGCCATAGCCACAACGCATCACAGTGAGTGGATCAAGCCGATGGCACAGCCTCTTTCCCGCATCGTTCTTGCAACCGGCGCCGCTGCCATGGCGGTGCTGCCGCTGATGGCCGGCAGCGCCTCGGCCCAGCAGGCCGGCAACTATTCCGATTATCCGCCCCCGCCGCCCCAGCAGGGCTATGGCGCGCCGCCGCCACCGCCGCCGGGTGACCAGCAGGGGTATGATCAGGGCCCGCCGCCGGGCTATTACGATCAGAACGCGCCGCAGGGCTACAATCAGCAGGGCTATCAGCAGGGCTATCAGCAGGGTTACAACCAGCAACCGCCCCAGGGCTATGCCCCCAATGGCACCACCACGACGCTGTCGGTGCAGGTGCAAAGCTATGACCAGGGCCCGCCGCCCGGATACGATGGCACCCGCCCGCCGCCGCCGCCGCCGGGATACAGCCCGGCCGCGATCGACCAGGCCCAGGCCGAGCGCGACGCGCGCTATGCCGCCGATGCCGAGGCCTGGGCGCGTGACAACTGCGTCAAGGCGCGCAGCAATGCCACGGCCGGCGCGGTGATCGGCGGCATTTTCGGCGCGCTGGTGGGCAATGGCCTGTCCAGCCGCCACGATGGTGGCTTTGGCACGCTGGCCGGTGCGGCCGTCGGTGCCGTGGGCGGCGCCGCGATCGGTGGCAGCACCGCCAACCAGACCAGCCCTGGCTGCCCCCCGGGCTTTGTCGTGCGCTCGGGCGCGGCGCCCTACAGCTATGACACGGTGTATTTTTCCAACTATTACTATGCCGCGCCGGGCTGGTATCGCCCGTGGGTCTATGTCGGCGACCGCTGGACCTATCGCCCCTATCCCTACCACGATTACTATTACCGGGCCTATCGCCCCTACCACCCCTATGGCTGGGGCAATCGTGGCTACTACGGCCGCCCCTATGGCCGTCCGGGCTACCGCCACTTCTGATGGCGCCACAGGGCAAGCCGGTGCGTGGATCACGCACCGGCTTCAGCTCATGCAGTATCCCCCGTCCATCATGAACTCGCTGCACGTGACAAAGCTGGCCGCGTCAGAGCAGAGATAGACCACGCCGCCGGCCATTTCCGCCGGCCGGCCAAGCCGCCCGATCGGATGCGCGGCGACCACGCCCTGCATCGACACCTCGAGCGAGGGTACTGCCCCCAGATCGACATAGCGCTGCATGATCGATTGCAGCATCGGCGTATCGATGCCGCCCGGGTGCACGCTGTTGGCGCGGATGTTGTAGCCCAGCGCGGCAAATTCAGCGCCCATGCATTTCGACATCATCTTCACCGCCGCCTTGCTGGTGCAATAGGCGCCATTGAACGGCGCGCCCTTGATCCCGCCCACGCTGGAAAAGTTGACGATGGACGCGCCGCTGGCGCGCGCCTTGCCGCCCGCCTTCAACAGCGGCAGCAGGGTCTGCACCCCGATCACCACACTTTCGACGTTGACCGCGTTGATCCGCCGCCATTCCTCCAGCGGGGTTTCCTCGATGCTGGCCACCACGCTGATGCCGGCCACGTTGACCAGGGCGTCGACCCGGCCATAGCGGTCCGCCGCCAGATCGGCCACGGCCTGCCAATCGGCGGCGCTGGTCACGTCGTGCGCCAGGGCGTGATCGGCCAGGTCGGCATCGGGTGCCGCCACGTCGGTGGCGATCACCGTGGCGCCGGCCGCCTTCATCGCCCGCACCACTTCGCGGCCAATGCCGCCGCGCGCGCCGGTGACCACGGCGATCACGTTGTCCAGTTCGAATGCCATGGGCTTTTCCCTTATTGGGCGGTCCAGCCGCCATCGATGACGAGTTCGGCCCCGGTCATGTAGCTGGCGTCGGCACTCGCCAGGAACGCGGCGGGGCCGGCGAGTTCTTCCGGTTCCGCCAGGCGCCGATTGGGGGTGGCGGCTTCCATCGCCGCGACCAGGTCTTCGGGCTTTTCGGCAAAGCCCTTGTCCACCCAGCGCTGGAACCCGGCGTTGAGCAGCGGGGTGCGGACAAAGCCAGGGTGCAGCGAATTGGCGCGGATCGGCATGCGCTTTTGCGCAAATTCCACCGCGATGCCCTTGGTGAACAGGCGCACCGCGCCCTTGCTGGCGTTATAGGCCGATACTTCCGAATAGCCGACCAGCCCCATGATCGAGCTGACGTTGATGATGCTGGCGCCGCCGGCCACGGCGGCGCCCGAGGCCGCGAGCAGCGGCACCAGCGCGCGCGTGCCCAGGAACACGCCATCGACGTTGATCGCCATGATCTTGCGCCAGGCGTCCAGGCTCAAGCTTTCCACCGCACCGGTAAGGTCGGTGCCGGCATTGTTGACCAGGATGTGGCACGCCCCCTTGGCCTCCATCTGCGCGGCGATGCTGGCCCAATCGGCTTCGCTGGTAACATCGGCGCGCAGATAGGCCGCCGCGCTGCCCAGCGCGGCCAGGGCCTGCGCCACGGCGGCGCTGTCGGGCGCGTCGAGATCGGTGATCGTCACCGCCGCACCCTCGCTGGCGAGGCGCGTGGCAATCGCCAGGCCAATGCCGCGCAGCCCGCCGGTGACCAGGGCGATGCGCCCATGCAGACGGGCCATCGTCATACCCCCATCATCCCGGCCGTGGTGGCGCCGTCGATCGTCAGTTCCGCGCCCGAGATGAAGCTTGCCTCGTCACTCGCCAGATAGGCGACCAGGCCCGCCACTTCCTCCACCTGCGCCATGCGGTTCATCGGCGCCATGCCTTCATAGATGGCGCGCACGGCGGCCGGATCGGGCTGGCTTTCCATGATCGCGCGGATGAGGTCGGTTTCCACCACGCCCGGCAGGATCGCGTTGACGCGGATGCGATAGCGCTTTTGCCCGCAATAGACCGCGGCCGACTTGGCCAGCGCCACCACCGCCGCCTTGGTGGTGGAATAGGTGACATAGTTGCCCAGCGGGCGCGCCGCATTCATCGAGGAATTGATGATGATCGATCCGGTGGCGCCCTGGTTGGCGGCCATGGCGCGGATCGCGTGCTGCACGGTCAGCATCACGCCGGTCTGGTTGATCCCGACGATCTTGCTCCAGCCCTCGATCGTCACCTCCTCGATATTGGCATCGCCCTGCTCGGTGCCGGCATTGGCAAATGCAATATCGAGCCGGCCATGCTCGGCCAGGATGCTCTCGATCAGGCCCGGCCAGGCGCCGGCATCTTCCACGCGGTGGCTGGCAAAGCGGCCGCCCACCTCCTGCGCCAGCGTTTCGCCCAGTTCGGCGCGCGATCCGGTAAACACCACCTTGGCGCCTTCGGCCGCGAGGCGGCGCACCGTCCCTGCGCCGATCCCGCTGGTGCCGCCGGTCACCAGCGCCACTTTTCCTTCCAGCCTCCTGGACACGGCCATTCTCTCCCGCATTTTTCGTCGTGATGGGTGATCATGCCGCGATCCGCGCGCGCGCGAAACCTATGCTTTCAGCAAGGTGACTTGCGCGCTGGCGGCGTCCTAGACCATGCTGGCATGCAGGCCGGGCAGTGACGATCCGGCGCGCGAGAGGACAGGACGGCACCACCATGGCAGCACCCGATACGCCAAGCGCAGACACCGTGGCCCAGCGCCCCACGCCCGAAAGCTGCGGCCTGCCGGTCAGCGAGGGGATCAGCTGGCTGGAACTGATGGCCGCTGATTCGCGTCCCGCGCCCGACGTGTTGACCACGCCCAGCTATCAGAATCGCGGCAGCACGCCGATCGCCGCCGCGCGCTATACCTCGGAACACTTTGCCCAGCTCGAGCGCGAGCGGATGTGGCCGCGCGTGTGGCAGTTTGCCGCGCGCGAGGAAGACCTGCCCGAGGCCGGCGACTATGTCGTCTATGAAAACGCCGGGCGCAGCTTCCTCATCTCGCGCCAGGACGATGGCTCGGTGCGCGCCATGCACAACGTGTGCCTGCATCGCGGGCGCAAGCTGCGCACCGAAGATGGCACCGCCGATCGCTTCGTCTGCCCGTTCCACGGCTTTGCCTGGAACAAGGACGGCAGTTTCAACCACATGCCGTGCAAGTGGGATTTCGCCCATCTGGAAGAAAGCAACCTTGCGCTGCCGGCGGTCGAAGTGGGCCGCTGGGGCGGCTATATCTTCCTGCGCGAAGAGCCCGGCGGGCCGAGCCTGGAAGAATTCCTCGCCCCCCTGCCCGATCATTTCAAGCGCTGGCGGCACGAAGAATGCGTGACGGTGATGTGGGTGGGCAAGGAAGTGCCGGCCAACTGGAAAGTCACGGCCGAAGCCTTCATGGAAGCCTGGCACACCGTGGTCACCCACCCGCAGCTGCTGCCCTTCACCGGCGATTGCAACAGCGCCTATTGGACCTGGGGCGATCACGTGAACGTCAACCTCGTGCCGTTCGGCACGATGTCGCCGCATCTCGATCCTTCGGGCAAGAGCGAGCAGTGGATCGTCGACCAGTTCGTGAAATACAACGGCCGCAGCGGCGACAACTATGATCCCGCCGCCGATCCCTTTGCCGTTACCGTGCCCGAAGGGATGACCGCGCGCGAGGCGCTGGGCGCCAAGATGCGCGCGGCCTATACCGCGCAGACCGGCTATGACCACGATCACGCCACCGACGCCGAACTGCTCGATGCGCTGGTCTACAACGTGTTCCCCAACTTCGCCCCGTGGGGCGGGTTCATGCCCAACATCGTCTATCGCTGGCGCCCCGGAAAGACGCCCGATACCTGCATCATGGAAGTGCGCATCCTGATGCGCGTGAAGAAGGGCGAAAAGCATCCGCGCGGCGTGCCGATGAAGTTCCTGCGGCTTGACCAGAAATGGACCGAGGCGCCCGAACTGGGCATCCTGGGCGACGTGTTCGAACAGGACATGGACAACCTGCCCTATGTGCAGGAAGGCCTCCACGCCTCCAAGACCGGCAAGGTGCAGCTGGGCAACTACCAGGAAATCCGCCTGCGCCAGTTCCAGCAGACGCTCGACCAATACCTCGGCATTCCCGAGGGCAGCGACGGAGCGAGTGCGTGAGCGAACCCGCGCAAAGCCACCCGCGCCGCATCGATTGCGTGCTGATCTGCGGCGGGGTGTGGCACGACATGGATTTCGCGCGGCTCGAACTGCTCAAGCTGCTGGCCGACGATCCCGCCGTGCGCACCCGCGTGTTCGAGGATTACGAGAACATCGCCGCGATCGAAGCGGCCGATATCCTGATCACCTATACCTGCGACGTGACGCCCTCGCTGCGCGCCCAGGAAGCGCTGCGCGCCTGGCTTGCGCGCGGCGGGCGCTGGTATGCCCTGCACGGCACCAATTCGGTGCTCCGCCTGCTCGACCAGGGGCCCGATGCCGGGCTGTGGGACGCGCCGCGCTGGGCGCCGCTGTTCATGGACATGCTGGGCAGCCAGTTCATCAGCCACCCGCCGATCGCGCCCTATCGCGTCGAAGTGGCCGATCCTGATCACCCCCTGGTCCAGGGCGTGGAACCGTTCGATACCACCGACGAGCTTTACCACCTCGAAACCCACGGCAACCTGCACGTCCTGCTCGATACCTGCTGCACCGAGCCGGGCACCGGCTTTGTCGAGGCCGCCGCCGCCCCCGGGCGCCATCCCGTGTTCTATATCAAGGACCACGGCCAGGGCGCGGTGCTCTACCTCACCCTGGGGCACTGCCGCGGGCACTATGACCTGCAACCCATGCTCGACTGGTGGCCCAGCGTCGACCGCTGCGCCTGGGATCTGCCGGTCTTCCACGACCTGCTGCGCCGTGGCGTGGCCTGGCTGAAAGAGCCGCTGGACTGAGGCAGCAGGACCAAAGCGGGACCCCGGATCAAGTCCGGGGTGACGGTAACATGCTGGTTTGGTTGTATTTTCTCGTCACCCCGGACTTGATCCGGGGTCCC
>CAYXUN010000020.1:0-58299 GCA_964468165.1 uncultured Novosphingobium sp. | reverse complement strand
TTACGCCACTCCCGCCAACCCTCTCACCCGCCGCGGTGAATAAGACAGGTTAGGGGCCATCCGTGAACCGTTTCCAACCTGTTCGTCGCCTGTCCAGGGCGAACCTTTTGCGTGCGCAAGTAAGTCTGGCGACCATGGTTGCGGTGATTCCGGCGCAAGCCTGGGGACAATGCGCGGGAGGAACTGATAGCGTAATCACCTGCACCGGCACGGTCAGCGATGGCTATGTGATCACCCAGTCGGGCACCCTGCTGACCGTGGATGCGGGCGCCACCCTGAGCAACACCGGCGGAGACGCGCTGAGCGTGGCGATGCCATCGACCGGGCTTTTCTATACGCGAACGGCGACGATCAATGTCAACGGTGCCGTGACGGCCAGCGGTGGCGCGGGCATTGCCGTGCTTTCTGGCCCCTTGGCTTCGAGCAATGAAGATTTCGCCGGGACCAGCGCCTTGGTGATCGTGGGCGAGAGTGGCACGATTGGTGGCACATATGGCATCAGGACCGCCCAGAGCGCAGGGAATGCCTATGGGGCCACCTCGCTCCTGCTCGATAATGCCGGCCAGATCAGTGGCACCAGTGGCATCGCGGTCTACGCCAGCAATGGCAATTTCGACTTTTCGTCGATCTATAACCGCGCGACCGGCCGCATGGGGGCGATCCAAGCGTCTGCCACCATCCTGAATGACGGTCTGATCGACGGCGGTGCCCTCAGTGCCCTTGCCCCAAGCGTGGGAAATGCCAGCGTCTATCGCTACGTGACCAACAGCGGGACCATCACCTCGTCCAGCAGTTCCGGTACCATCTCCGGCGCCTATGGGCAGGTGACGAACAGCGGAACCATCAGCAACACGGGCATGGGCTCAGTGTTTGCCGGGGCCAGCTATCTTACCATTTCCAACCGTGTTGGCGGCACGATCAGCGCCAGCGGCGGCAGTGTCTTCGGTGATGGACTGCTTTCAGCCCAGATCACCAACAGCGGCATCATCAGCAATATCGGCGGCGGTACGGTCGTGGCCAACGGGCAGGGTACGCTGGATGTGACGAACACCGCCAGCGGCGTGATTTCCGTGGCGCCTGGCAACACAGCGTTCAGTTCTGCGGGGCGGCTCAATCTGAGCAACCAGGGGGCGATTGTCGGCAACGTCGTGTCCGGCTCTGACAACAGCTATGTGGATAGTTCCCAGGGGACGATCACCGGCAATCTCACCTTCGGTGCAGGTAACGATATTCTGGTCGCGACGTTGCGCGACGGAAGCGTGATCACCGGCGTGACGGGGAGCATCGACGGCGGTGGCGGCGTCAATACGCTGCAACTCGCCACGCAGAGCGACATGACACTCGCGTCTGCAGTGGCGCTGCCGCCCAACTTCACGCGTCTCGACCTGGCGCCTGCAGCGGGCACCACGCTGACGCTGGCCAGCGGCTATCCCGTCACGTCACAACTCTATTTCGATGGCGCTGGTACGCTGAAGAACCAGGCGAACATCAGCGGGGTGGGTACCGTGGTCGGCAACCTCAGCTACGCGGCCGGGAGCTTCATCAACGAGGGCACGATCAGCAGTCTTACTTCGGGAGATGCTTATGCCGTCGATGTTGCTGCGGTGTTCGACAACAGCGGGCGCATCTCGGCCACTGGCAACGGACTGAATGCATCGAGCTACAGCTTTAGCAACAGTGGAACAATCAGCGCCGGTGGCACTGCCGCGACGGTCTATGCCGACACCGGCTTTACCAACAGCGGGACGATCCAGTCGAGCAATGGTATCGCGTTGGTCCTATCCATATCGTGCTGTGGGGCTGCAACCAATAGCGGAAGGATTGTCGGCGCCAGCGCGGGGTTGGTGTTCGGCAATGGCAAATTGGCCAATACCGGCCTGATCACGGCGTCGGGAACGGCAGTCATGCTCGGCAGCAATGGCATCATCGACAACCAGGTGGGCGGCGTCATCACTGGCGATGGTGCGGCGATTGGCTTGAGCACCAGCAGCACCTGGCTATCGCAGGTGTGGAATGCCGGAACGATCAACGGCGACGTGAATATCGCGACCACCAACAGCTACCTGGCATATATCGGCAATACCTACATTTCCGCTCCGGGCGGCGTGCTCAATGGCGATCTGATCCTGGGGTATGGCGATACGCTGGTCACCGCATTGACTGGCGCGGGAACCAGCGGCTTTGCCGGCATCAATGGCACAGTTCAGGCCAATCAATCGGTGCTGCGCTATGACGTTGGCGCCGACACTACAACGACGCTGGCATTGCCGGCCGGGTTTGCCTCTGTCGGGTATCAGGTGAAGGACGGCGCCACGCTGACGCTGGACACGGCCGGCACCTGGTGTTCGGCCGTCGTGATCGCCGGCAGCGGCAATGTGGTGCTGAACGGCACGGTCATGACCAACGACGTCTCGGCGCTGACCTCGACAGCGCTGATCCAGGCAGGGGGCTATTCCTATGGTATCCCCGCCATGGTCACCAACAACGGCACGCTGCAAGCCACGCGCAATACCCCTTACACCGTCATGGGCACAGTCATCTTGCCAATGGGCCTGGCGGGATCGTCGGATGCGGGCGGCACCACGTTCGTCAACAACGGCACCGTTCGCTTTGCGGATACGTCGGGGCAAGTCTATCCGTCCAGTTATTATGGCGCGGTTACGGCGGCTAACGTGATCAACAGCGGCACGATCGTCGCCGATGGCATCCCGGGCGTCACCGCCAATGTGGTGACCAACAGCGGTACGATCACGGCAGGCGACCGTGCGATTCAACTGGTCGGCACTGCCGTCACCAACAGCGGAGCGATTGTTGGCACCACCGGTGCAGCGATCTCTTCCACTGCGACCGGGAGCTATTACAGCGCCTTTGACCACGTGACCAACCTTGCCGGCGGAACCATCACCGGCGCAGGCGACGCGATCGATATGCCGGGCGGTGTTTTGCGCAATGCAGGCACGATCAACGGCGCGGTCGATCTGGGCGCGGCGCAAGGCTATGGGCGCACCAATCGCACCGGCGTCTACATCGCCGATGGTGGCACGATCGACGGCAACCTGTACTTCGGCTATGGCGATGACCAACTGATCGAGACCGGCGCCGGCTTTGGCGTGAGTGGCTCGATCTATGGCGGGCCCGGAACCAACTCGGTCGGTCACTTGCGCAGCGGCACGGCAACGGTCACGCTGGGCAGCGCGCTGCCGAGTGGGTTCACCCAGGAATTCATCCTTGCCGATGGTGCCGATGCACGCGTTACCATCACTGGCCCCGCAGGCTATGCCGGCGATATCGGGATCGGCGGCAGTGGCACGATCATCAACGAACTGGCCACGACCGGTGGCGTGACGCCAGCGAACGTGGGGCCGTACAACCTCGTGCCGGGCATGAACCAGACCTTGGCCGGCTTCGTAAACCGCGCCGATATCGGCTTGGCCTGGCTGAGCACGGCGTCATTCGACAACCATGCTACGATCGGCTCTATGGGCTTGGGCTTCACCGCCGTCACCGTGTCGAGCGCTCAAGGCCTGACCTTCGCCAACAGCGGCACGGTCGTGAACGACGGAACCACGGCGGCGGTGAGCCTATCGGCCTATGCCGGTGGCACCAGCACCGTGACCAACAGCGGCACCATCGCGAGCGGCCTCGGCGTATTTGCCAACTGGGCCGTGGAAGGAGCTTCGCCCAGCACTGTGTCCATCGCCAACAGCGGGACGATCTCCGCCTTCACCCCCCGGCCGTCGCCCTACTGGTATGACTATGGCCAGTGGTTCGGCTATGCGGTCTATGCCGATACTAAGCCTGGCGACACGGTGGCATTGGCCAACAGCGGGCGTATTGCCGGCGATATCTATCTGTTTGGCGGCAATGCCACGCTGGTCAACAGCGGCACGATCACCGGCAATATCGTTACCGGCGACGGCGATGACCGCCTGGTCATGAACGGCGCTTTCGCTGGGTCGATCTATGCCGGCGCGGGCAACAACGCGTTGGACATCAACGGAGGCAGCCCAGCGGCCCCGGTGGCAATGGGGTCGGTGACCGGAATCGCCAGCCTGACGCAGGGTGGGGGCTTTGCCACTGTTTCGGGTGACGCCAGTTTTGGCACGGTGGTCCTCTCGGGCGGGCGCCTCGTCGGTCTTGCCGGCTCGGTGATGAACGCGACCAGCTTTGACGTGCAACGCGGCGCCGTGTTCGGTTCGGCAGGCACGGTCAACGGCAACATCACCGTGAGCGGCACGCTGAGCCCCGGTGCCTCGCCCGGGACGATGACGGTCAAGGGCAATGTCCTGCTGGCGACCGGATCGACCACGATCTTCGAAATCGCGCCCAACGCGCGTGACAAGCTCAACATCACCGGCACGCTGACGATCCGTTCGGGCAGCACGCTGCAGATCGTGGCGACGACACCGGTCAAGGTCGGCTCCACGCTGGACCTGATCAGTGCGTCAGGCGGGATCACCGGGCAATTCGATACCGTGACGGGCCTTGCGGGTTCGCTGCGCACGCTTGCCAACGGCGATCTTGGCCTGCTGGTGCAGTTCGCCAACGCGCCGGGCTATGCGCCGCAGGTGCGCCGCGCGATTACCTACATCAACAATGCCATGGCCGCGGCCAATGCCCCGGCGGCCCTGTTCCCCGCGCTCGACAGCCTGCAGGACAGCAAGGGCGCACCGATCGTTTCGGCCTTTGCCCGGCTTACCCCCGAACCCTATGCCGATGCCATGCAGATCGGGACCGAAACGGCCCTGGCCCTGGCCAGCACTACCCGCACGATCGGCGAGGCCGAGGCCCGTGGCGACAGCCACGTCTTCGGGTTTGGCCAGATGCTGGGGGGCACCCGGCAATTCAGCGCCAATGGCGGGCAAGGCGTGAGCGCCGCGACGCTCAATGGCTATGGCGGTCTCGTCGGGCTGGGCGTGGGTGGTGAGGGCTATGCCGTTGCTGCCTACGTCGGGTGGATGGACCGGCACCAGACGATCGCGAGCCTGGGCGCATCGACCAAGGCCAGCGGCGCCATCGGCGGGGTAACCGCCCGCTTTGGCGGGAAAACCCGGATCACGCTCGCGGCCGGCTATGACGATGCCGATGCCTTTACCCGGCGAACCGTGCCCGATGCCGGCGTGATCACTGCGAACTATTCGCTGCCGAGCTGGTCGTTCGATGCCTCGCTCAGCCGCACGGTGGCCCTGGGCGATGGCTGGCTGCTGCGCCCGCAATTGGGCACGACCTGGGTGCGAACCAGCCACGATGCCATCATGGAAGCCAGCGCCCATCCCTTTGCCCTCGACGTTGCGCGGGCCCGTCTTACCCAAGGATTCGTCGACGCGGGCTTTGGCTTTGAGACTGCGCCCGACGCCGCATCGCCTTGGCGGCGCTTTGTCATGCTGGGCCTGCGTTATCGTGTGCATGGGCAGCAGGCGCGGGCAATCGCCAGCCTGGCTGGCTCGGCCGACGGGCTGGAGGCCGTGGGCGTGCGGCGCAACCGCCTGAGCGCCAGCCTGGCGGCCGGCGTCGAGTATCAGGTCGCTGCAGGCGCCACGCTGTTCCTGACAGGGTCGGGTGAACTGGGCGCGCCCAGCAATGGCGGCAGCGCCACGGCAGGTCTGCGCTTCCGGCTTTGACCCCGTTCGCTCAGGACAGGCGGCGTACCGCCTCGTCCTGGGCGATCAGCGGCAGCAGGGCGTTCATGTCAGGGCCGTGGTCCATGCCGGTCAGCGCCTGGCGCAGCGGCAGGAACAGGGCCTTGCCCTTGCGGCCGGTGCTGTCTTTCAGCGCCGTGGTAAGGGCCGGCCAGGGGTTGGCCCAGTCGAGATCGGCGGCAACGCGCGCTGCTTCGGACAGGAAAGCCCGGGTTTCCGCGTCAAACGCGGGCGCCGCAATCGGCCCCTGGATCACCTGCCACCAATCGGCTGCTTCGCCGATGTGGGCAAGGTTGGGCCGGATGGCTTCCCAGGCAGCCTCGCCCATGCCGGCGGGCAGCAGGGCGGCGACGCGGGCGAAGGGCAGGCGGTGGACCACGGCGGCGTTGACGCGCTGTAGCTCGGCCTCGTCGAACCGGGCCGGCGCGCGGCCGAAATGGGCGAGGTTGAAACTGGCGGCAAGGTCTGCCGCATCGAGTGCCGGATCGACCGGATCGGACGTGCCGAGACGGGCGAGCAGGGCAACAAGCGCTTCCGGCTCGATCCCCGCCTCGCGCAAGTCTGCCACGCCGAGCGAGCCCAGGCGCTTGGACAGTTTGCCCTCGCTGCCGGTCAGCAGTGCTTCGTGGGCAAAGCGCGGGGGCTGGGCGCCGAGGGCCAGGAACATCTGCACTTGCGTGGCGGTGTTGGAAACGTGGTCTTCGCCGCGCAGCACATCGGTGACGCCCATCTCGACATCGTCGATCGCGCTGGGCAGCATGTAGAGCCACGACCCGTCGGCGCGGCGCACCACCGGATCGGACATCTGGCGCGGATCGAAATGCTGCGGCCCGCGAATGCCATCGTCCCAGGTGATCGGGGTGTCGTGATCGAGCAGGAAGCGCCAGTGCGGCTTGTCGCCGGCAGCGGCGCGGGCGGCGTGGTCAGCCTCGGTCAGCGCGAGGGCCGCACGGTCATAGATCGGCGGCAACCCGCGGCCGAGCAGGATCTTGCGCTTGAGATCGAGTTCCTGCGCGGTTTCATAGCAGCGATAGAGCCGGCCCTGGGCGATGAGCCGCTCGAACGCCGCCTCGTAGATGGCAAAGCGGGCGGACTGGCGCTCTTCCCGTTCGGGATGGAGACCCAGCCAAGCGAGATCGGCGCGGATCGCCTCGACATGCTCCTCGCGGCTGCGCTGCGCGTCGGTATCATCGATGCGCAGCAGGAAGCGGCCGCCATGCTTTTGCGCCAGCAACCAGTTGTGCAGCGCGGTGCGGATGTTGCCGACATGCAGGCGGCCGGTGGGCGAGGGCGCAAAGCGGGTAACCACAGTCATGGCCCGCGCTATAGCGCGATTGGCGGCCAAGGCCAGCCGGTGACTTATCCGAACAGGCGCGGTGCCAGTTGGGCTACCTCGGCATCGGTCAGTTCGATGTGGAACACATCGGCGAGGGTACGCTGCCAGGCGGCTGCGTTGGGGAGTTCGCTGACCTCGCGCCCATCGGCGGTCTGCACCGTCATCTGGCGATCGAGCAGCGAGGCAAAGCCGTGCGGCTGCACGATCGAGACGATGCAGGCCTGGGTAAAGCGCGATTCCGGCCGCGTGGCGACCCAGTGGTTGGCCATGGCGAGGTCGAGCGCGGCCACTTCGGTGGTGTCGAAGCTGTATTGCGCCTCCCACGCAGTCCCATCCTGGCTGCGCTCCACTTCCCATTCGCCGCGCAGCGAGCCGGGCGCACGGGCGCGGCGCAGGCGGTGGCGATAGCCATCGGCGGCCAGCGCGGTGGCGCCGTCGACCAGGGGCATCGGCGGCACGTAGGACGAGCCGAAGCCGGCATCGGCCAGCCATGGTTCGCCGGCCAGCGTCACCAGGCTGAACGTGTGGGTGCGCGGCGGAACCACGCCGGGCAAGACGCGCAGCCACACCCGCGCCAGCAGCGGCCGCGTGGGCATGCCCATGGTGGCCAGCATCGCCCCGAACAGGCGGTTGTGTTCAAAGCAATAGCCGCCGCGCGGGCGATCGACGAGCTTGCCCCGGATGTCGGCCGGTTCCAGGCCAATGCCCCGGCCCAGCATCACATCTAGATTTTCAAAGCCGATCGCCTGGCGATGGGCGCGCTGCACCTGTTCGAGGCCCTGCGGCGTGGCGGAGGGGGCGGCGGCAAGGCCGATGCGGGCAAGATAGCTGGGCAGATCGCAGATCATGCGCCCGGCATTAACGGCTATGGCCTACAAGGCAATCACCAGATCGCGGGTGATCTGGTCCACCCGGGTGCAGCCGCATTGCGCCATGGCCAGTTCGAACCCGGTGCGCAGGATGTGCAGCATATGCGCGACGCCGGCCATGCCGCCCACGGCAAGGGCGTGGAACTGCGGCGCGCCAACCAGGACGGCCTGGGCGCCCAGCGCCATGGCCTTGAGCGCGTCGGCGCCGCTGCGGATGCCGCCGTCAAACAGCAGCGGATAGTCGGCGCCAAGGGCCGCGCGCATCGCCGGCAGCAGCATGAGCGCCGGTGCCACGCCATCGAGCACCCGCCCGGCGTGGTTGGAAACGATTACCCCATCCGCCCCGGCGTCACGCGCGCGCAATGCATCATCGGGGTGAAGCAGGCCCTTGACCACCAGCGGCAGGGCGGTTTCGCGGCGCAGCCAGGCCAGGGTTTCCCACGTGGGGGCCTGCGCGGCGAGCGCGCTGCCGAACACCAGGTGGCCGCCGTGGGCCTGCGTGTGGTGGCGCGGCGGGGCCTGCCCGGCCAGATTGGCAGCTGCGACGCCAGGGGGCAGGGCGAATTCGGCGCGCTTGATCGCGGCATCCACCGTCACCACCAGGGCGCCATAGCCGGCGGCCTCGGCCCGGCGCACCAGGGCAAGCGTGTCGGCCGGGTCGGGCTGAACGTAGAGCTGAAACCACGCCGGCGGTGGCGCGGGGTGCTGCAACTGTCCGACGGCATCGTGCAGGGCCTCGATGATGGCCTCGAGCGTAACGCTCGACAGCGTGCTGGCCACCAGCGCGGTATCGAGCGCGGCGGCCGCCTGGGCCGTGGCGATTTCCCCCTGGGGGTGGGCGAGCCGCTGATAGGCGACCGGGGCAAGCAGGATCGGGGCGGCGTGGGCCTGGCCGAACAGCATGGTGGCGGTGCTGCCGCCGTCAAGCGCTCGCAGCGCACGTGGCACCAGCCCCCAGCGGGCCAGCGCGGCGCGGTTGGCCGGGGTGCTGCCCTGCTGGATATGCGCCCAGGTGGCAGGATCGAAGTGCGCAGCTGCATGCCGCTCGTAATCATCGAGCGTGGCAATGTCTGCCGGCAGGGGTGCCCCGGTCATGGCTGCGACCAGCGGCGCAGCAGGTTGTGATAGACGCCGGTGAGCGCCGCGACCGAGGGATGATCGGGCTGGTCGGCGGCCAGGGCCTGGATCGCCTGGTCCATTTCGAACAGGCTGCGACGGTCGGCCTCGGCCGGGACGAGGCTTTGCGTCCAGAAGAATGCAGCCAGGCGGGTGCCCCGGGTGACCGGGGTGACGTGGTGGTGGCTGGTGCCGGGATAGAGCACCATGTCGCCGGCGGCGAGCTTTACCCGGTGCGCGCCATAGCTGTCTTCCACCACCAGTTCGCCGCCATCGTATTCGTGCGGATCGGACAGGAACAGCGTGCTGGAAATGTCGGTGCGGACATAGGTGTCGGTGCCGGGCAGGCGGAACAGGGCATTGTCGATATGGCTGCCATAGGTGCCGCCGCCTTCATAGCGGTTGAAGCGCGGGGGCAGCACGCGCAGCGGCAGCGCGGCGGCAATGAACAGCGGCGACTGGCCCAGCCGTTCGAGAATGCGCTGGCCGAGTGCGGTGCCGACCGCGCTGTCGAGCGGCAGTTGCAGGTTGGCCTTGGCGCGCACGGCAAGATGGCCGGCGGTGGCGCGGCCGTCTTCCCATTCCGCCTGGGCCAGCGCGGCACGGGCCTGCGCCACGTCGTCCGGCGAAAGTACGCCGGGAATATGCAGCATCATCGCGGTGGCTTTCAGCCTTGCAGCACGAAGGGAATGGACACCAGGCCCTGGACCATCACGGTTTGCCCGTTCTGGCGGGTGGGTGTCCAGCGCCAATGGCGGACAGCGGCCAGCGCGGCGCGATCGAGCCGATCGAACCCGCTGGAGCGCGACAGGCCGATGTCGGCGACACGCCCATCGAGGCCCACCGTGACATTGAGCACGACTGTGCCCTGCTCGCGCGCGCGGCGCGAATCGATCGGATAGCGTGGCGGGCTGGCCTCGACCAGGTTGGCCGACAGGTCGCGCCCGGTGGCGACGGCGGGTGCCGCTGGGGCCGGCGCGGGCGCTGCCACCGGGGCTGGCGCAGCGGCCGGGGCGGGGGCGGGCACGACAACCGACGCGGCCACGGGGGCGGTGGCGATCGTGGGGGCAGGCAAGGCCAGCGTGATCGGCGGCGGGGGCGCCACGATGGGCGAAGCCGGCTGCACCGGCGCGCGCGGTGGCTGCTGCGCCGCCTGGGGCGGGGGCGGCGGTGGTGGCGTGAGATCAGCCGAAAGGCGCACCGCCGTAAGCGTTTGGTGGCGCGGCTTGGCCGCGACGATGCCCAGCGACAGGAACGCCACGAGCAGTGCGCCAACCGCAGCGCCCGCACCGATCATGGCCAGCCCGCGCGGGCGGCTCGGTTCATAGCGCGCAGGCTGCCAGGCGGCAGGCCGCAGCGGCACGACCTCACCGCGCAAGCCGGACGATGCCGGGCGCGGCGCAAGGGTTGGCGTTGCGATCAAACTGGCCTGGCTGCTCACTGTTCTGGCCCCCGTTGGCGGTTTGGCAGGTTATTGAGAGTCATTCGCATAGCCTGTTCCATGGCGGGAGTCGAGAGAATAGATCGCAATAGCATTCCTGGCATGTGGCGCAGATGAGTTTGCTGGGGGAACGGTTCCACGTCGCGCAGATCATACCGCCCCTGCCGATTGCGGATTTGTAGGCCACTCCGTGCGCAAACGCCTTGAGGCAGATCAAATCAGAGAATCATTATCAATAGCGTTGCGATTGATAGCAATTCGCATTAAAGCGCTCTCCGGCATCGGTGGAGCCGGATGCGCTTGCTTGCCGGCACCAGGGATCGGCGCCAGCGCGCCGCGGCCCGCCGCAACGAATGATGTGTTTCGCGCAAAGGATGAATGAGTGAGGGACAGTTTTGATCGTGCCGGTGCGGCGGGGGCCGCCGGTTTTCTCGCGCTGGGTTGCATCAGTCTGATCGCGGGGGCCGCACCGGCCCTGGCCCAGGATGCAACGGCCGCGCAAGACCCCGAGCCGCGCGTTCTCGGCGGCGTGACCGTCACCGATACTGCCATCACCGAGGGCAGCTACAAGACCGAACGGGCGGCATCGCCCAAGTATACCGCCCCGCTGCTCGATACCCCGCGCACGATCACGGTCATTCCCGCGCAGGTGTTGCAGGACAATGCCACGGCAAGCCTGGCCGATGCGCTGCGCTTTGTGCCGGGCATCACGCTCGGCGCCGGCGAAGGCGGCAATCCGCAGGGTGATCGCCCGTTCATCCGTGGTGCCGATGCGCAGAACAGCCTGTTCCTCGATGGCGTGCGCGATATCGGCGCGCAGTCTCGCGATGTTTTTGCCATCGACCAGATCGAGGTGGTCAAGGGTTCGGACAGCACGATGAACGGGCGCGGCAGCGTGGGCGGGGCGATCAACCTCGTGTCCAAGCAGCCCACCGGTCAGCGCTTTGCCAATGTCTCTGCCGCCACCGGCACGGCGGAATATCGCCGGGTCACGGCCGATGTAAACCAGCCGATCGGCAATGTCGGCCTGCGCCTGGCCGCGATGTATCATGATCAGCACGTGGCCGGCCGCGATGCCGTGTGGCAGGATCGCTGGGGCGTGGCGCCCTCGGTCAAGTTCGGCCTGGCTGGCCCGACCAGCCTGACGCTGGATTACTATCACTTGGAAAGCCACGAGCTGCCGGATTCGGGCATTCCCTATCTGCGCACCACCGCCAATGCGCCGGCCGGCTATAGCGAAACCACCGTGGCCGCCACGCCGCGCACCGCGTTCTATGGCCTCGTGGATCGCGATTTCCGCCACACCCTGGTCAACACCGGCACCGCCCGTCTCGAGCATCACTTTGCCAATGGGCTGACCTTGCGCAACACCACGCGCTATGGCGTGTCGAGCCAGGGCTATGTCCTGACCCAGCCGGATGACAGCCAGGGCAACGTGGTCAACGGCAATGTCTGGCGCCGGGCCAACACCCGCTACAGCCGCACAACCGGCTTCATCAACCAGACCGATTTCTACGGCACGTTTACGCTGGGCGGGATCAAGAATAGCTTTGCCCTGACCGGCGAAGTCAGCCGCGAAACCGCCAATGTCGGCAGCTACGTGTCCAACGCGGCAACCGGCGCGGCGATTGCCACCGGCATCAACGCGGTCGGCGGCCGCTGCGGCGCGGCTTCGTTTGCGGCCTACAACTGCACCAGCCTGGCCAATCCCAACCCCTATGATCGCTGGGTCAGCTACACCGCCGATGGATCGGGCGTGGCCACGCCGATCGTGCTCTCGGCCGAAAAGACCTGGACCAAGGCACGCACCAATACCCAGGCGGTGTCGCTGTTCGACACGGTGAGCTTTTCCGATGCACTGCTGCTCAACCTTGGGCTGCGCTATGATCACTATGTCACGCGGGTGAGCCCCGGCCTGCTGGCGACGGCCCCGGATGAAAGCGGCCGCGCCTGGTACAGCCGGATCGACAACCTGTGGACCTGGCAGGCCGGCCTGACGTGGAAGCCTGCGCCCAACGGCAGCATCTATGCCTCGGCCTCCACCGCCGCCACGCCGCCGGGTTCCTACCTGGCCAACGGCAGCGACAGCAACGCGCTCAACACCACCAGCCAGGCGATCACCGATGCCCTCAAGGTGGAACGCACCCGCAGCTATGAAGTGGGCACCAAGTGGAACCTGTTCGGCGAAGGGCTGTCGCTGACGCTGGCCGCCTTCCAGACCGAGACGACCAATGCCCGCGCCACCGATGCCAATGGCACCGTCACGTTCGTGGGCAACAAGCGGGTCAAGGGGATCGAGGTATCGGCGAGCGGCAACATCACCGATCGCTGGAACGTCTTTGGTGGCTATACCTATATGGACTCCACCATCATCAACGGCGGCACCACCGCGGTTACGGCGGGCGGCG
Organism: uncultured Novosphingobium sp.; assembly: GCA_964468165.1. Classification (GTDB taxonomy): domain Bacteria; phylum Pseudomonadota; class Alphaproteobacteria; order Sphingomonadales; family Sphingomonadaceae; genus Novosphingobium. The sequence continues at coordinate 45,490 of CAYXUN010000020.1, read as the reverse complement.
TCACCTATTACGTGCCCTCGCCCAGCACCGGGCAGCGCTTCCCCAACACACCCGACCACAGCTTTACCGCGAACACGACCTACAAGGCGACCGATCGCCTCTCGCTGGGCGCCAACGCGCTTTACATGAGCAAGGTCTATGGCGGCTATGGCGCGGCGGTGAGTGGCGGCGTGGTGACCAAGACCCTGGCGCGCTACGTGCCCGGCTATTGGCGGTTCGATGCCAATGCCAGCTTCCAGGTTACGCCGCGCTTCTCGCTGCAGGCTAATATCAACAACCTGTTCGACAAGCGCTATTACGACAAGGCCTATGCCTCGCACTTTGCCAGCCAGGCTGCGGGCCGCACGGCGATCCTCACGGTCAATGTGAAGCTGTAAAGGCTATCGCATTGCCAAGAAAAAGGCCGCCGGAGACGATCCGGCGGCCTTTTTGTAGCGGTTGTGATAATACTATTAGCATGATCATTCGATCATTGCTGCTAATCCCGGGCTAAGCCACTCGTTCCCCGCCAGGTCGACCAGCCGCGCGGCGAGGTTTTCGCGCAAGGCTAAGGTTTGGGCCTGGGCTGGCGCCATCACGATCAGCGCGCTGGCCCAGGCATCGGCCATTGCGCCATGGCGGTGCAGCACGGTTGCCGCCCCATGGCCCTGGCCAGGCTGGCCCGTGGCGGGATCGATGGTGTGCAGGCCCAGATAGCTGCCCGATGTCGCCATGCTCAGCTGGTGCAGTGCCACGCGCAGCGGCGCCAGGCTGGCCCCGGGCGGATTTTCCACGTCCACCCACCACGGATCGCCATCGGGGCGCAACCCGCGCCCGGTGCATTCGCCGCCCACCTCGACCAGGGCGTGGCGCAGGCCCTGCGCGGCCAGCAGATCGGCCAGGGTATCTGCGGCATATCCCTTGGCCACGCCCGATAGATCGAGCCACAGGCCCCCGGGCTGGCGCAACCAGGCTTGCGCCAGGATCAGGCGCTGCCAGCCTGATGCGGCGTGGGCGGCCGCTAGCGTGGCGCTGTCGGGCGGGGCGGCATGACGCCGGGGGCCAAGGCTCCAGGCGTCGGTAAGGCGGCCGATCGCTGGATCGAACGCGCCCTGGCTCGCCCGCGCCACGGCCAGTGCAGGGTGCAGCACGCCGGCAAGGTCTGCATCCATATGCAGCCAGGTTCCCGGCGCCGCATGGTTGAAGCGCATCAGCAGGCCGCCGCGCTGCCAATGGCTGAGCGTCCGCTCCATCCGATCGAGCCGCGCCTGGATGAGCGCGTGCAATGCGGCGCTGTCCGCGCTGCCGGCCGGATGGGCCAGGCGCACTTGCCAGCGCGTGCCCATGGTCAGGCCCGACAGGGTAATGATCGGCGCCGCCGGATCGAACCCGGCCAGGCTGTCCGGGTCGATCGCGGTGGGCACGGCCAGGCGCAGCATGTGGGGTGCCGGGCTGGGCAGGGTCAGGGCGCCACGACTTCCAGCGTCGCGGTATAGCTGGTGCGGCGATGCGCGGCGCGCGGGTTGGCCGGGTGATCGTCCGTCAGGCTGGCGTTCAGCCAATAGAACCCGGGCACCGGCCATTTCACCGTGACCGTACCATCGGCGGCAGTGGTCAGTTCCTGCGCGCCCTCGATATCGCGATAGCGCTTGGCGCCGGGGATCACCGTCACCTTGAGCTTGGCCGCAGGCTGTCCATCGATCAGGAAGCGGAACTTGCCCGGCTCGTCGCTCACCAGTTCATCGGGATGGGTGATGGGCACCATCTCCAGCCCCTTGCCGCTGGGGGCAAAGGCCTGGGTCGTCGGGGTGCCGGCGGTGACGAACACGAAGTTGCGGTTGAGCGTTTCGGTCAGGTTTACTTCGGTGGCATCGGCCGGAAGATCCGCCAGGCTGGCCACCATGTGATCGGGCGCGATCTGCGGGCGCGGGCCGCCTTCGCCACCACCCGGTCCGCCGGGGCCACCAGGACCGCCCGGGCCCCCGGGCATCATGCCGCGCGGCGCCGCACCCATTCCGGCTTGGCCGCCCGGGCCGCCGGGACCGCCTGGCCCACCCGGCCCGCCGGGGCGGCGCATGCCCAGGCCCCATAGCTCGCCATTCACCTTGAACGTGCCGGAAAGGTTGGCCATTTCCGTGCCGATCTTCCAGGTGCCGGGCTTGTCGATGGCCACGTCGAACACCGATCGCGTGCGCAGCCGCGCGGCGTTCTCGATCTTGCCTTGCGTGCCGTCGGGCGCCCAGACCTTTACCTGGTCCACCCCCAGCGGGAAGTGATCGGGATAGAACAGGTCGTTGGAAATGGCCGCGTCGACAGTGACCGACTGGTTGGTATCGGCCAGCACCGTGATCGAGGGCAGCAGCCACATGCGGTGGGCCTGGGCGGGGCCAGCCAGGGCCAGCGCCATGAGCGGCGCGGCGAGCGCCAGAGACGTGCGGTTCATCGGGGTTGGTCCTCTCAACGCAGGGAAACGGTCACCTGGCCCAGTTCGGCCCGGCCGCTGGCGCTGGCCGGCGCGGGCTTGGCCGGCACCGCGAACGGCACCTGCACCAGCTCGCGGCCGCCGGTTTCGCGCGCTGTTTCCACGAACAGGGTATAGGCCCCGGGGCGGAGCCCGGCGGGCAGCGGGATGCGATAGGCGCCCGGCGCGCGGGTCTGGCCGGACAGGCCATCGGCCGGCAGGGCCAGCGAACGGCCGCCCTTGCGCCACCAGCTGCGCAGGTCACCCAGCCACTTGGTGCCCGGTTCGCGGCCGACCTTCTTGATATCGTACCACACCCACAGCGTGCGGGCCTGGCCGCCGCCGGCCGGCTCGATCCACCCGGCCACATAGGGCCGATGGTATTCGGCCACCGACAGGCGCGGGACGGTCACGGTGATCACGCCGGCGGGCGCGGCGGGGGCGGGGGCGGCGAGGGCCAGCTGCGGCGCGGCGAGCGCGCCAGCAACAAGCGGAAGAGACTTGCGCATCGACAGGGGTTTCCCTTTGCGGTCAGTGGATGAAGAACAGGGCGATGCCCGCGGGGATCACCAGCCCCAGCGCCACCAGCGGCCAGGTGGCGGGGCGATGGCGGGCGTGCAGCTGCAACAGGATCAGCCCGGTCAGCGTGAAAACCACGCAGGCCAGCGCGAACACATCGATGAACCAGAACCACACCGCGCCGGTATTGCGGCCCTTGTGCAGATCGTTGGCCCAGGAAATCCAGCCGCGATCGGTCTTTTCCGAGGTGATCGCGCCGCTGTGGCGGTTGACGCTGACCCAGCGGTCGGTGCCGGGGCCGGGCATGGCGACATAGACGTCATCGTCAGACCATTCGCCCGCGCGCCCCTGCGGATCGATGCCCACGGCGCGCGCCACGGCCTGGGCCACGGGCGCGGGCAGCGGTGCATCGCTGGCTGCTGGCGCGGCGGCGATCTGCGCCAGCAGCGGGGCGGGCAGCGTGGCATTGCGATCGATCACCACCGGCTCGGCACTGATTTGCGCGGCATGGTTGAGCGTGATGCCGGTCAGCGCGAAGAGCATCATGCCGACCAGCGCGACTGCCGCGCTGATCCAGTGCCAGGTGTGCAATTGCTTGAGCCAAAACTGCCTGGCCTTGCGCGCTTTCTTGGCCTGGTTGCGGCCGGGCGCAGGCGCAGCTGATGGGCGCGGGCGGTCGATCTGGTCAAGCGTGGTCAAGGCGGGTCCGTCGCTGGTGGGCTGATGAAACCGTTCCTAACCTAATGCGAGTCATTTGCAAGTTTGCCGTTGTATCACGCCTGTTACGGGTTTGCCCTTCTCCGCAATTGCCCGGAGCCCGCCGGGCGCGCGGGATTAAGCATCGTCACGCTAGCAAAAGCGCGAAATCCGCCCATGGAGTGTTCTTCGATGCTGAGCGTGCGCACACGGCAAGCGACGCGGCTGGTGATCGGCCTGATCGTGATCGCGATCACCCTGGCCGCGTTCGCGGTCGCGCAGATCCGCTTTGGTGGGCCGATGCACCATGAAAGCCTGCTGCAGGACGAACTCTTGGCCGATATCCTGCCGCCACCGTGCTTCGTGGTAGAGCCCTATCTGCACACCACGCTGATGCTCGACGATCCCGCCCGCACCAATGCCGAGATCAAGGCCCTGGCCGAGGAGGAAGCCCAGTTCAAGGAGCGCCAGGCCTATTGGCAGGCAGCGCCGGTGCCCGATGCGATGCGCGCGCCGGTGCAGGCGGTGCTCGATGCCGAGGTGGCGTTCTGGAAGACGGTGGACGAACAGTTCCTCCCCGCGGCACGGCGGGGCGATCGTGCCGCGATGCGGGCGATCCACGCCGGGCCGCTCAGCCGGGCTTATGCCTTGCAGCACCAGCGCGTTGATGCGCTGGTCGCGCTGTCCAACACCAACCGTGCGCGCCTGCTCGAAAGCGGATATCGCCAGGTTACCGTCTCGCTGTTCGGCGTCGGCCTGCTTGCCGCGCTGGTGCTGGGATTGGTCGTGTGGGTCGGCCATCTGCTGCGCCAGCGGGTGATCGCGCCGCTGGTCGATACTGCCGATGGCATCGTCGATATGGCCCAGGGCGCGCTCGATCGCCCGCTGGCAGGCGCCGAGCGGGGGGACGAGATCGGGCAGATCGTGCAAGCGATGGACGTGTTCCGCGCGGCGGCACAAACGCGCGAGGCCGATCGCGTGGCGCAGGGGCGGGTGGTCGATGCCCTGGCCCACGGGCTTGACGTGATCGCCGGCAAGGATCTCGAGCAGCGCATCGATGCGGCATTCCCGCCCGGCTTCGAGGCGCTGCGCACCAATTACAACACCGCGATCGCCGCCATGGCCGAGGCGCTGCGCGGCGTGCGGGTGGGGGCCAACCGCGTGGCCCGCGCCATTGCCGAAATCCGCGCCGCATCCGAAGACCTGGCTCAGCGCAACGAGGAACAGGCGGCCAGCCTGGCGACGACGGCAGGCTCGCTCGACAGCGTGACCCGCAGCGTTGGCGAAACCGCGCAGCGCGCCGCCAGCGTGCAGAGCGCGATCGGCGCTGCCCAGGACGAGGCGGCTGCCGGTGGCGAGGTGGTCACCCGCGCGGTGGCGGCGATGGCCGCGATCGAGGCATCGTCGGCGCGGATCGGCCAGATCATCAGCGTGATCGACGGCATCGCGTTCCAGACCAACCTGCTCGCGCTCAACGCGGGGGTGGAGGCAGCCCGCGCCGGAGATGCCGGCAAGGGCTTTGCCGTGGTCGCCTCCGAAGTGCGCGCGCTGGCGCAACGCTCCGCCGATGCGGCGCGCGATATCAAGGCCCTGATCGGCGAAAGCACCGAGCAGGTGAGCCACGGCGTGGCCCTGGTCGGAGAGACCGGCGCACGGCTGGGCGGCATCGTCACGCGGGTGGAAGAGATCGGCAGCCTGGTTTCGGGCATTGCCGAAGCGGCGATCGAGCAGGCCGACAAGCTGCGCGACGTCAACCGCGCGGTCAGCGACATGGACCGCATGACGCAGCAGAACGCGGCCATGGTCGAACAGTCATCGGCCGCCACCCGCAGCCTGGCCGAAGAGGCCGAAGCGCTGGCCCGGCTGGTATCCACCTTTCGCACCCGCGACATGGCCCATCGCCCGGCCCATGTCGCCAAGCCCCACGATCTGCGCCGCGCCTCGATGCGCGAGGATGCCCAGCCGGGCCCGCGCCTGGCGCTGGCCGCGGGGTAGGGGACGCCTTGCGTCCTGCCTGCATCGGCCGATCCCTCGGGTGCGAGCCTGATAAAGTTCGTTGAAGGTCGGGCACATGGCCTCTACAGCTAGGGCGCCGGCAATGTTTTTGTCGCTGCGGCCGGTCAGGCGTCACGCACCGATCGCCGCAGCATCGGTGACACGCGTCATCGCGCGCACGAGGACACGGCAGACACCAGCACTGGCGTGCTGGCTATGTCCGGCACATGTTTCGGGGCCGCCCCTGGACGGGAGAAAGCCGTGTTGTCGAGAGTGCCCTTTCCGGTCCGTTTGCCCATTCCCGCCCCGCTCATCGCCTTGGCTCTGGCCTGCGGCCTGGTCCTGGCGCTGGCCCCGGCGGCCTTCGCCCAGGCAGAGCCGCAGGCTCAGGACAGCCAACCCCAGAACAGTCAGGCCACCCCGTCTGCCGATGGCCCTGCCGCGCCCACGGTGGCCGTGCCACAGGTGGCGGGCCCGGGCCTGCCGACGTTGAGCAATGCCGACGGCAATCTTGCCCAGCGGCTGATCACCGGCAGCCAGGCCACCCGTTGCCGGCCCGGCCGCAGCGCCGATGGCGCGATCGTGGTCTGCGGCGGCGCCGAAGCGCGGGAGAAGGAGCGCCTGCCGCTGCGCGACCAGACCGATACCGCGCAATCGACCAACGATGGCCTGCCACGCGCGCCAAACGTTTCGGGCCTGCCGCCGTGCAAGGGCAATGGCGCCTGCGTCGGCTTTGGCAGCGTGCCGCCGCCGATGTATTACTTCGATATCACCGCCCTGCCGCCGCCGCCGCCGGGATCGGATGCCGATCGCATCGCCAAGGGCGAGATCCGCGCCCCCTGAGCGGAGTTCCTTCGTCGATACAATAAGGGCCTAGAAAGCAGCACTTTCCAGGCCCTTATTGTTTGTTGGAAGCTCTCGCCGGCTTATTCGTCGAGGATCGGCAGGACCACCGGCGGCTCGGTCAGGCAGGGGGAATCGCACAGCAGGGCCATGGCCCGGCCGATCGCGCTTTCCGGCCCATCGTGCGTCACCATGTGCACCAGCACCGTGTCGGCATCACCGGCGGCCAGGCCAGGGGTGCCCTTCTGGATGAGGCTTTCGATCGAAACCCCCGCATCGCGCATAGCAGCGGTGATTTCGGCCAGTGCGCCGGGGCGGTCTGCCACGTTGAAGCGGATATAGGCGCTGCCGATGCGATCGCCGGTTTCGGCCGGCGGGGCCTCGCCCAGTTCGGCCACGGGGATCGAGAACGGCGCGCCGATATCGCCGCGGGCGATGTCGATCAGGTCGGCCACCACTGCGCTGGCGGTCGGGCCGTCGCCGGCGCCGGCACCCTGGAACAGCAGGCGGCCGACAAAGTTGCCCTCGGCCACCACGGCATTGGTCGCTCCGTCGACGTGGGCGAGGGGATGGTCACGATGGACCAGGTGCGGCTGCACGCGCTGCACCAGGCGGCGCTGGCCGCTGGCGTCGATTTCGGTATCGGCCATGCCGATCAGGCGGATGTAATAGCCCAACACATCGGCCTGGGCGATATCGGCGGCGAGCAGGCGGCGGATGCCGCGCGTCGTCACGCTCTTGAAATCCATCCGCGTGCCGAACGCCACGCTCGACAGGATCGCCAGCTTGTGCGCGGCATCGATGCCGTCGATGTCGAACGTGGGATCGGCTTCGGCATAGCCCTTGGCCTGCGCTTCGGCGAGCACGTCGGCAAAGTCGCGGCCGGTGTCCTCCATCGTGGAGAGGATGTAGTTGCAGGTGCCGTTGAGGATGCCATAGACGCGCTTGATCTCGTTGGCGGCCACGCCTTCCTTCAGGCTCTTGATCACCGGGATGCCGCCGGCCACCGCCGCTTCGAACTTGAGCGCGGCATCGGCCTGTTCGGCCAGTGCGGCCAGTTCCAGGCCATGGTGGGCGATCATCGCCTTGTTGGCGGTGACCAGGTCCTTGCCCGCCGCCAGGGTATTGCGCGCCAGGGTCAGCGCCGGGCCGTCAGACCCGCCGACGAGTTCGACCACCACGTCCACGTCGGGCCGGGCGGCCATCGCGGTCATGTCGTCTTCCCAGGCATAGCGCGACAGGTCGACACCGCGGTCCTTGCTGCGATCGCGGGCCGCCACGGCCACGATCTCGATCCGCCGCTCGGCGCGGCGGGCGATGAGATCGGCATTGGTTTCGATCAGCCGGATCACGCCACCGCCAACGGTGCCCAGGCCGGCGAGCGCGATGCGCAAGGGTTCGCTCATGGTCTTCCCACTTCTCGTCTTGTTCTCTGGCGTCTTGTTCTCTGGCCGGTGCCCTAGTTCAGCACCGGCCAAAAGACCAGCATCACTGCGCGTGTCTCGATACGCCGATTTCAGGGCGCCGATTTCAGCGTGGCGGCCGGTTGCGCGTGCAGGGGCCCAGTTCGCGGATCACCTGGGCATAGTCTTCGCTGGCGATCTGGCGATCGTCGGCCGTGCCGCTGATCACGCTGCGCTGCGGCAGCTCGGGCGGCAGGGCGCAGGCCAGGCGATACCACGCCAGGGTTTCGGGCTGGGGCGGCTTGGCCGATTGGTCGACGATCTCGGAAAAGCTTACGCCCCAGGTGGTCCGCTCGCCGGGGCGGCGCAGGATCGAGAGCGAAGCCGGCTTGCCATCGGGGGTGGAGAGGAACACCTGCGTTTCCCCCTCGCCGGTGAGGTTGCCCGGCACATGCATCGTCTCGCGCACCCCGGTGATCACCGGCGGCTGGCCGTGGTTGACCAGTTCGGTCAGGATCGGGCGCAGCCGCGCTTCCAGCTCGGGCGTCCAGGGCAGCATCGCATCGGGCGACACCAGCTTGAGCTCGCCCGGGCGGCCGTTGACCGGATCGGCCAGCAGCAGCACCGGCATCTTGCGCAGCTTGGGCACCTTGCCCCGCGCATCGAGCGGCACGTCGGCCAGGAAGCTGAGCGTGTCGGCAATGTCGGGGCCGACCAGCAGGGCAGTGGTGCGCGCCTCGATATAGAGCCGCACCTTGCCCGGCGCGACATCGGTCGAGAGCGCTGGATTGATCTTGGAAACCGCGGTGATCTCTGCCTTGGCCACGATGTGCGCGGGCAGGGCAAGGTCGACAAGATCGGCGTAAGTCAGCGCCGGAGCGTCAAGAGTGCGAATCATGGGCGGCGCCGATTGGGCGTGCAAGGGCGCCGAAATGCTTGCAAACACCAGCATGCCAGCGACAAAATTTCGCATCGGATGCGCGGATTTGGGCATATTCCTCCTTCCGTGCGGCGCAGCGCCGCAAAATTGCTAAGATTTCCTTGCGATTGCGGGACGCATCGCTGAATCATGGCTTAACCGATAAAGCATTTGCGCCCTTATAGGTTCGGCGTTAAAGCTCCCGATCGTTCGGGCAAACAAAAAACCAAGTCCGAACCATGCCGCCGCCGGGCCCTCTGCGTCCGATGTCGGCGGTCCGGGTTGTTCGGCAGGGTGGAATGAAATCGCTGGATTGTCTCGTCGGCCGGAACGGTGATTCCGGGCGTCGGTCCTATTCAGGCGCGATCGGCGTTGTCTTATGGGCGATGTGTCGGGCCTGGCTAGGACGTTCAGGAGTAATGGAGCTGAATGGCATACGCTGACCAACAGATGAGCGGTAACAAGATCACCGCGCTCATCATCGTTGCTGTTCTTCATGTCGTCGTGGGGTATGCGCTGGTCACCGGCCTTGCCTACTCGGCGTTCAAGAAGATCAAGGACGTGACCACCGCGGTCAAGATCGAAGAGGAAAAGCCGAAGGAGCCGCCACCGCCGCCCCCGAAGCAGCCTGATCAACCGCCGCCACCGATCGTTGCGCCGCCGCCGCCGATCAATCTGAGTGTGCCTGCGCCGCAGATTCAGACTGTCACGACGCCGCCGCCGGTCGCCCCGCCGCCGACTCCGGTCGTGCTGCCTCCGGCTCCGCCGGCTCCCCCGGCCCCGCCGCCGCCGCCGCCGCCGGTTCCCGGCACGCCGCGTGGCAACCCGGGTGACTGGGTGACGTCGAACGACTATCCCTCGCGCGCACTGCGTGAAGGCGCCGAAGGAACGACCGGCTTCCGTCTGGAATATGACGCCAGCGGTCGGCCAACCAACTGCTCGGTTACGCGCTCTTCGGGCAACCAAGAGTTGGACGCTGCAACGTGCCAGAACCTGATGCGCCGCGCGCGCTTCAAGCCGGGCACCCAAAACGGCCAGCCGGTCGGCAGCACGTACAGCAGTTCGGTGCGTTGGCAGATCCCGAAGGATTGATGATCTCGATCACCCCTTCGGATATGCCATCGTCCATGCGCAGCCTTTTGCACTTGCTATCGAATTCTTGAGAGGAAGACCCGAATGTTTATCCAGACGCTTGCCGCTGCTGCGGCCAATGCCGCGCCGCAGAACAAGTTCGGCTTCGTTGAAGCCCTGCAGGCTGGCGGTTTCATTTCGTACGCCACGGTGACCATCCTGGGCATCATGTCGTTCGGCTCGTTCTTCATCCTGTTCACCAAGTTCTTCGAACAGTCGAAGATCCTGGGCCAGTACAAGGCGCTCGCCAACTTCTGGCGCGCTCCCACGCTGCGCGAAGGCGCTGCCAAGCTGGACAAGAACAGCGCATGGCGCCAGCTCGTCGACGACGGCATCGCCGCTGAAGACCAGCACGCCAAGATGACCGACGCCCTGGAAGCCCATGACTGGCTGCACGGCTCGCTCGCTCGTTCGGAAGCCGCGATCAACGCGCGTCTCGCCGGCGGCCTGCCCTTCCTCGCCACCGTGGGCGCCACCGCGCCGTTCATCGGTCTGTTCGGTACCGTGGTCGGCATCTACCGCGCTCTGATCGCCATCGGCCTTGCCGGTTCGGCCTCGATCGACAAGGTCGCGGGTCCGGTCGGTGAAGCTCTGATCATGACCGCGCTGGGTCTGCTCGTCGCCGTTCCGGCCGTGCTTGCCTACAACTGGCTGCAGTCGCGCAACAAGAAGATCGCCGAGCTGCTCCAGGGCTTCTCGACCGACGTTCTTGCCAACATCACCTCGAAGGGCGCCGTGAAGCCCGCCGTTGGTCCGGCTCCGGCCGCCAAGCCGGCTGCCCCGGTTGCTGCTCCGGTCAAGAAGTAAGCTGTCACCCCAAGGCCGGCAGCAATCCTGTCGCCGGCCTTGTCCGCAGAACGCGGGTCATGGCCAGGGCGGCCCTTTCAAGCCCACACCCTGGCCCCTCCCGCGGCTTCAATCGGATAGGATGTAACCAATGGCAATGTCTGTAGGCGGCGCTGGCGGAGAAGAACGCCCGATGTCGGACATCAACACCACGCCGCTCGTGGACGTGATGCTGGTGCTGCTGATCATCTTCCTCATCGCGGTTCCGGTCGCGATCCAGACCATCGAAAAGCTCAAGGTTCCCGTCCTTGCCTCGGAAGAAACCCAGGACAAGGTTGAAAACCTGCTTCTCGCTGTCGTCTCGACCGACGCGAACGGCCGTAGCCCGCGCGAACCGGGCTATCAGGGCTCGACTCGCAACGGCGAATGCCGCGTCTATTTCAACAACGTGACTCCGGTGGACAACACCGAGCTGTACAAGCAGGCTTTCGATCGTCTCGACGCGATCGTGAAGCGTGAAGGCGGCGCGGCCAACATGGACCCGGAAAAGATCCCCGAAGTGCATATCCGTGGCGACGTGAACGTGCCGTGGAAGTGCATCGCCGGTGCGATCTACAACGTGCAGGCTGCGGGCTATCCCAAGGTCGGCTTCATCTCCACCCCGGTCGATCCCAACGGCTAAGCCTGACGGACACCGTCCGGGGCGTGTCCTTCGGGGCACGCACGGCGAACAGGAGTAAAACCCATGGCAATGAGCGGCGGCAAGGACGATGGCTCGCCGATGATGGAAATGAACACGACGCCGTTGATCGACGTCATGCTCGTGCTCCTCATCATGTTCATCATTACCATCCCCGTGGCCACGCACTCGGTCAACGTGAACCTGCCGCAGGCGACCCCGCCTACGACCAATCCCGTTATCGACCCAGTGAAGAACAAGCTGATCCTGACGCAGACCGGTCAGATCCTGTGGAATGGCTCGACCATTACCGAAGGCAACCTGATCTCGCTGCTCCAGGCGACCAAGGCGATGAATCCGGAGCCGGAACTGCAGTTCCAGCCGGACGCCTATGCCAGCTATGAAACGGCCAACCGGCTGCTGAAGGACATCACCGAATCCAAGGTGACCAAGTTCGGCTTCGTCGGGAACGAAAACTACGCCACCTTCGGCAAGGCGGCGCAGTAAGCACTAACCGGCCCGTTTCCTCCGGCTGCCACGCCGGAAACCCGATCAAGGGGCGGAGTGATCCGCCCCTTTTTCTTTGCCCGCGTGCCAGGCCGGCGCTGGGCTTTGCCGGTCAGAGGATCTCGAACACTTTCTCCTTGGGCCGGCACAGCCGCACGCCCTTGTCGGTTTCCACCAGTGGGCGCTCGATTAGCTTGGGCTCGGCCACCATGGCCGCCAGCACCGTGGCGTCATCGGCCTGGGGCAGGCCGCGCTCGGCCGCATCGGTGCCCTTGAGGCGCAGGCCCTGTTGCGGGGTGATGCCGGCATCGCGATAGAGCTGCGCAAGCTTGTCTGCGCTCGGCGGGGTCTTGAGATACTCGATCACCGTCACCTGCGCGCCCGCCTCGCGCAGCAGGGACAGCGTATTGCGCGATGTGCCGCAAGCGGGATTGTGCCAGATCGTGGCATGCATGGTCGTTCTCCTTGAAACGGGAAATTCAGTAGCCGCCGGTGGTCGCGGTGCGCGGCGCCGGCAGGCGGATCGCGGCTTCCTGGCCGCGCAGGATGCGCCCGGCGCGCTGCACCGCGCGGATCAGGCGGGGCTGCACGCCGCAGCGGCAGACATGGGGTAGCGCCGCGGCAATATCGGCCTCGGCCGGATCGGCATTGTGTGCCAGCAGGGCGGCCGCGGCCATGATCAGGCCGGGCGTGCAAAAGCCGCACTGGATCGCCTGTTCGGCGGCAAAGGCCTGCTGCACCGGGTGGTTGCGATCGGGCGAAAGCCCTTCGATCGTGGTCACGCTGCGGCCCTCGGCCTCGCCCAGCGACAGCGTGCAACTGGGCATGGCCTGGCCATCGACCATTACCGTGCAGGCGCCACATTCCCCCGTGCCGCAGCCATATTTCGTGCCGGTGAGATTGGCGGCATCGCGCAGGGCCCACAACAGCGGCGTGTCATCCGGCAGGCGGATGTCGAGCGGCTGGGCATTGATGGTAAGGCTGGCCATGGGGCCCGGTTATAGTGCCGGCGCGGCCAGGCTCAATGCCGTGCGGCAAGGGCCAGCAGCAGGGCATCGACCATCGGCGTGGCGCTGGTTCCATCAGGCAGATCGTTGACCAGCACGGCAAAGGCCAAGGTACGGCCAGCAGCGGTCGGCAGGAAGCCGGCGAGGGCCTGCGTGCCCAGCAAGGTGCCGGTCTTGGCGCGCAGCTTGCCGTCCAACGGGCTGCCTTTCAGCCGTGCCCTGAGCGTGCCGGTCTGCCCCGCCACCGGAAACCCGGCGATCCAGTCCGCCCCCCACGGCTGCGCCTGCCCCCAGCGCAGCAGCAGGGCGAGCGCGCGCGGCGTGACGCGATTGTAGGTCGACATGCCCGAGCCATCATAGAGGCTGACACTGCCCGGCGGCAGGCCGGCCGCCTGCAACGCGGCCATGCGCGCGGTGAGGCCATCGGCCACCGTGCCGGTGGCGGCCAGGCGCCGCAGCAGCAGTTCGGCATGGAGGTTCTGGCTTTGCCGCAAGGTCAGCGCCACATCCTCGCGCAAGGGTGGGGGCACCACGCGCGCGAGCACAGGCGGCTCAGCCAGCACGCCGCCATCGCGATGACGGGCCAGGGTAGTGCCGCGCACCGTCACGCCGCGCGCCACCAGCATGCCACGCAGCACCCAGGCCGCGTGGGCAGCCGGATCGGCCAAGGCCAAGGGGATGCGCCAGGTCTTGCCGGCGGGAACCACGCCATCGATGCGCCAGGCGTCTGATCCGGGCAACGCGCGGCGGGTGAGCGCGGGCTGATCACCGGTGCCGATGCGCACGGTGCCGCTGATGGCCAGGCCTGCCGGCGGGGTGATCCACGCGGCGCTGTCGGCTGTGCCAGAAGCCTTCGCGTCGATCGTGGCCACGGCGATATTGTCATCGAGCGTGAGCGCGGAAATCGCCGTGCCCGAGGGGGTGGCCATGTTGTCCCAGCTCATGCCCGAGGGCCAGCGTTCGTCCGCCATGGCGCGATCATCGCCGATCACCGCGCCCACCTGATGCGTGCGCGCGGCCACGGCATCGGCCAGGGTGGCAAGACAATCGACCGCGCAATCGGGGGCAGAAGACAGGCGCGCATCGCCGTGCCCGCGCAAGACCACGTCGGGCCGGTCGGCGCGGCCTTCGAGGGAAACGGTGGCGCCGCCGGTGGTATCGGGCTGATCGGTGGCGGGCAGCAGCGCCAGCGCCGCCGCGGTGGTGAACAGCTTGGTGGTTGAGGCTGGCACCATGCGCGCGTCGGCATTGCGCGCGGCGACCACCGCGCCGGTTTCATCGATCGCGATCAGGCCGATCCGCGCCCCGGCCGGCAGGCTGGCGAGGATCGGCTCGAGCCCATCGCTGGCCTGGCCGTGGGCAACCGGCGCCAAGCCCAGCAGCACCACGGCCAGGGCAGGGCGCCAGCGGCGCATCAGTTGGCCGGCCAGTTGTCGATCAGGCGGGCCTTGCCCAGGTGCGCGGCCACCAGCACGCGGGCCGGACGGCTGCCCAGCGCGTCGAGCAGGTCGAGCGTTTCAGCATCGCGCAGTTCGGCATAGTCGATACGGGCAAAGCCACTGCGCAGCAGCGTGGTGCGCAAGGTTTCCAGGGCGGCATCGGCATCGCCCCCGGCGCGCAGGCTGGCGATCGCGGTCTCGATCGCGCGGGGCAGGGCGGCGGCCTGGCTGCGTTCTTCGGGCGTGAGATACTGGTTGCGGCTGCTCAGCGCCAGGCCATCGGCCTCGCGCACGGTGGGGACTCCGATGATCGCGTCGGCCCGCGGCAGGGCAAGATCAAGGTCGCGCGCCATGCGGCGGATGATCGCCAGCTGCTGCCAGTCCTTTTCCCCGAACAGCGCGAAATCGGGCTGCACCTGGTTGAACAGCTTGCACACCACCGTGGCCACGCCATCGAAATGGCCCGGCCGCGCCGCGCCGCACAGCGACTCATCCAGGCCCGCCACCGAAACCGTGGTGGCAAAGCCCCGGGGATAGACTTCGTCGGGTGCCGGCGCCCACAGGATATCGACGCCTTCGGCCGCCAGCAGCGCGGCATCGGTTTCCAGCCGGCGGGGATAGGCGTCAAAATCTTCGCCGGGGGCAAACTGGCGCGGATTGACGAAGATCGACACTGCCACGGCATCGGCCAGCGCGCGCGCCCGGCGCACCAGCGTGAGGTGGCCTTCGTGCAGCGCGCCCATGGTGGGCACCAGGGCCAGGGTTTTTTCCCCGGTTTTGGATGCAGCGACGGCCGCGCGCAGGTCGTCCAGGCGATAGATGGTTTGCACGCCGGGTGGCTCTCCTTTAAGCCGGGGCAACAACCGGCCACGCGGTGGGGTTTCCCCTAGCCGTGGTGGATCGGGTGTTCAAGCGTTCGGTTAACCGCCCCAGATCGAGAGAGAGCCCGCGTGTCGACAGGTCCCCATCGTATCGTTTTCGCCAACGAAAAGGGCGGCACCGGCAAATCGACCACGGCCGTCCACGTGGCCGTGGCCCTCGCCTATCAGGGCGCGCGGGTTGCCGCGATCGACCTCGACAATCGCCAGGCGACGCTGCACCGCTATCTCCAGAACCGCGACGAAACCGCGCGCCGCCGCCAGATCCCGCTGCCCAACGCCACCCACGTGGTGTTCAACGATACCACGCCCGAGGCGCTCGACGCGGTGGTGGCCGATCTTTCGCAGGACCACGATTTCCTGATCTTCGACACGCCGGGCCGCGATGATCCGCTGGCGCGCCACGTGGCCACCAGCGCCGATACCCTGGTGACCCCGCTCAACGACAGCTTCGTCGATTTCGACCTCATCGGCCAGGTCGATGCCGAAACCTTCCGCGTGCGGCGCCTGTCGTTCTATGCCGAGCTGATCTGGGAAGCGCGCAAGAAGCGCGCCATGGCCACGATCCGCGATGCCCGGCGCGAGATGGACTGGGTGGTGGTGCGCAACCGCACCCAGCACGTGGAAGCGCGCAACCAGAAGCGTATCGACCAGGCGCTCAACGAGCTGTCCAAGCGCGTCGGCTTCCGCATTTCCAACGGCCTGTCGGAACGCGTGATCTATCGCGAGCTGTTTCCCAGCGGCCTTACGCTGCTCGACAAGGGGCACCTGGGCGAACTGGGCACCAGCCACCTTGTCGCGCGCCAGGAACTGCGCACGCTGGTGGCCGGGCTCAACCTGCCGCCGGCCAACCACCGCACCGCTTCTGGCCAGGCCACCCCGATGGTGGACGTGGCGTGACCAAGCTGCTGCTGCTGGCGGCGCTGGTCTGCGTGGCGGTCAAGGCGCTGACGCAGCGCTGGCCCTGGGAACTGGGCCAGCGCGACACGCGTTCGATCGCTGAAACCCGGGCGCGCAATCTCCTGGGCGTGGGGAACGATGCCAAGCGCGAACAGATCATCGAGGCACACCGCCGCCTCCTCGCCATGGTCCACCCCGATCGCGGCGGCAGCAACGAAGCGGTGCACGAAGCCAATGCCGCGCGCGACCTGCTGCTGGCCCGGCTGGTCGACCGGCGCTGAGCCGCTGCACGGCAGCGATGCCACGCGGCCAGAGGGCAGGCCATGAACCACAGCTTTGATCCCACGATCCTGCGCGAATACGATGTGCGCGGCGTGTTTGGCGAAAGCCTGGGCGCTGATGATGCCCGCGCCATCGGGCGCTGCTTTGGCACGCAAGTGGTGCGCGCGGGCGGCGGCGCGGTGGTGGTGGGCATGGATGGCCGCGTAAGCTCGCCGATCCTGGAGCATGCCCTGGTCGAAGGCCTGAGCGCGAGCGGCGCCGAGGTGGTGCGCATCGGCCTTGGCCCCACGCCGATGCTCTATTTCGCGGCGCTGACACTGCCGGGCGTGGCCGCGGGCGTGCAGATCACCGGCAGCCACAACCCCGCCCATCACAACGGTTTCAAGCTGGTGCGCGACGGCCAGCCCTTTTTCGGGGAGGCGATCCAGGATCTGGGGCGCCAGGCGCAGGCCGGCGATTGGGACAGCGGCACCGGCACAGTGCGCAGCGTCACCGTGCTCGATGCCTATGTCGATCGCCTGCTCAAGGGGCTGGACGGGATCGACCGCGCCAGCCTGGCCGGGCTCAGCATGGCGTGGGACGCCGGCAACGGCGCGGCCGGGCCGGTGTTGGAGCGCCTGGTGGCGCGCCTGCCCGGGCAACACCGCCTGCTGTTTGCCGAAGTGGATGGCACCTTTCCCCATCATCATCCCGATCCCACGGTGGAGGAAAACCTTGCCGATCTGCGCCAGGCGGTGGTGCAGGATGGCTGCGATTTCGGCGTGGCGTTCGATGGCGACGCGGATCGCATCGGCGCTGTCGATGGCCTGGGCCGGGTGATCTGGGCCGATCAGATCGTGATGATCCTGGCGCAAGACCTGCTCGCACGCCGCCCCGGCGCGCTGGTGCTGGGCGACATCAAGACCGGGCGCGCGCTGTTCGATCGGGTGAGGGCGCTGGGCGGGCAGGCGCAGATGTGGAAATCGGGCCATTCCCACATGAAGACCCGCCTGCGCGAAAGCGGCGCCTTGCTGGCGGGCGAAATGAGCGGCCACATTTTCCTGGCCGATGATTGGTATGGCTTTGACGATGGCATCTATGCGGCGATCCGCCTGATCGCGGCTGCGGCGCGGCTGGGCGAGACGATCGTCGACCTGCGCAGCGCGATGCCCGAAACGATCGCTACGCCCGAGTTGCGCTTTGCGGTGGATGAAGCACGCAAGTTTGCCGCGGTGGACGAGGTGAAGGCGCGGCTTGAAGCGCAAGGCGCCGACATGGTGGCGATCGATGGCGTGCGCGTGACCACGCCCGATGGCTGGTGGCTGCTGCGCGCCTCGCACACCCAGGCCGTGCTGGTGGCGCGGGCGGAAAGCGAAAGCGAGGAAGGGCTGGCCCGGCTGATGCAGCAGATCGACGCGCAGCTGGCGCTGTCGGGCCTGGCCCGCACCGCGCAAGTGCCGCATTGAAACGGGACAGTTCCATTTATTGACGCATTGCGGGCGCAAGCCGGCTTGATCTGAACGTGATTGGAGCGGGTAGCGGCTTGCCATCCTTGCCTTTGCCCGGCCATGATCGCGCCATGGCAACGGGCAGGCGCGCATGATCATCGGGATTGACCTTGGCACCACCAATTCGGCCGTGGCGCTGTGGGATGGTGAGGCGGCGCAGCTGGTGCCCAATGCCCTGGGGCAGATGCTGACGCCATCGGCCGTGTCCGTCCTGCCCGATGGCACCACGCTGGTGGGCCAGGCCGCGTTGGAGCGGATGGCCGCCAAGGACGCGGTCACCCAGGTCAGCTTCAAGCGCTACATGGGCACCGACCACAAGCTCATGCTGGGGCGCAACACGTTCAGCGCCGAAGAGCTTTCGGCCCTGGTCCTCGCCAGCCTGCGCGATGACGTGGCGGCGCAGACCGGCACCGTGCCGACCGAGGCGGTGATCACCGTGCCGGCCTATTTCAACGACAAGCAGCGCAAGGCTACGCGCCGCGCCGGCGAGCTGGCCGGCCTGTCGGTGCGCCGCCTGATCAACGAGCCGACGGCCGCCGCCTTGGCGTTTGGCCTTGCCAGCCGGGGCGAGCACGAACCGTTCCTGGTGTTCGACCTGGGCGGGGGCACGTTCGACGTCTCGATCGTGGAGATGTTCGCCGGGATTGTCGAGGTGCGCGCCTCTGCCGGGGACAACCGCCTGGGCGGAGACGATTTCAACGCGGCGCTCGCCGCTGCGGTGCGGGCGCGGCTCGATCCCGATGGCCTGCTCGACCGGCTCAATCCCGAACACGCCCGCGCCCTGCTGCTGCAGGCGGCAGAGCGCACGCGGCGCGCGCTGTCGGATCGGGGCGAGGCGGAGCTGGCGCTGACCGTGGCCGAACAGCGGCTGGCGATCACGGTTACTGCGGCTGACCTGGAAGCGGCGGCCGAGCCCTTGCTGCGCCGGCTGCGCGATCCGGTGGTGCGCGCGCTGCGCGACAGCCAGATCGATACGGCCAGCCTGTCTGAAGTGGTGCTGGTCGGCGGGGCCACGCGCATGCCGGTGGTGCGCAAGGCAATTACCCGGCTGTTCGGCCGCTTTCCCAATTCCACCGTGCATCCCGATCACGCCGTGGCGCTGGGCGCGGCGATCCAGGGCGGCTTGATCGCGCGCGATGGCGGGCTGGACGAAGTGCGCATTACCGATGTCTGCCCGTTCACCCTGGGCGTGGACCGCAGCGAGCGCGATGGCCGGGGCGGCTTTGTCAGCGGTCTGTTCACCCCGATCATCGAGCGCAACACCCCCGTGCCGGTCAGCCGGGTGCACTATTTCCAGACAATGGGCGACAACCAGCGGCGGGTGGAATTCGGCATCTACCAGGGCGAGGCGCGCGAGGTTTCGGGCAATGTGCGGCTGGGTGCGGTGGATATTGCCGTGCCGCCGCGCCCGGCGGGCGAAGTGCAGGTGGACGTGCGCTTCAGCTATGACAGTTCTGGCCTGCTCGAGGTGGACGTGTCGATCCCGCTGACCGGGGAAAGCCGCAATGTGGTGTTCGTGGACGAGGAAGACCGCAAGGACGACGCGGAACTCGACCGCCGCCGCCGTGCCCTGGCCGCGCTCAAGGTCCACCCGCGCGAGGACGCCGGCAACCAGGCCCTGCTCGCCCGGGCAGAGCGCATGTGGGAAGATCACCTGGGTGACGTGCGCACGGTGATCGGCCAGTGGATCATCGCGTTCCAGTCTGCGCTGGAAAGCCAGGACCACCGCACCATTGCCCAGGCCCATGCCGACCTTGCCGCCCGGCTCGACAGCCTCGACGCGGAGATGCCGCTGTGAGTGACGGCTTGGGCGGCGCCTGGGGCCGCTTGGGCATCGCGGCGACGGCCGACCAGGGCGCGATCCGCCGCGCCTATGCCGATGCGCTGCGGGCGATGGATGTCGATGCCGATGTCGCCGGCTTTGCCGCGCTGCGCCAGGCGCGCGATACCGCGCTGGCCTGGGCGCGACAGCAGGCAGCGCCAGCCAGCGCGCCCGACGCGGCCGAGCATGATGGCGGTGCCGAGGCCGAAGCTGGTGGCGAAGCCGAGCCCGGCACCTGGCCCCATGCCGCCCCCCGGCTGGAAGGGCAGGCGGACCTCGACACCGTGCGCGCCGGACAGGACCACGGCCACGACGCGCTGGTGCCGGCCTTGCCCTTTGCCCCGGCGCGCGGGCCAGCCGACGCCCAGTTCGTGGTCGCGCAGCCGACGTTGGGTCCGGTCGTCCTGGCCAGGGCTGCCGTTGCCCCGGCGGTCAGCGTCGGGCGGCGAACCGAGCCGCGCGCCGATCATGCCTTGCACGATCTGTTGCTGGCGGGGCCCGGCACCGAATTCGGCCTGACCGGAGACGAGCGCGGCGCCGCCCTGGCCCTGCTCGATCGGCTGATCGCGCAGGCCGATGCCGGCGGGGTGGACCTGTGGGCCCGCACCGAGGAGTGGCTTGCCGAAACCCTGGCGCGCGGCTGGCCACGCGCGGCGCCCCTGCTCGACAAAGCCGCGCATGCGTTTGGCTGGACCGATCGGCCGGCGACGACCGGAGATTCGCCGGCCGTGGCGTTCCTCATCTCGCGCCTGGGCAGCCAGCCGCTGGTGCGCACGGCCCACCCGCCGCAAGATGCGCTGCTCGTGGCGCTGATGCCCGAGGATGGCAGCGAGGCGCCGCTCGATGGCGTTGAGGAAGCCGCGGCGCTGGCGCATCTGCAAACCCTGCTGGGCGAGGCGCACATGGCCCAGGTGGAACGATCGGAAGAGATCGAGACCTGGCTGGCCGACCTGCTCGCGCAATCCTGGCCACGCTCTGCCCCGCTGCTCGAACCGGCGGCGCAGGCGTTCGGCTGGGAAAGGGAGCGCGGCACGCTGAACGAGCGGCCAGTGATCGCCTTCCTCAACGCGCGCCTGCGCGGCCTGCGCTTTGCCCGCAAGGTGCAGGACAAGGGCCATCCGCTGCACAAGGCCTGGGCCGAACTGACCCGCACGGGCACGCGCAAGGGTCTGTTCGTGTCGCGGCGCCAGGTGCGCCAGTTGATCGAGGGCGTGCGCAGCAATTTTCCCGAGCTGGAACAGCACTTCAACCCCGTCCTGGTCGCCGCGTGGGAGCCGCAGGGCAGCAGCGGCGGCGGGGGCATCGGCAAGAACTTTGGCTGGATCGCGATCGTGCTGATCGGCCTGGTGCGCATGGTTATTGCCATTGCCGATTATGGGCAGGATCACCCCGCGTCAGCGCCTCCAGCAGCCTATGAAACCGGCATTCCCGCAGCGCCCGGCCAGGCGCCGAACACGCCGTTTGACCCCGACCGTGATCCCTTGCTGGCCGATGTGGTCCACCAGTTGTTCGGGCCGGGCATGTCGTATGCCGATCTGCGCAAGGCCAATCCCAACTTGGCCGGCGCGCTCAAGGCCAATCGTGGCCTGACCGCCGATGCCAGCGAACTTGCCCACCAGGGCCAGGTGGTGCTGACGCAGCGGTTCCTCTATGCCCGCGCCCACGCCGGGCCGGCGCGGCTCGACGCCCTGGCGCGCTGGCGCCTCGACATGTTGATGGCGGCGAAAGCCGATGGACCAGAGACTTGCCTCAAGGTGTATCACTGGGAAGATCTGCCCAAGGGCTCTGCTTTGACCGGCGCTGCGCTGGAGCGGCAGCAGACACTGGCGCGTACGCTGCTGGCATCGGGCGAAATCAATGCGCCACAGCCCGATGGCTACACCCGCAGCTATGACATTCCCGGGCCGATCATCGGCCAGATCATCCAGACGACTGGTCTTCCCGAAGCGGCGGTGCGGCGCGCATTCAACGGCGAGGGGGTGCCCGCTACGGTCTGCACGGTGCAGATCGCGTTGCTCAAGGCCGCGCTGAAGTGGAAGGGCACCGAGCGCGAGGCGATTTTGCGTTTGCTGTGAAGGCGCTCTCGCAGCGGCGCGGCAGCCTTCCTATCTTGTGACGATGGCCATGATCCCGCCCGAAATCGAAAGCTGGTTTGCCGGGCGTGGCTGGCGGGTGCGGCGGCACCAGGCGGACATGCTCGCGGCGGCTGATGCCGGGCAGCATGCGCTGCTGGTGGCCGATACCGGCGCGGGCAAGACGCTGGCCGGGTTCATGCCCACGCTGGCGGCGTTCTGCCCCTCGCGCCTGGGCGATGCGCCGCCCCCTGAAGGCCTGCACACGCTCTACATCTCGCCGCTCAAGGCACTGGCGCACGACGTGCAGCGCAACCTGCTCACGCCGATTGCCGAGATGGGCCTCAACCTGCGGGTGGAAACGCGCAGCGGCGATACGCCATCTGATCGCAAGGCACGGCAGCGGGCGAAACCGCCGCATGTGCTGCTGACGACGCCCGAATCCCTCTCGCTGTTGCTCAGCTATCCCGAGGCGTCTGAAATCTTCAGCGGGCTGAAACGCGTAGTGATCGACGAGATCCATGCCTTTGCCACGGGCAAGCGCGGCGATCTGCTTGCCCTGGCGCTGGGGCGGTTGCAGGCGATCAGCCCGGATCTGCAGCGCGTGGCGCTGTCGGCCACCGTGGCCGAGCCCGAAAGCTTTCGCGGCTGGCTCGCCCCTTGGGGTGAGATCGACAGCGTGGCCCTGGTCGAGGGCGAAGCCGGCGCGCCGCCCGAGGTGGAAATCCTGTTGCCGCAGGAAGAGCGAGTGCCGTGGGGCGGCCATGCCGCAGCCTGGGCCGTGCCGCAACTGATCGAGATGATCCGCGCCAACCGCGTCACGCTGGTATTCACCAACACGCGGTTTCTGGCCGAATATATCTTTCAGCTGTTGTGGGACGCCAACGAGGGCAACCTGCCGATCGGCATCCACCACGGCTCGCTCTCGGCCGAGGCGCGGCGCAAGGTGGAAGGGGCGATGGCGCGCGGCGAGTTGCGCGCGCTGGTCTGCACCGCCAGCCTCGATCTCGGGGTGGACTGGGGCGATATCGACCTGGTCGTGCAGATGGGCGCGCCCAAAGGATCATCGCGCCTGCTGCAGCGCATCGGCCGCGCCAACCACCGGCTCGATCAACCCAGCCGCGCGGTGCTGGTGCCGGGCAACCGCTTTGAATATCTGGAAGCGATGGCGGCGCGCGATGCCGTGCACGACGGCCAGCGCGATGGCGAGGATTTCCGCCCCGGCGGGCTCGATGTGCTCGCCCAGCACGTGATGGGCTGTGCCTGCGCCGGCCCGTTCGAGGAAGCGGCGCTGCTCCGCGAGGTGCGGGCGTGCCTGCCCTATGCCTGGGTGGACGAGGCGGTGTTTGCCCGCGTGCTCGATTTCGTGGCGACCGGCGGGTATTCGCTCCGCGCCTATGACCGCTTTGCCCGCATCGTGCGCGACAAGGCCGGCACCTGGCGCCTGACTCACCCCGAACAGGCGGCGCGGCATCGCCTCAATGCCGGGATCATCGTCGATTCCGAAATGCTCGAGGTGCGCTTTCGCAACGGGCGCTCGCTGGGCAAGGTGGAAGAGCATTTCGGCGCGCAGCTGAGCCCGGGCGACACGTTCCGCTTTGCCGGGCTCGACCTGGAAGTGGAAGGCGTGCGCGATCTCGAACTGGTGGTGCGCGCGGCGAAAAAGGCCGGGCAGATCCCCAGCTATGGCGGCGCGCGCATGCCGCTGACCACGCACCTGTCCACCCGCGTGCAGGCGATGCTGGCCAATCGCGGCACCTGGGCGCGGTTTCCCGATGACGTGCGCGAATGGCTGGAAATGCAGGACTGGCGCAGCCGCCTGCCGGCGCCGGGCGAACTGCTGGTGGAAAGCTTCCCCTATCGCGGGCGCGCCTACAGCGTGTTCTACACGTTCGAGGGGTGGAACGCGAACCAGTCGCTGGGCATGCTGATCACCCGGCGCATGGAAGAGCTGGGCCTGGCGCCGCTGGGCTTCGTGGCCAACGATTATGCCCTGGCGGTGTGGAGCCTGCGCCCGATCACCGATCCGGCGCCGCTGCTGTCGCCCGACATCCTTACCGATGAATTCGTCGACTGGGTGCAGAACTCGCACCTCTTGCGCCGGGCGTTCCGCGAAGTGGCGGTAATTTCTGGGCTGGTGGAGCGGCAGCATCCGGGCAAGCGCAAGAGCGGCAAGCAGGTCACGTTCTCCACCGACCTCATCTATGACGTGCTGCGCAAATACGAGCCCGACCACGTGCTGATCGAGGCCGCCTGGGCCGATGCGCGCGCGCGCATGCCCGCCGGGGGCCGCCTTGCGGACCTGCGCGACGGTGCGGGGGGGGAACTGGGCCATGTGCAAGGGGACGGGGTGACGCCGCTGGCCGTGCCGGTGCTGGTGATGATCGGGCGCGAAAGCGTGGCGCAAGGCGAGGCCGACGATGAACTGGTGATGGAGGCGGAAAGCCTCGGCGGGCTGGCCATGCGCGCGGATTAGCGGCGTTTGCCCCTCCACCACCGGCTACGCCGGCGGTCCCCCACCCCCGGGCCGGGGGGCCCGGGGGGGGGGGTGCGAACCCCACGGGGGGGGGGGGGAGGATCTGATCCTCCCCATCGTGATGGGGAGGGGGACCGCCCGCGCAGCGGGTGGTGGAGGGGGGAGAAGCCAACAAAAAAGGCCGGAAGGTTTCCCCTCCGGCCCTTTTTCGTCAGCGGTTTGGCTGATCAGCCCTTGAGCACTTCGGCCAGGGTTTCGCCCAGCAGGCTCGGCGAGGGGGAGACGCGGATGCCCGCTGCTTCCATCGCGGCGATCTTGCTTTCCGCATCGCCCTTGCCGCCCGAAACGATCGCCCCGGCGTGGCCCATGCGGCGGCCCGGAGGGGCCGAGCGACCGGCGATGAAGCCGGCCATCGGCTTCTTGCGGCCACGCTTGGCTTCGTCGATCAGGAACTGCGCGGCCTGTTCTTCCGCGTCGCCACCGATTTCACCGATCATGATGATCGACTTGGTTTCATCGTCGGCCAGGAACAGTTCCAGCACGTCGATGAAGTTGGTGCCGTTGACCGGGTCACCGCCGATGCCGACGGCCGTGGTCTGGCCAAGGCCGATGTTCGAGGTCTGGAACACGGCTTCATAGGTGAGCGTGCCCGAGCGCGAGACCACGCCGACCGAACCCTTCTTGAAGATCGAACCGGGCATGATGCCGATCTTGCATTCATCCGGGGTCAGCACGCCGGGGCAGTTCGGGCCGATCAGGCGCGACTTGCTGCCCTGCAGGGCGCGCTTCACGCGCACCATGTCGAGCACCGGAATGCCTTCGGTGATCGCCACGATCAGTTCCATTTCCGCGTCGATCGCTTCCAGGATCGAATCGGCGGCGAATGGCGGCGGCACGTAGATGCACGAGGCGGTCGCGCCGGTGGCGTGCTTGGCTTCGGCCACGGTGTTGAAGTTGGGCAGCCCGATGTGGGTGGTGCCGCCCTTGCCCGGCGTCACGCCGCCGACCATCTGCGTGCCATAGGCCAGGGCCTGTTCCGTGTGGAACGTGCCGGTGGCACCGGTCATGCCCTGGGTGATGACCTTGGTGTTCTTGTTGACCAGAATGCTCATGGATCAGGCGACCTTCTGCACTTCGGCGACGATCTTCTTGGCAGCATCACCAAGGTCGTTCGCCGGAACGATGGGGAGACCGGAGTTGGCGAGGATGTCCTTGCCCGCTTGCACGTTGGTGCCTTCGAGGCGCACGACGAGGGGAACCTGCAGGTTCACTTCCTTGGCCGCGGCAACGATGCCTTCGGCGATGATGTCGCACTTCATGATGCCGCCGAAGATGTTGACGAGGATGCCCTTCACCGCCGGGTCCGACAGGATCAGCTTGAACGCGGCCGTCACCTTTTCCTTGTTGGCGCCGCCGCCCACGTCGAGGAAGTTGGCCGGGAACATGCCGTTGAGCTTGATGATGTCCATCGTTGCCATGGCCAGGCCCGCGCCGTTGACCATGCAGCCGATGTCGCCATCGAGCTTGATGTAGGCGAGGTCATACTTGCTGGCTTCGATTTCGGCCGGGTCTTCCTCGGTTTCGTCCCGCAGCGCAACAACGTCGGGGTGACGGTAGAGCGAGTTCGAGTCGAAGCTCATCTTGGTGTCCAGGACGAGCAGCTTGCCGTCCTTGGTTTCGACCAGCGGGTTGATTTCGAGCATGTCGCAATCGAGCGCGACGAACGCGGTGTAGAGCTGCTGCGCGATCTTGGCAGCCTGCTTGTTGAGGTCACCCGACAGGCCGAGCGCGAAGCCGACGGCGCGGCCGTGGTGGGGCATGAAGCCCTGGGCCGGATCGATGGTGATCGTGGTGATCTTTTCCGGAGTCGCGTGGGCGACTTCCTCGATGTCCATCCCGCCTTCGGTCGAGACGATCAGGGCAACGCGGCCAGTGCCACGGTCAACCACCAGCGAAAGGTAATATTCCTTGGCAATATCAACGCCATCGGTCACGTAGAGGCGGTTGACCTGCTTGCCCGCTTCACCCGTCTGCACGGTGACGAGGGTGTTGCCGAGCATTTCCTGAGCGAAGCTTTCGACTTCCTCGATGCTCTTGGCGAGGCGCACGCCGCCCTTGGCGTCGGCCGGCAGTTCCTTGAACTTGCCCTTGCCGCGGCCGCCGGCGTGGATCTGCGCCTTGACGACATAGAGCGGCCCGGGCAGCTGCTTGGCCGCAGCCACCGCTTCTTCGACCGTGAGGGCGGCGATGCCGGCAGGAATGCCGACGCCGAACTTGGCGAGCAGTTCCTTGGCCTGATATTCGTGGACGTTCATGCAGGATCCCCGCTTACGTATGAGTGAAGGGAGGGCGTAGCGCCGTGTTTTCCGCGCTGCCATAAGCACAGGTTTTCGCAGTTGCAAAGACCTTCATTGCGCGATTAATTCGCGCACTGTCGGAATCGTTAGCTGGCAGCGGCGCCGTGCACCGCTCATGCCCCTCTTGCCAATCGGGAATCGTGCGCCCAAGGCTGGGCCAGGCATGATCGATCCCGTCACCCTTGCAACCATCGTCGAGGAAGCCGCCGCCAAGGCGCTGGCCCTCTGGCCAGGCCATGGCCATGCCCCGAGGATCTGGGACAAGGGGCACAACGATCCGGTGTGCGAGGCCGATCTGGCGGTCGATTCCTTTCTGCACGCGCAGCTGGGCGCCCTGCTGCCCGAAGCGGGATGGCTGTCGGAAGAATCTGCCGATGATCCTGCCCGGCTGGCGCGGGGGCTGTGCTGGGTGGTCGATCCGGTGGACGGCACCCGTGATTTCGTGCGCGGCCGGCCGGGCTGGGCCGTCTCTGTCGCGCTGGTTGCGGCGGGGCGGCCGGTCGCGGCGATCCTGGCCGCCCCGGCGCGCGGCGAGGTGTGGCTGGCGATGGCCGGGCAGGGCGCCACGCGCAATGGCGTGCCGCTGGTTGCCAGCCGGCGCCTGGCACTGAGCGGCGCGCGCATGCCGATGGACCTGCGCCCGCCGACCGAGGTGGACCTGGTCATGGTCGACAAGCCCAACTCGATCGCGCTGCGCATGGCCATGGTTGCCGCGGCCGAGGCGGATGTCCTGGCGACCTGGCGCTGGGGCTATGAGTGGGACATTGCCGCTGCCGCACTGATCGCCCAGGAAGCCGGCGCCCTGGTGACCGACGCGCATGGTGCCGAGCTGTTGTTCAACAAGCCCGATCCGCGCGCGTTCGGCGTGCTGGTCAGCGCGCCGGCGATCCACGAAGCCGCCCGCGCGCTGGTTTCCCCCGCCACGTCAAAGGCCCTGCGCGGCTAGGCGGGGGTTCAGGCTTCGGCAAAATCCTCGGTGTCGATCGTGGCGCGGATCGTTGGGGCATAGCGGTGGCCGGCGACGGTCTGCTGGTTGATCAGCGCGTCGATCTCTGCCGTGACGGAAGCGGGGATCTGCCAGTCCCAGCGCGCGATGTTTTCTTCGAGGTGGGCGATCTTGCCGGTGCCGGGAATGGCCACGATGTGATCGCCCTTGCCCAGCACCCAGGCCAGCGAGAGCTGCGCGGCAGTGACGCCCTCGCGTGCAGCGATGGCGTTGAAGGCATCGACCAGCGCCAGGTTGCGCACCCAGTTCTCGCCGACAAAGCGCGGCATGGCCTTGCGGATGTCGCCGTCTTCCAGGGCCTGCGGATCGCGCACGCCATTGGCCAGCACGCCGCGCGCAACCGGGGAGAACGCGACGAACGTGGTGCCGACCTCGCGGCAGGCGTCGAGCACGGCAATCTCTGCCTGGCGCGTCCACGGCGAATATTCGGTCTGCATCGCCGCAATCGGATGGACGGCGGCCGCGCGGCGCAGCGTATCGGCCGACATTTCCGAAAGGCCGATCGCGCCGATCTTCCCTTCCTTGATGAGGTCGGCCATCGCGCCCACCGAATCCTCGATCGGCACGGTGAAATCGCGGCGGTGCATGTAATAGAGGTCGATGTGGTCGGTCTGCAGCAGCGCGAGCGACTTTTCCAGTTCGGCACGGATCGTGTTGGGGTGGCAATCGACCCCGCGCTTTTCGCCGCTGGCGAAAATGCCCATCTTGCTGGCGAGAAACACCTTGTCGCGCTTGCCCTTGAGCGCTTGGCCCACCAGCGTTTCGTTGTGGCCCTGCCCATAGAGGCGCGCGGTGTCGAAGTGATCATAGCCGATGTCGATCGCGCGGTGGAGCAGGGCAATGCCGTCGGCGTCGGCCGGCCGCTCGCCATAGGCCCAGCTCAGCGACATGCAGCCCAGCCCGATCGGGTTGAGCGCTTTGCCGGCCAGCGTGCGGAAGCGGTGCGAAGCGGTGGACATTGCAGTATCTCCTTGTTGGCGCGGGGAATGCCAGCCGATGGTGCGCTGCGTCAACCGGCATGACGGGCAAACGAAAAGGGGCGCCATCCGCTGTGGATGGCGCCCCCTTTGCAAGGGCCAGGGCCGCTGCGGCTTACTGGCCGCGGGCGCGGGCCACGTCGTCCTGCGTCACCGGCACGATCTTGATTTCCACGCGGCGGTTGGCGGCGCGGCCTTCCTCGGTGGCGTTGGAGGCGACCGGGCGGGTCTTGCCAAAGCCCTGCGCGCGGATGCGGGCCGGGGCAACGCCACGCGACGACAGGTAATCGGCCACGGCCTGCGCACGGTTCTGCGACAGGGTCATGTTGTAGGCGTCAGAGCCGGTCGAATCGGTGTGGCCATAGACGTCGATCAGCGAGTTTGGATACTGCACCAGCGACTGGGCGACGCGGTCGAGCGTGTCGCGGAACGCGGGCTTGATCATCGTGCTGTCGGTATCGAACGTCACACCGTTGGGCAGGTTGACGAGGATCGCCTGGCCATTGTCGGTCGGCGTCACGTCCACGCCCGAGCCGGCGGTCTGTTCGCGCAGCTGCTTGATCTGCTTGTCCATGGTGTAACCCACGGCAGCGCCGGCGATGCCGCCGATGCCCGCGCCAACGATGCGGCCGGTGCCACCACCGATCAGGCCGCCGAGCAGCAGGCCACCCAGGGCGCCCGCGCCAGCGCCGATCGCGGTGCGCGACACCTTCTGCTGGCCGGTGTTGGGATCGGTGACGCAGGCCGACAGGCTGACCAGCGACACGGCGCACATGCTGGAGACAAGCACCCGACTGAATTTCATGACAAATACCCCTTCTTTCATCCTCGGCCCGGCAATTGTGCCCGCCAGGCCTCCCGACATGATCGGTAATTCGGACAAGCCCAATACACCAGCGCCGCCTGAATGGTTCCCGAATGCTGGCGGCAACCGCAGCCACACCGGAGGGACTTCGCGGCGCGGCGCAAATCTGCTAGGGGCCGTCTCGTGACCTCTTTTCCGTGGCCAGACGCCCTCGTGATCCTGGGCCTTGTCGTGCTCAACGGCCTGTTTTCCATGTCGGAACTGGCCATTGTCTCGGCACGGCCAGCCCGCCTCAAGGTTCTTGCCGAAGGTGGCAGCGGCGGCGCAAGAGTGGCGTTGGAACTGGCTGCCGATCCCGGAAAATTTTTGTCGACCGTGCAGATCGGCATCACCCTGGTGGGCATCGTCGCGGGTGCCTATTCCGGGTCGAGCCTGGGTGGCCCGGTGGGCGAGCGGCTGGCCGCGCTGGGCGTGCCGGCGGCCTATGCCGCCGAGGCCGGCTTTGCCCTGGTCATTGCGGTGACAACCTATCTCAGCCTGGTGGTGGGCGAACTCGTGCCCAAGCAGCTGGCACTCAACGCGGCCGAACCGATCGCCGTGGTCGCGGCCCGGCCGATGGTGGTTATGGCACGGGTGACGGCGCCGTTCGTCTGGACGCTCAACCGCTCGTCGGGCCTGATCCTGCGCCTGCTGGGCCTGGCCAAGGGCGGCGAACAGGAAGTGACGGCCGAGGAACTCCAGATGATCTTTGCCGAAGCGACCCGCTCTGGCGTGATCGAGGAGGAGGAGCGCGCGCTGATGACCAGCGTGATGCGCCTGGCTGACCGCCCGGTGCGCGAGGTGATGACGCCGCGCATTGAACTGCACTGGATCGAGCAGGACGCGCAGCCGGCCAACCTGGACGAGGCCATCGAAGACAGCCCGCATTCGCTGCTGCTGGTGGCCGATGGTTCGGTCGATCGCATTGTCGGCGTGGTCAAGGTGCGCGATATCCTGGCAGCGCGGCTGCGCGGGGTGGAGCCGGCGCTGGCCAGCCTGATGAAGAAGCCGGCGATCGTGCCCGACCGGCTCGATACCATGGACGCGCTGCGGGTGATCCAGCAGGCCGAAGTGGCCATGGCCCTGGTCCATGACGAATATGGCCATCTCGAAGGGATCGTCACCCCAGCCGACCTGCTTGCCGCGATTGCCGGCAATTTCGTGGCCCATGGCGATGAGGGTGATGCGCCGATGATCGTGGAGCGCGAGGATGGCTCGCTGCTGATCGCTGGAGCCCTACCGGCCGATGCCATGGCCGATCGGCTGGGCATCGATCTGCCCGAAGACCGCGATTATGCCACGGCGGCCGGCTTTGCCCTGTCGGTGCTGCGCAAGCTGCCCACCGAGGGCGAGCATTTTGCCGAGCAGGGCTGGCGCTTCGAAGTGGTCGACATGGATGGCCGCAAGATCGACAAGCTGTTGATCCAGCGGGCCAAGGCGGCCACCCCGCCGGTGGAACTCGACGGCTGATCAGATCAGGCCGTAGGCCAGCAGATCGGCTTCCAGGGCATCGGCGCCTTGCGCAAAATGGTGGGTGTGCCAGCCCAGCGCGCGGGCCGTGGCGATGTTGGCGGCGTTATCGTCGATGAACAGCATGGTTTCGGGGGCCTGGCCGAATCGGCGTGCGGCCAGCTCGAAAATCGCCGGATCGGGCTTGATAAGCCGTTCCGCCCCCGACACGACGATGTCGCGGCAGTGATCGAGGATGGGGAAGGTCGGGCGGAACAGCGCCCAGGCGTCCACGCCGAAATTGGTGATCGCATATTGTGGCACGCCGCGCGCGGCCAGGCCGCGCACCAGATCATGCGTGCCGGCCACGGGGCCGGGGATGCTGTCCAGCCAATGGCTGGCATAACGGGCGATCAGCGCGGCATGCTGGGGAAATTCGGCACTGCGCGCCGCCACCATGGTGGACCACGGCACGCCGGCATCGTGCTGCCCGTGCCATTCCTCGCTCACCACCTCGGCCACGAATCGCGCGCGTTCGGCCGGATCGGGAATGGCATCGCGATAGAGCAGCGCCAGATCCCATTCCACCAGCACGCGGCCCACGTCCCACACCACGATGGTCGGTTGCGTCACGGTGGGCGGATTCGGGGCGGGCGGATTCGGGGCGGGCGGCATCACGCGGGTATCCGTGGCGAATGCGTCAGGGTGACGGCAGGCACAAACGAAACCAGCCCGCTTCCCGGACCGGGGCCGCAAGCGAGGCGGTTACCGGGCCGGGAAGCGGGCTGGCATCAGCGTTCCGCTGTGCCGGCGGGCGGCACAACGTTCACGCGCGACGGGCTGATCAGCCCTGGCGCGCCTTGAAACGACGCTGGGTCTTGTTGATCACGTAGGTCCGGCCACGGCGGCGAATCACGCGGTTGTCCCGGTGACGGTCCTTGAGCGACTTCAGGCTGTTGCGAATCTTCATGGCTATTCCCTTTGCCCGAATCCGACCCGGGCGCGAAACTGAAGGTGCGCCGTTAGTGGCCCCCCTGTGGAAAGTCAACCTTGCCATGGCGATCGCCGTTGCCGGGGATAAACCTGCCTGGGCATGCAGGGTTTCGGGCGCCGATGCGTTAAATCACATGGTTCAGCCGCGCGACAGCCGTTTTTCGGCACAGCTGCGGCCCTGTCGATGGGATTTCCTGCCATGCTCCGCCTCTCGCGCGCGCTCTTGCCGTTGTATGCCACCGCCACGCTGGCGCCGATCCTGCTCGCCGTGGCGCCCGCCACCGCGCAGGCACAGCGGTGGGGCGGCTGGGGGGGTGGCTATGGCCCCGGCTGGGGCGGCTATGGCGGCTTTGACGGCCCGCGCCGGGGGCCGGCTGCGGCCGAACCGTCGAGCCGCATCGACGTGACATCCTATCGCAGTGCCGATGCCCTGGCGCTGCTGGGCAAGGGCAAGATCGTGGTCGCCGGCGTCGATGCCCCGGCCGATGCGCTGGAACAGGGCGCGGACGAGCCCACGCCCGACAAGCTGCCGGTCTATGAGGCGGCCGTGGTCGATTCGCTGGTGGGCCACGGCTATGACACCCAGACGGTGAGCGACGCTGGCCAGATCGCGCAAGTGGCGGTCAGCCACCAGGTGGTGGTGCCCGAAGAGCAGAAGCATTCCCCGGTCAGCGGCGCGATGAGCACGACGGTGAGCAACTATGGCTCCGCCGTGTCGCTGGGCGTGGCGCTTGATTTCACCAAGCCGGCCAAGGCGATCGTGGCCACGCGCATGGACGTGCGCATCCGCGACAAGGCCAGCGGCCGCGTGCTGTGGGAAGGCCATGCCGAAGGGATGGCGCGCGAGGGCGAAGGCGGGCTGGACGACGGCAAGATGGCCGCACGCCTGGCCAAGGCGCTGTTTGCCCGCTTCCCCGAAGGGCAGGTGGTGGTGGCCGATGCCGCCGCCCCCGGCAATGGCGCGGCAGGCCTGGAGCCGGCTGGCGCTGCCCCGGCCGAAGCAAACCCCTGATCCGGGCCATGATCTGCCCCGGCCGCCCTTGAGCCGGCCCGGAGCCATGCCTATCTCTCAGGCGGAACGATCCGCACCGAGCGGGCGCTTGAGGAAGGATGCAAAGGGTATGCGTAGGCTGGCTTTTGTGATGCTGATGGCCGCACCGCTGCCTGCCCTGGCCGCGCCGGTGCAGGTGACGCGCTTTACCACGCCCGAGATCACCGCGCGCCAGGGCCATGACGCCGTGGCCGTGGTATCGGTTGGCGCTGGGCCTACGGGCGATCCGCAGAGCCTGGCCGACCAGCCCTGGCTGATGGCCGTGCAGCGCGAAGTGGCTGCCCTTGGCTTTGGCGCGGCCACGCCGGGCGCGGCCGATCTGGTGGCCGAAGTGCAGATCGGGCGCGAGGCGCAAGTGCGCGGCGGCGGCAATGGCCCGGTCAGCCTGGGGCTGGGCGGGTCCACCGGCGGATGGCACAGCGGGGTTGGCCTGGGGCTCGGCTTCAACTTCGGCGGCGGCCCGCGCCGCGTTGATGCCACGTTCCTGCGCGTGGTGCTGCGCGATCGTGTCAGTGGCCAGCCACTGTGGGAAGGGTGCGCGGAAAACGCCGAAAAGACCGGCTCTGCCGCTGCATCGGCCGATGTTTTGGCGCCGCGCATGGCCCATGCGCTGTTTGCGGGCTTTCCCGGCAAGTCGGGTGACACTATCTCGGTCAAATGACGCAAGAAAATCCTGCCTCCGCCCCGATTCTGGTCAACGCCGCGTTTGACGCCGGCAATATCGAAGTGCTGTCCGTCGATGGCGCCCGCGCCACCTTGGCGATTCGCCGCGACAACCAGTCCGAATTTGCCCAGTGGTTCCATTTCCGCGTCAGCGGCGTGGCTGGCCGCGAACTCGATCTGGCGATTACCGGCCTCAACGCCTCGGCCTATCCCGATGGCTGGCCCGGCTATTCCGCGTGCGTTTCCGAAGACCGCCAGGAATGGACCCGCGCGGCATCCGATTTCGATCGCGGCCGCGATGGTGGCACCCTGCACATTCGCCATCGCCCGGTGGGCGACCAGGTGTGGTTTGCCTATTTCGCGCCCTATTCGCTCGATCGCCACAACGACCTGGTGAGCGAGGCTGCCGCCAGCCCGGGCGTGTCGCACCAGGTCCTGGGCCTCTCGCTGGATGGGCGGGCGATCGATTGCCTGACGCTGGGCACCGGCCCGCGCCAGGTGTGGCTCTATGCCCGGCAGCATCCGGGCGAAACCATGGCGGAATGGTGGATGGAAGGGGCGCTGGAGATGCTCACCGATCCGGCCGACCCGCATGGCCGCGCGCTGCGCCAGGCCTGCACGTTCCATATCGTGCCCAATTGCAACCCTGATGGCAGCGTGCGCGGCCACCTGCGCACCAATGCCATCGGCGTCAACCTCAACCGCGAATGGCACGAGCCGACTGCCGAGCGTGCGCCCGAAGTCCTGGCGATTCGCAACGCGATGGACGCCACCGGGGTGGACTTTGCCATGGACGTGCATGGTGACGAAGCGATCCCGGCGGTGTTCCTCGCCGGCTTTGAAGGCATTCCCGGCCTCACGCCCGCGCAGCTCGACGGATACCGGCGCTATCGCGCGATTCTCGATCGGCGCAGTCCCGATTTCCAGGTGCGCCGTGGCTATCCCGAAAGCCGGCCGGGGCAGGGCAACCTGGCGATGTCCACCAACCAGGTGGCGCAGCGCTTTGGCTGCGTGGCGATGACGCTGGAAATGCCGTTCAAGGACAATGCCGATCTGCCCGATCCGGTTCATGGCTGGAGCGCGGAACGCAGCAAGCTGCTGGCCCGCGAATGCCTGGCAGCGCTGTGGGAATGGCTGCAACCGCAAGAGGGGTAAGCGCCGATATGTGCCTTGGGTAGGGGGCGGGCAAGCCTGCCCTCTTTACGGCGCGTTAATTCCTTTGGCCCCATGACAGGGCATGGACCGCATCCTGCCCCTTTCCGCCCCCATGCGCCACGTTGGGCCCTTGGCCAGCCGCATGCTGCACGGCCGGGCGATGGCCGCTTTGCCGGGCCGCGCCGGGCACATGCTGGCCAGCGTGCCGGTGCTTGCCTGCGCCGCAGCGCTGATCTGCGCCGGCCGCGCGCTGCCGTTCTGAAGCAGACTTTCCCACTTTATTGCTGAGCACCACGGCGGTGCTGCCGATCAGGCGGCGCCGCGCTGGCGTTGGCGTGCGGCCCAGGGGCGCTGCCGTTCCCATTCCGCGCAAAGCGCGAGCAGGGCATCGAGCGTCAGCGGCTTGCTGAACAGATAGCCCTGCGCGTGCTTGCAGCCGGCTTCCTGCAGCATGCGCCACTGGCTGGGTGTTTCCACGCCCTCGGCCACGCAACTCAGCCCGATGGTGTGGCAGAAGGTGATCACGGCCCGCGCGATGGTATCGCCATCGGTCCCGTCGAGCCCGGCAACGAAGCTGCGATCGATCTTGACCTTGTCGAGCGGCAGGCGCTGGACATAGCCCAGGCTGGAATAGCCGGTGCCGAAATCATCGAGCGCCACGTGGACGCCGATGTCGCGAAAGGCCTGCAGGGCCTGGGCCGCGGTTTCGGCATTGGCCATGACCGCGGTTTCGGTCACTTCCAGCCAGATGCGGCCCGGATCGATCCCGGTCCGCTCGATCTCGCGGCGGATGAAGGCGAGCGTGGTGGCCGAGGTCAGGTCGCAGGCCGAGATATTGAACGATACCGCGACGTCGTCGGGCAGATGCAGCGCGGCCTTGAGGCCCTTGCGGATCACCGCGCGGGTAATGCTGTGGATCGCGGTGGAGCGTTCCGCCACGGCAATGAAATCGGCCGCCGAAACCTCGCCGAGCACGGGGCTGGTCCAGCGCACCAGGACTTCCACCGCGCTCAGTCGGCCGCTTGCCAGTTCGATGATCGGCTGGAACACGATCGTCAGCTCGTCTTCCAGCGTGCTGCCCTGCAGCGCCACTTCGATCGCGCGATCGGCCCGCACCGCGGTTTCCAGCGCGGCGCTGAACACGCAGACGCCGCCGCCTTCGACATGCTTGGCATGATACAGCGCATAGTCGGCGCGATCGAACAGGTCGTCGGCCCCGGTGCCGGCCTGCGGACAATGCGCCACGCCCAGCGATGCGCCGACATGGAGCACGATTTCGCCCACCTGCAATGGCGCGCGAATCTGCTGCAACAAGCGCTCGCAGGTGCGCGAAAAGCCGGACACGTCCGGGGCGATCAGCCCGAATTCGTCGCCACCCAGGCGATAGACCTGCGCCGATGGGCCGGCGGCATGGCGCAGGCGTGCGCCGATTTCGGCGAGCAGGCGATCGCCCACGTGATGGCCATAGGTATCGTTGATCGGCTTGAAGCGATCGAGATCAAGCACACCGACGGCAAACGGCATGCCGGCGTGGGTGGTGGTCCATGCTTCGAGATCGGCATGGAAGCGGCGGCGGTTGGCGAGGCCGGTGAGCGCGTCGGTCAGGGCAAGGCGGCGGTTTTCCTCGTTCAGGCGCTGCAGTTCGGCGTGCTGTGCCGTCAGCAGCGTGCCTGCACGCACCTGGCCTTCAAAGTGGGCAAAGCTGTTGAACAGCACGCGCAGCAGCACGGCCAGGACCAGCGCCACGTTGATGCCGATCGTCACGAAGATCAGCTGCTGGCGCGCCAAGCACATGATGATGAACGCCGGCAGCACGGTAAGCGCAACCAGCAGCGCGGCCTGGGGCAGCACGATCAGGCAGAAGATGCAGCCGATCACCGTGGTGGAGATATAGAGCCCCACGTGCGCCTGCTCGAACGGGCCGCCATAGGGCGCCAGCGCCAGGGACCAGCCGACATAGGCAAGCGCCACCGGGCCCGATACGGCAGTGATCGCGCGCAGCTGCCGCCGCGCCTGTTCCGCAGTGGGCACGCCCTTGCTGGCCTGGCGCAGCCAGTGGATCATGCGGATGAAGGTGATGGCAAACAGCACGGCCGGCACGCTGACGGTCAGGACCGCCGGTGCCTGGTGACGGTGGGTGATCGCCACGGCCAGCGAATTGATCAGCAGCAGGCCATAGAGCAGCGGCACCTGGCGTTGCAGGTTCACCGCCTGCGACACGGCCAGCGCGGGATCATCCCCGATTTCGGCGAACCAGCGAAATGGACGCGACGCGCGCAACAGCATTCTCCCCCAGTCGGTCGAATTCCTTCGCAAACCAGCATTATGCCTGCAAAAAAATGAAAAGAATCATACCGCCCGGACGGTGATCCCCGCGCAGCCCGTGGGCGCCTGCCGCTGCTGTGGTGGGCATCGCCCATGCCAGTGGCGCGAATGCGCGCAAACACAGCCGGCGATCATGCCAGGCCGAAGAGAATATTCTGCGATTTCAGGATATTGGATGCCCCGCGAGGATTCGAACCTCGATTGACGGAGTCAGAGTCCGTAGTCTTACCTTTAGACGACGGGGCATCGGGAGGCGCCCCTCTAGTCGGGCCGTTTCAGAGCGTCAACCCGTTTTTTCGCCTCTGCATGAGGGGCGATCGCGCCGGGTGATCGCGCTCACCCACGGGCTGGCGCGGCCTCGCCAGGGTGCGTGCCGGGGGCGAACCTTGCCGCGCGGGCGCCATGACGCTACGGTGACAGGCAAGTACCCGACCGGCACCGATGCCGGCGGGAAAACATAAGCGAATTTGTATCATGGCGGAATCCACTCCGCCGGCCAGGGGACGAGGGCCGCGATCCGGCGGAAGGAACAGGCAGCGAGGGCCGCGCAAGGCCGCACCCGTGCCCGATGCCGCCGGACAGCCGCCCGCCGCCACGCCGGCCGGCCATAGCGCAGCGCAAGGCGCCGCACCGACAAAGGGCAAGGGCAAGGCCAACGGCCGGGCGAGAAGCCGGGGCCGCTCTGGCGCGCGCCGTGGCAAGCCGGCGCCGGCCGCCGTCGTTGCCACGACCCTTGCCGCATCCCCCGCGCCCGGCGTTGCAGCAGCGCCGCAATCCGGTATGGCGCAGCCAGATCCTGTGGCAGCGCCAGTGGCTGCCTTGCCCGGGCGAGACGTGCTGCCCGAAACGCTGTTTGCTGCTGACGAGGCCGTGGGCCAGGGCGCGGCGCGCGCCTGGCACAAACCGGTGCCGTTTCATCGCCAGGCCTATGCCGCGATTGATCTTGGCACCAACAATTGCCGCCTGCTGATCGCGCGGCCAGCCGGTGGGCATTTCGTGGTGATCGATGCATTCAGCCGGGTGGTGCGCCTGGGCGAAGGGCTCGCCCAGTCTGGCCGCCTGTCCGACGCGGCGATGGACCGCGCGTTGGCCGCGTTGCATGTCTGCGCGGAAAAGCTGCGCAAGCGCAATGTCCACCTGGCTCGCTCGGTCGCCACCGAAGCCTGCCGCCGTGCCAGCAACGGTGCTGAATTCATCGAGCGGGTGCACCGCGAAACCGGTATCCGCCTCAACATCATCACCGCGCAGGAAGAGGCGCGGCTGGCCGTGCTCGGCTGCCATATCCTGCTCGAACATGGCGATGGCCCGGCCATGATCTTTGACATCGGCGGTGGATCGACCGAGATGGTGCTGGTCGATCCGGCCGATCCGGTGCCGCGCATCCTCGATTGGCAAAGCGTGCCGTGGGGCGTGGTCTCGCTCACCGAAGGGGTGGGGCCGATCGCCGACAGCCCGGCTGCGCGCGCCGCCGCCTATGCCGACATGCGCG
This sequence comes from uncultured Novosphingobium sp., assembly GCA_964468165.1. Classification (GTDB taxonomy): domain Bacteria; phylum Pseudomonadota; class Alphaproteobacteria; order Sphingomonadales; family Sphingomonadaceae; genus Novosphingobium. The sequence continues at coordinate 6,900 of CAYXUN010000020.1, read as the reverse complement.
CGCGCGTCGCCGAAGGCTTTGCCCCGTTCATCGAGCGCATCGCGCCCACCCGCGCGCGGGCCTTGGCCGAAGGGGCGATTCGCCTGCTCGGCACCAGCGGCACGGTGACCACGCTCGCCAGCCTTCACCTCGGCCTGCCGCAATATGATCGCCGCGCGGTCGATGGGCTGATCGTGCCGACCGCGGCGATGCGCGGCATCAGCCAGCGCCTGGCGCATCTCTCGCCGGCCGAGCGCATCGCCGTGCCGTGCATCGGGCGCGAGCGGTCTGACCTGGTGGTGGCGGGCTGCGCTATCCTCGAAACCATTTTCGATATCTGGCCGGCCGATCGGCTGGGCATTGCCGATCGCGGCATCCGCGAAGGCATCCTGCGCTCCCTCATGGCCACTGGCGGCGATGCCGTGCGCAGCCGCGAGGCGCTGCGCCAACTCAATAGTGGAGCAACCCCATGAGCCGTTCCGGCAAGGATCCGCACGAACGCCTGAAAACCGCCAAGAAGCGCACGGCGTCTTCGGCGCGCTGGCTCTCGCGCCAGATCAACGATCCCTACGTCAAGCAGGCTCGCGCCGAAGGCTGGCGCAGCCGCGCCGCTTTCAAGCTGATCGAACTGGACGAGCGCTTTGCCCTGCTCAAGGGACGGCAGCGCGTGGTCGACCTCGGCATCGCGCCGGGCGGCTGGAGCCAGGTGGTGCGCAAGAAGGCACCGGCCGCGCGCGTGGTGGGCATCGACCTCTTGCCGACCGAGCCGATCGATGGCGTGACCATCTTCGAGATGGACTTCATGGCCGATGAAGCCCCCGCCGCGCTGGAAGGCGCGCTCGATGGCCCGCCCGATCTCGTGCTGTCGGACATGGCCGCCAACACCGTGGGTCACAAGCAGACCGACCACCTGCGCACCATGGGCCTGGTGGAAACGGCGGTGGATTTCGCCATCAACACCCTGGCCCCGGGCGGCGCCTTTGTCGCCAAGGTCTTTGCCGGCGGCACCGACGGCGACCTGCTCACCATCCTCAAGCGCAATTTCACCACGGTGAAGCACGCCAAGCCGCCGGCGAGCCGCAAGGACTCTTCCGAATGGTACGTGATCGCCCAGGGCTTCAAGGGCCGCGCCGCCACGAGCAGCCCTGCGGATGATCCTTCGGGCGAACACGACGCCTGATCCTGATGCAGGTGCAGGACCGGGAATAATCCCCGGTCCTGCAAAGAATCCCGTTGCGATGCGCGCCACTCTCGGCTAACCGCCCCTCTCCCACCCGCGGCCCCACCCGGCGCCGCGCGACGAGAGGCCCGATGGCGGAGTGGTGACGCACCGGACTGCAAATCCGTTTACGCCGGTTCGATTCCGGCTCGGGCCTCCAGGGAAATCAGCTAGTTAGCTCGAACGACGACTAGCGGCGGGGGAATCCTGCGGGGGAATCATCCCCCACTGGGTCCCTGAGACCCTGCCAATCTCCGAACCCTGAAGACCCTCAAGGCATCCCTTGGGGGTCTTTTAGTTTTCCCAGACCGCGAGCGCAAAAGTGGCTTGCATCCCTTCGGGAAACCCGTAGAGACGAATGGACCAGATCGTGGACCGTCCAAGATTTGGAATATAACCCGGCCATACCCGAACTCACCGCTGACAGGAGATTGCCACGATGCAAGCCCAAGCCCTGCACACCTTCGACCCCACTTCCTCAACCGACCTGATCTCTGCCCAACGGGACCTTGAGCTGCGTTCGAGCAAGGATGGGTACGACCGCTACATCAAGCAGCAGCAGTCCAACGTGGACAGCCTCGGGGGCCACGCCAGCGCCGAAGCGGTGAAGATGATCCGGGGGGCTATTCCCCTGGTCTCCGAGAAGATTGGAGCATGGCTGGAAGCGAATGATCGCCCCGGCCCCGGCAAGCGTCACGCTGCCCTTGCGGTCCTCAAGCGTTTCGATGTTGACCTTCTCTCGTTCCTGACCCTCAACTGCCTGTTCTCGGGCATTACCGCGGAGAACTCCGTGGCAAGCGTACAGACAGCTATCGGCGGGCAGCTCGAAGCCGAAGTGATGGCCCTCGACGTTGAAGAACAGCAAGGCAAGAAGGTGGCTGCTCGCCTCCGCATGGTTGCTGCCAAGCAGGGCAGCGCCCGCAACGCCAAGAAGGCTTTCAACAAGATCGCCAACGAGAACCTCGTGGACCACGAAGGCTGGGCGCAGGATGTCAAAATCCGTGTCTCCGAGCCTCTGGTCAGCGCGGCCCTTGAAGCCTTGGCCGGTCTGATCGAGATCCACACTTCCTTCGTAAAGAAGCACCAGAGCCAATCGGTCATCCGCCTTACGGACGAAGGCGTCCAGATGTTCGGCCAGCTCCGCGAGAGCATGGCCTGGATGCAGCCTATCCACCGTCCGATGGTGGTTCCCCCGCGCCCTTGGGCCGACATGCACACCGGCTGCTACTATGAGCCGCGCACGGCTCGCACCGTGAAGCTCGTCCGCACCTTCAACAAGGACCACAAGGTTCTCATTAACGAAGCTATCAAGAGTGGGCAGATGGAGTACGTCCTCAAGGCGGTGAACGCGATCCAGAACACCGCCTGGGCGATCAATCAGCCTATCCTAGAGCTGGTGAAGTGGGCGTTCGACCAAGGCATTGACGATCTTGGTCTTCCCCAGACCGATCTGATGACCATCCCTCCGCGTCTGGAAAAGGACGAGTGGGAAGCGATGACCCCTGCGCAGCGTAAGGGACACCGCCTGACACTAGCCGGCATCCACGAGCGCAACCGTGGGATCGTATCGGACCAGTCCGTCCTCCTGCGGGACATTGAGACTGCGAGCGAGCTGACGCGCTACCAGCGTTTCTGGCTCCCCCACAATCTCGACTTCCGTGGACGGGTCTACCCTGTCCCCCACTTCAGCCACCAGCGGGCCGACCACATCAAGGCTATGTTCCAGTTTGCTGACGGCGAGCCGCTTGGCCCCTACGGGATCGCTTGGCTCTCCGTGCATCTCGCCAACTGCGGGGACTTCAACAAGATGTCCAAGGCTCCGTTCGAGGACCGCCTTCAGTGGGTCGAGGACAACGAGTTCTTCATCCTGTCCGTAGGCCGTGACCCCAAGGGGACCGTAGAACAGTGGAAGGAAGCGGACAGTCCCTTCATGTTCGTGGCCGCATGTATGGAATACTACCAGTGGGTCCAGCAGGGCCGTCAGGACGGCTTTGTGTCGCACCTGGCTGTCGCTCTGGATGGCTCCAACTCGGGCCTCCAGCACTACGCCGCCGCGCTCCGTTCGGCGCGTGAGGCCTCCTATGTCTCCCTCCTGCCCTGCGAGAAGCCTGCGGATCTCTATCAGACGGTGGCAGATCGTGTGGTGGCCGAGATGACCAAGGAAGCCGAAGAAGGTAGCGAACTTGCCCGACAGTGCCTTGAAGTGGGCATCAACCGCTCAACCGTGAAACGCAACGTGATGACGTTCGCCTACTCGTCCGAGCAGTTCGGTTTCCGCCAGCAGCTCATGGATGACCTGATGGCGCCACTGAACGAAAGGGTCTTCACCGGCAAGCTCACCACCAACCCATTCGCGGTATTCCGCAAGGACAAGGAAACCGGGCTTCCAACGGACGAGCTGGATGGAGGCTTCACCGCGTCCGGATACATCGCCGCGAAGGTCTGGCAGGCTGTGACCGAGACTGTGACCAAGGCTACCGAGGGCATGGACTTCTTCAAGCGTCTCGCTGCCACCCTCGCCCACGAACGCCAGCCTCTGATCTGGACGACCCCGCTTGGCCTCCCTGTGATGCACAAATACAGCATCTGGGAGAACAAGACCGTCCAGCTGGCGCTCTATGATCGCAAGGTCCCTGTGACCGAAGCGGCATCGAAGGATCGCCTGACGTTGGATGGTAAGGGGGTTCTGCGCCGCGTGGAGTTGAACATCCGCACGGCCCCCACCGACCGGATCGACAAGGACAAGGCTCGCTCTGCCGTAGCCCCCAACGTCATCCACTCTATGGACGGATCGCACCTGATGCTCACGGTCCTCAACGCAGAGGCAGAGGGCATGATGGACTTCGCCCTGATCCATGACAGCTTCGGGGTTCACGCCGGGAGGACCCAGCGGTTCTTCGACATCATCCGCGAGAGCTTCGTGGAGATGTATTCCGACTACTGCCCCTTCGAGGAAGTGATGGACTATGCCCGCTCCGTTCTTTCGGACGAAGGGATCGAGAAGCTCCCCGCCGTGCCCGAGAAGGGTGATATGGACCTGACTGACGTATTGCTCGCCCCTTATGCCTTTGCGTAATCGTCTACAATTGAGGAAAGAATGCCACCGACAGTTCACGACTACCGCTGCCCTTCGATGCAATTCTCACGCCCAGGACCTTGCACCTGTCCCGACGCAAAGAGGGCTTCCTACCTAGCCGCTCTGTCCATTCTCCTGTCCTACCAGCAGCTCGGCCCTATCGGCATGGCCCACCTGAAGGACCTGCTTTCCAGCCTCATTCCAGACCTTGAAATCAGTGAATAGTCCACGATTGAGGAATATAACCCGGCCATACCCACAAACACCATCTTGGAGGCCCCTATGGGAAGACCCAGACTTGACCTTAGCGGAAGAAGATTTGGAAAGATCACCGTTCTGGAATGTGTGGGAACTACCCCTAGTGGCTCCCGATGGCGGTTTAGGTGTGACTGCGGAAGCTACGGCGAACGCTCCGGTCACAAAATACACACCACACGCAATCCTTCATGCCAGAAATGTGTCTCCGGAAGACCTATTGCCCACGGAGGGGCCAGCCAACGATTGAACGGTTCCAAGCATTACCGCATTTACACTATCTGGATAGGGATGAAGTATAGGTGTGAAAATTCATCCTGTAGAGACTACGGCTACTATGGTGGCCGTGGCATCGAAGTTTGTCCGGAATGGTCTTACAGTTTTGACAATTTCAAAACTTGGGCCTTGGACAACGGATACGCGCCTGATCTTAGCATAGACCGCATTGACGTAGATGGAGGGTACGAGCCTTCCAACTGTCGATGGGCTACCGCCAAAGAGCAGGCAAACAACCAACAACGTCACAAACACAAGTAAGCATACATTGAGTTCCAAAGTTCCTTTCACCACGCCGTTCGGTGTGGCCCGATACCCGCACATTTCCAGCCCTGACAGCAAGGGGAAGTTTGCGGACGACAAATTCAAGGTGAAGCTCGTGCTGCCCCTGGGTTCGCCCGAAGCGCAGGACTTCATCGAAAAGATCAAGGAAGCCGCCACGAAGCTCCACGGCCCCAAGGGCCTCAAGCTCTACATGCCGTTCGTTGAGGACGACGAGGCGGACGAAGCCGTGTTCACCCTCAAGACCAAGTTCGCCCCTGCGGTGTTCGATGGTCGCGGCAAGCCCGCCAAGGGCGTCAATGTCGGCGGTGGTTCCGTGATCCGCCTGATGGGCAACATCGTTCCCTACGACAAGGGCGTGACGATGCAGTTCAACCAGGTCCAGATCAAGGAACTGAACGGCTTCGGCACCTGCGGCTTCGGCGCGATCGACGATGGCTATGAATACGACCCCTCGGACGCTTCGTTCTCGACCGGCTCGACCGGCTCGGACGGCGGCGATGAGGGTAACGGCGACACCGGAGCCAGCAATGGCTCGGCCCTGGACATCTAACCGCGCTGCGGGGAAAGCTCCACGGTTAGCCAACGGTTTCCGCTCTGGCCTCGAAATGCGTATCTCCGAGGACCTGAAGTCCAAGGGGGTGCCGTTCGACTACGAGAAGCTGAAGATCAGCTACATCGTGCCAGAGCGGAAGGCCACCTACACGCCTGATTTTGTCCTCCTTGCCAACGGCATCATCGTTGAGAGCAAGGGCATCTTCGACGCGGACGACCGCAAGAAGCACATCCTCATCAAGCAGCAGCACCCGGAGCTAGACATCCGCTTGGTGTTCAGCCGCGCCAACGCTCCGATCTACAAGGGTTCGCCCACCACCCATGCCAAGTGGGCGGACCATCATGGATTCAAGTGGGCCGAGAAGCTGATCCCCCAAGCGTGGGTCGACGAGCCTCCGGTCGAAACCAAACCCCGATAGGAAACCAGTGACCAACCGTATCTTTTCGTGGCCTCAAGGCCGCAAGAACCCTGGCGTTCGCCCGCGGACCACCGGCATCGCCGTGCATTGTTCCGCCACCCGCGAAGGCCAGAGCTTTGACGCCACCGACATTGACGGTTGGCACCGCAAGCAGGGCTGGGCAGGGATCGGCTACCACTACGTCATCCATCTGGACGGCACTGTGGAAGCCGGTCGCCCTGAAGCCTTCATCGGCTCAGGCATCGCTGGCCACAACTCCGACACCCTCCACATCGTCTACATCGGTGGCCTCGACGCCAACGGCAAGGCGAAGGACACGAGGACTTCGGAGCAGAAGGTCTCGATGGCCCAGCTCGTCCGCAGCCTCGCTGCCAAGTACCGCAAGACCCTCACCAAGATTGCCGGGCACCGCGATTGGTCCCCCGACCGCAATGGCAACGGGACCATCGAACGCAACGAGTGGCTGAAGGAATGCCCCTCGTTCGACGTGGCCGCGTGGCTGAAGGCCGAAGGGATCGCCTACTGATGCCGCAGCACCACAACACCCCGCCGACCAAGGACGACACCGCGGACATCGACGCTTTCCGCGCCGCCCCTCCTGCCTTCCTCTCCATCTCCGCAAAGCGAAAGACCGCTCGCAAATGACCTACCGCCTGCTCACTTCCCCGGCCACCACCAAGGCTGCCCGTCGCCTCCGCGCCCTCATCGCGCTCGCCATCTTCCCGTTCATCGTTGTCGCCTCGCTGACGGTCGGCACCGCGCTGCACCTGTGGGATTTCACCCGCATGTCAACGGCGGAGCAAAAACCGGCCACTGTGGCGGAGTAAAAGTAGGCCACT
>CAYXUN010000019.1:56954-59485 GCA_964468165.1 uncultured Novosphingobium sp. | reverse complement strand
ATGCCGCCGATCCGCAACCGTGGCGGGCGAAATGGCTGGCATTCCGGCTCTATGACGCAGGCGAACTGACCAGGCCCGCCGCCCTGCTTGCCGGCCTGCCGGCCGATACCGCGTTGAGCGGATCGGAAAGCAGCCGCGCGCAGCAGATCCAGGCCCTGGCCGCCATGGCCCTGGCCCTGCCCGACCTGCCGCCCGTGGCTGCCCCGGCCTATGACCCACGCCCGCAAAGCCTGCTCTATTGCGCGGCCAGTGCGCTGCCCTGGCACACCAGCGGCTATACCACCCGCACCCAGGCCCTGCTGCGCGCCCTGCTGGCGCAAGGCGTCGATCTGGTCGCGCTGACCCGCGCCGGCTATCCCTGGGACCGCGCCGACAGCAGTGGCACGCCAGAGGCCCTGGCCAGCAGCCACGAGGGCCTGGAGTGGCAACACTTGCGCCAGCCGAGCCAATCCCTGCCGCTCGACATCTATATCGAGCGGGCCAGCATCGGCATTGCCCGCCAGGCCAAGGCGCGCCGCGTCGCCGCGATCCACGCCGCGTCCAACCACGTCAATGCCCTGCCCGCGCTGATCGCGGCGCGGCGCCTGGGCATTCCCTTCCACTATGAACTGCGCGGCCTGTGGGAAATGAGCCGCGCAGCCAATGTCCCCGGCTTTGCCGGCACCGAGCGCCACGCCCTGGGTCTTGCGCTGGAAGCCTTGGTGGCGCGCCAGGCCGATCGGGTCTTTGCCATCTCGGCGCCGCTGGCCGCGCATGTCATCGAACAATGGGGGCTTGATCCGGCGCGTGTGGCCTTGCTGCCCAACGGCATCGATGCGCCAGCCTTTGCCGGGATCGCAGGCGCGCGCCACGCCACCACCACGATCGGCTATGCCGGCGCGCTCGTTGCCTATGAAGGGCTCGACCTGCTGCTCGAGGCCTTGGCCATGCTGCATGCACAGGGCTTGCGCATCGACCTGGTGATCATGGGCGATGGCCCCATGCGCGACAGCCTGGAGGAGCAGGCCACGCGCCTGGGCCTGGCGCGTGCGGTCAACTTTACCGGCCGGCTTGAACCCGATGTGGCGCGAGCGCGCATGGCCGCCTGCCACATCGCCTGCCTGCCACGCCGCCGCAGCGCGGTGACCGAACTGGTGCCGCCGATCAAGCTGGTCGAGGCCATGGCCCTGGGCCTGCCCGCGGTGGTGCCCGATCTGCCGGTGTTCCATGCCGAGGCGCAGGAGGGCGAAACCGCGCTGTTCTTCACCCCCGGCGATGCCGCAGACCTGGCCCAGGCCATCGCCACCCTGGCCCGCGATCCCGCCCTGGCCCACCGCTTGGGCCAGGCCGCCCGCGACCATGCCACCGCCCACCGCGACTGGGCCACCATCGCACTGGCCATTGCCCAGACGCTGCCAAGCCGGGACATCGATGCGCAGGACGAGACGGCAGACCTTGCCGACGTTGACGACAGCGGGTGGATCGTGGCCGATGCCCCGCGGCTGATCGCCGCCTTGGGCAACGCGGACCTGGCCAGTGTGCACGCCGCCATGGCGGCCACGTCGTTTGCCGATCCGGCCCAGGCCGCGCGCGAATGGCTGCGGCTGGGCAAGGCGGCGGGCGAGGCAGGCCACCTGGCGGCAGAGAGCCGCGCCGCCGAGGCTGCCGTGGCGATCGACCGGGGCCTGGGCACGCTGGCCGGCGCCTATGCTGCCGCACAGCGCGCGGGGGCGTTTGACCATTGCGCGCGCTGGATGCTGGAAATGCGCCATCATCCCGACGCGCGGGCCAATCCTGCCGCGCAGGCCCGGATCGAGCGGCTGGGCCAGGGGCTGGCCGGGCAGCTGGACCTGCTTGCGCTGATCACCCCACGCGGGCCACGGCTGCTGGCGCCGGTGCCGGGGCGGATCTGCTACATGCTGCACAACAGCCTGCCCTATGCCACGGGCGGCTATGCCACGCGCACGCATGGCCTGGCGGGTGGACTGATCGCGGCCGGTTGCGATGTGGTGGCGATGACGCGGCCGGGCTTTCCCCACGATGCGCTGGCCGACCTTGCCGACAGCGCCGTGCCCGAGGCTGAGGTGATCGACGGCGTGCCTTATCTGCGCACGCCCACGCCAGCCCGCACCGACCTGCGCTATGTTCACTATATTCCCGCAGCGGCCCGCGCGCTGGAGGAACGCTATCGCGCGTTGCGCCCCGCGCTGGTGATGGCGGCATCGAACCATCTGGTGGCGCTGCCCGCGCTGATCGCGGCGCGGCGACTGGGCATTCCCTTTGCCTATGAAGTGCGGGGGTTTTGGGAAGTGACCAAGATGTCTCGCGAGGAAAGCTATCGCGCCACGCCTGCCTACAAGGTGCAGGAACGGCTAGAGGCGGCGATTGCCCAGGCTGCCGACCAGGTGTTCACGCTGACCACACCGATGGCCGAGGAACTGGCGGCACGCGGCGTGGCGCCCGGCCCCCAACCCCAGCAGCCCCAATAATTCGACCCCCCCCCGGTAACCCCCCCCCCCCCCCAACCCCCCCCGGCCCCCCCCCAGGGCCCG
>CAYXUN010000019.1:0-56944 GCA_964468165.1 uncultured Novosphingobium sp. | reverse complement strand
GTGGCGCGGGGCCGCATCGCCCTGCGGCCAATTTCGCGCGACCCGGCGCGGGGCACCCCGCGCCCCCGCGATGCCGCGCTGGCCCGGCAGCTGGGCATTCCTGCTGACGTGCCGGTGATCGGCTACATCGGCACTTTCGTGGACTACGAAGGGCTCGACGATCTTGCCGCGGCATGCGCGCTGCTCAAGGCCCAGGGCCACGCGTTCCGCCTGCTGCTGGTGGGCAGCGAGAATACCAGCACCACCATGGACGGCCCGATTGGCGCAGCGATTACAACCATGGCCGCGCAGGGCGGCTATGCCGACTGGCTGATCATGCCCGGCCGCGTGCCGCATGACGCGGTGGAGAGCTGGTATTCGCTGATCGATGTGTGCCCGTTCCCGCGCAAGCCCTGGCCGGTGTGCGAAATGGTATCGCCGATGAAACCCTTGGAAGCGCTGGCGATGGCAAAAGCGGTGGTGGTTTCCGATGTGCGCGCGCTCGCCGACATGATCGCCGATGGGCGCACCGGACTGGCCTTTGCCAAGGGCAATGTTCCTGCCCTGGCTGAGGCGCTGGCGCGGCTGATCGCCGATCCCGGCTTGCGTGCCCGCCTCGGCCGCCAAGGCCGCGCGTGGGTGGCGGCGGAGCGCACCTGGCGCGGGGTGGGCGAAAGCGCAGCGCGCCTGCTGCATCCGCTGCTGGCACTGGACCATGACCCGCTGATGCTGGAGGCGGCACAGTGACCAACATGAGCGCCTTTGTCCGCAGCCTGCGCCGCAAGCTCGCCACGCTGCGCCCCGGTGACAACCGCTTCAACGTGCGCACGCATACGCTTCTGGCCCCGCGCGGCCTGGATACGGTGCCGATCGCTTTTCGCGTGCGCCTGGTGCCCGGGGCAACGCGCATGGTGATCAGCCTGCACGGCGCGGCCGATCCGGCGCGACGCCACCGCGGCGTGTTCAATGGCTTCAATCCCGATCTGGCCGATTGCATCCAGGTGGCGGTCAGCGATCCGTCGTTGCAGGTGCCGGGCGATTTCGCCATCGCCTGGTATGCCGGGCACCAGGATTTCGACACGCCCGCGCTGCTCAACCGCGCCTTTGCCGAAATGGCCAAGGCCTGGCGCATCGAACGCACGATCTTTTTCGGCACGTCTGGCGGTGGATTCGCCGCCCTGGCGCAATCCCACGCCATGCCCGGTTCGATTGCCGTGGTGGGCAACCCGCAGACCCGCATTGCCCGCTATCACGCCCCGCTGGTGAGCGCCTATCGCACTGCCTGCTGGCCCGCGCTGGCCAGCAATGCCGCGCTGGACGGGGTGACCATGGCCGATTGCACCGCGCTCTATGGCGCGGGCTTCCGCAACCTGGTGGTCTATATCCAGTCGCTGGGCGACCGCCACCACCGGCGCACGCACATGCTGCCCTTTGCCGCAGCCATCGCCGGGTTGGCCGAGGCGGATCGCGTGTTGTTCCACAGCGATTTCCATGGCGTTCACGGCCACAGCCTGCCGCGCCAGGCCTATGCCGATTGGCTGCGCGCCGCCGTGATCAGCCCCACCGCCACCCCGGCAGATCTGCTCGACACCTGGCACGCCCTGCGCCAGCGCGGCCCAAGGCCATCGGCGCCACCAGAGCGGAAGGCCGCCGCAGCGCCGCGACCGGAAGATACCGCGACGCAGGCGGCCGGCGCGCGGCTGGCGGACTGGCTGCGGCACCATTCCCCCGGCCTTCCCGCCGCAACGCCTGCCCCTGCATGGCCTGCACCAGCCAAGGAACCTGCCTGATGCGCAACCCCTATCGCGGCCTGGCGCCGCGCGCTTTCTGGACCAGCGCAGTGGCCGAGCGCCACGTGGCCGACATCACCGAACTGTGGGACCCGATCGCGCTCTCGCCCGAAGACCGCATCGCCACGGCCGGCAGCTGCTTTGCCCAGCACATCGGCAATGCCTTGGCCGCGCGCGGCGCGCACTTCCTCGATTGCGAGCCGCCGCCGCCGGTCTTTGCCGATGCGGATGAAGCGCGGCGGTTTGGCTATGGCGTGTTTTCGTGCCGCTATGGCAATGTCTATACCGCGCGGCAGATGCTGCAACTGGCGCAAGAGGCGCTGGGCCGGCGGCGCCCGACCGAGGTGGTGTGGGAACGCGAGGGCCGCTTTTACGACGCGCTGCGCCCTGGCGTCGATCCTGCCGGGCACGCCACGGCCGATACCGTGCTGCTGGCGCGGCGCCTGCATCTGGGCGCCGTGCGCACCATGCTGGAAACCATGGATGTCATGGTGTTCACCCTGGGCCTGACCGAATGCTGGGAAAGCCTGGCCGATGGCACGGTCTATCCCACCGCGCCCGGCACGCTGGCGGGCAGTTTCGATTCTGCGGCCCATGCCTTTCGCAACCTGCGCCATCACGAGGTCTTGGCCGACATGGCCGCGTTCTGGGCCCTGGTGAAGGAGGTGAACCCCGCCGCGCGCATGCTGCTGACGGTTTCGCCCGTGCCGTTGATGGCCACGGCCAGCGCGGGCCACGTGCTGCCGGCGACGGTCTATTCCAAATCGGTGCTGCGCGCCGTGGCGGGTGATCTCGCCGCCGATCACGCCGATATCAGCTATTTCCCCAGCTACGAGATCATCACCGGGCATCCCAGCCGGGGCATGTTCTTCAACCCCGATCTGCGCACGGTGAACGCCATGGGGGTGGATCTGGTGATGCGCCATTTCTTCACCGGCCCGCTGGCCAGCGCCTTTGCCCCCCAGCGCCACACCGCGGCGGCCGAGCCGGAGGCCGTGTGCGACGAAGGTCGCATTACCGAGACGCTTTGACGCCCCCCTCTTGGCCAAGGACCATGACGCCCGTGCCCCCATCCCAGCGCCTGCCGCTTGAAACCTTTACCGTGCTGTGCGGCATGCCCCGCTGCGGCACGCGCCAGTTTGCCGATTTCCTCAATGCCCATCCGCGCCTGTGCCTGCAGGGCGAAATCCGCAGCGGACTGGTGCAGACCATTCGCGCCACGCTGGCCGCCGGCGATCGCGCCTATGCCACGGGGTATGCCGCCAACTATTACCGGCAAAAGCGTGCGCAGGGCGTGATCGACCTGTTCACGCTGCTGTCCAAGGCGGGGCGGATCAGCAAGCCGAGTGCCGATCTGCACGGCTTCAAATGCCCACAGATGGAGCGGCAGAGCGCCGCCATCCGTGCCATCGTGCAGCCGGCGTTCGCCCGGCTGGTGTGGTTGCACTGCATCCGCAACCCGGCTGATTGCTGGCTTTCGCTCAAGGCCATGCCGTGGTTTTCCGACGACATGGACCAGTTCGTGGCGCGGTATTGCGACAGCCTGGACCAGGCGCGCGCGATTGCCGATGCGCCAGCGGCCGAGGGCCTCGATACCCGGATCAGCCCGCTCGATCTCGATGCCTTCATCGCCGCGGCAGACAAGCCGGGCTGGCTGGGCCGCCAGCTGTTTGCGCCGCTGGGCCTGGCGCCTTCTCCCGAAGAGCTTATGCGGATCGCCACCACGACAGAAAACCGCAACGCCACCACCCGCGCCACCGGCAGCGCGCGGGCCACGGCGCTGGACAGCGCCGACCATGCGGCGATGGCGCGCCATGCACCGCGGCTGGACGAGGCGATTGCCGCCTACAATGCCCGGTTCGGCACGGCGCTGGCGCTGCGCCTGCCGGTGGCAGAGGCGGTGGCCGCATGATCCGCGCCGGGCTGGCCGCCCTGGCCCTGCTGATGCCGGTCGCGGCGCAAGGCGCCACGCTCTACCTGGCGCCCGATGGCAACGATGCGGCCGATGGCCACAGTGCCAAGGCGCCGCTTGCCACGCTGGGCGCGGCGCTTGCCCGTGCGCAGCAGGCCCCGGCGGGCGAGGAAACCCGCGTGATCGTGCTACCCGGCGTGTATCGCGGGCAAAGCGCGGATATCGACGGGCGGCGCCTGCGGGGGCGGTTGACCCTGGCCGGGACCAGCGCCGATCCGGCCGCCTATCCAGCATTCGTGGGGGATGGCAGCGGCACCTGGCTGCGCTTTCGCGGTGCGGAGGGGCGCGACAGCGGATTGACCGTGCGCGCCTTGCGCATCGCGCGCTATGCCACCGCGATCAGCCTCAACGGCAATCGCAACGATCCGGCCGCGTTCAACCGCGGCACCGTGCTGGAAAACCTGGTGCTGGCACAGATCGGCACGGACGCGGGCCAGGGCCTGGCGCCCTCCACGGCCGCGATCCGCCTGGTCAACGCGCCGGATACCGTGGTGCGCGGGGTGTTCTTCCATACCATCCGCAACGCCCCGCGGGCCACATGCGGTGGCCTTCACGCGATCTATCTGGCCAGCCATTCCACCGGTGCGCAGATCGAAGGCAATACCTTTCAGGATTTCTGCGGCAGCGCGATCAAGCTGCGCGATGCCTCGGGCAACGCCACGATCCGCGCCAACCATTTCCGCGATGCCGATGGCGCCCCTGCTATCGAGGAATGGTTCTGCGACATGGCCCGCACCGACGAATGCACCAAGCCGGGCGGGGAATGCCCATCCACTGGCATCCGCGTGACGGGCAACGATTTCGGCAACCTGCCGGCAGACCGCCGCGTGATCGTGCGCGGATCGCGCGTGGCACGATCGTGGTGCCTGTCCGGCAGCGCCACGGCGCCGCGCTTTGTGCTCGATGGCGGGCAGACGCTGCCGTGAGCGCCGCCCCGCTGGCCCGGCTCAAGATCGCGCTGGTGGCCGATGACCTGACGCGCGCCTGCCTGGCCCCTGAATGCCGGATCATCGACGTGCCGGCGCTGGCCACGGCCTATGGCTTTCACCGCCTGCTTGCCGCGGCGCGGCCCGACATGCTGCTGGTGGAAAGCACCTGGGCCGGGTGGGGGCAGACCTGGCAATATCGCGTGGCCAGCTATCCCGATCACTGGCTGCGCTCGAACCGGCGGCTGCCGGCGGAGGCGGGCACCGCCCGCGGCAAGGGCAGAACCCCGCAGATGGGGGAGAAGGAAGACGGGGTTCATTTCGATCGCTTCATCGCCAGTGCGCGGCTGTTCGATCATGTCTTTACCGTCGATGCCAATTGCCTGGCGCGCTATCGCGCAGTGATGGGCGCTGGTGCCTCGGTCCATGTCCTGCCGTTCCCGGTGCAACCCGCCTATCACCGCTTTACCGGTTTTGCCTTTGCCCGGCATCAGGCCAATTTCGTGGGCAGCTATTCCACCCATGTGCACCCTGCGCGCCGCGCCTGGCAGGACATGGTCTTTGCCGCCGCGCTCGACAGCGGGCTGGGCCTGACGGTCTATGACCGCAATTCGGCGCGGCCATCGCCGATCTATCGCTATCCCGCCAGCGCGGGGTTGACCGTGCATCCGGCGGTGGCTCACACCGAAACGGCGCGCATCTACAAGGAAAACCTGGTCTCGCTCAACGTCAACACGGTGACGGATTCGGCCACGATGTTCTCGCGCCGGCTGGTGGAAATCCTGGCCTGCGGCGGCATAGCCGTCACGTCTGCCGCGCGATCGGTGGATGCGCTGTTTGCGCAGTTCTGCCACGTGGTGAGCGATGGCCCGCAGGCGCAAGACCTGTTTGCCCGGCTGCGCCACGGCCCGCAGCGCGATGACCTGGAACGCGCCCGCGCCGGGGCGGCGCATGTCGCCGCCCACCACACCTGGGACCGGCGCCTGGCTGAAGTGGCGGCGGTGGCCGGGGTCTGATCCCCACGGCCGGCACGCCACAGCGGCGGATGGCTCCATATCGAACAGGCTTTGCGCCGCCCGGCCGGGACGCTGGCCCGCAGGCGCAGGCGCACGGCCGCGCGGTGCGATCCGCCCCTGCCACCACGCGCCCCGCACCGCCGGAAATTGCGCGTTTACTGCCTGCGAAACGGTTGTTTCCGCGCTGGTGACGCGCAGCGATCGGCGCCACCCCTGATTGTGTTGGCAAGTCTGTGATGGAGTGGAGGCGCACGGTGCGCGAAGGCAGCGAAGGCCCGGATGCCCGGATGGCTACAGCCCCTGCCCGGCATGATGGGGAGACGGGCCGATGGTCACCGGCGGGATGGAGCCAGTTTGCCGGCAAGCGCATCCTGCTGCTGCAGGGGCCGGTGGGGCCGTTCTTCGCCCACTTGGCCCGCGATCTGCGCCGCGCCGGGGCCGAGGTGCGGAAAGTGAACTTCCACGCCGGCGACCAGGCGTTCTTTCCCGGCGGCCATACCTGGCGCGGACCGATGGCGGAATGGCCTGCCTGGCTGGAGCGGCATCTTGCCGCCTGGCAGATCGATTGCGTGATGCTGTTCGGCGATTGCCGCCCGGTGCACCAGGCCGCGCGCGCCGTGTGCCAGCGCCATGGCGTGGCGGTGGGCGTGTTCGAGGAAGGCTATCTGCGGCCCAACCATGTCACGTTCGAATGGGGCGGGGTCAACGCCAACAGCGCCCTGCCCCGCAATGCCCAGGCGCTGGCCGGCGCGACGCCAGCCGGGCCGGCCTGGCCACGGCCGGCAGGCGCTGCGCCGATCGTGCCCGTGCCGCCCACGTTCTGGCGCATGGCGCTGTGGGCGATGCTCTATTTCGCGGCCGGGGCGCTGCTTGCCTGGCGCTTTCCCCACTATGTCCACCATCGCCCGCTGGAACTGGCGCAGGCGCTGCCCTGGCTGCGCTCGGCCTGGCGCAAGCCGCTGCGCGCCCGGGCGCAGCGCGCGCTGCTGCCACGGCTGACCGGGGCCGAGAGCGGGCGGTGGTTCCTGGTGCCCTTGCAGGTGCACAATGATTCGCAGGTGCTGCACCATGCCGATACCGGCGGGGTGGCCGGGTTCATCGCCTGTACCATCGCCTCGTTCGCACGCCATGCGCCGCGCGAGTGCCTGCTGGTGATCAAGCATCACCCGATGGATCGCGGCTATCGCGACTATCGCGCCCTGGTGGCCAGCGAAGCAGCGCGGCATGGTTGCGCTGACCGGGTGCTGTGCCTGCACGATCAGCCCACCCTGCTGCTGTTGCAGCATTGCCGGGGGGTGATCACCATCAACAGCACTGTCGGCTTGAGCGCGCTGGGCGCCGGCCGTGCGACCAAGACCGTGGGCCGTGCCTTTTACGACATGCCGGGGTTGACCTATCAGGGCCCGCTGCACCGGTTCTGGCACGAAGCACCCCGGGCGGCGCCCAACCGCGCCTTGTGGCTGGCGCTGGAACGCACGATCATGGCGCGGGCGCTGCTCAACGGCAGCTTTTATCGCCGCGTGGTGCCCGGCAGCGCCACTGGCCTCGCCATGGCGCCCCCGCCGATTCCGCCACATATGCCAGGCAGCCCGGCGGCGTGGGCGCCCCCTGTGCCTACAGGCTCCAGTACTGCACCCCAGCCGGAAGCGCTTGTGGCGTAAGCGCGGATTTCACGTCGATCAACACCCCGCCGGGGCGCAGCATCGCGGCAATCGCCGCGCCGCCCAGCGCGGCATATTCGCGGTGCGACACGGCATAGATCACGGCGTCGAGATCGGCAAAATCGTCGAGCGGGCTTAGCGTGATACCAAATTCGTGCGCGGCGGCGGCCGGCTCTGCGAGGGGATCGTGGACCAGCGGGGCGATGCCGAAATCGGCCAGTTCGCGCCAGATATCCTCGACCTTGGAATTGCGGATATCGGGCACGTTCTCCTTGAACGTCAGCCCGAGGATGCCGACCCGCGCCGACTTGAGCGCGCATCCCGCCCCGGCCAGCATCTTGACCGTGCGCTGGGCGATATAGGCGCCCATGCCATCGTTGATGCGCCGCCCGGCGAGGATCACCTGAGGGTGATAGCCCAGCTGCTCCGCCTTGGCCGTGAGGTAATAGGGATCGACGCCGATGCAGTGGCCGCCGACCAGACCGGGATAGAAGCGCAGGAAATTCCACTTGGTGCCGGCAGCGGCCAGCACCTCGCTGGTGCGGATGCCGACGAGATCGCAGATCTTGGAAATCTCGTTCATCAGGGCGATGTTGATGTCGCGCTGGGTGTTCTCGATCACCTTGGCGGCTTCGGCCACCTTGATCGAGCTGGCCTTGTGAATGCCCGCTTCCACCACCGCGCCATAGAGATCGGCGAGCAGGTCGAGCGTGTCCTGGTCTTCGCCGGCCACGACCTTGACGATCTTTTCGAACGGATGCTCCTTGTCACCCGGGTTGATCCGCTCGGGGCTATAGCCCAGCTTGAAATCGACGCCGGCCTTCAGGCCCGAAACCCGCTCGATCGTGGGGGCGCAGACCTCCTCGGTCGCGCCGGGATAGACGGTCGATTCGAACACGATGACGGTGCCCGGGCGGATCACCTTGCCCAGCGTTTCGCAGGCCATGCGCACCGGGGTGAAATCGGGGCGGCGGCTTTCGTCCACCGGGGTGGGCACGGTCACGATGATCACCGGGCAATCGGCCAGGGCAGTGGCATCGTCGGTCACCACCAGGGTGGAAGCCGCGAGGTCCTCGGCCGAAACCTCGCCGGTGTAATCGTGGTGCGCGCGCAAGGTGGCGATGCGATGGGCGCTGACGTCAAAGCCGACAACGGCAAACTTGCGGGCAAAGGCAATCGCCAGGGGCAGGCCGACATAGCCCAGCCCGACGACCCCGATTTTCTGCGAAAACACCCCGTTGCCCTGCACGCCTGTTCCATTCCTGCTGATGCCAATTGCCTTTGGCCATAATCCCATGGCGTTACCAATCCGCAAATGGCCCCTGCCCTGCCCGAAGGACAGCACGGCGCGCGTTCACCCCGTGCAACGGTGGGCCTTCCCCTGCCCGCGCTCTTTGACTAAGGGCACGATTAAACCGCTTTCACCCCGTCCCGCCACAACGGAGTCGCCCGATGTCCGACCTTGCCACGCTCGAAGCCCCCGTCACCAATCCGGCGGTGCGCACCGACTGGAGCCGCGAGGAAATCGCCGCATTGTTCGACCTGCCGTTTACCGAGCTGGTGTTCCGCGCGGCGGCCGTGCACCGCGATCATCACCGCGCCGGCGAAGTGCAGCTGTGCACGCTGCTGTCGATCAAGACCGGTGGTTGCCCGGAAGATTGCGGCTATTGCTCGCAAAGCGTCAAGGCCGACAGCGGCGTGGCGGCAAGCAAGCTGATGGACGTGCAGGCGGTGCTGCAATCGGCCGCACAGGCGCGCGATGCCGGTTCCAAGCGGTTCTGCATGGGCGCGGCCTGGCGCAATCCCAAGGACCGCGACATGGACGCCATCGTGCAGATGGTGAAGGGCGTGCGCGAGATGGGGCTCGAAACCTGCATGACGCTGGGCATGCTTACCCCCGATCAGGCCGGCAAGCTGGCCGAGGCGGGCCTCGACTATTACAACCACAACATCGACACCTCGCCCGAACGCTATAACGAGGTGATCACCACCCGCACGTTCCAGGACCGCCTCGATACCCTGAGCGTGGTGCGCGAGGCGGGGATCAACGTCTGCTCGGGCGGCATCGTGGGCATGGGCGAAACCCGCGCCGATCGCGTCGGCTTCGTCCACGCGCTGGCGACGCTGGAACAGCACCCCGAAAGCGTGCCGGTCAACGCGCTGGTGCCGGTCAAGGGCACCGTGCTGGGCGACATGCTGGCCGATACGCCCATGGCCAAGATCGACGACATCGAATTCGTGCGCACCGTGGCGGTGGCGCGCATCACCATGCCGCTGTCGATGGTGCGGCTGTCGGCGGGCCGCGAAAGCATGAGCGAGGCCACCCAGGCGCTGTGCTTCCTCGCTGGGGCCAACTCGATCTTCACCGGCGACAAGCTGCTGACCGCGCCCAATGCCGGCGACGACAGCGACGCAGCGATGTTCGCGCGCCTGGGCCTCAAGCCCATGGAAGGCGAAGAGCCGCTGCGGGCGATGAAGGCGGTTGGCGGCTGCTCGGGCGGCTGCGCGGCCTGAGCCTATGGACAGCGTGAACGCCACGGATCTGTGGCAGGCCCAGTCCGCCGATCTGGCGGGGTTGCAGGCGCGCGCGCGGCTGCGCGCGCTGGCCCCGCGCGCCGGCGTGGATTTTTCCAGCAACCACAACCAGGGGCTGGCCCAGGCGCCGCGCCTGCGCGCTGCCGTGGCCGATGCCTTGGCGCGCGGCGTGGCGGTGGGCTCTGGCGGGTCGCGCCTGCTGCGCGGCAATGATCCCGAGCACGAGGCGCTGGAAGCAGAAGCCGCCGCCTTCTTCGGCTGCGAAAGCACGCTGTGGTTCAGCGCCGGCTATGCCGCCAACGTGGCGTTGATTGCCACCCTGCCCCAGCGCGAAGACCTGGTGATCTATGACGAACTGATCCACGCCTCGGTCCACGAAGGGCTGCGGCTGACGCGGGCGCGCACGGCGATGGCGGCGCACAACGACGCCGATGCCTTTGCCACGCTGGCGGCGCAATGGCGCGCAAAGGGCCATACCGGGCGCCTGTGGCTGTGCGTGGAAAGCCTCTATTCGATGGATGGTGACCGCGCCCCGCTGGATGATCTTGCCGCCGTGGCAGAGCGCCATGGCGCGATCCTGGTGATCGACGAGGCGCACGCCACCGGCGTGTTCGGCCCGGATGGGCGTGGCCTGGCCGCGCATCTTGACGGGCGCGCCGACGTGATCGTGCTGCGCACCTGCGGCAAGGCGCTGGGCTGCGAAGGGGCGCTGGTGTGCGGCCCGCGCGTGATGCGCGATTTCCTGGTGAACCGGGGGCGCCCGTTCATCTTTTCCACCGCGCCCAGCCCGCTGATGGCCAGCGCGGTGCGCGAGGCCTTGCGCATCTGCGCCGACGAGCCGGAGCGCCGCGCCGCGCTGTCCGCGTTGATCGACCATGCCGCACGCCGGCTCGGCCCGCTGGGCGCCAGCGTCAGCGGCAGCCAGGTCATGCCGCTGATCCTGGGCGATGACGCGCGCACCATGGCCGTGGCCGCACGGCTGCAGGCCACAGGGTTCGATGTGCGCGGCATTCGCCCGCCCACCGTGCCGGCCGGCACCAGCCGCCTGCGCATATCCCTGACGCTCAACGCCACCCCCGCCGATGTCGATGCGCTGGCCGCCACACTCGAGGAGATACTGTGATGACCCGTTATGTCGTGACCGGAACCGATACCGGCATCGGCAAGACCGTGTTCAGTGCCGCCCTCGCAGGCGCCCTGCGCGCGCATTACTGGAAGCCGGTGCAATCCGGCCTCGATGACGGGGCAGACCGCGATGCCGTGGCCGCGCTGGCGCAATTGCCGCCTGACCTGATCCTGCCCGAAGCCTATCGCCTGACCGAGCCGCTTTCGCCCCACCGCGCGGCAGAGCTGGACGGGCTGCAGATCGATCCCGCGCGGCTGTCCCCGCCCGATCATGAACGCCTGGTGGTAGAGGGCGCCGGCGGCGCGCTGGTGCCGATCACGCGCGGCACGCTCTATGCCGATCTGTTTGCCTGGTGGAACCTGCCGGTGATCGTGGTGGCACGCACGGCGCTGGGCACCATCAACCACAGCCTGCTGACGCTCGAAGCGCTGCGCGCGCGCGGCGTGCCGATCCATGGCATCGCTTTCGTCGGCGCCGAGAACGCAGACAACGAACAGACCATCGCCGCGATGGGCAAGGTGCGCCGCCTGGGCCGGCTCGACCCGCTCGATCCGCTTACCCCGGAAACCCTGGCCGCCGCCTTTGCCCGCGGCTTTGCGCTGGAGGATTTCGCATGACCGTCTCGCCCGTCTGGCATCCGTTCTGGCAGCACGGGCTGGGCCTGCCCATTCCCAAGGTGGCGCGCGGCGAAGGGGCGGCGCTGATCCTGGAAGACGGCACCCGCGTGATCGATGCGATCTCGTCATGGTGGGTGACCACGCACGGCCACAACAACCCGCGCATCATGGCCGCGATCCGCGCCCAGACCGAGCGGCTCGACCAGGTGATCTTTGCCGGGTGGACGCACCAGCCTGCCGAAGACGTGGCGCGGGGCCTTGTCGCCATGCTGCCCGACGCGCTGACCCGCGTATTCTTTTCCGACAGCGGCAGCACCTGCGTGGAAGTGGCGCTGAAAATGGCGCTGGGCTTCTGGGCCAATCGTGGCGAAGCACGCGACCGCATCCTGGTGATGGAGCATTCCTATCACGGCGATACCATCGGCACGATGTCGGTGGGGGAGCGCGGGGTATATAACGCGGCTTATGCGCCGCTGCTGTTCGATGTGGGCACGATCCCGTTTCCAACCGGCGATGGCGCCAACACGATCGACGCCCTGGAAGCCGCCTGCCGCGACAATCCGGCTGCGCTGATCGTGGAACCGCTGGTGCTGGGCGCGGGTGGCATGCTGTTCTACCCGCCGGCCGTGCTCGCCGCGATGGCCGAGGTCTGCCGCCGCCATGGCGTGCTGTTCATTGCCGACGAGGTGATGACCGGGTTTGGCCGCACCGGTACGCTGCTGGCGTGCAACCAGGCCGGCGTGGTGCCCGATATCCTGTGCCTGGCCAAGGGCCTGACCGGCGGATCGATGCCGCTGGCCGTCACCGTGGCGCAAGAGGCGATCTTTGCCGCGCACTGGTCAACCGACCGGGCCAAGCTGTTCTATCATTCGTCGAGCTATACCGCGAACCCGATCGCCTGCGCCGCGGCGGTGGAAAACCTGGCGATCTGGCGTGAAGAACCGGTGCAGGCGCGCATCGATGCCCTGGGGCAGAACCAGCAGGCGCTGCTCGATCGCCTCGCCGCACTGCCCGGCGCGCAGCATCCGCGCCGCTGCGGCACGATCATCGCGGTGGATTTCGCCACGCCCGATGGCGGCTATCTTTCCGCCTTGGCGCCACACCTGATGGCCTTCGCCCGCGACAACGGCGTGCTGCTGCGCCCGCTGGGCAACACCGTCTACGTCCTGCCGCCCTATTGCATCAGCGCGGCAGACCTGGCGCGGGTGGGCGATGTGGTGGAAGAAGGGCTGGCGGCGCTGCCGCGCTCAGGCGGCCAGATTCAATAGAGGTTGCGCGTCGATGCGCCCATGAACGGGAAACGCACGACGGGGCCCGTAGCCATTGACGCCTTGAACAGGATGCGGGCCTTGTCGGCATCCTCGATCGTCACGAACACCAGATGCGTGCCGCCGGACTTGAGCGGCTCGATCGAACTGATGCGCAGGGCATTGGCCTTGCAGCGTTTCGCCGCCTCGCCCTCGTCGATCGACAGGTTGAGCGCGCGCGTGATGGGGATGGCTGTCATGGGAGAACCTCGTGCAAGGGGCGCCGGTTGACCGCCCGCCCGTGCGTGATGCGCAGGCGGAAGGAAGCCGGGCCGAAAAAATGGCAGACATGCCGTCACGTTAGCCCGCCTCAGGCGGCAGCGGCTGCCCCGGCTGGCCCGTCCGAAGGCAGCGTGCACCATTCCGGGTAGGCTGCCACGCCCAGCTTCTGGCGCAGCCGCGCAATGCGCGTTTCGTAATGCCGCACCAGGTCAAAGCGGCTGCCCGCGCAGCGATCTGGTGCGGTTTGGGCATCCATCACGGCAACCTGATGCTGAAAAAGAAGATGATTGAGGTCCACGGGTGTTCTCCTGCCAGATGCGGGAGCACGGTGGTCTCTCAGGCGCCTTGTGCATCCAAGATTTTGCATCATGGCAGGGGCGATGCCAAGCCTATGCAGAATTTACGGCAAAAATTCAAGTGAAAACTGCAGCGGCTTCTTTCAACATCATTACCAAATTTTTTGCCTTTCAGAAACAATGTATTTTTAAATAACCGTCTAAATTCGCTTACAGCAGAAAATATAAGCCAAATATTATACTGATGATCCGAATTTTTATTATGGCATCACTAGCCGCACTGCCTGGCAAATCGCGCCGGCCCAGCCGGCAGAAGCAAAACCGGCGGTCGTTCGCGCGCCGTGACCACGACCTGATCCAGCGGCACGGCATCGGCAGGATCGTTCCGGGCAAAGGCCTGAACCAGGCAACGACCATGCCGGGGCCGCAGCGACGCCGGAACCGTGACCGGTCTCGTGCCCGCAGCAGCAAGCCAGGCCGGGCGGCCAAGGCGATAGCGGCGGCGCGGGTGGATCACCTGGAGATCGACCGCGCCGGCATAGGGGCCCAGCACGAGCGGCGTGGCACCGTCGAACAGCACGCCTGGCCGCATACCCAGCACGCGCGCCGCCGCCGCCTGGGCTTGGCGCGCTGCCGGATCAAGATCGGTCACGGTGGTTTGGTCGATCGTCAAGGGATCGATCCCGGTCATGCGCTTGAGCCGCGCCGCCATCCACTCAACCTTGGGATTGCCCTCGTCCGCTTCATCGATCGGCGCTTCGGCAACATGGCTGTGGCCCACATAGATCAGCAGCTTCTGGCCGGGAAAGCGCGCCAGCAGGGCCGCCAGGTTTTCGGCCTGGGCCTGCTCGCGCGCGATGATGCTGGCCTGTCGATCGGTGCCGGGGGCGGCGGCCGATTGCGCCTCGGTCTGTTCATAGGCCGCCGGGGTGTAGCCCATGGCCAGCGCCTCTCGCACAAAGCGCGCATAGACCGGATCGAGCGAATAGAACCCGGTTCCCCGGCGGACAAAGCCATCGCGCTTGAGCTGGTCCATGATCTTGCCAGCAGGATCGTTGTAGAACGTCTCGGCCGCCAGGACGCCATAGCCCAGGGGGCGCAGGGCGCGGGCCACCTGCAAGGCGAACATGCGATCGCGCGGGCTGACATGTGCCTCGTTCAGGATGACGATGCGGGTGTCTTTCGCCCGCCTGACGATTTCGGCGATCGCGTCGTGGGCCACGGCGTGCTCGACGCGTAGGGTCCAGTCCTGCTTTGGCACCGCCGGCCGTCGGGCGCGGTCCAGCGTTGCGAGATCGAGTTCGCCGCTGATCATGACACTCGCCTGCTGCCACATCTGATAGGCATATTCATCCTTCACCCGGCCCTGGCGCGTGAACGCCAGCCTGGCCAGCATGTCGCGCGCGGCAAGGTAGTGCCCCTGGTCGAGCTGGGACATCGCCGCATCGACCTGCGGTGGTGGACCGGGCGTTTGTGCCACGGCCGGCGCGGCGATGAGCAGGGCCAGCGGGATGACAGCTTTCATCGGTGGCGCTTCCCTCACCATCGCAGACCCGCCCGGTTGTGGCACGGGCGGCTGGCGCTGCCAACCGTGGCGCGCATTTTGCGGCGCGGCAGCGCTACGCATTTCCCCTTAATAGCCAATATGTTCCTGGCAAAGAAGACTGCGCCGGCGTCAACCGCGTCTGGAGCGGGCATGTTAAACGATTGCGGCAAGACTGTGCAGACCGGGCGGCGAATCCCTGCCGCCCGTTGCTGGCAACGTGCAGGACGGCTGCTGATGACGCTTGTTAAGAACACCCGGTTTCGCCAGTC
Organism: uncultured Novosphingobium sp.; assembly: GCA_964468165.1. Lineage (GTDB taxonomy): Bacteria > Pseudomonadota > Alphaproteobacteria > Sphingomonadales > Sphingomonadaceae > Novosphingobium. The sequence continues at coordinate 41,682 of CAYXUN010000019.1, read as the reverse complement.
GCTGCTGGTCACGGCCGGCATCGTCGCGGCCCCCGCCCTGGCGGCCACGGTGATCATTACCACGGGCAAGGCTGCCTCTTCGGCCAGCGCCCCGCCAGGCACGGCGCCGGTGACGCTGGCAAGCAGCGCGGTGCCGGTGGCCACGGCAGGGGCCGGCGCCGGGGCCGTCACGGCCAAGGCATCGGGTTCTGCCCCCGGCACCCCGCTGCTGCTGGGCGCGCAAACCCATTTCAGCCAGGGCTGGCCGGCCGGAGTGGGCGATCTGGCCGCGCAGGCGCAGGCGCCGCTGTTGCGCGATTCGCTGCCCTGGGCGGCGGGGGAGACGGCGAAGGGGCGCTATGCGCTGGGCAGCGCGGCGGCGCAGAACCTGATGGCGGCGTGCCAGGCCGGGCGGCGCCTGATCCTGACGGAAATTCCCACCAACCCGCTGTATGACAATGGCCTGTGGGTTTCTTCCGAACAGGGCCGCACTGCGTTTGCCGCCTATCTCGGCACGCTGAAAGACAAGTTCGGCAGTTGTCTGGTCGCGATCGAGCTGGGCAACGAGATCAATGGCAGCCGCGCCATGGTCTTTGCCGGCGGGATCGACGGCGTGGCCGCCTATGTGCGGATTGCCGCGGCGGCCCATGCGCGGCTGGGCGGCAATCCGGCGCTGCTGGGTGGATCGACCAACATGATCGGCACGGGCTTCCTGCGCCCGTTGTTTGCCGCCGGGCTGCTCGCCCAGGTCGATGGCATTGCCGTGCATCCCTATCGCAACCGCGGCGAAGGACTGGACGTGGAACTGGCGCAGCTGAACGCGGCCATGGATGGCGCCGGGCAGCGCGTGCCGGTCTGGGCCACCGAATTTGGCCTCGCCACCACCGAGCAGGCCACGGCGGCAGGTGAGCTGGTCAAGCAGGCGACGATGCTGGCCGCCGCTGGCGTGGGCCAGGCCAGCTGGTATGCCCTGATCGACCAGAGCGGTTTCCCCACCATGGGGCTGTTTGCCGGCACCGCGATCAAGGACCAGGGCCGCGCGTTCCGCTTCCTGCAGGCCAGCGTGCTGCCCAAAGGCCGCCCGGTGCGGCTGGACCTGGGCGATCCGCTGCTGTTTGCCTATCGCCTGGGCAGCGATACCACGGTGATCTGGGGCGCCCCGCGCGGGCTGGTGCTGGGCAGCGGGACGCGCGCCTATGGCCCCACGGGGCAGGCGCTCACCGCCCCGGCGATCGGCGATCAGCCCATCGTGCTCGTCGGCACGGACTATACCCTGGGCGCCTCGGCCGTGGTGGCCGATACGCTGCTGGGCTGGGGCACGCCGGCTTGGCGCTATTTCGTGCGCAACCGTGCGGGCAGCGATACCGCGCTCGATTGGCTGGACGATACCTGGACCGGCTATTTCGGCAACAAGTTCAGCAAGCCGCTGCGCATCAACGCCACCAGCGCCGCGCCGGCTGGCGATGCCGCTGCGCCGTTGCGCGCGGTGTGGCGCTATACCGCGCCACTGGCACAGGCGGTGGACCTGCGTGGCTGCTTTGCCAAGGCGCCGGGCGGCGACGGGGTGGACCTTGCCGTGCTGCGCAATGGCAAGGCGCTGTGGCAGGGCGTGCTGACCGGCGGCCTGCAGCCCGGCCCGGTGCCGGTTGACCTGGCGAAGGGTGACCGGCTCGACATTGTCGCCGGGCCGAACCAGACCTTTGGCAGCGATGCGTTCTTCTATCGCGTGGTGCTGTTCCGCCGCGGGCAGAGCGCGGCGGTGGCCTGTCCCAATTGATCAGGGCGTCGTTGCAGAAGTCGGGGCTGGGGCCGGCGTCGGCGTCGGAGTCGGCGTGGCAGCAGGCGCCGGCACTTGGTTTGCCACGCGCCGCGCGGTGATCACCTTCACCGGCTGGGCGAGCATCTGCCCGCGCACCGCGCCTTCGCCCATGGTCGGCGAAATCGGCATGTCCCAGATCTTGCGCACCACATCCATGCCCGACACCACGTGCCCGAACGCGGCATAGCCCAGTTGCCGATCGGGATCGGCATTGGCCGGATCGGCATCCAGGCCGGGCATGTCTGACAGCAGGATGGAGAAATCCGACGTGGCCGAGCCTGGCGCCAGCCGCGCCAGTGAGAGCGTGCCGGCCTTGTGCAGGATGCCGGTCTGGCTGGTGGGTTCATGGGCCACGGGCTTGAACAGCTTGGCCGCATCGCGAATGCCACCCTGCAACAGGCCATTGGGCTGCTCGCCCCAGGGAAGGTGCATGGCGCGGTAGAACGTCATCCCGTCATAGCGCTTGGCATCCACGTAATGCAGGAAATTGCCCACGCTGATCGGGGCATGCTTGCCATCGAGTTCCACCACGATGGTGCCCTGGTCGGTCACCAGGGCCACGGTTGCCACATCGGGCACCGGCGCCGGCGCGGGAGCGAGCCTGGCGGGCGCCGCCCTGCGCGCGGGGGCAGCGAACGCGGGAGGGGCGCAGGCAAGGTGCACGGCTGCGATGGCCATCATGGCGAATCGGATCTTCATCGCGCCATCCTGCCGATCCGCGCGCCGCCGGTAAATGGCCCGGCGCGCGCCATGGTTAACGCCGCGATAGCAACGATCCACAGGGGTATGGTTACCGATCCGTGAAGGCCCGCGCCCTAGTTTTCCGGCGATTGCCGCAAACCGCCGGAGCCAGCTGCCATGCATCGTTTCAATATCTCTGCCAAGTTGATGTCAGCCTTTGCCGTGCTGCTGGCGGTGATGGCCGCGATCAGCGTCGTGGGCGTCAACCGCATCGGCGAGGTAAACGCGATCGCCACCGAAATGCGCGAGCGCTGGCTGCCGGCCTCGCAATCGCTAGGCGATCTGCACAGCTATCTCTCGCAATACCGCATCAAGCAGGCCGAGGTGGTCTATACCCCCGGGCCGCGCTCGGCCAAGCTGGCCCGCAACGCGCAAGTGGTGATCGACAAGACCATTGCCGATTACCGCGCGGATATCGCCACGCCGCAGCAAAAGGCGCTGCTCGACCAGTTCGAGAAGGGCTGGCGTGATTTCACTGCCGATACCGATCGCCTGATCACCGTGGCGCAAAGCGATCCCGCCGCCGCCCATGCCGCGCTCAATGCCGAAACGCTCGATCACTATTACGCGCTGGAAGACCTGGTGCTGCAACTGATCGATCTCAACGCCAAGGGTGCCGGGGCGATTTCGGAACAGAGCGCAACGATCTATACCTCGGCCCAGCGCTTCATGGTGGGGGCAGCCGTGGCCGCGCTGGTGGTGGCGGTGTTCATGCTGGTGGTGCTGATGGCCACGGTGGCGCGACCGGTCAAACGGATGAGCGCGGCGGAGGATCGCCTGGCCGCCGGCGATATCACCATCGACGTGCCGGGCCTGGCCCGCGCCGACGAACTGGGCCAGCTTGCCCGCGCGCTCGACGGGTTCAAGGCGCTGTTCGCCCGCGACGCGCAGCGTGCGCGCGAGGAGCAGGCCCGCGCCGACGAAGCCAACGTCACCATTGGCGCGATCGGCGGCGGTCTTGCTGCCCTGGCGCAGGGCGACCTGACCCACCGCGTGGCCGAAAACGGCCATGGCGCGATGGGCAAGCTGCACATGGATTACAACGCCGCGCTGGGGGAAATGAGCCAGGTGCTGGGCCGCATCGTGGCCGGGTGCCGCACGATCAAGCTGGGCATCGACGAGATCGCCGCCGCCTCGTCAGACCTGTCGGCCCGGTCGGAGCAGCAGGCCAACGCCCTGGCGCAGACCGCGCGCACGCTCAACGCGTTTACCGGCACGGTCAAGATCACGGCCGACAACGCACGGCAGACCAGTGGCCGCCTGCGCGTGGCGCGCGATACCGCCGGCCAGGTGGAAATCATCGCCCACGATGCCGTGGGGGCGATGCGATCGATCGAGGACAGCTCGCGCCAGATGGCCGAGATCATTGCCGTGATCGACGGCATCGCGTTCCAGACCAACCTGCTCGCGCTCAACGCCGGGGTAGAGGCGGCCCGCGCCGGGGACGCCGGCAAGGGCTTTGCCGTGGTGGCATCGGAAGTGCGCGCGCTGGCCCAGCGGAGTGCCGACGCGGCCAAGGATATCAAGACCCTGATCACGACGAGTTCGCAGCAGATCGCCGGTGGCGTTGCCCTGGTCGAAGGCAGCGGCGAAGCGCTGCGCCAGATCGTGGGCGAAGTGAACGCGGTCTCGAGCCTGGTCGAGGAAATTGCCGAAGCAGCCGAAAAGCAGGCCGATGGCATCGGCGAAATCTCGCGCATGGTGTCAGACATGGATTCGTTCACCCAGCGCAATGCCGCGATGGTGGAGGAAAGCACCGCCAGCACGCGCACGCTGTCGAGCGAAACCGACAGCCTGATGGAACAGCTAGGCCGCTTCCGCCTGGCCGGTGGCGATGCCGGGCCGGTGACCGCCCCGCGCGTGGTGCCGGCGCAGCCGGCCGAGCCCGCGCCGCCTGCCGCCGAAACCGCCAGCCCGCCACCACGCCCGGCGCCGGTCCGCGCAGTTGCCGGCAACCTTGCCGTGGATGACTGGAGCGAGTTCTGAAGCGCCACCTTCGTAATTGTCCGCAGGGACGGCGCATGGTGATCCTAACCCCACGCCGGGGATAACGGCAGCGTTGCGGATGCGGGGCGATCAACGATCGGCCCGGCGGCCGCAGCGCCCCTTGTTTCATCACCCTGAATTCGACAGCGAAGGACACCCCCTATGCGTCATCCCCGTGTGCGGGCCGCGGCCCTTGCCCTTGCCTGTTTCGCTGCCGGCCTGGCTGGCGCCGCCCATGCGCAAAGCGCCGACTGGTCACGCCAGGTCACCCGGATCATCGCCTCCAAGCAGACCTATCCGCCCACCGCGCAGATGCGTGGCGAGGAAGGCACCGCCAAGGTCAAGGTCTACATCAGTGCGGTTGGCGCGATCGAGAAGACCGAGTTGGTCGGCGGCTCCGGCTCCGCCACGCTCGATCGCGAAGCGCTGGCCCTGCCGCGCCGCGCCGGCAACCTGCCGGCCCCTCCGGGCGGGCCGACCACGCTGACCGTGCCGATCACCTGGCGGCTGATGTAAAGCTGAACGAGAGGCTTGCCCTTAAGGGCGAGCCTCTCGTCAAGACCGGCAATCAGGGATCAGAGCCCGGCTTCCACCGCCACGCGAATGGCATCGGCGCTGGTGCGCACACCCAGCGTGCGGATGACGGACGAGCGGTGCATCTTCACCGTCCGTTCCGACAGGCCCAGCTCATAGGCGATCTGCTTGTTGAGCTTGCCCGCCGCCATGTGCACGAGGATTTCGCGCTGGCGCGGCGAAAGCAGCGCCACGGCATCGCGCGCCGCCTGGGCACGCGCGGCGCCAGCCGTATTGCCCGCTTCAAGGTCGGCGGCCTTGCTGACATCCACTTGGGAACCAAGGAAATATTCCAGTTCCCCCTGGGCGTCGAAGATCGGCGCGACCATCACGGCATTGCGAAACGGCGTGCCGTCCTTCTTGTAGTTGATGATCTCGACCAAGACCGGCCGGCCTTCGCGGATGCCCGCGCGCAGCTCTGCCGTCAGATCAGGCTCGGTGCCCGGCCCGCGCAGGAAGCGGCAGTTGCGGCCGATGATCTCGTCCCGCTCATAGCCGGTCAGTGCTTCGAACGCGGCATTGCATTCCACGATCGGGTTATCAGGCAAGCGAGGGTTGCTGATGACCGCAGCGACCGGGCTTGCCGTTATCATCTCGGATATCAGCATGTTTCCTCATGTGGCACGGCGCGCGCTTCGCTCCAGTGTCCTTTCGGCCATGTTGTAGCGGCCGGCTGCCAACTGCAAGTCCGAAGTGCATGCCCGGTCTTGCTCTGATGCGCATCTTTTGCGTGCAGCCTCCCCGGGCCGGAGAACTCCGCCATGAACCTGATGACTCTCGATTTCGCCTCCGCGCAAGACAGCCACGACGGCTGCGACGACGCCAGCCACAACCATGCTGCGCACAATCACGCCGGGCAACACCCTGCCCCGCCGGCCAAGCCGGCCGTGCCCGAGCAGGTGCAGGAAGCGATCCGCACGCTGCTGCGCTTTGCCGGCGAAGACCCCAACCGTGAAGGCCTGATCGATACGCCGGCCCGCGTCGGCCGCGCCTGGCTGGAATATTGCCAGGGCTATCGCGAAGATCCCAGCGTGCACCTGACCCGCACGTTCGAGGAAGTGGGCGGCTATGACGAGATCGTGCTGCTGCGCGATATCCCGTTCCAGTCGCACTGCGAACACCACATGGCGCCGATCACCGGCAAGGCCTCGATCGCCTACCTGCCCAACAACCGCGTGGTCGGCATTTCCAAGCTGGCCCGGGTGCTGCACGGCTATGCCCGCCGCCTCCAGGTTCAGGAGCGGCTTACCGCCGAAGTGGCGCAGTGCATCTGGGACCATCTTCAGCCCCAGGGCGTGGCCGTGGTGATCGAGGCGCAGCACGGCTGCATGACCGGGCGCGGCGTATGCACGCCGGGCGTGGGCATGGTCACCAGCCGCATGCTCGGCTGCTTCTTGCAGGACGCCAGCTCGCGCCGCGAGGTGATGTCGCTGATGGGCCGCGGCTGACGCGGGCAGGAGGGGACATTGCATTTCGGGATCATCGGGGCGGGGCTTGCTGGCCTGACCTGCGCTGACCGGCTGGTGGGGGCCGGCCACGTGGTCAGTGCGTTTGACAAAGGGCGCGGGCCGGGCGGGCGCATGTCCACCCGGCGGATCGATACGCCGCTGGGCCAGGCGCGGTTCGATCATGGCGCGCAGTTCTGCGCCGCCACCACGCCCGGCTTTGCCCGGCAGGTGGCCGAATGGGCCGAACGCGGCGTGGCCGCGCCCTGGCCGGATGCCGGCCCCGATGCCTATGTCGGCGTGCCGGGCATGAATGCGCTGGTCGCCGATCTGGCGCAGCGTCATGACGTGACGTTCGAATGCCTGGTCAAGGGCCTGCTCCACGATGGCCGGCAGTGGTGGCTGGTGCTGGATGGCCAGCGACGCGGACCGTTCGATGCCGTGGTGGTGGCAACGCCGGCCGAACAGGCCGCGCCGCTGCTGTCGCTCCACGCCTTTCCCATGGCCCGCGCTGCGGCGGGCAGTGCGTCTCAGGCGTGCTGGACGGCGATGATGGCCTGGGCCGAGCCGCTGCCACTGGACTGGACGGTGTGGCGCGGCGATGGCCCGCTTGCCTGGGTGGCGCGCAATTCGGCCAAGCCGGGTCGGCCTGGCCCAGCCCAGGGCGCGCCCGATTGCTGGGTCATCCAGGCCAGTGCCGATTGGTCGCGCCAGCACCTTGAGCAAACGCCGGAAGAGGTTATCGGCCAGATCGCCGATGCCTTTGCCGATCTTGCCGGGATCGCCCTGCCCGACCCGCTGGTGGCGCGCGCCCATCGCTGGCGCTTTGCCCGGCCGGTGGGCGCGGGCAGCACAGCGCTGTGGGACGATATGCTGCGCCTGGGCGCATGCGGCGATTGGTTGACCGAACCGACCGTGCAGGGTGCCTGGCTATCTGGTGACGCGCTGGCGGGCCGCATCCTGGCCCGCATGGCGGCCTGAGCCGCATGCAAAAAAGGGGGGCGAGCCAGGCCCGCCCCCCTCTTTCCTTGGCAACACTGCCCCCGCTTACTGCGGCAGCACCGGATGCTTGACGATCGGCGCCGGCTTGGGGAACTGCTGCGGCGGATTGGCCTTGAGCAGGGCCATCGCCTCGGCCACGGCGCGCTCCAGCTGCGGATCGTGGCCTTGGCGGATCAGCGCCGGGTCCTGCTCCACCTCGATATCGGGCGGAATGCCGATCCCTTCCACTTCCCACTGGCCGGTGGTGCCATAGATCGCCCAGCGCGGCGCGGTGACACTGCCGCCATCGATCAGCTGGGGATAGCCGCCGATCCCGACCAGGCCGCCCCAAGTGCGCTTGCCCACCAATGGGCCAACGCCCTCCTTGTGGAACAGCCAGGGCAAGGCATCGCCGCCCGATCCTGACATTTCGTTGATGATCATCACCTTGGGGCCAAAGATCGCTGCGGCGGGCTCGATCTGGTCGGCCCCCTCGCGGGTGTGGTTGATCATCTGCGGGGTGCGCTTCAACTGGTCGACGATATAGTCGGCAATCTGGCCGCCATGGTTGAAGCGCTCGTCGATCACGGCGCCCTGCTTGCCCACCTGGGCATAGTAATAGCGGTTGAAGTTGGCAAAGCCGCCAGCCGCCGTATCGGGCACATAGACATAGGCCAGCTTGCCGCCCGACAGCCGGTCGACCGTGCGGCGGTTGCCTTCCATCCAGCTGCGCAGGCGCAACGCGCCTTCACTGGCGATCGGCACCACGGTGACCTGGCGCGACCCGGCGCCCGCCGCCGTGCTCGCCACGGTCAGCACGGTCTGTTTGCCGGCCGTGCCATCGAGCGCGCGATCGATCTCGGTCTGGGTATCGACCGGGCGGCCGTTGACCGCCAGGATGAACTCCCCGGCGCGCACGTCAACGCCGGGCTGGCTGAGCGGGGCGACCAGCTTGGGGTTCCAGTTCTCGCCCGGCAGCACGCGGGCAATGCGCCAGCGCCCGTCGACCGCCTCGTAATCGGCGCCGAGCAGGCCGCCGCGCGCGGTTTGCTGTTCGGGCACGTCACCGCCGTTGATGAAGGTGTGGCCAACCGAGATGTGCCCGGTCATTTCCTCCAGCAGCACGTTGAGATCCTGCCGCGCGGCAAGGCCGGGCAGGAAGCGGGCATAGAGCGCCTCGGCCCGCGCCAGATCGAGCCCGTGGTGGTTGGGATCGTAGAGGAAGTCGCGCTCGATCCGCCAGACCTCGTGATAGATCTGCTTCCATTCCGCCTTGGGATCGACCCACACGCGCACGTCGTCGAACTTGATCGGCTTGGCGCTTTCGCCGTCCTTCACTTCCTTGTCGGCATCGGCCACCAGCCAGGTGCCGCTGCGCTGCAACAGCATCTTGCTGCCGTCTGCCGAAAGGGAAAAGGTATTGGCCGCCACACCTTGCGCCAGTTCCTTGTTCTTCCGTTCCTTGAGGTCGAAACGGAACAGCGTGCGCGGCGGGCCGGCCTCGTCGCCTTCCAGGTAATCGGCATCGGTCGCTGCCGGCGGGATGGTCAGCGTATAGACCACGCCATCCTTGCCGGCCTGCAGTTCCACGATATTGGCGCGCGGGATCGGCAGCGCCAGGATGCGCTGGTCCAGCCCCTCGAAATCGATCCGCACCGGGGCCGGCGGGGTTGGCTTGCCGCCCTTCCCGTCCTTGTCGCCGTCCTTGCCGCCATCCTTGCCCTCATCCTTGGCGTCGGCCGGCTTGTCATCGCTCGGGCTGTCGTCGGCCTTGGGCCTGGCCTTGCCCTTGCCCGGCTTGTCGCGGCCCGGCAGGGTATCGGCGGCGCTTTCCTCGTCGCTTTCCGGCGCGATCGGCGAGGCGCTGTCCTTGCGCAGCACCATGACATAGGCCGCGCCATCAACCGCGCGCCCCATGCTCGACATGTCGAGCCAGCCGGCCGCCGGCCCGGTCGCCGTGGTCGCGGCGAAATAGAGATACTTGCCGCCATGATCAAAGCGGGGCGAGATCACATCGCTCAACCCGTCGGTCACCTGTGTGTTCTTGCCGGTGGCCAGCGAATGCACCCAGGCGGCATGGAAATGGCTGGGCAACTGGCGGGTATAGACAATCCACTGGCTGTCGGCCGACCACGCCGCGTCAAAGCTGCTGCCGGGCGCATCGAACAGGTTGGTATCGATCTTGACCGGCGCTGCCGCGGCGCCGGCGGCAAGGTCGATCAACCACAGGTTCAGCCGCTTGTCCTCGAACACCATCTTCTTGCTGTCGGGCGACCAGCGCGGGTTGTAGAAGAACGAAGGGGGCGTCCCCAGCGCGATCTTGCGCACCGCGCCCAGGCCATCGGCTGCGCCGATGTGCAGCGCATATTCGCCGGATTCATCGGAAAACCACGCGATCTTGGTGCCATCGGGCGATGGCGCGGGATCGCGATCGGCCACGCCGGGCGAACGGGTGATGTTGCGCACGTCGCCCTTTTCGGCCGGGGCGGAAAGCACCTCGCCGCGCACTTCCATGATCACGCGCTTGCCGGTTTCGCTCAACAGCGCATGGCTGACGCTGTCGGCCTTGATCTCTTCGAAATGGGCGCGGCGCTGCGGCAGGTCGGCATCGATGGTGACCGGCACCGGGCTGATCGTGCCGCTGGCGATGTCATAGATTTCGAGCTTGCCGAAATGATCGATCACCACTCCGCCGGGGCCAGCGCCGATCGCGGCCATGTCGAACCCGGTGGAATTGTCGATCAGCCGGGCCACCGCGCCACTGGCCGGATCATAGCTGTAGAGCGTGACCGGGCCATCGCGGTCGGACAGGAAATAGACCTTGTCCCCGATCCACAGCGGGTTGCGATCGTTGCTGTTGGGCCGCGGGATCGGCGTGACCGCCGAATCCGCCAGGCGCGCCACCCAGATGCGCGCGGTCTGCCCGCCGCGATACTGCTTCCACGCCGGCTGCCACTGCTCGATCGGGGAATAGGCGATGCGCGTGCCATCGGGCGAAAACGCCCCCTCCTCGCCCGAGGGCAAGGGCACCGGTGCGGGCGCACCACCACTGGCCGGCACCAGGTACATCTGGTGCGCATCGCGCACGGCCATGCGCGGTGAGCGGAACAGCACCTGCTTGCCATCGGCCGACCAGCCCAGCGCCACGTCGGCGCCGGGATGCCAGGTCAGCCGGCGCGGCTCACCCCCTTGCGCGGGGACGACGTAGACATCGGTATTGCCGTCATAGCGGCCGGTAAACGCGATCTGGCTGCCATCGGGAGAGAACACCGGCCCCGACAAGGCGCCCTGCCCGGTGACCAGCCGCGTCGCCCGGCCACCGCTGCGCGGCACCACCCAGATTTCCCCGCCATAGACAAACGCGATCTGCGTGGCCGAGAGCGTCGGCTGTTGCAGCAGCAGCGGATCGGCGGCGGCCTGCGCGGCCGGTACGACAAGAGTGGTCGACGCCAGCAGCGCCGATGCCAGCAGGATAAGCTTGCCTCGCATGGTTCCCCCACGGGCCGGAAAGCGGCCAGGGAGCAGGCTAGCGCAGGGAAACATTCCTCACAATTGGCGAAACACGGCGCAACGCATGGTTGATGACGAATTAGGCTATCTTCATGCCGCGTCCGGCGCGGGATGCGTCAAGGTGCGGCGCAGGGCGTCGCGCCAGCCGGCGATCAACGGCTCGCGGCGCTCGGCCGGCATGGCCGGTTGCTGCACATCGCGGCCGCGCCAGGTGCGGGAAAGGTCGTCCAACCCGCTCCACACCCCCGTGGCGAGGCCAGCGTGGAACGCCGCGCCCAGCGCGGTCGTCTCCAGGTTTTCCGGGCGCTCCACCGGCACCTGCAGCATGTCGGCCAGGAACTGGCACAGCCAGTCGTTGGCCGTCATGCCGCCATCCACGCGCATCGCCGCCGGCGCGGCGCCGCTGTCGCGCGCCATCGCTTCGAGCAGATCCCACGATTGATAGGCCACCGCCTCCAGCGCGGCGCGCGCGAGATGCGCGGGCGTGGCGCCCAGCGTCAGGCCATAGATCGCGCCGCGCGCGTCCGGGTCCCAGTGCGGCGCGCCCAGCCCCACGAAGGCCGGCACCATATAGACCCCGTGGCTATCGGGCACCTGGGTGGCCATGTCGTTGGTTTCACGCGCGTGGGTGATGATGCCCAGCCCGTCACGCAGCCACTTGATCGCCGCCCCGGCCACGAAGATCGAGCCTTCCAGGGCATAGGTGGTCTTGCCGTTGAGGCGATAGGCCGGTGTGGTGAGCAGGCGATTGCGCGACACCGGCGCCGTCTCGCCGGTGTTGAGCAGCATGAAGCAGCCGGTGCCATAGGTGGACTTGGCCATGCCCCGCTCGAAACACGCCTGGCCAAACAGCGCCGCCTGCTGGTCACCCACCAGGCCGGCAATCGGGATCGCGGCGTCGAACAGATCGGGCGCGGTGTGGCCAAAGATGCCGCTGTTGTCGGTCACCTGCGGCAGGATCGCCATCGGCACGCGCAGCAGCGCGCACAGTTCCTCGTCCCACTGCTGGCGATGGATATCGAACAGCAGCGTGCGCGAGGCATTGGTGATGTCGGTGGCGTGCACCGCGCCACCGGTCAGGCGCCACAGCAGGAAGCAGTCGATCGTGCCCATGGCCAGGCGGCCCGCCTCGGCATCGGCGCGCGCGCCGGGCACGTTGTCGAGCAGCCACGCCACCTTGGTGCCCGAGAAATAGGGATCGAGCAGCAGGCCGGTGCGGCTGCGCACCATGTCTTCCACGCCCTGGTCCTTGAGCGCCTGGCAGGCGGCGGCGGTGCGACGATCCTGCCAGACGATCGCGTTGTGGATCGGGCGGCCGGTTTCGCGGTTCCAGATCACCACGGTTTCGCGCTGGTTGGTGATGCCGATGCCGGCGATCGCGGCGGCGCTCAGCCCGCTTTGGGCGATCGCCTCGCGCGCGGTTTCCAGCGTATCGCGCCAGATGTCTTCGGGATCGTGCTCAACCCAGCCGGCCTGGGGATAGTGCTGGGCAAATTCGCGCTGGCTGGTGGCGCAGGCCCGCGCCTGCGCATCGAACACGATGCAGCGGGTGGACGTGGTGCCCTGGTCGATCGCAAGGATGTGGCGGGGTTGGGTCATGGGTCTTGTCCTGTGTGACGCCGCATCACGGCGCAAGGAATGGGTCAGGCCGAAGCCGGCAGGAACGGGCGGATCGCGGCCTGATAGAGGCCAGCGCCCACGATCCCGCCCACGATCGGCGCCGCGATCGGAATCCACCAATAGTTGTCGGGCGAGGGGAAGGCCGCCGGGCCCCATCCGGCAAAGAAGCAGAACAGGCGCGGGCCAAAGTCACGCGCGGGGTTGAGCGGCCAGGCTTCGAGAAAGCCGCCGCAGGCACCGATGCAGGCCACCAGCAAGCCGATCGCCAGCGCGCCGGAATTGGCCATCGGCGCCTGGGTATTGGCCTGGTCGGTGATGGCGAAGATGCCCAGCAGCAGGATCGCGGTGAGGATCACCTCGTCCCAGAAGGCATGCAGCGGGGTGATGAACTGGCCGGGATGGGTGAAGAACACACCAGCCGCGCCACCATCCATGCGCGTCACCCCGTGCAGGGTGTTGTAGTGATCGATCACCGGCTGGAACAGCTGATAGACCAGCGCCGCCCCGGCAAACCCGCCGGCAATCTGCGCCACGATATAGAGCGGCGCCTTGCGCGCCTCGAACCCGCGAAACAGCACCAGGGCCAGCGTCACCGCCGGGTTGGCATGGGTGCCGGAAACCGCACCGGTAACATAGATCGCCAGCGTGACTGCCAGGCCCCAGGCAATGCACACCCCCCAATAGGCCGTGGCATAAGGGCTGGGATCATAGAGCGTGATCATCGCCGCCGCCGAATCGCCCAGCGTGATGATGATCATCACCGCGATGAATTCGGACAACAATTCTCCGACCAAGCGTTTGCGCGGGCTCATGGCTATCCTCTGTGCGGGGTGAGCGGGCAGTTTTTGGCTTTGCCCGTCGTTACCGATCCAGGGTGGTACCGGCTTTGGCGGGCGCGTCAATGGGAAAGTTCGCTTTCGCGCCTTGCGGGGCACGGCGCGGGAACCGTGACGCGCTAATTTTCGTTTACGCCTCTGACACATCCAGGCAAATCGCCGTTTTTAAATAGTTTTATTGATTTCAAACCCCTCCAGCGCGAATAGCATAAGGCGCGAATCTGCGAGCTTGAGTTTCGAAAAGGCGCGAAATGACGCGAATCTGCTCGATTCAGTCATCGGGATGGGATAGAACCGCACTCCAAGAGACCTGCGCAACGCAGGCGGCAAAGGCACAACCATGACGCACGACCCGTCCCTTTCGACCTATGACCTGCTGATCATCGGCGGCGGCATCAATGGCGCCGGCATTGCCCGTGACGCCGCCGGGCGCGGCCTGTCGGTGCTGCTGGTGGAGCAGGACGACCTGGCGGCCCACACCTCTTCGGCCAGCACCAAGCTGGTGCATGGCGGGCTGCGCTATCTCGAATATGGCGAGTTCCGCCTGGTGCGCGAGGCACTGATGGAGCGCGAGCGGCTGTGGGCCATGGCGCCGCACATCATCTGGCCGCTGTCGTTCGTGCTGCCTCAGCGCGGCGCGGTGCGCCCGGCCTGGATGGTGCGGCTGGGGCTGTGGCTCTATGACCATCTGGGCGGGCGAAAGCGCCTGCCGGCAACCCGCTCGGCCGATCTGGCGCGCGATCATCTCGGCAATGGGCTCACCGATGCGGTCAAGGGCCGCGCTTTCGTCTATTCCGATTGCTGGGTGGAAGACAGCCGGCTGGTGGTGCTCAACGCCATGGACGCCAGCGCGCGCGGCGCCACCGTGCTGACCCGCACCCGCCTGCTCGCCGCCCATCGCGAAGGCAGCCACTGGCTGGCGACGATCCGCGATGCCGATGGCCAGGAACGCCGCGTGCAGGCGCGCGGCCTGGTCAATGCGGCGGGGCCGTGGGTGGCCGAAGTGCTCGGCCGCATCGCCGGCGCGCCGCAGGATCGCGCCATGCGCCTGATCCAGGGCAGCCATATCGTGGTGCCCAGGCTCTATGACGGTGATCACGCGTTCCTGCTCCAGAACGCCGATCGGCGCGTGGTCTTCGCCATTCCCTATGAGCAGGATTTCACCCTGATCGGCACGACCGACGAGGTGTGGGACCAGGCCCCAGGCCGCGCCGCGATCAGCACGGCCGAGCGTGACTATCTGCTCGACGTGGTGCGCCGCCACTTCACCCGCCCGACGCGGGCGGAGGATATCGTCTGGACCTATTCCGGCATCCGCCCGCTCTATGACGACAAGGCCAGCAATGCCTCGGCCGTCACGCGCGATTATGTGCTCGATCTCGATCACCGCGATGGCCAGCCCCCGCTGCTCAGTGTGTTCGGCGGCAAGATCACCACCTATCGCAAGCTGGCCGAGCATGCCCTGGAAAAGCTGGCCCCTGCCTTTCCCCAGGCGCGCGATGCCTGGACGGCGGGGGCGACCCTGCCCGGCGGCGACTTTCCCGCCGATGGCTTTGCCGATCTGGTTGATCGCTTCTGCCACGAACGCCCCGCGCTGCCGCGCCCCCTGCTCACCCGCTGGGCCCGCGCCTATGGCACGCGGGCGCGTCAGATCTTTGCGTCGGCGCAGACCCTGGCTGACCTGGGCGAGGATTTTGGCGGCGGGCTCCATGCCGCGGAACTGGCCTATCTGGCGCAGCACGAATGGGCGATGACGGCCGAAGATGTCGTCGCCCGGCGCAGCAAACTGCTGCTGCGCCTGTCACCCGACGCCCTGCCCCGGATCGACGCCTGGCTTGCCCAATGGTGGCAAGCGCGCCAAGGGTAGGATCACGCCCGAGCGGGCCGCACGGTGCGGCGCGCTGGCCTGGAGGAGCAGTTTTGGCCGATCTTGCCGCGATCAGGCACCGCAGCCTTGTCGAATACCTGCAGGGCGCACGCTTTGCCGGGGTGGAAGAACTCGCCCAGGTGCTGGGCGTGACCCAGCAGACCGTGCGCAAGGATCTCGACCTGCTCGCCAGCCGGCGCCTGCTCACCCGCGTGCGCGGCGGGGCCATGCTCGAATCCCGGCTCGACAACATCGGCTATTCCACGCGCCGGGCGATTGCCGCCCATGCCAAGGACGCGATCGGGCAAAAGGCGGCGCAGCTGCTGCCCAACAATGCCTCGCTGTTCCTCAACATCGGCACCACGACAGAGGCGGTGGCACGCAACCTGCTCGATCACGAGCACCTGCTGGTGGTGACCAACAACCTCAACGTCGCCGATATCCTGGCCCAGAACAGCCGCATCGAAGTGATCGTGGCCGGCGGCCGCCTGCGTGCCAACGATCGCGCCGTGATCGGCAGCCTGACGGTGGATTTCATCAAGGGCTTCAAGGTCGATTACGCGGTGATCGGCGCCAGCGCGCTCGATGCCGATGGCGATCTGCTGGATTTCGATATCAACGAGGTGACCGTCAGCCAGACGATCATCGCCCAGGCACGCAAGGTCATGCTGGTGGCCGACGCGACCAAGTTCGAACGCCAGGCCCCGGCGCGCATCGGCTCGCTATCGGATATCGACGTGTTCGTGACCGACACGATCGCGGATGACGAGCGCACCCGCCTGGTACAGCGGCACAACGTGGATATCGTCACCGCGCTCTAGGCAGGCCTGCCAGCGCCGCGCGCTGCGTGTTTACGCCTCGTTTACGGCTGGGCTCTGCTTCCCATGCGGCATCTTTATGGCGCTGGGAAATAAAGGAAACGCGCTTGCCGCGAGCGACCGGCCACGACCCGGCGCCATGCTGGCGAGCGCATGAGGATACCATGACCATTACCGCATTCGGCCTTTTGGCCAGTCTTTCGCTTGCCTCCACGCCAGACCCCGCGCTGGCCACCGAACAGGCTGTCGCCGCGCCCGCCACCAACACTGCGGCTGCGCAGCCCGCCGCGCCAGCGGCGGCCACGCCCGGCATGACCGACAGCGATCTGGGCACCAGCGTGGTCGGCCGCTTCTTCCGCTACCAAGCGGCGGAAATGGGCCAGACCGGCAGCCCGATCAGCGCGCCCGATGCACCGCCCGCGCGGCGTGACAACTGGACCCCGCAACCGGAAAACAGCATGCCCATGCCGTTCACCGAATGGCCCTATGGCGGCGCCACCAGCATCGGCGTCAACCGGCCGTCTTCGGTCGATAGCCCGCTGATGGTCGCGCTGGCTCCCACCAGCCTGGGCCGCGCGCTCAATGCCGCGCATATCCAGCTTTATGGCTGGGTCGACGTGGGTGGAAACATTTCCACCAGCGACCGCAAGCAGGGCAACGCCCCCGCCGCCTATGACTACAACCCCAATACCGTGCAAATGGACCAGGCCGTGGTCTATCTGGAACGCACGCCCGATACCGTGCAGACCGATCATGTCGACTGGGGTTTCCGCGTCGCGGCGATCTATGGCACCGACTATCGCTACACCGTGTCCTACGGCCTGTTTTCCAAGCCCTATACCGACCGCAATGCCAACTATGGCTTCGACCTGCCAATGGTCTATGCCGATATCTTCATTCCCAAGGTGGCCAAGGGCCTGGAGCTGCGCATCGGCCGCTATATCGCGCTGCCTGATATCGAAGCGCAGCTGGCGCCCAACAACTACATGTACAGCCATTCGCTGGGCTACACGTTCGACAACTATACCAACACCGGCATCCAGGCGACGCTGGCCCTGTCCAAGAACCTGTTCGTGCAGCTGGGGGTTTCGGCCGGCAGCGACACTGCGTTCTGGAACATGGGCAAGCACATCGCCAACCCCTATCCCAGCCCGCTCTATCCGGCGGCCACGTTCCGCAAGGACCCTGGCGCGCAACCTTCGTTCGCCGGCTGCCTGCGCTATCAATCGGATTCGGCGCATGACGCGGTCTATGCCTGCGCCGATGCCATCAACACCGGCACCTGGGGCTACAACAACCTGCAGTGGTTCGGCCTGACCTATTACCACAAGTTCAACGATCATTGGCACGTCTCGTTCGAGACGTACAACCTCTATCAAACCAAGGTTCCCAACATCAACAACGCCACGGTGCAGACCGTGGTTGCCAATGGCGGCACGCCGTTTTCGGGGCTGAAATACAATTCGCCCAACTTTGCCCAGTGCAGCGATCCCACCGTGCTGACCTGCACGGCCAAGGCGTTTGCCATGCTCGCCTACACCAATTTCCAGCCCTCGCCGCGCGACAACATTTCCCTGCGCACCGAATACTACAACGACGAGCAGGGGCAGCGCACCGGAACGGCCACCCGCTATTACGATGTCGCGCTGGGCCTGCAGCACTGGTTCTCGCCGCAGATCGAGGTTCGCCCCGAAGTAGCCTATTATCGCTCGATCGATGCCAATGCCTTCAACGGCAATGCCGCCATGGGCATCGCGCCCGACAAGAACCACCAGACGGTGCTTTCGGGCGACGTGATCATGCACTTCTGACCAAGGCCTCCCCATAGGCCGTCCGTGCGGGGACGGCCCGGCTGCGCGCGAAGTACGCAGCGCGCGCAGCCTCATACTGATCCGCCATCGCCGCAACGATGGCGGATCCGTTTGCTGTCACGCTGCCGCCCCTTCCCGTGCCACCGCCGCGGGCTTGGTGGTGAGCAGCACCCACAGCAGCGCCGCGCCGACCATGTCCATGAGCGACAACGCGACGAACAGCGGATTGTAGCCAAAGACGTCGGCGCTTTTGCCGATGGCGAGCGTGAACAGCATGCCGCCGATCCACGCGATCGATCCCGCCATGCCGCTTACCGTGCCGACAGTGCGGGAATTGAACAGATCGGCGCACAGCGTGATCAGCGCGCCGTTGAGCATCTGGTGGGCAAAACCACCGACGCAGAACAGCGCAATGGCCAGGCCAGGCGAACCGGCAAGGCCAATGCAGGCCGGGCCGATCATGCACAGCGCGCCCACGGCCATGGTCACCTTGCGCGAGGCCACCACGCCGGCACCGCGCCGCATGAGGTAGCCGGGCAGGATGCCCGCGCCCAGCGATCCGAAATCGGCAGCGAGGAACGGCAGCCAGGCCCACAGCGCAATCGCCTTGAGATCCAGCTTCCATACCGAGACGAGGTAGAGCGGGATGAAGAAGTTGAACGTCTGCCACGCCGGTTCGGCGAGAAAGCGCGGCAGGGCAATTGCCCAGAATGATCGGGATTTGAGGATATCGAAGCGCGATACCACCATCGCGGTGGCAACGTCTGCGCCGGGATCGTGCAACGGCTGCTCATCGGGTCGGGGCGACCGGTAGGCGAACCACCACAGCAGCGCCCACGCCAGGCTGAGCGCGCCGGTGACCAAGAAGGCGGACTGCCAGCCCCACCACAGGATGCAGAACGCCACCAGCGCCGGGGCGACCATGCTGCCCACGCTCGTGCCCATCTGAAAGCAGCTGGTGGCAAGCGGGCGCTTTTGCGCCGGAAACCACTCTGACACCACCTTGGCACCGGCGGGAATGGCCGCCGCTTCGGTGGCGCCCAGGGCCGCGCGAAACGCAGCCAGGCTGGGCCAGCCGGTGGCGAGGGCGTGCCCCATGTTGGCCAGCGCCCAGCCGAGCGCAAAAATGAAGAACCCCAGCCGCGTCCCCAACAGGTCGAGCACGGTGCCGGCCACGGTCTGCATCACCGTATAGCTTGCCTGGAATGCCAGGACGACCCAGCTGTATTGCTCGGTCGTCATGCCGAAGCTGTCTTTCAGCGTCGGCGCCGCCACCGACAGCGTCGAGCGGGCAAGATAGTTCATGATCGTGCCCAGCGTGACCAAGCCGATCATCCACCAGCGCAAATGACCTTTTGCCATGTGTCGATGTCCCTGGTTCAGGCGCGGATTGCCGGGGCCAGCGGCGCATATACCGCCTGGTCCAGCCGTGGGATGGCGCCGGGGTGCAGAACCACCGCGGCGGCCAGGCGATGGCCGGCCAGGGCGCATTCGCGCTGCGCCAGGCCTTGCAGTCTTGCCGCGAGGTAACCGGCGTTGAAGGCGTCGCCCGCCCCGCTGGTGTCGACGGGCCGCACCACCTCGGGCGGCGGCAGGATCGTGCCATCGGGCAGCCGGCACCCCCGCGCGCCCAGCTTCACGATCACCTCTTGGCACCCCAGCTGCTGCCAGTGGCTGGCGCACGCCTCCAGGGTGGTAGGCGCGATGTCGTCCTCGTCCTGCAGCGTGGGAAAGCCGATGTCAGCCCGCGCGATCGCGGCATCGCGCCAGATTGCCGCTTCGTCGGCACTGGGCCACAACCGCGGCCGATAGTTGCCGTCAAACGCGACAAGACCGCCCCGCGCCCTGACCCCCGCCGCCAGGTCGAGCAAGGCGCTGCGCCCCTCGGGCGGCAGAATGGCAAGCGAGATCAGCGAAAACACCAGGACGCGGGCCGCTTCGGCCGCGGCAACGGCAGCCGCCATCGCCGGCAGGGCAAACATGGCGCGCGCGGCGCTCGTATCGCGCCAGTAATGAAACGAACGCTCGCCATCGCCATCGGTACGGATGGCGTAGAGGCCCACGGCGCGGGTGGGATGGGTCAGCACCAGCGAAACGTCGAGCCCTTCGGCCAGCCATCCCGCGCGCAGGTCCTGGCTGAAGGGATCATTGCCCAGCGCCGTCAGGAAACCGGTTCGCCAGCCGCTGCGCGCCAGATGCAACGCGGTATTGAGCGCGTCGCCGCCCTGGCCAAAGCCACGCCCGGCCCCCGCATCAGCAAGCTCGACCATGGCTTCACCCACGCAGACCACATCGAAGGCAGGGTCCACCATGGTTCAGTGCCGCGGCAGGACAGTGATGGCAGAGACGATCGCCTCGCCCTTCACCGGCACGAAAGCGATCGTCACTGCGCCATCTGTCGCCGTGGCAGGAAACGAGCGCGTCACTTCGACCAGCGGCCCACCGGCGGCGCCGGCAATGTCAAAACCCTTGAGCACGGTCTGGCCATTGGCGACGACGTCAAAGCTGCGGCTGCCCGGTTTTTCCCCAGGCTCGACAAAGGTCAGCGACACGGTGAACGTGCCCGGCCCAGTGGGAATGCGATAGCTGAACGCCCCGGCGCGGAACGTTGCGGCCAGCTCGCGGTTGCGCGTGCCGGCAATCTCGGGGCGGACAGGCGCGCGGCCACGGGCGAAGACATCGACCGACCGTGCCGTTCCGCCGCTGAAGAACGCGTCCGATCCGAACACGGCATCGGTGGCAGGCGCTGCCACCAGGGCGCCCGCGTCGATCCGGAAGGCATCAGCCTGGGTGCTGGCCAGTTGCCATTCGATCCGGTCCGCCACGGCGCCCGTCGCAAATTGCCCCGTCGCCGTCAGAACATTGGCGCCGGCCGCCAGCGCCACGCCTGGCCAGACGCAGACCCGGTTGGGGCAATCGGTCTTGATCCCCAGGCTACGCCCATTGAGCGCCAGTTCGGTGCGCGGTGCATTGCTGTAGACCCGCACGTCGGTGACCGGGTAGGCGCGCTGGGTATAGCGACGCCCGGTGATATGCACGGTGGGCGCAGCAGACCAGTTGGCCCGGTAATAATAGAACGCGTCCTTGCGGATCGTGCCATCATAGGTGACCAGGCCCTTGGTATTGACGTCGACCGAGTCCCCCTCGCGCCGGACGGTCGAGCCGAAATCGAATGAATTCCACAGCCACGTCCCAAACAGCCATGGCCGATCGCGCAGCAAAGGCCAGGTCTGTTCGTGGACCCAGGCCTGATAGCCTTCCGGTTGGCGCGGCCCGGCGATGTCGGGCGGGCCGCCCTGCGGGTCATCGGTCTGATAGGTCAGCGCGCCGCCGGCGCCATATTCGGAAAGCGCAAGCGGCTGATGGGAATACTTGGCGCGAAGGCCATCGAGATAGGGGCCGATCCCGCCGGGCTTGCCATAATACCAGCCGTAATACCGGTTTACCGCCGTAGCTTGCGTCAAGCCGACGACATCGGGGGCAGCCGGATCGCCCTGACAGCACGCCGCCATGACGGTTGGTCGCGAAGGATCGTCGTGGCGCGCCTGCTGGTCGAGAAGACGGACCAGCGCCTTGGGATCGGCAATCGCTGCCGGTGGCTTGCCGAGGAAATCCGGGCGATTGGGCCCGAAATCAACCTCGTTGGCCACGCCCCAGAACGCCACCGCAGGATGATTGAAGTTCTGGCGGATCAATTCGGCCAGCTGCTGCTGCGCATTGCTGACAAGGCCTGTGGTGGGGTTGATCGCCTCGCCCTGGGTCCATTGCGTGACCAGCGGAATCTCGTCCCACAGCACCAGGCCATAGCGGTCTGCCAGCGTGTGGATCGTCTCGCCGTGCTGGTAGTGGGTAAGCCGTATGGTGTTGGCCCCCATGTCGCGGATGGTGGCAAACGTCCTGGCGATATCCGCCTCGCTCATCGCCCAGTCCGACGTTTCGGTATCCTGGTGCAACCCCACCCCGTGCAGGGCCAGCGCCTTGCCGTTGAGCAGGAAACCACGTTGCGGATCGAGGCTGACCTGGCGGACCCCGAAGGGTTGCGCGACCGTGTCGACCACGCGGCCGCGCCCATCGACGACGTCGACGATCAGCCGATAGAGGTAGGGATCGGCGGTGCCCTGCCACAGATGCGGCATGGCCACCGTCAGGTCCTGGACCTGTTCCGATACCTGGGCCACCGGCAAGCGAAACGCCGCGCGCGCGCGGGCCGCAACGCGCCCATCGGTATCGACCAAGCGCGCCACCACGGCGCCGTTGGCCACGCGGCCAGTATCGTTGGCCAGGCGCGTGCGGACACGGACCTGCGCCGAACCGGCAGAAATGCTGGTGGTCGTCGCATAAGTACCCGGCCCGCCGTGGTCGAGCAGGTCGACATGCAGCGGGTTGGTGACGATCAGGCGCACCGGGCGATAAAGCCCGCCGCGCACGAAGAAATCCCCGCTCAAGGGCAAAACGTCGGCCGTGGCACTGCCGGCGACGGGCGCGCTGTTGTCCACCCGCACGGCAACGATATTGCTGGCGCCCGGGCGCAGCGCCGCCGTGGCATCGAAGCGAAAGCGGCTGAACCCACCGGCATGGGTGCCGAGCCTGACACCGTTCACCCAGACTTCGGCAACGCGGCTTGCGGCATCGAACTCCAGCCACACCTTCTCGCCGCTGGCCCGTACCGGCGAAGGAAAACGAAGGCGATACCAGCCCACGCCCTGGTACTTGGCAACGGTGGCCGCCGTGTTGGGCCCCACCCCGACCCGCGGCTCGTAATAGCCGATGCGGTTCCAGGTATGCGGCACCCGCACCGGCTGCCACGCGGCATCGTCAAACGCCGGTTGCGCCGCGCCGGCCGGGTCGCCTTGGGTAAAGCGCCAGCCATCGGCAAGGACGATGGCAGTGCGCGCCTCGGCGCCAGCCTGCGTTGCCGCGACCACAGCACCCTCGTCCCTGGCCTGCGCCGTCACCGCAAGCAATGCGCCCATTGCCAGTCCTGCAAGCCAGTTTGCCTTCACGGTAGACCCTCTCGTTCGTTGTTATCGGCGGTGCTTCAGGCCGTCACCAGTTCCACATCGTGCCGTCTTCAAGGCGGGCGACCGGCAGATAGGCCGGCTTGTAGGGATACTTCGCCGCCAGCTTTTCATCGATATCGACGCCATGCCCCGGGGTTTCCCCACAGAACAGTTCGCCCTGCTCGAAGCGGTAGTCATGCGGGAAGACCGCGTCGGTCTCGGGCGTGTGGCGCATGTATTCCTGGATGCCGAAGTTGGGCACCCAGGTATCGAAGTGCAGCGCGCAGCCCATCGTCACCGGCGAAAGGTCGGTGGCGCCATGGCAGCCGGTGCGCACCTGGTAGAGGCTGGCAAGATCGGCAATGCGGCGCAGGTGGGTAAGGCCGCCGGCGCCGACCACGGTCGCGCGGATGTAATCGATCAACTGGTTCTGGATCAGGTCCTTCGCGTCCCAGATCGTGTTGAAGATTTCACCCACGGCAAGCGGCGTCACCGTATGCTGGCGCACCAGCTTGAACGCCTCCTGGTTTTCCGCAGGCGTGCAATCCTCCAGCCAGAACAGCTGGTACGGCTCGAGCATCTTGCCAAGGTTGGCCGCTTCCTGCGGGGTATAGCGGTGGTGGCCATCGTGCAGCAGGTGGTGGTCAAAGCCGTAGGTCTTGCGCAGTTCCTCGAACAGCTTGGGCACATAGTTCAACGCCTTGCGCGTATCCCACCCCGTTACCGAGGGCAGCGCGGCGTCGGCCGGCTCGTAATAGAGCTTGCCCCGGCCCACCCCATAGGCATCCTTGATGCCGGGAACGCCGGTTTGCGCGCGGATCGCCTTGTAGCCCAGGTCGATATAGTGGCCGACCGCCTCGACCGTTTCGGCAATGTCGCTGCCATTGGCATGACCATAGACCATGATCCCGTCGCGGCTGCGCCCGCCGAGCAATTGGTACACCGGCATGCCGGCCATCTTGCCCTTGATATCCCACAGCGCCATGTCGACCGCCGCGATCGCCCGCATCGTCACCGGGCCGCGCCGCCAATAGGCGCCGCGATAGAGATACTGCCAGATATCCTCGATACGGCGCGGGTCCATGCCGATCAGGCAGGGGATCACGTGCTCTTCCAGATAGGCCACCACCGAAAGCTCGCGCCCGTTGAGCGTGCCATCACCGATGCCATAGACGCCCTGGTCGGTTTCGATCCTGAGCGTCACGAAGTTGCGCCCCGGGCAGGTGACGATGACGCGCGCACCGGTGATCTTCATGTTCGTTGGGCCTCACAAAGCGATTCAATTGTGGTAAGACCGATTGATCGACCGATTTCGGTCTGTCAAGTTTTCAAAATTGGCATTACCAAAAAAGAGGCGTCATGACGAACGGCAAAACCAGCGAGCGACTGTACCAGGACGTGGCCCGATCGCTGGTCGAGGAACTGGCCGCGGGGCGCTTTCCGGTGGGCACGCGGCTGCCGGCAGAGCGCGAACTGGCGCTGCGTTTTGACGTGAGCCGGCCTACCGTGCGCGAGGCGATGATCGCGCTGGAAGTGCAGGGCTTCGTGGAAGTGAGGCTGGGGTCGGGGGCCTATGTCCTGCGCCTGCCCAACGAGGGCGATCGCCCGGGTTTCGATGTCTCGGCGTTCGAGCTGACCGAGGCGCGCCTGTTGTTCGAAGGCGAAGCGGCCGCGCTGGCCGCGACCCAGATCACCGATGAAGAACTGGCCGAGGTTGCGCGCCTGGTCGATGATATTGCCCAGGAAAACAACGATCCCGCCGGAACGGAGCGGGCCGATCGCGAATTCCACCTGGCCATCGCCCGCGCGACCCGCAACTCGGCCATCTACAATGCGATCGAGCAGTTGTGGGACTTGCGCCAGACCTCGCCCGAAGCCGCCCTGCTGCACAGCAAGGCACGCACCGCCAATGTAAAGCCGGTGGTGGAAGAACATTGCGCGGTGCTCGATGCCTTGCGCAGCCGCGATGCCAACGCGGCCCGCGCCGCGATGCGCGCCCATCTCGCCGCCGTGCTCGACGGCCTGCTCTTCGCCACCGAAGAGCAAGCCCTCGCCCAGGCACGCCGCGCCACGCAGGCCAAGCGGGAGCGGTACACGCGGGCAACGGCGTAAGCACTGCATCGAGGTGCGGGCGGACGGTGGAGCTATCAGCACAGTACAGCCTCGCCAACAGATGCGCAGAACTGGTGACCGCGTTCGCGCAGCGCGAGACCTGACTATGACGAGGTCACAAACGACGCGTCCTGACGCCCGCGCAGCAACTGCTGATAGACGCCAAGCCGGTCGGTGATCTGCCAATGGCCAGTCAGGCGATCATCCGCGTCAAACATGTAGACCGTCGCGCCAGACATGTGGATCGTCTGGCCCGTGGCCGGAAAGCCCGGCAGATCGGCCACATGGGTGCCGCGCCACAGCCAGGTCATCACCACGCTGTCGCCATCGGCAAACAGGCCCTGGGTGGCAAAACGCTGATCCGGAAAGGCCCCGCGCGATTGTCGGACACGGTCCTTGAAACCGGCGCGGTCGAGCGTCTGGCCATGCCACGGATCGCCGGGATCGTGGTGGATGGTATAGGCTTGGGCGATGTAGTCATCGGCCGCATCCACCAGCCCTTCGTCCCAGACCGCATGAATGAACGCCGCGAGGCGCTGCTTGCGCAGATCACGGCGCGTCATGCCTCGGCCTTCCCCCTGGCCAGCATCAGCGCATGCTGGCGAATATCCTGTGGCCACCCCGCCATCCTGGCCGCGAACGCGTCATCATCATCGGCAAACAGCGCGCGGATCACCTCTTCGTAGCCTGGCAGATCGCCTGCCAGGGCGGACAGGAAGGTATAGGCACGCTGCTGCGCGCCCTTGCGCTCGGTTCGTCCCTGATCGGCGCGCCGTGCTTCGTCGACCAGTCGGCGCAGCGCGCCAGAGGCACCACCGGGCTGCTGCGCCAGCCAATCCCAATGACGCGGCAACAGCGTCACCTCGCGCGGCACGACGCCGAGCTTTGGCCGCCCGCGCCCGCGCGCCGGCTCCACCTCGGTGCCGCCCGGCCGGGCCAGCCGCGCGACGATCTCTGCCGTGCTGCCGCGCAGGTCGAGATCAAGCACGCGTCCGGTGGCATCGTCGAACACGAGGACAGCTTCGGGTTCCTGGGTTTCGGCGGCCTTCACCGCCAAGGCCACATCGATCAGCGCGCCTTGGGCCAGTTTGCGCAGGCCGGCGAACGCAGTGCACTGCAGGGAGAGCTCATTTTTCATGGCCCATTTATAGCCGGATAATTTTATCGCTCAATATACCCTGATATAATTGCATCCATGATTAGACGGTCGTACTGGAAGCGCGCATCACGAAAGGCAGGACATGACAGAGACCACGCGCAAGGCGGCCGTCGCGGCCTACAAGGAGCGCAAGATCGCGGCAGGCATCTATGCCATCCGCTGCGTGGCCAGCGGCCAGGTCTGGATCGGCAGCGCGCCGGATCTTTCCACCATCGAGAACCGCCTGTGGTTCACGCTGCGCCAGGGCGCCAACCCGCACCGCGCGCTGCAGGAAGCCTGGAACGCGCATGGCAGCGCCGCCTTCACGTTCGAAGTGATTGCGTACCTGCGCGACGAAGACGATCCGGGTTATCCACGCCGCACCGCGCTCAGGAATCTACACCTGCGCTGGCTCGAGCAGCTCGGCGGCGCGCGGATTTAGCGGCGCCACTGGCAGCCTGCTGTGCTAGGGCATCGCACGATGGGTTGCGGTGAGGCAAGAAATGGCTTTTTTCAGCCATTTGGCGATTTTGTGAGCAGCCCTGGGATGGGTGCTGGTGCGGTCGAGAAGACTCGAACTTCCACGGGCTTTCGCCCACAACGACCTCAACGTTGCGCGTCTACCAATTCCGCCACGACCGCATATCGCATCCGGGTTGGCCAAGGGCACATCCCGTCGGGGTAGGAGCGCGCCCCTAGCAGGGGTTTGGGGGGGCTGCAACAGGGCGGTTGCACTTTTTTATCCCCAGCCGGCCATTGCCGCCCCGCCCTGCGGCCGGGGCCTGCCTGCCTATTCCGGTTTCCAGCCGATTTCGGCCGAGCGCGCGCTCTTGGGAACGTCGGTCACCGCCTCGTTGATCGTCACGCTTTCGCCCGGGCGCAGCTTGTCCTTGGGCGGGGCCACGTCCCAGGTATAGACGATGCGGTTTTGCGCATCGCGCAGCACGATCAGGATCGGCGGCACATCGCGCAGGTCCTTGCCCACGTTGGTGACGGTGCCGCTCGCGCCAAAGTACGCCGTCCCGTTGCTGAGGGTGCGGCGGTCTTGCCGCGCGGGCGGGAACGACAGCACCAGATCGGGGCGGCCGTTGCCGAACGTGGGCCGGTTGACCGGCAGCCAATCGGGCAGGCCCAGCCACGAGACCAGGCCGATCATCGCCGCCACGGCCAGGGCAAAGGTTATGCCCGCCGCCGTCCACAGCCGGGCCGGGTTGCGGCGCGGGCGGAACGGGGGCTGGTGTTCAAAACTCGATACCGGCGAGACGTATTCGCTGGCAGGGGGCGCGGCGCGGGGCGGCTCTGCCCGCGGCGCCGGGGCCGGCGGCACGTCGCTTGCCACGGCCGGGGCAGGCGCGACCGTTACCGGTGGCGGCGCGGGCTGCGGCGCTGCCACGCCGGCAGCAGCGGGCGCCGCGGTTTCTGAAAAGGCTGCATCCGCAGCGGCGGTTTCAGGCTGCGCGGCTTGCTCCGACGGGCGCGGAGGAAGTTCTGGGCCGGCCTGGAACCAGCTGTGCCGGCACTTGGCACAGCGCACGGTGCGGCCGTCCACACCGATCGCACTGTCGGGAACGACATAGCGCGTCGCACAGGCGGGACAGGCGATTATCATGTAACGGTCTAAGCATGCCGAGAGGGGCTGAAACAATAGGGTGCAAGGGGGCAAATCGCCCATGCGCCCTTTTTTCCACATGCATTGACGCGTATAGGCGCCCTTGCCATCGCGCGACGCGCCAAACCGCCGATGCGGGACATTGCCAAACGGCCCCCGCGCCGACATGGTAGGCGGGCATGGCGCACGAACACACACGCGAACGGGGCCCGATCTTTCTGCCATGAACCAAGCCGCCGCCGAGATTGTCCAGTTCGACAATGTCGGGCTGCGGTATGGCGCCGGCCGCGAAGTGCTGGCCGATGTCTCGTTCACGCTCTATCCCGGCTGCTTCTACTTCCTCACCGGCGCCAGCGGCGCGGGCAAGACCAGCCTGCTCAAGCTGCTCTATCTGGCGCAGCGCCCCTCGCGCGGGTTGATCCGCATGTTCGGCACCGATGCGATCACCCTGCCGCGCGAACGCCTGCCCGGCTTTCGCCGCCGCATCGGCGTGGTGTTCCAGGATTTCCGCCTGGTGCCGCACCTTTCTGCCTGGGACAACGTGGCCCTGCCGCTGCGCGTGGCCGGGCAAAGCGAAAAGGACATCGCCAAGCCGGTGTCCGACATGCTCGAATGGGTCGGGCTGGGTGACCGCTTCCAGGCCCGCCCCGCCACGCTTTCGGGTGGGGAGCAGCAGCGCGTGGCGATCGCCCGCGCCGTGATCGCCCGCCCCGATATCCTTGTGGCCGACGAGCCGACCGGCAACGTCGACCCGGAAATGGCGATCAAGCTGCTGCGCCTGTTCGAAAGCCTCAACCGCCTGGGCACCACCGTGGTGGTCGCGACGCACGACCTTCACCTGATCCGCAAGGTGCCGGATTCGCTGATCATGCGGCTGGACAAAGGCAAGCTGGCCGATCCCACGGGCGCGCTGCGCTATCCGCCGCGCCGCCCCGTCGACGCCGGCGGCCATGGCGATGGGCCGATGGGCCCGGACGGCCTGCCATGACGCGGCCAGCCATGAAACGATCTGCCGCATGAAGCGCTTGGCCAGCGCCCTGCCCCGCACGCTGCGCGCCCTGGGTGGCGAAGGCGAATCCCGCCTGCTGCCCGAGGCGCGCCTGTCGGGCCCGATGCCGTGGGTGATCGCGATCATGATCGCGCTGACCGTGGTGGCCGCGGCCAGCGCCCTGGCGTTGCGCCACGCTGCCCAGGCTGCCAGCGCCGATCTGGAAGGCGGGGTGACCGTGCAGATCGTCTCGGCCGCGCCTGCCCAGCGCCAGCGCCAGGCCGATGCGGCCCTGGCCGTGCTGGCCCATGCGCCCGGCGTGGTCAGCGCCAAGGCCGTGCCGCAGGACCAGCTCGATGCCCTGGTCGAACCCTGGCTCGGCACCCGGGCTGGCGACGATGTCGATGACCTGCCGATCCCCGCGCTGATCGACGTGCGCCTCGCTGGCACGGCCACGCCGGCGCGGCTCGATGGGCTGCGCAAGGCCTTGGCCGCCACGGCCCCGGCCGCGCGGATCGATGCACAGTCGAGCTGGCTCTCCCCGGTGTTCCGGGCGATCAATGCGTTGCAATGGGCCGCCGGCGGCCTGATCGCGCTGTTTGCCTTTGCCACGGTTTCGGCCGTTCTGCTGGCCTCGCGCAATGCGCTGGGCACCCACCGCGAAACCATCGAGATCGTGCACATGCTGGGTGCCACCGACGTGCAGATCGCGCGGGTGTTCCAGCGCTCGATGGCCACCGATGCGGCGATGGGCGGCGTGGTCGGCCTGCTGGCTGGCGTGGTCACCGTGCTGGGCCTGGCGCGCCAGTTTGCCGCGCTGGGTTCGGGCATGGTCGCGCAAGGCTCGCTCGCCTGGACCGACTGGGTCGCCCTTGCCGGCATTCCCATCGCCGGCGTGCTGCTGGTGATGGTGACAGCCCGACTTACCGTTCTTGCCGCCCTGCGGCGCATGGTATGATCGCGTGACCGTCCCCATATTGCCACCCACAACACCCAAGCCATGCAGCAGCCCCCACCCATGACCACACCGCACGCCGGCACGCGCCGCACGATCGTGAGAAAGCCCTGCGGCATGCGAAAGCCGTGGGCATGAGAAAGCCGCCGGGCCTGTTCCGCCGCATCGGGTCGGCGCTGATCCTGCTGTGGATGCTGGGTTTCCTGTGGTTTGCCTGGTTCCTGCCGCAGCCGGCGCCCGATGGCACGCGCACCGATGGCATCGTCGTGCTGACCGGCGGCGGCGGACGCATTCCGCGCGCGTTGGCCATGCTCCAGGCCGGCAAGGCACAGACCATGCTGGTCAGCGGCGTCGATCGCCAGGTGCGCCCGGCCGAATTCGCCGCCGAATACAAGGTCGATCCCGCACGGCTGGATTGCTGCATCACCCTGGGCTTTGATTCGGTCGATACCCGATCGAACGCGCACGAGGCGGCGGCCTGGATCGCCCGGCACAAGATCCACTCGGTGCGCCTGGTCACCACCGACTGGCACATGCGCCGCGCCACGTTCGATCTGTGGGTCGTGGCGCCCAAGGGGCTGGTCATCGTGCGTGATGCCGTGCCCTCGCGGCCCAGCCTCAAGATCCTGTTCCTCGAATACAACAAGCTGCTGGCCCGCATGGTGGCGTGGCTGGCGGGATGGTGACGCGCGCCGTGGAAGACCGTTCCCCTACCCTTGCCGAAATTCTGCGTAGCCTGGTGTTCTACGCCGTGTTCTATGGCTTTACCGTGCTGCTGCTGCTGGTTCTGGCGATCGTGCTGATCGTGGCGCCGCGCGGCGTGTTTGCCATGGTCCAGGCGTGGACCGCCGTGCACCGCGCGCTGGTGCGCCATGTGCTGGGCATCCGCGTGGAGGTGGTGGGCACGCCGCCGCAGGAAGGCGTGTTCTATGCCCTGCGCCATGAAAGCTTTTTCGAGGCGATCGACCTGCCGCAGGTGCTGCACCGCCCCTGCATCTTTGCCAAGATCGAGCTGATGCGCATTCCGGTGTGGGGCCGCGCCGGCTGGGCCTATGGCCTGATCGGGGTGGAGCGCGAGGCAGGCGCCAAGACCCTGCGCACCATGTTGAGCCACGCCCGCGCCCGCCTTGCCGAAGGACGGCCCCTGGCGATCTTTCCCGAAGGCACGCGCGTGCCGGCAGGGCAGCGCTATCCGCTGCAATCGGGTTTTGCCGGGATATACAAGTTGTTGTCCCTACCGGTTGTTCCGGTGGCGGTGCATAGCGGCGCGCTGTATCACCGGATGTGGAAGCGACGCGGCACCATTCGCTATGTCATCGGCGAAACGATTCCCCCCGGCCTGCCGCGTGACGAGATCGAGGCCCGTGTGCTTGACGCCATCACTGCCCCCACTGCCTGATCGCCGCCGCGCATGACCGTGCCGCCCGCGCCAGACCCGGCCATACCTGAACCATCAGCGCCGGAAACCGCGCCCCAGGCCGC
This sequence comes from uncultured Novosphingobium sp., assembly GCA_964468165.1. Taxonomy (GTDB): domain Bacteria; phylum Pseudomonadota; class Alphaproteobacteria; order Sphingomonadales; family Sphingomonadaceae; genus Novosphingobium. Next base: position 10,412 of record CAYXUN010000019.1, on the reverse strand, counting down.
GCGCAAGCCACTGCTGGCCGCCCTGGGGCCAGGACTGATCACCGGCGCGGCCGATGACGATCCCAGCGGCATTGGCACCTATAGCCAGGTCGGCGCGCAGTTTGGCCACACGCTGACCTGGACCATGCTGTTCAGCTATCCGCTGATGGCCGCGATCCAGGAAATATGCGCCCGCATCGGCGCGACGACCGGGCGCGGCATTGCCGACAACGTGCGGCGCCACTATCCGCGCTGGCTGCTGCCTGGCGTGATCGGCCTATTGGTGGTGGCCAACGTCATCAACCTGGGTGCAGACCTGGGCGCAATGGCGGCGGCGCTGCACCTGCTGCTGCCGGGGCCGCTGCCGCTCTATACCCTGGGCTTTGCCGTGATCAGCGTTCTGGCCGAAGTGTTCTTGCCCTATGCCCGCTATGCCGGCCTGCTCAAATGGACCACGCTGTCGCTGTTTGCCTATATCGCGGTGCTGATCGTCACCCCGATGGACTGGGGTGACGCGCTCTACCACGTGGTCGTGCCCACGGTGCAGCTTGACCATGCGTTCCTGTCGGGCCTGGTGGCGCTGCTCGGCACCACGATCAGCCCCTACCTGTTTTTCTGGCAGGCCGGGCAAGAGGTGGAAGAATTGCGCCGCCGCCAGGCGCGGCCGCTGCACGATGCCCCGCGCCGGGCCAAGCCGGAATTGCGCCGCATCCGCACCGACACGCTGGTGGGCATGGGCTTTTCCAACATCACCGCGCTCGCCATCATCGTGGCCACCGCTGCCACGCTCAACGCCCACGGCATTACCGACATCACCTCGGCCGATCAGGCGGCCATGGCGCTGCGGCCGTTCGCCGGCGATCTGGCCTTTGCGCTGTTCGCCCTGGGCATCATCGGCACCGGCCTTCTCGCCGTGCCGGTGCTGGCCGGCTCTGCCGCCTATGCGCTGAGCGAAGCGCTGCGCTGGAACGAAGGGCTCGACCGCGCCCCGCGTGAGGCGCGGGCCTTTTACGTCGCGATTGCGCTTGCCACCTTTGCCGGCCTTGGCATCAACATGGTCGGCATCAACCCGATGCGCGCGCTCTATTGGACGGCGGTGATCAACGGCTTGCTCGCCCCGCCGCTGATGGTGGTGACGATGCTGATCGCCCGCAATCCGCGCGCCATGGGCCACCTGGTCATCTCGCGCCGGCTGGCAGCCATTGGCTGGCTGGCCACTGTGGCGATGACGGTGGTGGCCGTCCTGTTCCTGTTGGCGTGAAAGACCCGCGATGACCAGCCCGCCCCCGCGCATCCTGTCCATTGCCGGCTCGGATTCGGGCGGCGGCGCCGGCATCCAGGCCGATATCAAGACCATCACCATGCTGGGCGGCTTTGCCATGACCGCGATCTGCACGCTGACCGCGCAGAACACGCTGGGTGTCACCGCCGTGGCCGCCACCACGCCCGCCATGGTTGCGGCACAGATCGATGCCTGCACCAGCGATATCGGCGTGGACGCCGTGAAGATCGGCATGCTCGGATCGCCCGAGATTGCCGCGGTGGTGGCCGATCGGCTGGAGCGGCTGGGCGTGCCGGTGGTGTTCGATCCGGTGATGATCGCCACCAGCGGCGCTGCCCTGGCCGATGCCGCCACGATCGCCGCGTTCGAACGCCTGATGGCGCTCGCCACGCTCACCACGCCCAATGTGCCGGAACTGGCCGCGCTCGGCGGTGATGCCGCCATGGCGGCGCGGGGCATCGCCTATCTGGCCAAGGGCGGCGATGCCGATGGGCCGGTGGTGGAAGACCGCCTGGTCATTCCCGGCCAGCCGCCCCGCCTGTGGCACGCGCCGCGCATTGCCACGCGCCACAGCCATGGCACGGGCTGCACCCTGTCGAGCGCGATCGCCACGGAACTGGGGCGCGGGGCCAGCCTGGAACAAGCGGTGGACCGCGCCCGCGCCTTTGTCCGCGCGGCCCTGTTGGCCGCACCCGGCCTTGGCGCCGGGCACGGCCCGATGGGCCATCACGCGGTGCGGGTTTAGCTCACTCGCAGCCGCAGTCGAGTTCGTAGAACTTGACGATCTCGTTCCAGGCTTCCTCGGCGGTTTCCACCGGCTTGAACAGATCGAGATCCTCGAAATTGATCACGCCTTCCTCGGCAATGGCGCGGAAATTGATCACCTTGTTCCAGTAATCCGCCCCGAACAGCAGCACGGGGATCGGCTTCATCTTGCCGGTCTGGATCAGGGTGAGCAGTTCGAAGAATTCGTCGAACGTGCCAAAGCCGCCGGGGAACACCGCCACGGCGCGCGCGCGCATCAGGAAGTGCATCTTGCGCAGCGCGAAATAGTGGAACTGGAACGACAGGTGCGGCGTCACATAGGGGTTGGGCGCCTGCTCGTGCGGCAGCACGATGTTGAGGCCGATCGAATCCGCGCCCACGTCCACCGCGCCGCGGTTGGCCGCTTCCATGATCGACGGGCCACCGCCCGAGCAGACCACGAACTGGCGCTTGCCTTCTTCCACCACGCCGCAGGTCGAGGCATAGCGGGCGAGCTTGCGCGCTTCTTCATAATACTTCGCCTTGCCCGCCAGGCGTTCGATCACGGCCTTGCGTTCGGGCGTGGCGGCCGTGGCCAGCGCGGCATCGACGGCATCGGGCGCGGGAATGCGGGCAGAGCCATAGATCACCAGGGTCGAGCCGATATCGGCTTCTTCCAGCAGCATTTCTGCCTTGAGCAGTTCCAGCTGGAAGCGCACCGGGCGCAGTTCCTCGCGCAACAGGAAGTCGGTATCGCCAAACGCGAGGCGATAGGCCGGGTCCTGCTGCTGGGGGGTGGTCTTGGGGTGGCTTTGCGCGAACCCGGCTTCCTGCTCGGCCTTGTAGAACTTACGGTTGACGAGCTGGCGGTTGATTTCTTCTTCGGTCATTTGCCGCAAGGTGGGCGTGCGCGCCGCGCTTGGCAAGCCCATCCGCGTTTGTTTCCGTGGGTTGCGCGGAGACCGGAAACCATGTTCCGCCCCCACCATGGCAGGGGCGGCCAGGCCGGCCCCCGGTACCCCCACAGTTCAGGTCAGCGCGCCCACCAGCATCTGCAGCGCCGCGCCAAAGTATTCCGGTGCCAGGCCCAGCGGCGGGCGCGTGCCGATCAGCTTGCTGGCAATCGCCGCGCCACCGTTGGACACGGCAAACGGCGCGCGTTCCCCGGTATTGAGGTCGATCCACGCCGGGATCGGCTGGCCCTGGGCCAGGCACTGCCGCCAGAAATTGGCCACCGGCTGGACCAGGCTGGCGCGATGGCCGGCCAGCGCAAACAGCGGCACGCGGATCGCGTCAAAGCCAAAGCGCGGATCGTGGCCGGGCGCCGGGGCATAGCGGCCGGGACCGGCAACCTCCACCCAGTCGGCCGGCAGGCCATACTGGCCAAAGCGCGCCTGCGACACGATCGCGGTGGCATCGTCGGCCAGTGCCTGCCACACGCCCGGCCCATCCCATTCGGCAAAGCTCGTGAAGGCAGGCCAGATGAAGTACGACGGATTGACGATGACGCGCCCGTTGGCCTGAAACCCTTCCAGCCCGGGCAGCAGCAGCTTCATGCCAAAGCGGTCCACCACCAGGCGCTGGCGGATGGCGGCGCGGATCGCGGCAGAGCGCGTGCGCCATTCCCCCACGCCCCAGTGCTGCCCGGCGCGCTGCAGGGCCCAGGCGATCATGATATCGCCATCGGCGGCATTGTTGCGATCGGGCACGTGGTCCGGGCTCGATGGATCGTACCGCCATGCATGCAGCGCCACGTCGCTGCGCAGCAGGTTGTCGTTGGTCCAGTCCGCGATCAGCTCGAACGTGGCGCGGTCACCCGCCTCCAGGGCCAGGACCAGGCCATAACTCTGCCCTTCGCTGTGGCTGATCCCGCCGTTCTGCGGATCGACGATCCGGCCCGAGGGATCGAGAAAGCGTGCCTTGAACGTCTCCCAATCGCCGTTGCTGGCCATGGCCTTGCTCTGTCGCCCTGGGGCGCAGGCGGCGGTCAGTGCCACCAGCAACCCGAACCCGAACCCGCGCCGATCAATCCCTTCACTCTGCCCGGCGCCGGCCGGGCGCTTCATCCGATCAGCGGCCATGTCTGATTGCAAGCGTATGTCCCTTCCATTCGGCCGTGGTCGTCAGGGCAATGCTGCTGCCCATCATGCGGAACCAGGTATCATAGGTGCCCTCCATCAAGGGCGGCAGCAGCGCTTTCCACGGCTCGGCAATCTCGGCCTCGGTTTCGGGATAGAGGCCGTCCTGGCGCACCACGATGGCGCTGTCTTCCACCGTCACCACCGCGCTGCCCCAGCCCAGCGTGGCCCACAGCGCATTGATGCGGGTGGTCATCGTGCCAAGGTCTTCCACGTCATCGAGCGGCACCACCGCGGCAATCCGCTTGCCCACCGCGGCATAGAAGCCGTGGCTCTGCTCTTCGGTCGCCGCGCTCGACAGCTCGCGGGCGATCATGGCCACCAGAAAGCTGGCACCGGCCGGTGGCGAAGCTCGGAACGCGCTGGACACGCGCGGTGTCTTCGGGTCCTCAAACATTATTTGGTCGCTCCCAAACTCTGGCGGATGCCGATGGTCGAGCGAAGCTCGTCATAGCTGCCAAAGGTATTGTAACTGGCCTCGCCCCCGATGCGGGTCGACGGGCTGATCTGGTAATAGACCGATCCTTCGGCCGAGAGCGCGAAGCCGGTCTTGCTCAGGCTGTCATAGCGCGCGCGCACGTCGCTATCCTGGGCCTTGAGCGCGTTGAGCTGGGCCTGCAACGGATCGTTGGTAGGATAGAGCGCCGCGTCTTTCTGGTTATAGCTCTGATAGCCCGGGGTGACCGCGGCACGCACGGCCAGTTGGTCCTTGTCCAGGGCATAGCGCACCGGGAAGCTGACCGAGAGGAAGCTTTGCGGGCTGAAATAGCCGCCGTGGCCGTAGGTGAAGTAGTTCTGCGGGTTGTCGTACGACTGGTAGTTGACGTTGATCCCGCTGGTGAGCGAGGAATGCTCGGTGCGATAGACCCGCAGATAGCCGCCGACATTGGCTTCCACGCCGTGGTTCTTGCGCACGTTGATGCCGTTGTAGCGGTTGTAGGCCACCGTGCCGTAGGCGCCGCTGCCGTTGCGATCGACCGACAGGCCGGCACCGCCGCCCAGCCGCATGACATGGCCCCAGGTCTGCCCCGTCACCGGATCGCGCGTGCCGGAATAGGCGATCACGCTGTCGGTCACCGGGCGGCGTTCCACCCAGGCCTGCGCCTGCACGCCATTGCCGAGCCCCGGCGTGACGCCGGCGTGGAACGACACCTGGGTATTGCCCATGCCCACCGGCGTCGTGCCGACATCGGCATGCACCACGCTGCTGTCATAGCCCACGCTCAGCCCCACGCCCGAACGGTGCTGGGTATCGGCCTGGACCAGGGCAGAGGCTTTCTGCGCGACGATGGCCTGCGCCTCGATCGTGGCATTGGTGCCAAAGCGCGCCAGGCCCGATCCGGTGGGGCGGCCGGAATCGATCACCACCGCTTCGGCGCGGGCATGCACGCGGCCGCCGGCAAGCCCGGTGGAAATCTCGGCAGAGCCGCGCAGGTCGCTCAATTGCGAAAGCCCGGTCTCGCCCTTGCGCTCGCGATACGAGGTGGCCAGATCCACCCGCGGCCCGCTTTCGCGGGTGAGCGAGGCGATATCGCCCGAGATCTTGGCCATGACCGGATCGACCGGGCCACCGCCTGCCAGCGGAGCAGCGGCATCACCGAACGGCGACGAGCCGACAGGCGCCGGCGCCGTGCCAAAGCCCTGCCCGCCAAAGGCCGGGCTGGGCAGCGCGCCATAAGTGCCCTGCGCCGGATAGGCCGGTTGCGACGGATAGCTGTTCTGGGCTTGATAGGAATTCTGGGCAACCGGCGTGGCATAGCCACCACCGGCACCGTCCATGACCGATCCCCCGGCCTGCGCCACCGGCGTGGCATAGGCCGGCGTGTTGCCATAGGATGGCGCGGCATAGCTGGCGGGTGCGGCATAGGCCGGCGGCGCGCCGAAGCCGTTGTTCATCGGCACCATCTGCGCGGTCGGCAGGCGCGTACCGCTGCCCAGCGCAAAGGGATTGATCTGCGGCTGGGCCTGCATCGCCGGCTGGTCGCGGAACGGGTTGCCGGTGCCTACGCCCATTGGATCGGCGGCAAAGGGATTGCCGCCAAAGGCATCGATGCCATTGCTGCCGCTTTGCCGCGAATAGAGCGCGCGCGCTTCTTTCAGCAGGCGCACCGCGGCGCTGCGATCGCCGCGCGCCTGGGCCACCTGGGCCAGGGTCATGCGCACCTGGTAATCCTGCGGGAAGGCCTGCAGCGCGCGGTTGGCGGCGCTTTGCGACAGTTCCTTGTCGCCGGCAGCCTGGGCGGTCTGCGCCAAGCCGAGCAGGGCATCGCGGTTGCGCCCGTCACGCGTCAGCACGATCTGGAACGTCTGTGCCGCGCGCGCGGCCATGCCGCCCGATTGATAGAGCCGGGCCAGCGCCGCCATGATTTCCAGATTGTCGGGCGCTGCACCCCAAGCGCCGCGCAGCACGTCGAACGCCTGGGCAAACTGGCCGTTGAGGCGCAGGCGATCGGCCTGGCCCACTGCCAGCCCGGCCGACATGCGCGCCAGCGTGCGCTGCCCTTCGGGCGAGGAATTGCCCAGCGCGGCTGCCTTTTGCAGGGCGGCACGGGCAAGATCGTCGCGCCCGGTCTTGGCCAGCACGCGCACCACCGCGTCATAGCCATCGAGATCGGCGATATCGCCGCTCATCGCCGCCTGGGCATATTGCCCGGCGCCCACGCCATCGCCCAGATCGTAAAGCGCGCTGGCGATCGCGGCACGGCGCGCGGCCGGCAAGGTCTTGATCGCACCGAGTTGGCGCAGCGCCGCCACGGCCTGTTCGCGCTGGCCGCCGGCGGCCATGGCCTTGGCCCGCTCGATCGCGCTGTCGGTCTTCACCCCCAGGGCAAAGTTGCGCATCGCCGGGGTGCGCTGGGTTTCGGGAATGCGATCGATCAGCGATTCGGCTGCGGCATGGCGGCCAAGATCGGAATCGATCAGCGCGGCGGCATAAAGCGAATCAGGATCGCCCGACTGGGTCAGCGTGTTGATCAGCGATTCGGCTTCGACGCTGCGGCCATGGCGGATCAGGAAGCGCGCGAATTCATAGCGAATCCACGGATCGCTCTGGTCAAGCATCAGGCCGCCCTGGAATTCCTGCTCGGCGGTCACGTCGTCGCCGCGAGCCACGGCAGCCAGCGCGCGGCCACGCGCGGCGCGGCTCTGCAGGCGCTGGTCGGTCTGCGTGCCGCTCACCTCGCCGGCCTGGCGATAGAAATCGGCCGCATCGGCATAGCGGCCCTGGCGTTCATAGATATCGGCCAGCAGTTCGAGCGCCGGTCCCGGCTGGGCGAAGCCGGAGCGCACCAGCGCCTCGGCCGCGGCCTGGGCCTGGTCGGTCTGGCCGCGCGCCAGGAGATTGCGCGCCTCGTCCATGCCGGCATAGAACCGCGCGGCGGACAAAGCCTCGGCCCAGCGGCCGGGATTGGGCTGGCGCGAGGCCTGCTCGAGCAGATCGCGCGCTTCGGCAAAGCGGCTCTGGCGCAGGCGCACGATGCCCAGGCCCCCCAGCGCATCGCCATCGTTGCGGTTGACGCCCAGCGCCTTCTGGAAACGGCTGGCCGCCGCATCCAGGTTGTTGTCATCGAGCGCATCGAACCCGGCCATGCGCTGCTTGCCGGCGTTGTCGGCGGCGCGCTGGCGCGGAGTGGCCGCAGGCGGCGGTGCCTTTTCCGCCACGCGCTCGGCCGGGCGCGGCTGCGCACGCGGCGCGGCCCCCCCCACCGTCCGGCGCCGGGCCGGCGTGGGTGGCGGCTGGGCGGCCCCCCGCCCGGGGGGCCCGCGGGGCCGGCTTGGGTGCGGGCTGCTTGGCAGGCTGCGCCTTGGCAGCGGCAGCAGGGGCAGCGCCACCGGCCAGCGCGCGGCGCGCCTCGACATTGCCGGGATCAAGCGCCAGCGCGCGGCGCAGGGCCTGATCCGCCAGATCCTGGCGCCCCTTGCTCTTCCAGTAGAGCCCCTGTGCAATCAGGGCCTTTACCCCGGGCACATCGGCAAATGCCACCTGGGGCAAGGCCAGCGAGGCACTCGAGGCCAGCAGGATGGCAACAGCAGCACGGGAAGAAGGCAGCGGCGCGGACATCTCATTCATCCTTTGCACCCAGACGCAGGCGAGCCTGGCGGCGGAAATAGGCGTAAGCTGGGCCAGTGAGCCCCAATGCCAGAATGAGCGTGCCGAACGCCATGAGCAAGGGGCGTTGGCTGAACCAGAACGCCACCTTCATCCAGATCGGCAGGCTGCCGACCCAATAGGTGGACCCGATGGCAAAGCTGGACATGCCATCGCCCGTGGCGACCGACAGGTCACCCTGGATCTGGGCGTTGATCTTGGAATCGGCCATGCCATCGACCAGCGGGGGCAGATCGGCAGCGTCATCGGCCACCAGCGCCACCACCGTGCGATCCGACGCATAGGGGGACTGGAAGCTGACGATGCCGGCAAACCCGCGCGCGGCGTGGATCATCGGCTCGACTTCGGCCTCGTTGGTCAGGCCGCGATCGGAAAACAGCGCGGAAACGTATTGCAGCGGGCTTTTTTCGGCCACTTTCAGCCCGTGCCCGTCCCAATGCAGCGGCGCATTGGCAAAGACCTGGCCGGCCCCGGCAATCGCCGAGCTGCCGATCACCAGGATATCCTGGCTCGACAGGCGATCGGGATCGACGCCATCGGCAACGGTCACCCCGGTGGGGGCAATGCCGGTGCTGTCGCCAAACCGGCCCATCAGGTTGAGGAAGGTCTGCACCGAGGCCGGCGTGGGATTGCGGCTCATCAGCACGGTGGTTTCGCCCAGGTCGGGGCGGATGGTGAAGGGATAGCCCGCCCCCGCAAACGTGGCGAGATCGGGCATTTCCAGCGCGTGATAGGCGTGGCTGAGGTCGATCGTCGAGGACGGATCGATCGCCACGCGCACGTTGTCGGGCAGCGTGCCGGTGCACTTCTGCTTGTCGGCCAGGATCAGGTTGTAATCGAAGACCAGGTCGTTCTGCCCGAACAGGTTGTAGCGCGGCAGGGTCAGGCTGGCCGAGCCGTCAAAGCTGTTGGCGCCCTTGGACCCGAACCAGTCGCTCCACCAGCTGCCGGCGAGCGGCAGGGTCTTGAGGAACTGGCTGTTGATCGAGATATCGAGGCGCGAGGCCTTGCGATCCATCCACTTGGCCAGCGGATAGCGATAGGTGAGGTTGAGCGTGCCGCCCTGGCGCGGCCAGAAAAACAGGTCTGGCGCCACGCGAAAACGTGCCGTCAGCGGGCCCGGCGGCAGGCCCATGCCCTGGAGCGCATAGGGCTCCATAATCTCGCCCAGCTTGACCGCGTGATCGGTGGTGATCCAGCGCGGCGCGCCATAGCGCGGATAGCTCGGCACGCGGGCGCCATCGAAATTCATCCGCGCCCCGCCAAACACGCCCCGGCCCGAAGAGACCGCCGCGGCTGCCAGGCGCAGTTCGCCATCGTCGCGGCCCATGATCACCAGCACGGTGCCATAGGGATCGCGCGGGTTGCGCACGACGGCGGCCGAAGGGCCGCTGACCGTCATGTTGAGCCCGGGCAGGCTCTGCCCCGATTTCAGGAACGCGATCGCGTTGCCCAGCGGCATCTGGCCATAGAGCGGCTGGAACGAAAAGCCGCGATAGCTGGCCATCGAGCCCAGCCAGCCGGCCATGGCGGCAGAGGCCTCGAGCTCGCCCTTGTGGGGCTGGCCGGCGAACACGAACGGCATCTTGAGCGTGGTATTGGTGGCGCGATCGAAAAACGGCCCGGGCAGGTGCGACAGATCGGGCACGTTGGGCAGCGCCTGGGTGGTCAGGTCCAGCCACGAGCGCGTGTTGCTGACATTGGCCCAAAGCACCGAATTGAACGGATCTTCGCAATCGCGGGCATAGTGGCCGATCAGGCGCAGGTTCAGCTGGTTGTCACCGGGCAGGAACAGCGCCGGGTTGATCGGCAGGGTCAGCACCTGGCCGCCCGAATCCTGCGGGCGCAGCGGCACGGTCTGCACCACTTCGCCGTTCACCAGCACGACCAGCTGCGACAGGTCGCCCAGCATCGCCGGTGACCAGGCAAGTTGCAGGGTGATCGACGCATCGGTCACCACCTGGTTCTTGCGCACGCCGAACGGAATGGAGATTTCGCCGCGCGTGCCCTGGAGCCGCACGGCGTTCTTGATGCGCAGGTCCTTGAGCGTCAGCCGTTCACGCGAAACGCCGCCGCCCGAAGTGGCAGCGGCGGGCGCGGCGCCCGCCCCGGCGGCGGCGGCCTGCGCCAGCTGCGGGGCCCGCCGCGTGCCCACCAGCGG
>CAYXUN010000018.1:0-62404 GCA_964468165.1 uncultured Novosphingobium sp. | reverse complement strand
TGCCTTCATCAAGGCGAAGCGGCCCTTCGAGGGCCCGCTTCCCAATGTGCTACGGGTCGGAGCGCACGGTGCCGATCGCGGCGCTCAAGGCGGGCAACATCGTCCTCGCGCGAACCGGCGAGAAAATCCCGGTCGATGGCGTGGTCGTCGGCGGGCGAGCCTCGGTCAACCAGGCACCGATCACCGGTGAAAGCGTCCCCCAGGACAAGACGGAGGGTGCAGAGGTGTTCGCCGGCACCATCGTTGAAGCCGGCGCGCTCGACATCCGAACCGAAAAGGTCGGCGGCGATACGATCTTCTCCCGCATCATCGCGCTGGTCGAAAATGCCGAAGCCGAGGCTGCCCCCGTGCAGAAGCTGGCCGACAAGGTCGCGGGATGGCTGATCCCGGTCGTGTTCGTCTTCCTGATCGTCGTTTTTCTGGTGACGCGCGACGTCTCCAAGATCGTGACCTTGTTGATCTTCACCTCGCCGGCAGAGCTTGGCCTGGCGACGCCGATCGTCATGATCGCCGCGATTGCCAGGGCTGCTCGCAGCGGCATTCTCATCAAGGGCGGGCTCTATCTTGAGCAACTCGCCAAGGCAGACGCGATCGCCTTTGACAAGACCGGCACGCTGACCGCCAACAAGCCGTTAGTGGTCGACGTCAAGGTGACCAATCCAGATTTTTCGGAAACGACACTGCTGCGGATCGCGGCCGCCGCCGATCGCCGCTCAGCCCACCCTTTGGCCAAGGCGGTGGTCGAGGCGGCCGCCGAGGACGGAATCACAGTGCCGGAACCGGAAAACTACGAGCAGGTTCAGGGTCGAGGCGTTAGGGCGACCGTGGAAGGCAGAACCGTTCTCGTAGGTAATCCGGCTTTACTTCGCGAGAACGGCGTGTCCATCGCCTATGCTGTCGAAGATCGGGATCGCACGCCCGTCCACGTCGCGGTTGACGGCCGGTTTTGCGGGATCATCTTCATCGCCGATACGCTGCGCCCAGGGGCGCGAGAAGCCATCGCCGCTTTGAAGGAAAATGGCGTCAGACATATCGTCATGCTGACCGGCGACAATCAGACGACTGCTAACGCGATTGCGAGAGACTTGGGTGTCGATGAGGTCAAGGCCGACCTGATGCCCGAAGACAAAGTCGCCATGATCGCCGACTTGCAGAAGCGCGGCTATAAGGTTGCGATGGTGGGTGACGGCGTCAACGACGCGCCGGCACTCGCGCGTGCCGACATTGGCATCGCCATGGGCGGCGGCGGCACGCAGGCGGCGTTGGAAGCCGCTGACATCGCACTGATGACCGACGACCTCGGCAAGATTGTTGGCGCGCGCACTATCGCGCGTCGCGCCTATCGGACCGTCCAGGAAAATCTCTGGGTCGGTGTCGGAGTGGTCCATGTGCTTGGCATCACCGCCGCGCTCATGGGCTGGATTGGACCAATCCAGGCGGCGTTCATCCATCTGGGACCAGACGTTCTCGTGTTCCTTAATTCGGTCAAGCTTCTGCGCGTCAGGATTGCGGAAGCATGATGGAGGGGTCTCGGCGTTGGCCACCGAGTGCTGAGTCCTTCGGGCATAAGTGCGGAAACAGTCCGCGCCATGGGCGTCTCACTGGATGCCCATCGCGAACGAGGCAGGGAGACTGAGGCATGCGACATCCGAGCGAACGGCATCTGGTGCAGCGGGTCGGCTGGCTGCGAGCGGCAGTGCTCGGCGCTAATGACGGCATCATTTCAACCTCCAGCCTGGTGGTCGGCATCGCTTCGGCCCAGACGAGTTCGTCGACGGTAATGCTGACCGGCGTCGCAGCGCTTATCGCCGGCGCAATCTCGATGGCGGCGGGTGAGTATGTCTCGGTGAGCAGTCAGGCCGATGTCGAAGGCTCCGACCGGCTGCGCGAAACGCGCGAACATGCATCAGACCCCGAGGAGGAACGCCGCGAACTGGCCGCTGTCTATGAAGCGCGCGGGCTTGCACCCGACCTCGCCGTCCAGGTCGCCGAGCAGTTGATGCGCAGCGATCCGGTCGGCGCGCACATGCGTGACGAGCTTGGCATCACGTCCGAATTGGCGGCACGGCCGATCCAGGCGGCACTGGCGTCGGCGGCAACCTTCTGCGCAGGTGCGATCATACCGGTGTTAATGGTCGGCGTGGTCCCGCGCGCCTCGCTGGTCATCGCAATCACGATCGCGACGCTCGTCCTCCTCGCCATTCTCGGCGCGATCGGCGCAAGGGCAGGCGGCGCGTCGATGTGGCGTGGCGCGGTGCGGGTGACCTTCTGGGGCGCGATCGCGCTGGCAGCCACGGCGGGCATCGGCCACCTGTTCGGCACGACTGTGCAGTGAAGGATGCGAACCGCTATGCCTTCTGTCGATCGCGATGATCGCTATAGCGGCGCCCTATGCCGGGTTGTTCGTGACAGCGTTCGTCGCCGCGACCCTGCTGCCTGCACAGTCCGAAATCCTGCTCTCGGCGATGGCGATCAGTGGGCGATACGATCTGCTCCTGCTGCTGTTAAGTGCGACGGCAGGAAACACGCTCGGTTCGCTTTTCAATTGGCTGCTCGGACGCGGTTTCGAACGGCTGCGCGACCGGCGCTGGTTTCCGTTCAAGGCCGCCACGGTCGAGAAGGCCGTTTGCTGGTATGCCCGGTGGGGCAAATGGTCTCTCCTGCTTTCCTGGGCGCCGATTGTAGGAGATCCGCTAACCTTTGCGGCCGGATTGCTACGCACGCCTTTACGGGTCTTCCTGCCGCTGGTGTTGCTGGCCAAAGGCGGGCGCTATGCCGTGCTGCTGATCGCGGTCGAGGCTGTGCGGTAATCTGCGAAAGCTGCTGCGTGTCGCCTCACCAAATTCAGCGCCCAACAAGTGGAAGTGTGAAGCATGGTTCGAAGATTTTTTGCGGACGCCCCTGATTCCAAATTGGATTTTGACGCACTGGTGGAAGCGCGGCGCGAAGCCGACGAGGATGTCTCGGTGGTCGTGCGCGAGGTGATCGCGGCTGTTCGCCGGGACGGCGACGATGCGTTGCGCGCCTATACTTGGAAGTGGGATCGGCACGACCTCGACCAGACCGGATGGACGATCGGCCGCGACGTTTGCGAGAGGGTGTTCCGCGACCTCGACCCTGACTTGCGTATGGCCCTGGAACTTGCCGCGCGGCGGATTGCCACCTACCATGAAAGGCAGTTGCCCACGGACAGCGACTATGTGGACGGTGCTGGCGTCCGGCTCGGCGCGCGATGGCGGGCAGTGGAAAGCGCCGGTATCTATGTGCCGGGGGGCCGAGCCACTTATCCCTCATCGGTGCTGATGAACGCGATTCCTGCCGCCGTTGCGGGCGTAAGTCGCGTGGTGATGGCGACCCCGATGCCCGATGGCATCGCCAACCCGCTGGTGCTGGCGGCGGCCTACCTCGCCGGCATTGACGAGGTGCGTCCGATTGGCGGTGCACAAGCGGTCGCCGCGCTGGCTTACGGCACTGGGTCGATCCCACGCGTCGATGTCATCACCGGTCCGGGCAATGCCTGGGTCGCCGAAGCCAAGCGGCAGGTTTACGGTGTCGTGGGAATCGACATGGTCGCGGGTCCATCCGAGATTGTCGTCCTGGCGGATGGAGCGAACGATGCGGATTGCATCGCCGCCGACCTTCTCAGTCAGGCCGAACATGATCCGACGAGCCAGTCGATCCTCATCACCAACGATCGGGCCTTCGCCGACCACGTCGCTGCGGCGGTCGAAGTGCAACTCGGCACCCTCGCCACTTCGGCGGTGGCGCGTTCCTCGTGGGAAGCGCATGGCGCGATCATTGTCGTCCCTGCTCTCGACGATGCCATACCACTCATCGATGCGCTTGCGCCCGAACATCTCCAGATCGCCACCCCTCGACCTCGCCATCTTTTTGACCGTGTCGCACATGCTGGCTCGGTCTTTCTCGGCCAGCATACGCCGGAAGCTATCGGCGACTATATCGCTGGCCCCAATCACGTCCTGCCAACAGGGCGCCGGGCGCGGTTCGCCTCAGGACTATCGGTGCTTGATTTCATGAAGCGCACCAGCGTTATCGAGCTGGACGAACGGGCTTTACGAGAACTCGGTCGTGCAGCCGTGACCCTTGCCGAGGCTGAAGGACTGCCCGCCCATGCTGCATCTGTGGGTCGCCGTCTTGAATGGAATAGCCGTTCTTACAATCGGAGTTAAGGTGCACGAACATGCGCTCTTCCCATTTGACGATGCAATATTGATGAACGCAAGTCCCTTTTGTTGCGAATGCGAATTGTTTGCGCTACGTGGGTGATGTTGAATTGGACCTTGGGCTTCTTAGAAGCAATCGAAATCAGGGATATATGCATGCGTTTTCGCTTGACGGGATTGACTGCGGCGGCTCTCGGCTCAAGCGGCTTTGGGGTAACGCCAGCTGGCGCGCAGACGATTGACCTTTCGTTCACGCTGCCGCGATTGTCGGTTGCCGAATATCATCGCCCCTATGTGGCGGTCTGGCTGGAGAAGGCGGGCAGCGCTCCCCGGACCCTCAGCATTCTCTATGATGTCGACAAGCGCAACAATGCGGGCGCCAAATGGCTGCGCGACGTGCGTCTTTGGTGGCGTGCTGCCGGACGAATGCTCAGTGTTCCTGCCGACGGCGTGAGCGGCGCAACCCGTCCGGCCGGATCGCATACGCTCAGCTTCACCGCCGGTCGGGGAGGTATGCCCGCGCTGACACCGGGGAACTATGTCCTCGTCGTCGAAGCAGCACGCGAGGCCGGTGGACGCGAAGCGGTGCGTCTGCCCTTCACCTGGTCGGGAACCCAGGCAACTGCATCGACGAGCGGCAAGTTCGAGCTTGGCCGCGTCTCACTGAACGCCCGGCGTTAAGGGGGAGCTATGCCTGTGAAGATGATCCGCACGTCGATCCTGTCGGCCCTCGCCATGGGAGCCGCGCTTGCGCCGATCGCTGTCGAGGCAGCGCCCCGGTCGTGGATGCTTCCTTCCGAGACCATGTTCGTCGGTAGCGGCGACGAATGGCTGACGGTCGATGCGGCCCTATCGACGGACCTCTATTATTTCGATCACGCCGTGCAGAATTGGGAACCGTTCGCGCTCGCGCCGGATGGCAGCAAGGTAGCGGTCGAGAACAGCGCGAAGGGCCGCCTGCGTCAGACTTTCGATGTCCATGTCGTGCAGCCCGGCACCTACAAGATCGCAATCGTTTCTGAATCGGTGAGCGGCAGCTACCTGCTGAACGGAGAACGGAAGATGCTTCCGCGCGGGACCACGCCTGCAACGCTCGCTCAAGCTGTGCCCGCCGGGGCGACCGATGTATGGAGCGCGGTCAATACGAGCCGCATCGAGACCTTTGCGACCGCTGGAGAGCCGACCACCGCGGTTTTCAAGCCGACCGGCAAGGGACTTGAGATGGTTCCGGTTACGCACCCTACCGAACTGGCGAGCGGCGAGGCTGCCACTTTCCAGTTCCTGCTTGATGGCAAGCCGGCGGCCGACCTTTCCGTGAGCGCGGTAAACGGTGGCGTTCGCTATCGCGATGGCATTCAGCAGCTTGATCTCACGACCGATGCCGAGGGCAAGGTCACGATCACTTGGCCGGACGCCGGTATGTGGTGGGTAAACGTCGCCAGCGGCGGTGGACGGAGCGCGGCCGGCCCCGGTGGTTCTGCGCCCCAAGCCAGTGCCAAGGCTGAACAGCCACTGGCTGCTGGTAATCTGCCCGGAGGCGAAGGAGCACCGCGCCCGATTGCGCCACCGCGGCCACGATCGTCTTATTCCATGACTGTCGAAGTTCTTCCGTCATAGACTCGACTGCGGCGGCGGCCCATCCGAATTGATTCGAATGTGCAAGCATTAGGGCGGTGTTACAGCGTAAATGTAGTGTTCATCATCGCGGGTCACCACATACCGTTGGTTTCCGCCGAAAATGACCTATAAACCGCCTTTGCTACGCCAGCGTAGTGACAACGGCGATCGATGACGGTCATGGAGTTCAAATCGATTGCGGAGATTCTGGCTACGTATCCGCGACCAGCATTCCGAAGGGACGGTGCAGTCTGACCGGCTTGATATTTGCTGGATCACAATGCCGATGCCCATCCGGGCACCGGCATTGCGTTTGCCTACGAGGTCGCCAACTTGGCCTTTGGCATGGGACCGATCTTCAGGCGGGCTGTCCAAGCCGTAATCGCCGGCAGCACCAGCCTGGCCTTCGGCCGCCGGCAGCATGACCGGGATGACGCCAAGCGTTTCAAGATCGTCGCGCTGGGCATCCGGCAAGCGGACCACCACCGCGAACCGCCGATCGCCCTCGAACAGGGCGATCGAGGGTTTCAAGGCAATCTCGCGCTACTTGTAGATTGAGCCAGCGGGCGCCGATGCTCATCAGGCGATGAGGAGTAATCTCCAGAACACAATAAGGTTCGTTTATCGATAAATATCCTATCCAGGGGGATGGGATGATGCGAAAGCTCATGCTAAACGCCACGCCATGACCTCTCTTGCAGACCTGCTTCAACAAAGCGCCGCCCATGCGTGGCTGTTTGTGCCTACCGCCATCTTGCTCGGCGCGCTGCACGGGCTCGAACCGGGCCATTCGAAGACGATGATGGCGGCCTTCATCATCGCGGTCAGGGGAACAGTGCGCCAGGCCGTGCTGCTGGGTTTGGCGGCGACGCTCTCCCATACGGTCGTGGTCTGGGTCGTGGCGCTCGGCGGCATGTGGCTGTTCGGCGGCCTCAACGCGGAAGCGACCGAACCCTATTTCCAGCTCGCATCCGGCGTGCTGATCGTCGTGATCGCCGCCTGGATGCTATGGCGCACCCGCCGCGAGCAGATTGCAGCCGAACACTATCACCACGATCATGGGCACCATCACGGCCACTCCCACGGCCACGGGCATAATCATCACGGCGATCACGACCACCATGAACATGAAGAATTCGAGGAAGCCGAGGAACGCGGCCTGGAGGTTGCGACCGGCGGCTTTGTCGATGCGCACGAAATGGCCCATGCAGAGGACATCCGGCGCCGCTTCGCGAACAGCAATGTCACCACCGGCCAGATCATCCTGTTCGGCCTGACCGGCGGTCTGATCCCATGCCCGGGCGCGATCACCGTGCTGCTGCTCTGCCTCCAGCTCCAGCGGCTCGCGCTGGGCGCCGTGCTGGTGTTGTGCTTTAGCATCGGGCTTGCCATCACCATGGTCGCGTCGGGCGTCATCGCCGCGATCAGCGTCAAGCAGGTGACGAAGCGCTGGAGCGGTTTTGGCGAGATCGTCCGCAAGGCGCCCTATGTTTCGGGTGGGGTCATCCTGATCGTCGGCCTCTATGTCGCCGTTCACGGATGGATCGCGCTACCGCATTGAGCAGGACATTTGCATGAGCCATGCCGCCAATCCCGATCTTCTCAACCGCCTGAAGCGCGCGCAGGGCCATCTCGCCAAGATCGTCGAAATGGTTGCCGAAGGCCGGGACGGCCTCCAGATCGCGCAGCAGATGCAGGCGGTGGTCGCTGCGCTCGACAAGACCAAGACACTGCTGGTCAGCGATCATATCGAACATCATCTGGAGGAACTGGTCGGGCCGTTGCCCAAGGCGACGCGCGACGAACTGGCTAAGCTGGGTGAACTGGCCAAATATCTCTGACGCCGCCGTGCTTCAGCGCTGGGGCTGCGCGAGATTCAGTTTGAGCGCCCAGATCGCGGCGGGATGACCATGGGCCGGAACCGCCACGAACAATCGGTCCAGCTCCGGCACATAGAGCCCGGTGCGTGCGCCGCCAGCAGTTTGCGCCCACGCGCTCTGTCCATCGGCGCCGATCACATCGACATGGCCGGCGCCGCAGACCAGCAGGATATGATCGCGCACCAGGAATAGATCGTCGGCATCACCGCAAGCTGATCCGAGGGAGAGCGTTTGGCCGCTCGCTGTATCGATCGTCGCCAGCGCCGCCGGGAGCCGATAGGCGATCACGATCCGGTTGCCTGACGGCTCGACCGCCATCGGGAAGTTAAGCCGGTGCAGTCCGGTCGGCCAGCGTGCCAGTTGTTTTCCCTGGTCGATGTCGGCCGCGATCACCGAGCCGTCATCGGGGATATTGATATAGGCGCGCGATCCGGACAGCCGAAACCCCTCCGGATGGCCGGGCAGCGCCAATCGGGCGAGAACCGTGTGACGGACGGGATCGATCGTGGCGAGGCCGCCCTTGCCATAGCCGACGATGACATGGCCGTTGCGCGGATCGACCCGCACATTGTCGGCATCGTCCTCAAGCGCGATCCGCGCCCGCTCGTGAAGCTCTGTGTCATAGAAGCGGACCGAGCCGTCACCGCAGGCGACCACCAATTCGTGGGTCGCCGGAAGCCAGGCGACGCCCTGCGGTTCGCCAAGGCCGGCGATGCGGCCGATGACCTTGCCGGCCTCAAGATCGACCTCATCGACCGTGCCGTTGGCGATCTCGGCAACGAACAGCCGATGGTCCGCCAGATCGACCGCCAGATGGTCGATGCGCCCCCTGGTGTCGGGGAGCGAGATCGTTCGCTCCAGCACGAGAGGGGAGTGCGGATCGGTCGGTTGTGCCTGGCTGCACCCCGGCAGCGCCAGCAGCAGTGCCGCTGCACATCCCCTCCAGGGTTTCATCGCTGCGCCCTAGTTCGCCGCGACCGCGACATGGCTGAGCGCGGCGGTCAACCCGCGCGCGAGCTTCTGCGCGTCGTCATTGGCCCAGAAGTGCATGAAGAACAGGCGCGGCTCGTCGTCGAGCATGTGGTTGTGGAGCGCCGTCACCTCGATCCCGTTCTGCCGCAACTCGCGCAGCACCGGATTGACCTCCGACGCTGTCAGCACGAAGTCGCCGGTGATCGCCGCCTTGCCGCCGCCGGTTGGCTGGAAGTTGATGGCGATGGCCGCGCCCATCGCGGGCGGTAACGCCATCCCACCATCGCGCGGTGCCTCGGCACGGGGAATGCCGAATGCATAGACGCCGCCGCCGATCTTGCCCTTGTGGCCCATGATGCGGTCGAGCGCGGCGGTGTCGAGGTCGATCGTCTCCGGCGCGGCGGGGCTTGCCGCCGGAGGCGCGGACAAGGGCGTGCCGCTCAGCGCCAGCGCATCGTGCAGCACCTTGGCGAGTTGCGCCGGATCGCCATGCCCGGCGATGTGCATATACATGGTGTGGGGTGTGTTCCGCAGCAGATGGTTGTGGAGCGCGGTGATCTCGATTCCGCCGGCGACAAGCTTGGCCATCACCGGATTCACTTCGGTATCGGTGAGCACCAGATCGCCCATGACCATCGCCTGACCCCCGCCATGCGGTACGAACGCCAGCCAGGAGCCGAGCGCCAGCGCCGGTTTCAAGGTCACGCCGTCGAGCACCACATGCAGGTCGCTGCGCGGCAGGCCGATGCGATAGACACCGCCCGGCATCTCGGCGCCCGGTTTGCCGATGGCGGTGGCGACCGCCTGTTCCCAGGGTTCAGCCGCCAATGCGGGCGAACTCAGAGCGAGAAGCCCCAACAGGCCGAACGTGGTGATACGCTTCATCATGATCTCCTTGAGCAGCAGCGGGATCATTGGACCACGCCTGACAGATAGAGGGCCGCACCGATCGCGTAACTTGCCGCGAGGACCGGTATCATCCCGACCTTGAACCGTAACACGGCTATCGCGGCGCCGGGGGCCAGCAGCGCCGCCGGGAGGTAAAGCGAGGTCAGAACCGGGAAGTCGAAGGCGAACCGCGCGACCCGGACCACCCGCACGTCCTGGAACAAGGTGTGGATCGCAAACCAGACGGCAAGGTTGAGGATCACGCCCACGACGGCCGCCGTGATCGCGCTGAGTGCGGCCGAGAGCGTCCGGTTGCCGCGCAACTGCTCGACGAACGGCGCACCCGCGAAGATCCACAGGAAGCAGGGCATGAACGTCACCCATGTCGTCAGGATCGCGCCCAGCGTGGCCGCGACCAATTGCGGCAATGCGCCCGCATCGCGAAACGCCGCGAGGAAGCCGACGAACTGCGTGACCATGATCAGCGGCCCCGGCGTCGTCTCGGCCAGGCCAAGGCCGTCGAGCATCTCGCCGGGCCTGAGCCAATGATAGGTGCCTACCGCTTCCTGCGCGACATAAGCCAGCACGGCATAAGCGCCGCCGAATGTAACCATCGCCATCTGGCTGAAGAAGGTTGCGATGCGCGTGAACACGTCATCGGGGCCGAGAAGCACCAGCAGCGCGATGACCGGCGCGAGCCAAAGGAACAGGAATGTCCCGGAAATCTTGAGCGACCAGCCAAGGTTGGGCTTGGCATGATCCGGCAGGCTTTCGCCGAGCGCGGTATCGCGGTCATGGACGACATTCCCGCCCGCGCTCCCATGTCCGCCGCCGCCCTTGAAGGCCGACAAGCCCAGCCGTCCGCCGACATAGCCGCCGATGCCCGCCGCTAGGACGATCAGCGGAAAAGGCGCATTGAGGAAAAAGATCGCGACAAAGGCGGCCGCCGCGATCCCGCGCATGACGTTGTTCTTGAGAGCACGCGATCCGACCCGCACCACCGCCTGGATCACCACCGCGAGGACCGCCGCCTTCAAGCCGAAGAACAACCCGGTGATCAGCGGCACATGGCCGAGCAGCACATAGAGATAACTGAGGCCCAGGATTGCGAGGAAGCCGGGCAGCACGAACAGTCCGCCTGCGACCAGACCGCCCTTGGTCTTGTGAAGCAGCCAGCCGATATAGGCGGCAAGCTGCTGCGCTTCGGGGCCGGGCAGCAACATGCAATAGTTGAGCGCGTGCAGAAAGCGCTCCTCAC
Source organism: uncultured Novosphingobium sp. (assembly GCA_964468165.1). Lineage (GTDB taxonomy): Bacteria > Pseudomonadota > Alphaproteobacteria > Sphingomonadales > Sphingomonadaceae > Novosphingobium. The sequence continues at coordinate 51,605 of CAYXUN010000018.1, read as the reverse complement.
CGATCCAGTGCTTCTCCTCGACGAGGATGCGGTGCATTACCGCGATCTGGCCAGCGGGGCCGCCGAAGCTCAGCGATGCGATCCGCGCCCAGACGCGCACGGCTTCACCAAATGTGATGCCGTGATCCGGCGTGCCTGCTTCGCTGCCTACGGGCAGTTCCGTCACCGCGCCGCTCATGGCCGCACCTGCGCTTTGGCGCGGGCTTTCGCGGGCTGGTGCGAGACCCAATTATGGGTTTCGTCGGTCGCGTCGCGGCACCAGCGATAGAAGGCGTCGTAGAGGAGCATCCCGGCCTCGAGCTGTTCCTGATCGTCGGCATACATGCGCGACAGGCCGAGCGAGGCGGCAAGCAACCCGTCCGCTTCGGGCACGAGGTCGGGGCGGCCGGTATCGGCACCGCGCACGATCGGCGCGAGGCGTTTGAGTGACTCATGACCGCTGAGGCCGAATGCCTCGACCATGACGTCGAAGGTGCATAGCTCACCCCGATGGCTCCAAGTGACGCCTTCGCCTTCGATGTCGAAGGGAGCGGCGCCAAAGCGCTCGGCGACGCCCTGAACCTCGGAGGGCGCCACGAACAGGAAGATCGCGCTCGGATCGATGAAGCGGCGGATCAGCCACGGGCAGGCGATCCGGTCCACCTTGGGGCGACCGCGCGTCACCCAGACGGTCCGTCCCTCGGCATCGCGGGGCGGCAGCACGGTGTTCGGCACCATTGGAAGACCAGAGTTCGCCCATCCGGCCACACCGCCCTCCAGCGCCTCCGCTGACACGCCGTCGTGGCGCAGCCGGGCGGCGACGCCTTGGCTCAGCGATCCACCGTCCCGACAAGCAACAACGACCGACTGGCCGTGGAATGCTCGTGCCCAGGCGCTGACATCGCTGGCGGACCTTCGCAACGATCCAGGGATCAGCAGCGGTTCGGCCGAGAATTCCTCCTCGGGTCGAACGTCGATCAAAACAGGCCCGGTCGGAATACCGACCAAGCGAACGAGTTTATCCGGTGAGATCGTGTTGAGAACAGACATGATGCGTCCTTGTTGAAAGTAGGACGCGATTCTTGAGCCTGTCGCCTCGTGGGGAGACCGCGATCCCCATATTCAAATCATGGCAAATGCCGCATGGACGGTCAATCCTTTCGATGTGATGGTTTGCCGCAGGGTGATCGTTCCTCGACGGATGAGTAAAACGGTTCCTTTAGGTCATAGCGCTGGGGGCAATCCGGGGACGAAGGAAGGCGATCATTTGCGTTAAATGGCGGCTCTAGGGTAGTAGAAGCGGCGATTCATATTCATCGCTTTCGTCCGCCTTGGGGCACCATCTCGCATTCCACGGACGTCCGCAAACGTCCGTGAAGTGGCTGAAATCAGCCAAATTTTGTGCTATGATCGTCCGATCAAATCCGGGCGAATTCGGCACCAATCGGGAACAATGCGGGTATATCCGAGGGTATCGATATTCGTCCCTAGCTAGGACGATACCCTCATGGGAACCCTGTTTGTCACCACCATCGCCAGCGCCAAACCGCATGAGCGCGACTATAAGCTGTCGGACGGCGGTGGCCTCTATCTCCTCGTCCGCCCCAACGGCACGAAGCTGTGGCGCCTCAATTACTGCTATCTTGAAAAGCATCGTACGCTTGCGTTCGGAGCCTGGCCCGAAGTCAGCCTCGCTGACGCCCGCGCTCGCCGAGATGACGCGCGGCGGTTGCTCGCAGCAGGCATCGATCCTTCACACCAGCAGAAAGTCGATGCCGCCCGCGCTCGCGTCGAAGAAAACGACACTTTCAAGATTGTCGCCGAGGAGTGGGTGGCGAAGAACGTGCGCGACGGCATGGCCGAGATAACGCTCAGCAAACTGCGTTGGCTTCTCGACAAGGCTTATCCACGAATCGGAAATCGCCCAGTAGCCAAGATCAATGCGCAAGAGGTCCTAGCCGTCCTGCGCGCGGTCGAGGCGACAGGCCGCCATGAAAGCGCTCGGCGCATGCGTAGCGTACTCAGCCGAGTCTTCCGCTACGCTATCGCCACAACGCGGGCAGAGCGGGACCCGGCGCGCGATCTACGCGGCGCATTGGCTGTTCCCAAAGCCAAACATCTTGCCGCAATCACCACCGAGAATCGGGCCGGAGATCTCATGCGCGCGATCGAAGGCTATTCCGGGCATGCCATCACGCTGTTCGCTTTGAAGCTGTCAGCACACCTCTTCGTGCGCCCAGGCGAACTTCGGCAGGCCGAATGGGCAGAGTTCGATTTCGACCGGAGCGTGTGGAATATTCCAGCCGAGAAGATGAAAATGCGTCGGCCGCATCGCGTCCCTTTATCATCACAGGTTGCAGGTCTGTTTGAGGGCCTGTGGGACCTGACAGGCCAAGGCCGCTATTGCTTTCCATCATTCCGCACCTCTGCCCGGCCCATGTCGGAAAACACGGTCAATGCTGCATTGAGGGCGCTTGGGTTTGGGAAAGAGGAAATGACCGCGCATGGCTTTCGGGCAATCGCGGCCACGCTTATCAACGAGACCGGACGTTTCAATCCAGATGCAATTGAGCGCCAGTTGGCGCATATGGAAAACAACGGGGTCCGCCGCGCGTATACGCGGGGAGAGTACTGGAATGAGCGAGTGGCATTGATGCAGTTCTGGTCGGACGAGCTGGACCGCTTGCGCAATGGCGCAAAGGTGCTCAAGCCCAACTTCGGTGGCCAAAGGTCTTTCGCCTCGGGATAGCACCTCCGACAGCTCAGAGCTCAGATATGCCACGCCACGGCTGACTTGTCCCAAGATTGAAGCGATCATTAGCGCTTCACAATCGTGCTCAAGTTGCCTTTGGCTATTCCAGTTGATCCGTCGCGCTGACGCTGCCCGCCTGCGGCGCGGCCGCGCTTTAACCGCGGCTGAGCTCCGACCCAGCGACCTGCTGCATCTCGTCGACATGGCCGTCACGATCGCTGGCAACGCGCGTCCACTGCGCAGCCTGTCGCAAGGCCCTAGGCGGCCCGGCCTGCGCTGTGGCAGGGCGCAGCCCATGCGTGTCAATCGGCGTCCAATCGGGACCCCTTATCGGCGCGCAAAAGGGACCCCCTGGCGATCGTGGGGTTCATTGATGTCGGGCGCAGGTTTCGCGCTGCTGGCGGCGTAGGGAGGGCGTAGCCCGACCGGAGGCGGCAGCAGCGCGAATGTCGTTTTTCTGGGGTTGCTCAGCTGCGATGTTTGAAGCGCCAGCTGTCGTTGCCGGTCTCGACGATATCGCAATGGTGGGTGATGCGGTCGAGCAGCGCGGTGGTCATCTTGGGGTCACCGAACACGGTGGGCCACTCGCCGAAGGCCAGGTTGGTGGTGATGATGACCGAGGTCTTCTCGTAGAGCTTGCTGATCAGGTGGAACAGCAGCTGTCCGCCTGATCTGGCGAACGGCAGGTAGCCCAGTTCATCGAGCACCACGACGTCGAGCCGGCTGAGCTGGGCGGCCATGGCGCCGGCCTTGCCGATACGGGCCTCCTCCTCGAGCCGGGTGACGAGGTCGACCGTGTTGAAGTAGCGCCCGCGGGCGCCGGCACAGACGACGCTGGCGGTGATCGCGGTGGCGAGGTGAGTCTTGCCGGTGCCCGTGCCGCCGATGAGCACGATATTGCGCCGTGCGGGCACGAATGAGCCAGCGTGGAGGGAGCGCACGAGGCCCTCGTTGATCGGCGTGCCGTCGAACATGAAGGCATCGAGGTCCTTGGCCACGGGCAGCTTGGCGGCGGTCATGCGGTAGCGGATCGAGGCGGCATGACGATGCGCTGCTTCTGCCCGCAGCAGGTCGGTCAGGATCTCGTGGGTCGTGCGCTTGCGCTGCAGCCCCGTGGTGACAGCCTCGTCGAACGCGCCGGCCATGCCCCTGAGGCCGAGCCCGCGCATCGCCTCGATCATCTCATGCCGCTGCATCGAGGCCTCGCACCGTGTCGTAGCGGGCGCAGTCCGCCATCGGTGGATGGCTGAGCTTGAGATCGACGGCCACATCGAGGGGCCGGTCAGATGGTGGATGCGGATGCAACGCGACCCAGCGCAGACACTCGGCCTCCAGCCATCCGTTGAGCTCCTCGATGCTGGCAAAGCGCAGGCGGGGCTGGAAGAAGCGGCCGCGGATGGTCTGGACCTGGTTCTCGACCTGGCCCTTCTCCCATCCCGCCGCCGGCGAGCAGGCCGTGGGCTCGACCATGTAATGGTCGGCCATGACCAGGAACCGGCGGTTGAACACCCGCTCCTTGCCCACGAACACCGCGGCGACAGCCGTCTTCATGTTATCGTAGATCCCGCGCAGCGGAACGCCGCCGAAGAAGGCGAAGCCCCGGGCATGGGCATCGAATACCATCTCCTGCGTCTCGCGGGGATAGGCCCGGACATAAACTGCCCGCGACGCGCACAGCCGCATGTGCGCCACCTTCACCCGCATCGGGTTGCCGGCGATCTCCACATCCTCGTGGCTCCAGTCGAACTGGTAGGCCTCGCCGGGCTGGAACAGCAGCGGGATGAAGGCCGGGGCGCCGTCACCCGCATCCCTGCGCCGTGCTTCCGCCCAGCGCCGGGCGTAGCGCCGCACCGCGTCGTAGGATCCCTCGAACCCCTCCCGGCACAGCAGATCATGGATCCGCGTCATGCGCAGCCGGTCGCGCCGCTGCCGCGCCTCGTTCTCCGTCAGCAGCGTATCGAGGCGTTCCTGGAAGGGCCCAAGCCGGGGCAGCGGTTGGACCGTGCGATGGTGATCGAACGCGCCTTCCGGTGACACCGTGCGATGGGTGATCGGCGACACCACAAGCACCGCGTGGGCTTAGGCAAGAAGATGATCTATCAGCTGATCAAGCGGGCGGATTTTCTTGCGCCTTACAAGCTGTCGCCATTCACGGCCCGTTGGAGCGAGCGCGAGATCGTCGCGTGGATTGAGCGCGTCAAAGACCGCTTCGAGGGCAAGAAGGGCAGATGGTGAAGCAATGCCGGAAATCATCGCTTATTCAGTTGTTTGAGATATCCTTAAATTTGGGGCACGCAACCGGGTATTCAACGCGGGCGACGTGGCCTTGGGTGTCGGCAAACCGGGCTCGAACGCCGCCGGGTTCGAGGCCCTCTGCGTCGCGAAAAAACAACAGCATCACGGTCGGATGACGGGGGTGCCCTTGCCTCCTGAGGATCGCGTCCATCCTTCTCATATCCCGCTCTATTGGCGAGCACCGTGCATTAGCTCAGGCGAGAGCACGGTCGATCGGCGTCTTCACCAGGGCGCTGGCCCCGTTGACCTCAGGCAGATGCGCCAGGATCGCGTCAGCCTCGGGCCGATCCAGCCAGTCCGGGCTGACCGCCAGATGGCGCAGGGTGTGATCGGGATCGATGATGACGATCGCCGGCTGGGTCATTTCATAGCTTTGGGTGCCGAGTGTGGCGCCTATCCAGGGGGCGCCGGGCGCGACCGGGGGCTGGTCTTCGGGAAAGAACGTGATTCCCAGTTGCCGCGCCAAGGCATAGTCCGGGTCGGCCAGCGTGGCATAGCGCAAGCCGTGCCGCTCGGTCGGACCGGGGTCGACCGGGTTCTGCGCGCTGACGGCATAGAGCGTGATGCCGGCCGCCTGTAGGGCCGGCCACAGCGTGGCATCGTAATAAGGCAGCGCCAGATTGCAGGCCGGGCAGCCGCCGAAGCGGAAGAACACCAGCACGATCGGGCCGTCGCGCAGCAGATCCTCGCTGCGGTGCGGTTGCCCATGCCCGTCGAGCAGGGTGAATGGCGCCAAGCGCGTGCCGGGAGCCGGATGGGCCGCAGGATCGTGCCGCTCCACCAGCACGCGCCGCTGCCGTGCATTGCCGGCCAGTTGTTCGGCCGGCCAGGTGCGCGCCCGTTCGGCAAGCAGCGCGGCATAGCGTTCGGACAGGCTGACGGTTTCGGGCATGGCGGGCGCTCCGTGAAAAGGCTGATGCCTTCGGAGCTAACCCTGCGCGCGTGGGACGACCATCAAGATCGGCGCGCGCAGGCTTGAGACTTTGCAATATCGCAGCGCCGTCGCGCTAGAGGGCAGCAACCGTGCGCCGCGCCAGATCGGCGAGATGACCGGTGGCACCATCCAGGCCACTGGCGGTGAGCAGGATGCACGAAACGCGCGGCAACGCGGGCAGAGCGGTGCTGTCGAGCTGCGCCTCGGGCAGGAACGGCGGGGTGCGCACAGTCAGGCCCAGGCCCGCCTCCACCGCCGCGCGCAAGGTGGTGAGATTGGGCGTTTCGACGGTGATGCGAAAACTGCGCCCGGCATCCTCCAGCGCACGGATCGCCGCCTCGCGAAAGCGGCAGGGCTGCTCCAGCACGGCCAGCGGAATCACGCCCCGCCCGGCGAGCGCCGCTTCGCCGAACCACACCATGTCGGCCGTGGTCACAGCGCCAGGATCGTTGGGCAGGCCATAGCCGAGCACGATATCGAGCTGGCGGCGCTCCAACTGGCCGAGCAGTTCCGCCGTTCCCGCCACGCGCGAATAGATCTGCGCATCGGGGTGCAGTTCGGCAAACTGGGCGAGCAGGCCTGACAGCAGGATTTCGGCAAAGTCCTGCACCATGCCGATGCGCGCCGGCCCATTGAAATGCCCGGCACTGACCGCCGCAACCGCTTCGTCGTGCAGGGTCAAGACCTTGCGCGCGTAATCCAGCATCAGATCGCCGGCCGGCGTCAGCGTCAGGCGCCGGCCATCGCGATGAAACAGCGTCTGCTGCAACAGCTCTTCCAGGCGCTTGATCTGGAGGCTGAGTGCCGATTGGGTGACGAAGACCCGTTCCGACGCATTGAGCATCGATCCGGTATCCACGATCGCGACAAAGCTGCGCAGGAGATTGGTGGGAAGATTGACCGGCATGAAGACACCACGGAAAGGACGGGCAAAGGCGAGACGGAGTCGTTGCAACACGCGCTGCCGGTGCGGTGGTCCGCTGACCGAAGGATGCGTTTCGTTGCGCGGTGCTACGCGCAGATCATTTATCTATCAAAATAGTAGACATTTAAGATATTAAAGGAAGACTATGTTGGCCAGCCCGCACGCGGAAAACGGCGGGTTTGGCGCGACCTATAAGGCTCACTCATATCGGGATACGAAAACTCAATTGATAGAATAGACAATACGCGGTCTGCTCCTGCCATCCCTTGGCTATTGCAGGCTTGTCCGATGTCCACCCGTGCCCTGGCCCGTCTCGGCCGCTCCCGCTGGCTTTCGCCCCTGGTGCTGCTTGCCGTGTGGGAACTGGCCTCGCGCAGCGGCATCATTCCCGAACGCACCCTGGCGGCACCATCGGCGGTGCTGGCCACCTTGTGGACCCTGCTGGTCTCGGGCGAACTGCCGCAGAACCTGCTGGTCTCGTTCTGGCGAGTCGGGCTGGGGCTGGCGATCGGCGTCACGCTCGGCACCGTGCTGGCGCTGGTGGCGGGCCTGTCGCGGCCGGGCGAAGCGGCGGTCGATCCGATCATGCAGATCAAGCGGACCATCCCCACGCTGGCGCTGACGCCGCTGTTCATCGTGTGGTTCGGGATCGGCGAGACCCCCAAGGTTGCATTGATCGCCTTCGCCTCGATGTTCCCGGTCTACCTCAACCTATACAGCGGCATTCGCGGGGTGGATGTGCGCCTGCTCGAAGGCGCGCGCAGCTTTGGCCTGAGCCGGGCGGAACTGGTCTGGCACGTCATCCTGCCCGGCGCCCTGCCCGCGCTACTGGTGGGCTTGCGCTATTCGCTGTCGATCGCGCTGCTGGTGCTGGTCGTGGCCGAACAGATCAATGCCTCCGCCGGCCTTGGCTACCTCATCAACAACGCTCGTGATTTCATGCGCACCGACATCATCGTGGTCTGCCTCCTGGTCTATGCCATGCTGGGCCTGGGGGCCGACGCGCTGGTGCGCGAAGTCGAACGCCGCGCGCTGGTCTGGCGCCCTTCCCTGATCAAGGCCTGATCCCATCATGGCCGGCTGCCCCATGGCGCAGCCCGCCCCGTTTCCAGGAGCCCGCCCCATGGACGCCCGCCTTCAGTTTCTTCCCCGCGACGCCGAGGCCCAGCCGCTGCCGACATCCGCCCCGGCGCAGCCGATTGTGCAACTGTCGCGCTTTACCCGCCGGTTTGGCGACGTCACCGTCATCGACGGTCTCGACCTCACCATCCAGCCGGGTGAATTCGTTGCCCTGCTCGGCCGCTCCGGCTCGGGCAAGACCACGCTGCTGCGCACGCTGGCCGGGCTGGACGATGCCAGCGGGCAGGACGTGACCGTTCCACAGGCGCGAGCCGTGGTGTTCCAGGATGCGCGGCTGCTGCCGTGGAAGAAGGTCTGGCGCAATGTCGCGCTCGGCCTCAAGGGGCCGGACATCCGCGCCCGTGCCCAGCATGCCTTGCGCGAAGTGGGCCTGGGCCACCGGCTCGACGCCTGGCCGCTGACCCTGTCGGGCGGCGAGGCGCAGCGCGTGGCCCTCGCCCGCGCCCTGGTGCGCGAGCCGCAGTTGCTGCTGCTCGACGAGCCGTTTGCCGCGCTTGACGCCCTCACCCGCCTGCGCATGCACGAACTGGTGCTGGCGCTGTGGCGCGCCCATGGTTGCGCGGTGCTGATGGTGACGCACGACGTGGACGAGGCCGTGGCCCTGGCCGATCGCATCCTCGTGCTCGATGGCGGGCGGATCGCCGCGCAGGAGCGGATCGGCATTGCGCGGGGCGCGCGGGGCGAGCTAACCTTGCCGCTGAAGGAAAAGCTGCTGGGCATTCTGGGCGGTATCGACGCGCACGCAGATCATGTCATTCCGTTCCCCCACGCGGCCGGAGTTTGACGCCATGGCCACGCTTGCCCCCTTGCCCGATGTGGCTGCAGCAACGCCGCCGCGCGCGGGCATTGCGCGCCTGCGTGGCTTCGTCACCAACCTGGCCGAACTGGTCAGCGCCACGCGCAACGAGGCTGAAATCCTGGAAACCGGGGCCAAGCTGGTGGCGCGGCTGATCGCGCAGGACGATTGGCTGCCCCCGGCTTTCGCCATTCCCCATCCCGATCGCTATCAGCAATACCTGCTCCACTGCGACAGCCGCGAGCGGTTCAGCGTGGTCTCGTTCGTCTGGGCGCCCGGCCAGGGCACGCCGATCCACGATCACCGCGTGTGGGGCTTGGTCGGCGTGCTGCGCGGGGCGGAGACCTCCGAACGTTTCGTACGCCAGGGCGATGGCAGCCTCAAGCCCGATGGCCCGGCGCAGCTCTTGCGCGCGGGCGAAGTGGAGGCGCTCAGCCCTCGCACCGGCGACATCCACCGCGTCGGCAATGCGCGCAGCGATGGCCCCTCCATTTCCATCCACGTCTATGGCGGCAACATCGGTGCGGTCGAGCGCGCGACCTATGCCCTCGATGGCACGGCCAAGCGCTTTGTCTCCGGCTATGCGAGCACCGTTCTGCCCAACCTGTGGGATCGATCGCAAACACCATGACCACGCTGACCAAAATTCGCACGACCAGTGCGCCGGCCATTCGCCAGGCCCTGCTCGCCCGCCAGGAAATCGCCCTGATCGACTTGCGCGAGGAAGCCGATTTCGCGCGCGGGCATCCGCTGTTCGCCGCGCAGATTCCGTTGCGCCGGCTGGAGCAGGAAGCGCGCTGGCGCTTGCCCCGCGCCGATGTGCCGGTGGTGGTCTATGACGCGGGCGAAGGCTTGGTCGAACCCGCGATCGAGATCCTCGAACGCCTGGGTTTTACCGCGGTCTCGGCGCTGGACGGTGGCCTCGCCGGCTGGCGGGACCACGGATACGAACTGTTCGAGGATGTGAATTCCTACTCCAAGGCGTTTGGCGAACTGGTCGAGCATTATCGCCACACGCCCTCGTTGCCGGCGCCAGACGTGGCCGCGCTGATCGAAGAGAAGGCCGACATCGCCATTCTCGATGCGCGGCGGTTCGACGAATATGCCACGATGAGCATTCCGGGCGGGGTGAGCGCGCCAGGTGCCGAACTGGTGTTGCGCGCCCGCGCTGTGGCGCCCGATCCCGATACCACGATCATCGTCAACTGCGCGGGTCGTACGCGCTCGATCATCGGCACGCAGTCGCTGATCAATGCCGGGCTGCCGAACCGCATCTACGCGCTGCGCAATGGCACGATCGGCTGGACCCTGGCTGGCCAGGGGCTGGACCATGGCCAGCAGCGCCGCGCGCCCTTGCCCGAAGCGGCCCAGGGCTGGACCGAGGAAGCCCGCGCCCGCGCGCGCGACGTAGCCTATCGCGCCGGCGTACGCCGCCTGAGCTGGGACGAGCTGGCGCAGCTTCGCCACGACACCACCCGCACGCTCTACCAATACGACGTGCGCCTGCCGGAAGATTTCGCCAGCGGCCACCTGCCCGGCTTCCGCAATGCGCAGGGCGGGCAACTGGTACAGGAAACCGACCACTTTGCCCCGGTGCGCGGCGCGCGCATCGTGCTGGCCGACGATCTTGGCCCGCGCGGCGACATGACCGCCTCGTGGCTGGCGCAACTGGGCTGGGACGTGGCCGTGCTCGATTGGCCGGCAGGTATCGCGCTGGAAGCCGGTGGCGATGGCGCCCCGCCCCCGCGCGGGCCGGAAGGCCGCTACAAGCGCCCCTATGAAGGCACCGACAATGCCGCGGCGGCGATGCAGGCCTATCTCGATTGGGAGTTCGGCCTGGTCGAGCAGTTGCGCCGCGATGGCACGCATGGCTTCTTCGTGATCTGATCCTTTCACAACCGCCAACAAAAAAGGGGCGGCCTTCGCTGGGAAGGCCGCCCCTTTGTGTTGGCATGGGCCGATGGTCAGGCGTCGTAGCCGGGAAGGTCGCGGTTGACCCGGCGCAGCACGGCTTCCCAGGCAAGCTGGTGATGCGGCTTGCGCCCCTGCGCGGCGCGGGCGGCGGCCGGCGGCGCGGCAATCTGGCGCAGCGCTTCTTCCTGCGCCTCGGGCGGAGCGAGCAGCACGTGATCGCGCCCGCCGGCGAGCGCCGCCACCTGCGCCGAGCAGGCCTCTTCCAACTGGTAGATCGCGGCCCAGGCCTCGCCCGGCGTGCGCCCCAGCGCCAAGGTGCCATGGTTGCGCAGCAGCAGGAACTGCTTGTCGCCCAGGTCGGCCACCAGCCGCTCGCGCTCGTCAAGATTGAGCGCCACGCCTTCGTAATCGTGATAGCCCAGGCGCGGGATTATGTAGAGCGCGCGCTGCGAGAGCGGCAGCAAGCCTTCCTTGTGGGCCGAAGCGCCCATGCCGTCGCGGGTGTGGAAATGCGCGATCCAGTGGGCGTCGGGCCGCGCCGCGTGGATCGCGGAATGGATCACGTAGCCGGCATAGTTGATGCCATATTCGCCTTCCCCGCCGATCACGTTGCCATCCAGGTCAACCTTGACCAGGCTGGACGCCGTAATCTCGTCAAACGCCAGGCCGAACGGGTTGATCAGGAAATGGGCATCGGGCCCCGGCACCCGCGCGGTAACGTGGGTGTAGAGGAAATCGTCGTAATCGTAGATCGCGCTGATGCGGTAGAAGGCCGCAAGATCGACACGAACCGCCCATTCCTCCAGGCTGATGCCGGCGGGGCGTTCCAGTGTGTCAGACGTGGGGCGATCGAGAACGGTTGCCATGGGAAAGGCTCCTTTCAGCCGGCCAGCGCCACGGGGCGCTGCTGGCGGGCTGCATGCTTGGAATGTACCAGCGGGATCAGATGCTCGCCATAGGCGATCGCGTCGGCCAGCGGATCGAAGCCACGGATGAGGAAGTGGTCGATGCCCAGATCGGCATAGGCCAGCATCGCATCGGCCACCTGCTCGGGCGTGCCGACCAGGCCGGTGCTGTTGCCCTGCGCGCCGGTGAGTGCGGCGACGCCGGTCCACAGCCGCGCATCGCGGCGGTTGCCGTTGGCGGTTTCGAGCAAGCGCAGCGAACCGGCATTGGCCGGGCGATGGCCACTGACGGGCAGGCCCGCCGCCTCGCGCGCGGCGCGCACCTGGTCCTCGATATCGCGCGCCTTGGCCCAGGCCGCTTCCTCGGTATCGGCAATCACCGGGCGCAGCGAGAGCGAGAAACTGGGGCGGCGGCCATGGCTGGCGGCAGACTGGCGCACCTGGTGCACCGCATCGGCCACTTGCGCCAGGGTTTCCCCCCACAGCGCATAGACATCGGCATGGCGCCCGGCGACCGTGATCGCCTCGGGCGAGGAGCCGCCGAAGAACACCGGCAGGTTCGATGGCTTCACCGCGCTGAAGCCCTGGCGCACTTCGTAGAAACGGCCCTTGTGGTCAAACGGAACCGTGGCGTTCCATTCCTGCTTGAGCACGTCGAGATATTCGTCGGTGCGGGCATAGCGTTCGGCCTTGGTCGGGCCGACATCGCCATCGCGGGCCATTTCCTCGTCGGCGCCGCCGGTGATGATGTGCACCGCCACGCGCCCGCCCGAAAGCTGATCGAGCGTGGCGAGCTGGCGCGCGGCCAGCGTCGGCTGGGTAAAGCCGGGGCGATGCGCCACCAGGAAGCCCAGCCGCTTGGTCAGGGCGGCGGCATGGGCGGCCACGATCTGGCTTTCCGGGGTGTTGGACCCGAACGGGATCAGCACGCGGTCGAACCCGCCCGCCTCCTGCGCGCGCGCGGCCTGCTCCACATAGGCGCGATCGAGAACGCGCCGCGCCGGCCCGTGGATTTCCGAGGTGTTGTTGAAGCCGATATAGCCGATGAACTTGAGCGTCATGGTCGCTCGCCCTTTCCGTGTGAAACCGTGGGCACCAGTCTCGCGCATAACTCTATTGATTCAATTGAGTTATGCGCGAGACCTATTGGCAATGCTGATAGATCAACTCAATAACCCCGCGCCGGTTCGACCAGGTCGCTGGGCGCCTGCCCTTGGGCAAAGCGGGTGATGTCGCCCAGGATCTTGGCCAGCAGCTTGCCCCGCGCCACGGTATAATTGGCCGACAGATGCGGCGTGAGGCGCACGCGCGGATGATGGTAGAGCCGATGCCCCGCCGGGAGGGGTTCGGGCTCGGTCACGTCGAGCGTGGCAAAGCCCAGCGTTCCGCGATCGAGCGCCTCAAGCAAGGCCGCCTGATCGACCACGCTGCCGCGCGCCACGTTGATGAGGTGCGCGCCGGGCTTGGCCACCGCCAGCACCGCGGCATCGATCAGATGGCGGGTTTGCGGCGTTGCCGGCACGGCCAGCACCACATGATCGGCCTGGGCCACCACATCGGCCACTTGCGCCACCAGTTCGACGCCCGGCAGATCGGGGGGCAGATCGGACGGCTGCGCGCCGCTGCGCCGCACCGCGACGACCCTTGCCCCGAGCGCCAGCGCGCGCCGCGCCACCGCCTGGCCGATCGCGCCCAACCCGATCACGCCAATCGTGCTGCCCAGCACCTGGCCAAGCTGGGTATAGCGCCAATCCTCCGACCCCTGCGCGGCCACGCCGTCCAGATCCTTGGCCTGGCGATAGATCGCGGCGATCACATAGTCGGCAATCTCTTCAGACGCTGTGCCGCGCGCGCAACTGACCAGCGGGCCATCGAGCAGCCACGACGGATAGAAATCGATCCCCGCCGAAGCGCTGCACACCCAGCGCAGGCGCCCCGGCCAGATCGGTGGCGCCGGACGGCTGCGCGCCGGGGTCCATACCGGCGATGGGCGGATCACCAGCACATCGGCATCGTTCGCCACGCGCCAGGGTTCGTCTTCGGGTGCGGGGATCACCGTGGGCCGCGCCGGATGATCGGCAATCGCGGCATTGAGCGCAGGCTCCAACTGGCTGGCGATGACCAGGCTCACCGGCCGATCCCCGCAGCGCCAAGACCGGCCTTGCCCGCACCCACCAGCACGGTATCGGCCTGGGGCGAATGGATGCGGCTGCACAGCACGTCGCGATAGTGCCGCTCCAGCGGGTTGTTGCGGCTGATGCCAGGGTTGCCGGTCAGTTCCAGCCCGATCTCCACGGCGCGAATGGCATTGGCATTGGCGATATGCTTGATCAGGTTGGCTTGGGTTGCAGGTGGCGGCAGACCGGCATCGGCGGCGCGCGCGGCGCTTTCGATCAAGGTGCGGTTGGTCAGCAGCAGCGCCTCGATCTCCCCGAACTTTTCCTGCACGCGCGGCAGGGTGGCCAGCGGCCCGCCGAGATTGGTCGGGGCGCGCGCATTGAGATAGCCCGCCAGCCAATCGCGCGCGGCGCGGGCCACGCCGTCATAGATCGTGGCAATGGCCAGCGCGTTCCACAGCAAGGCGCTGGTATCATCGCCCGGGCGCGGCGCCCAATCCTCCGGCGCGCGCAAGTCCACGGCGAGCGCGGGAGGCACCGGCGTTTCGGCAAAGATCACCTTGTGGCTGACCGTCGCGCGCATGCCGAGGTGATCCCATTCGGGCTCTATGGTGATCCCCTCGGCATCGGGGCGCACCAGGAACAGGCCAAGGCGCACGGGCGTCTCGTCGGTCTTGGCCCAGACGGCGAACCAGTCGAGCCCGGTCGAACCGGTGGAATAGATCTTCTCGCCCGACAGGCGCCAGCCATCCTCGCTCCGCCGCGCCACCGTGGCGGGCAGGCCCCCGCGCACCGGCGTGCCCAGTTCCGGCTCCACCCGGAACGTGCCGACCAGACCCTTGCCAGCCACCGCCTCGCGCGCGAGGCGTTCATAGAGCGCGCGGTCCCAACGGCGGCCCTTTTCCGGGGCGGCGTGAAACGCATAAGTCATGAATAGGATCAGCGCGGTGGACGGCTCGCCCTTGGCCACCGCGCCGAGCACGCGCAGCGCATCGACAAAGCCGGCACCAGCGCCACCCAGGCGCCGTTCGACGGTCAAGCCGATCAGCCCTTCGCGCGCCAGGATATCGAAATTCTCGCGCGGGAAACGCGGGTTGCGGTCATAGCCTTCCGCCCGGTGGGCCAGTTCGCGGGTCAGCCGGTCGAGCGCCACATCGGAAAGGTCAGGCAGGATATCGGGCTGGTCGCTCGCCAGCGGATGCGTGGCCATGGCTCAGGCCTCCTTGATCTGGGGGTTGAAGCGGTCGTCCCACAAGGGGCGCATGTCGACGTGGGCGCCGATCAGGCCGGCCTTGGCAAAGACATCGGCCACGCCCTGCTGCGAAGCGATCGCGGCATCACTGACACGGCGGATGGAGTAGAAATCGCTGCGCCCGGCAAACTGCTGGCGCACGTACTCAACCGGCACGCCGATCGCCTGGGCCACCTTGCCGGCCCAGACCGTCTGGTTTGCAGCGGTCCAGGCAAAACCCTGTTGGACCAGGCCGAGATAGCGCACGATCCAGTCGGCACGCTGCGCATCTTCAATGGCATCGCGGTGGGCGGCCACCACATAGTTGCCCGACAGAAAGCCCAGCGCCGTGCGCAGCACGCGGGCGCCTTGCGTCGCCTGCGCGCGCTGGATCGGAAAGCCATAGATTGCCCAGGCATCGAGCGCGCCATTGCCGAACGCGGCCGCGCCATCGGCCACGGTCATCGCCACCGGTTCGATATCGCCCCAGCTCAGGCCGACCGATTCCAGCATGCGGATCAGGAAATACTGCGTGGTGGTGGCGCGGACATAGCCCACCTTGCGCCCCTTGAGATCGGCCAATGTGCGCAGCGGCGAACCCTTGGGCACGATCACCGCCTGGTTGTTGACATCACCATGCCACACCGCGATCTGGCGGAAGCTCTGCACGGTCGACGCAGCGGCAAAGACCGGCGGAATTTCGCTCATCCCGCCCAGATCGATCGCGCCGGAATTGAGCGCTTCGACCACCAGATGGCCGGATTCGAATTCCACATATTCGATCGGAAAATCGGGCTTGATCCCGGCGGTGGCGAAGATCAGGCGATTGTCGGCCTCGCCCTTCCCGGTGATCGCGACACGCAAGGCTGTCGTCTTGTGCGCTCCAACGCAGCCGGCGAGGAGCGCGGCGCCACAGCCAGCCAGGAAAGTTCGACGCGGCAGAACGAAGCCGGACGGCGGGGGATCGATCACTTGGGACATAAACTCAATCATACAAGTTGAGTTTTTTCAGACCAATGAGATTTCCTTGGCGCAGTTGAGCATCGGCAATGATTCCGCTTGCTTGACGATAACTCAACTGACTTGGTTGAGTTTCAATAGGACACTGCGCACGCGGCCTCCTAACCGGGCAGGCAACAAGCCTTGAGGGGAAAATCATGCACCGTTCCGCCCGCCGCCTGGCCCTGTTGGCCAGCGCCACCGCCCTTGCACCGATCGCATCGGTCCACGCCGCAGAAGTGCCGGCCGAGGCTGCACCGGCAGCCCCCGCGGCGGAAGCCGATGGCGGCGTGAAAGAGGATATCGTGGTCACCGCCACGCGGCGCGAGACCCGCCTGCAACAGACGCCGGTGGCGGTCAGCGTGATTGGCACCGAATTCCGCGCTCAGCAGAACGTGGTCACTGCGCGCGATCTGGCTGGCCAGATCCCCGGCCTCTATACTGCGCCCAGCGGCATCACGCCCTTGACCAACACGTTCTTCATCCGGGGCATCGGCAACAGCGATCCGATCTTCGATCCCACCGTCGGCACCTATATCGACGATGTCTATCTCGCCCGCGCGATCAACGGCATGTCTGACCTGACCGATGTGGAGCGGGTGGAAGTGCTGCGCGGGCCGCAGGGCACGCTGTTTGGCGCCAATTCGGCCGGCGGGGCGATCCGCTATGTTACCCGCACACCCACCGATCGCTTCGACCTGCGCGGCGACGTGGGCTATGGCAACTACAATACGGTCAATGCCCATGGCTATGTCGCCGGCTCGCTGCTGCCCGGCCTGCTGGTGGGCAGCGTGGCCATCGCGCACGATCAGCACGATGGCTATACCTGGAACCCCTCGCTCAACACCCACGTCAACAATCAGCAGACCACCGGCGGGCGGATCAAGCTGGTGCTGACCCCGGCGGCGGGGCTCAAGGTAACGCTGACGGGCGATGGCACGATCGACCATTCGCAGACCGCCAGCTATGTCGCCACGACATACAACGCAAGCAATGCGGCGCTCAGCGGCCTCGGCGCCATCACCGGCGGCACGCTCTACAGCCCGACCTCGTTCTCGCGCTATCAGGCCAATGTCAGCTATGCCGGGCGCTATCCGGTCAACACCTCGCGCAGTGGCGGGGTGACGGCGCGGATCGACTATGACCTGGACAGCCACCTGGCGCTGCACAGCATCAGCGCCCTGCGCGCGTTCAGCCAGAACCCGGTGAACTACAACAACGACGGCCAGGCCCGCCTGCCGTACAATTCGGCCCAGCCGCGCGCGATCGACATTTCCGACAACTTCATCCGCTATCGCCAGCACCAGTTCACCCAGGAATTGCAGCTCCAGGGCACGTGGCAGGCGTTCGATTTCACCGGCGGTCTCTATTACCTGTTCGAGAATTTCGCCAGCGAGCGCCTGGGCTATGTCACCGGCCTGCCGCAATCCAACACCGCGCTGCCGGCTGCGCCGTTCGACCAGATCGGCCGCACCCGCAGCTTCAACTATTCGGCCTATCTGCAGGGCAACGTGCACGTCACCCCGCGCCTGACGTTCACGGCGGGCGGGCGCTATATCATCCAGCGGCGCACCTTCGCGTTTCGCGGGGTGAACTATAACCTCGATGGCCAGCCGATCGATCCCACGCTCTATCCCCAGGTGCTGACCGGCGGGGCGATCCCGGCGCTGGGCGTCACGGTCTCGGCCGCGCAGGTCAATTTCACCAATGCCGGCATTCTCAACGCCAAGACCTGGCGCGCTTTCACGCCCAAGGCCGGCGTTTCGTGGCAGGCGGCGCCCGACGTGTTCCTGTTTGCCAACTATGCCAAGGGGTTTGACGCGGGCGGCTTCAACAACCGCGCGCTCAACCTGGCCACCGCCCTGCCCTATGACCCGGAAACGGTGAACACGATCGAGGCGGGCATCAAGACCGAGTGGCTGAACCACGATCTGCGCGTCAACCTGACCGGGTTCCATAACGCCTACAAGAACCTGCAAACCGCCGTCTCGGCCTATAGCCCGGTTTCGGGCACCTATGTCAGCACGCGCGGCAATGCGCCTTCGGCGCATACCGAAGGCTTTGAGCTGGAGACCGCCGCGCAGCCCTGGCGCAGTCTGGCGCTGACCTTCAACGTCACCTATCTCGCCACGCGCTATGACGATTACGCCGCGCCCGCCTATGGCACGGTGCCGGCCTATACCTATACCGGCAACCAGTTCCCCTTCCAGCCCAAGTGGCAATACTTCGCTTCTGCCACCTGGACCGTTCCGGCCGGGCTGCCGGGCGAACTCAAGCTGGGTGCGAGCGGGAATTTCCAGACCTCGTTCTTCTCCAACCAGCTCAATACCCCGGCCTACCAGATCGCCGCGCATGGCTATGCCAATGCCTTCATCAGCTATGCCACGGCGGACGAGCGCTGGACCTTCACGCTCACGGGCCGCAACCTGACCAACTCGTTCTTCTTCACCTCGCTCACCCCGGTGGGCGCGGCGATCAAGGCCGGGCCCTATGCCGGAACGCTGCTGCTGCAGGGCGCGCAGAACCCGCCGCGCACGGTGTTCCTCAAGGCGGCCTATGCCTTTTGAGCAATTCTCGAATTGAATTGAGCAGCTCTCGCTCAGTCCCGCTTGCGTCCACGTCTACGATGGGCGGCACGGTGGAAAGGATCATGACATGACCACGAAACGACAGCTTCGCCTCGGCTTCATCCTGCACGGCGTCGGCCCCGGCTGGGACGACTGGCGGCACCCCGATGCAACGGTGGATGCCAGCACCAATTTCGCGTTCTACAAGCGCCAGGCCCAGGCCGCCGAGCGGGGCAAGTTTGACTATCTGTTCGTGGCCGACAGCGTCTCGATCAACGCCCGGTCGAGCCCGCACTATCTCAACCGGTTCGAGCCGTTGACGATCCTTTCGGCTCTCGCCGCCGTGACTGAGCATATCGGACTCGTCGGCACGGCGACGGTGTCCTATACCGAGCCCTACAACCTGGCGCGCCAGTTCGCCTCGCTCGACCATATCAGCGGCGGGCGCGCCGGCTGGAACGTGGTGACAAGTTGGCTGGAAGGCAGCGCCGCCAATTTCGGCAAGGACGAGCACCTGGCGCACGACACGCGCTATCGCCTGGCGGCCGAATACCTCGACGTGGTCAAGGGCCTGTGGGATAGCTGGGAAGACGATGCCCTGGTGCGCGACAAGGCCAGCGGCCAGTTCCTCGATCCCGACAAGCTGCACGAACTGAACCACAAGGGCGAGTTCCTCAAGGTCAAAGGGCCGCTCAACATTTCGCGCAGCCCGCAGGGGCAGCCGGTGATCTTCCAGGCCGGATCGAGCGAGGACGGGCGCAGCTTTGCCGCCGCACAGGCCGAGGCGATCTTCACCCACCAGGACAACCTCGAAGAAGCCCAGGCGTTCTACGCCGACATCAAGGCCCGCGCGCGCGGTTTCGGGCGCGATCCCGAAAAGGTCTTCATCGTGCCTGGCGGGCGCCCGGTGATCGGCAGCACCGAGGCGGAAGCCGAGGCCAAGTATCGCGAACTGGCCGAATTGGGCAATCTGGAAAACGCCCTGCGCGCGCTGGGACGCGGGTTCAACGACCACAATTTCAGCGTCTATGACCCTGACGGCCCGTTCCCGCGCGACGTGGCCGGCGAAGGCCTCAAGAGCAACCAGAGCCAGTCTGCCCGCGTGCTGGCGCTGGCAGACCAGGGCCTGACCCTGCGCGAGATCGCGCTGCGCCACGCCACCCCGCGCGGCCAGTTGGTCGGCACGCCGGAACAGGTAGCCGACCGCCTGCAACTCTGGCTGGAACAGCGCGGCGCTGATGGCTTCAACCTGTTTGAAAGCCTGCCCGGCCAGTTGGAAACCTTCGTGGATGAAGTGGTACCGATCCTGCAACGGCGCGGCATCTTCAAGACCGATTATCCCGGCACCACGTTCCGCGAGACGCTGGGCCTGGACGTGCCGGTCAACCGCCACACCGCCGCCCGCAGCGCGCGCAGCGCCGCCTGAGCGAAGGGAGCAACGCCATGACCACCGACATCCTCGCCCGCAGCGACCACGGGCTGGCCTTCACCCGCCTGCAACCCACGATCGGCGCGGAAGTCTCCGGGATCGATCTCTCCACCCCGATCACGCCGTTGCAGCGTGAGGCGATCCGCGCCGCCGTGCTGCGCTACAAGGTGATCTTCTTCCGCGACCAGGTGTTGACCGATGCGCAGCAGGCGGCCTTTGCCGGGCAGTTCGGGCCGCTTTACACCCACCCCACCACGCGCCACAACGCCGGGCTGACGCCGATCCACGCCATCGCCGCAGAAGACCTCAAGCACGCCGGGGATCGCTACCTCGATCACCTGGACAAGGGCGACGCCTATCACACCGACACCAGTTGGCGTCTGGTGCCGACCTGGGGCGCCGTGCTGCGCGATGTGAAGCTGCCCGAAGTGGGCGGTGACACCATCTGGGTGGATGCGCACCTCGCATGGAAAAACTTGCCCGAAGCGCTGCGAGAGCGGCTGGAAGGCCTGCATGTCACGCACAATTTCCTGGGTGCGCTCAAGGCGGTGGGCCACGAATACCCGATTGTGGCGCATCCCCTGGTGCGCACGCACCGCGAAACGGGCGAGAAAATCCTGTGGGTCAATTTCTCGCAACAGCCGCAGATCCTTGGGGTAGAACTGGCCGAGAGCCGCGATCTGCTGGCGCAGGTGCTGCAACAGTACAAGCGGCCCGAATTGCAGGTCCGCTTTTCCTGGCGGCCCAATTCGGTGGCGTTCTGGGACAACCGCGCCACGGTGCACTATGCCGTGCGCAACTATGGCGATTTCCCGCGCGAACTGCATCGCGTACTGATCGCCGACGAACCGCTGTGGTCCGATCTGTGAGCGATACGCCCGCACACCGTACGTCCCTCACCCGCCGCCACGCCATCCAGGCGGCGGGTGGTTTCCTCGCCCTGGCCGCCTGCGGCCGGGGCGGGGCTGCATCGGGCACCCTGCGCGTGGGCAACCAGCGCGGCACGACCAAGGCGCTGATGCTGGCTGCCGGCGTGCTGGACGGCGCGCCCTATCGGGTCGAATGGTCGGAATTTCCCGCCGCGCAGAGCCTGCTCGAAGCGCTGGGTTCGGGCGCGGTGGACCTGGGACTGGTGGGCGACGCGCCGTTCCAGTTCGCCTATCAGGCCGGCAGCCCGATCGTGGCGGTGGGCGCCATGGCCGTGGTGCCGCCCACGCCCGAAGGGGCGCTCGCCATCATCGTGCCGCGCGGGTCAACCGCACGCTCGATCGGCGACCTGGTGGGCAAGCGCATTGCCTCGACACGCGGCTCGATCGGGCACTATCTGGTGCTGCGCGCGCTGCAACAGGCCGATCTGCCCGCAAACGCTGTACACATGGTGTTCCTTTCGCCCAGCGACAGCCAGGCAGCGCTCCAGACAGGGGCGATCGATGCCTGGTCAACCTGGACGCCCTATACCGTGGCGGCGCTGGCGCAGGGCGCACGCATTGCCGTCGATGGCCGCACTTTTTCCAACGGCGCGGGTTTTGATGTGGCCTATGCCGGGGCAGCCACGGCCAAGCGGGCGCTGCTCGCCGATTTCCTGGCGCGGGAAACCAAGGCCCTGGCCTGGGCCGCCAGCCATGCCGAGGACTATGCCGCCGTGCTGGCGCGCGAGACCGGGTTGCCGCTGGCCATCGCCCGCGCCACCGCGCTGCGCAATGGCCGCCTGCGCGTGCCGATCGACGCCGGGCTGATCGCGGCGCAGCAGCAAGTGCTCGACACCTTTCGCCGGGCCGGGGAAGTGAAAGCCGTTCGCCCTCTGGCACAGGCTTTCGCGCCGATTGTCTGAACGGACTATTGCAAGACGTCATAGCCGATCAATCAACCTCAATTGGATTGGTAGAGTATAATCCCGCAAAGCGGCCCCAGATTGCGAACAATATCCGATGGGGGCCATTTCATGCGAGCAACTCTTCTATCCACTGCGCTGGTCAGCGCGCTGGCTGCCATGCCGGTGCAGGCGGCGGAAACGGCCGCCACGCCCGAGGCGCAAGGCGCGCCCAACCCGGACGAGGCCGGCGGCAGCGCCATCGTCGTTACCGGCACGCGCGGCGGCAGCCCTCGCACCGTGGCCGACAGCCCGGTGCCGATCGACGTGATCACCCCGGCCGATCTCAAGCAGACCGGACGCACCGGCCTCAAGGAAATCCTGGGCAATATCATCCCATCGTTGACCATGCCCGCATTGGGTGGTGGCGGCACGTCGGCCAGTGTGCGGCCGATCTCGATCCGTGGGCTTTCGGGCGACTATCTGCTGGTGCTGGTCAACGGCAAGCGGCGACATACCACCGCGCTGATCAACAACCTCAGCCGCGTTTCCGGTGGCTCCACCCCGGTGGACGTTGACCTGATTCCCACCAACGCGGTCGGCCGGATCGAAGTGCTGCGCGATGGCGCAGCGGCGCAATATGGGTCTGACGCGATTTCGGGCGTGCTCAACCTGATCCTCGACGATGCGCCGCAGGGCGGGGAATTCACCAGCACCGCCGGCCAGCTTTATGAAAAGGGCGGCGCCCTGCTGCAACAGACGCTGTCATACGGCACGCGGCTGGGCGACGATGGCTTTGTCCGCGTGGCGGTGGAAGGCAAGTATCACGATCGCGCCGACAGTTCCGCCGATCCGGTGGCGCGGGTTTTCCCGCTAGTCAACGGCCAGCCCGACCCGCGCGAGGCAAGCACCAACCACCTGATCGCCGGCGGCTATGGCCGATCCAACCGCGACAAGATCGTCAATAGCAGCGTCAACGCCGAACTGCCGCTGTCCGATGCCACGCGGGCGTACAGCTTTTCCACGCTGAGCTATCGCGACATCAAGGACGCGCGTGGTGCCTATGTCCCGGCCACCTCGATCGGCGCGCTGCCGCAGCTCTACCCGGCCGGCTTCCAGGCCTATCGCCGCTTGTGGGAATGGGATTACCAGACCACCTGGGGCCTGCGCAGCGAACTGGGCGGCTGGGCGGCCGATCTTTCCAGCAGCTTTGGCCGGGATTCGGTCAAGCTGGGCGCCGAAAACACGCTCAATCCCTCGATCGGCCCCACCAGCAAGACCAGCTTCACCATGGGTCGCCAGGTGCAGACGCTGTGGGTCAACAACCTCGACCTGTCGCGCGGGTTCGATGTGGGGCTGGCCGACAAGCTCAACCTGGCCTTCGGCGTTGAACATCGCTTTGAACAGTTTGCCAGCCGCGCCGGCGAGCCCGACAGCTATCGCGATGGCGGCTATGTCGTGCCCAGGGATGGCACCCCGTTCGGCAACCTCTATGGCGGCCTGTCGCCCTCGCCCGGCCTGGTTTCGTTCACCGGCACCTCGCCGGCCGATGCCACGCAGGTTTCCCGCAACAATGTCGCCGCCTATGTGGACCTGTCCACCAAGATCACCCCGGCCTGGTTCGTGGGCGTGGCCGGACGGTTCGAGCATTATTCCGACAGCGCCGGCAACACCGCATCGGGCAAGTTCAGCACGCGGCTTGAACTGGCGCGCGGCCTGGCGCTGCGTGGCGGGGTGAACACCGGCTTCCGCGCGCCCTCGCTGGCGCAGACCGCATTTTCCACCACGCAGAACACCGCCACGGTGGTGGGCAACGAGCG
The DNA here is from genome assembly GCA_964468165.1 of uncultured Novosphingobium sp. Lineage (GTDB taxonomy): Bacteria > Pseudomonadota > Alphaproteobacteria > Sphingomonadales > Sphingomonadaceae > Novosphingobium. Next base: position 27,992 of record CAYXUN010000018.1, on the reverse strand, counting down.
TGTGCTGACAACCTCGAAATTCCTGCCGGTGGATTCGGCCGCCGCCCGCGCGCTGGGCGCCCAGCCCTTGAAGCCGGAAAAGTCCCTGAGCTTTACCGCCGGGCTGACGTTCGAGCGTGGTCCGGTGCGCCTTACCGTCGATGGCTATCAGATCCGCATCGATGACCGCATCGTGAAAACCGATTTCCTCGGCACGGCGGCCAACGGCGGCAGCGCGATCAAGGCGATCCTGGTGGCCAATGGCGTAACCGGGGTGGACAGCGCGCAGTTCTTCACCAACGCGATCGACACCCGTACGCGCGGCGTTGACGTGGTGGGCGAATATACCCTGCACACCGCCCGCGTGGGCACGGTGCGGCTCAATGCGGCGTGGAGCTATTTCGATACCAAGATTCTGCATGTGATCGCCAATCCCTCACAGCTTTCCTCGCTCAATGTCGTATTGTTCGGGCGGCAGGTGCAGCAGGACCTGCTGGTCGCCGTGCCCAAGAGCAAAGCCGTGCTTTCGGCCAACTGGAGCCTGGGGCGCTTTTCGGCCTTGGTGCGCGAGACGCGCTATGGCGCCTATACCGAAAGCAGCACCACGGCCGCGAGCGACCGCACGTTCGGCGCCAAGTGGGTGGCGGACCTGGAACTGGGTTACAAGCTATCGGACAAGGTCAGCTGGTCGGTAGGCGCGAACAACCTGTTCGACACCTATCCCGATCGCAACGGCATCGTCGCTTCCGACGGATCGGGCGCCTATGGCAGCTTTGCCCCGTTCGGGCTTTCGGGCGGGTTCTATTACACCCGCGTGGGCGTAACGTTCTGAACCAGCGACACGCCGCCATCCCGCAGTGGGTGGCGGCGCACAACGGAGTCACCGCGCGGCGATCAGGCGCTGGTACTGCCGGTCGGCAATTTCCACCCCTTCGCCCAGCAGCGGGCCAAGCAGGCGATAGGCATCGAGTTGGCCGGCATCGAGCGGCGCATTCCAGCCATGATCGCGCTTCACGCGGCCGAGCTGGCCCGAGGCAATCAGTTCGGCGAGCGGCGGAGCGGTGGCATCCTGCGCATCGGGATTGACCCAGAGCGCGTCGGCCGGGCAGGCCAGCTCGCACAGATAGCAGGTCTGGCAGGCATCGGGCGCGGCGATCATCGGCACGCCACCGGTGGCGCCAGGCTCGAACACGCGCGTCGGGCACTGCGCGACGCACGCGTTGCAGCCCGTGCAGCGCTCGGCCAGGAGCGCGGCGATCACAGCGCAGGCTCCAGCCGCCGCGCAGCCGGCGTCGCGGCCTTGGTCCACACCCCGTCCAATCCACCAACCAGCAGCCGGTGGGCCAGGGCTGGATCGTTTGCCGGCCGGTCGCTGCGCACGGCAATGCCCCGCGTTTCCTGGCGGGCAGCGGCGGCCGCCGTGCACCAGCGGGCCGTGGCGGCCATGGCCGCCGTGGCCCGCCATTCCATCCGACCGCGCGGATCGGGTGGCGGGGCGTGGGCGGCGATTTCGTCCCACAAGCCGTGCAGGACACTGGCGGATTGGCCCAGCGAGGCAGCATGGCGCCACAAGGCGCGGTCATAGCCGTGCATTTCCGTCTCGATCGCGCGCTGCAACGGTCGCGGGTCTGCCAGGCCAGGCCGCCCGGACGCGCGCAAGCCCTGGCCACCCAGCGCTTTCACCGGACCTGCTGGCGCGCCGCCGCGATGGCGTGCCGCCGCAGCGCCAGCGATTCGGCCAGAGGCGAGCGCCCAGGCGGAATTGACCGCGCCGCCGCCGCTGATCGCGCCGGCGACTAATTCGCGCGTGGCGGCATCTCCGGCCGCATAGAGCCCGGCAACGCCGGTGCCGCAGTCCGCATCGACCACGGCGATGCCGCCGGTGCCGCGAATGGTGCCTTCGCCAAACAGGCGCACCGGAAAGCGTTGGCGGAACAAGTCGATCCCGCGTCGCTCGAACGCGGCCACGGTCAGCGGCTGGATCTGGCGCAGAACGGCGGGGAGCCCGGCGGGCGCGGCGGAAAGGTCAGCCAGCACCGGCCCCTGCAATAGCGCCGCCCCCAGCGCTTGGTAATGGGCATGACCGGCCTTGAGCGAGGGAATGGCCAATTCGGTGCCGTCCTCGCGGAAAAAGCGCGCCGCCGTAAACGGCAAGGTGCGGGTGGAGGCCCAGGCCGGCGACAGCGAATAGGAAATCGAGAACTCCATGCCCGAAAGCGCCGCCCCCGCTTCAACCGCCATCAGCAGGCCATCGCCGGTCTGGGTGTGGCTGCCGATCAGGCCGGACCGGAACGCGCAGCCGCCGGTGGCCAGCACGGTGGCGCCAGCACGGATTTCCCAATCCTCCCCGCTGGCCAGGGCCACCCCACGCGCGCCGACGATCGCGCCGTCCGGGGCAGCAAGCAGTTCCAGCGCGGGATGGTGATCAAGCACGGCAATTCCGGCGACCGTGCACATGCGGCGCAGCGCGCGCATGTATTCGGGGCCGCGCACGCCCTGGACATAGCGGCCGCCGCGCCCGTCACTGCCAAACGGATACCATGGCGCAATGGTCGGCAAGTATCGCCAGGTGAGGTCGAGCACGCGGGCCATCCAGTCGGCCTGGGCCAGTTCTTCCGTGCGCCCGAGCTGGCGCGTGATGGCCGCCTCGTGTCCCTCGGGCGGCACGAACCAGTGGCCCGGGCCACCCGTTGCCGTCACGCCGCTGGTGCCCATCGCGCCCTTGTCCACCACGATGACGCTGGCCCCGGCTTCGGCCGCTGCCAAAGCCGCCCAGGCTGCCGCCATGCCGCCGCCCACCACCAGCACATCGGCGCGCAGCGTCAGGGGCGCAGCGCTCATTCGGCAGCTTCGGCCAGGACCGGCTGCGCGTGGCGATGCGGCGGCACCGGCACGCCGAGATGGCTGCGCAGGGTCTGCCCGGCATAGTCGGTACGGAACAGCCCGCGCTTTTGCAGGATCGGCACCACCCGTTCGCGGAACAGGGCAAATTCGCCCGGCCGCGTGACCCGCAGGTTGAAGCCATCGGCCGCGCGGCCGACAAACCAGCGCTCGATCTCGTCGGCCACCGTTTCGGGCGACCCGACGAACGGGCTGCGCCATTGGCCAAAGCGCCAGGCCGTCTGCCGCAAGCTCAGGCCCTCGGCCCGCGCGGTCGCAACGATGCGTTCCGCATGGCCCTTGTAGCTGTTGAGCGTCAGGCCCGAGACATCGGGAAACGGCGCATCGGGATCGTATTGCGCGAAATCATGATAGTTGAAGGCGCGGCCCAGTTGCACCAGCAGCTTGCCGAAATCGAGCGCCTCGTCCTGCGCGCGCACGATGGCCTGCGCCTCGGCATCGCTATCGGCAAGAATGGGCGACAGGCCCGGCAAGACCTTGATGTGGTCCGGATTGCGCCCCAGCGCCGCCGCCCGCGCCTTGAGATCGGCGTAATAGGCCTGGCCGGTGGCGAGATCGGCGGCGATGGTGAACGTGCCATCGGCAATCGCCGCGCCCAGATCGCGGCCTTGCGTGCTGTCTCCCGCCTGGAAGATCACCGGCTGACCCTGGGGCGAGCGGCTGAGCGCGAGCGGCCCTGCCACCGAGAAGAAATCGCCCTTGTGATCGAGGCGGTGCTGCTTGGTCTTGTCGAGGAACACGCCGCCAGCCTTGTCGGCCACGAAGGCGTCGTCTTCATAGCTGTCCCACAGCCCCTGCACCACGTCGACGAATTCGCGCGCGCGGGCATAGCGTTCGGCATGGGGGAAATGCGCGTCGCGGCCATAGTTGCCCGCCGCCCCTTCCAGCCCGGTGGTCACCACGTTCCAGCCGGCGCGGCCCTTGCTGATATGGTCGAGCGAGCCGAACTGCCGCGCGACGTTGTACGGCTCCCAATAGGACGTGGTCAGCGTGCCGACGAGGCCGATATGGCTGGTGGCAAAGGCCAGGGCGGATAGCAACGTAAGCGGTTCGAGCCGGTTGAGGAAATGCGGCGCCGTGTCGGGCGTGATGAACGGGCTGTCGACAATGAACACCAGATCGAACTTCGCCGCTTCGGCCAGGCGCGCCTGCTCGACATACCAATCGATGCTGATGCTGGCATTGCTGGGCAGCGCGGGATCGCGCCAGGCGTGCTGATCGGTGCCGACGCCCTCCAGGATGGCGCCGAGATGCAGTTGGCGGGGCTGGGTCATCACTTCCTCCTGTTTGCCAGAAGGCTTAGGCCGATCGTCGCGACGACGGATAACGAGCATTGCTGATAGGGTGATTGAAGCCGCTCAAGCGTGGCAATGGCGTGGGCCAGGACTGTTGAGCCGGGTAAATAGTCAGCCTGCGCCATCCTCCCGCGAAGCCGACCTGCCATAGCGTGTTCCTATTTGTGCTGCGCAACATATTGCGATTTCGAAATCCACATCGACACAAACTCAATTATTTCAGTTGAGTTTTCCGCCTACCTCCCCAGCGGTTCGCCGCGCCTGGCCCGAAGCCAGGAAGCGAACGCTCATATTCGGGGGGAAATCCATGAAAACCATCTTGTTCGCAACGTCTGCGCTGGTGCTGGCGCTGCCTGGCCTGGCCCATGCGGCGCCGCAGGGCGCGCCTGCGCCGATCGCCGATCCCGGCGCGCCGCCAGATGCCACGGCGACCGACATCATCGTCACCGGCACCCGCACCACCGGTACGCGCGCCGCCGATAGCGCCGCGCCGATCCAGATCCTGGGCGCCAGCACGATCGACAACGTTGGCCAGCGCGACCTGCGCCAGGTGCTGGGCCAGAGCCTGCCCAGCCTTGGCACGCAGTCGTTCGGGGGCGACGCCGCCAATCTCACGCTAAACGTGGCGCTGCGCGGGATCAGCCCCAACGACACGCTGGTGCTGGTCAACGGCAAGCGCCGCCATTTTACCGCGAACCTCGCGGTGCTGGGCGGCAGCCCCTATTCGGGCGCAGCGACCACCGATCTCAGCTTCATTCCCACCGGCTCGATCGGCCGTGTCGAAGTGCTGCAAGACGGTGCCGCCGCGCAATACGGGTCTGATGCCATTGCCGGGGTGGTCAACATCATCCTGCGCAACGACGACCACGGCGGGCAACTCTCGCTGACCGGTGGCCAGTATTACAAGGGCGATGGCAAGACGTTCGAAGGCAGCTTCAACAAGGGGTTCAAGCTGGGCGACCGCGGGTTCCTCAACGTGACCGGCGAATACCGCTTTCACGATTACACCCAGCGCGGCACGTACGATTACCGCTTTTTCAATCCCGACGGCAGCCTGCGCAGCAGCGTGAGCGCGCTCAATGCCAATGGTCTGAAAGGCGCAGCCAACTATCCCTATGTCAACCGCATCCTGGGCGATGCGCGTTACCAGATCTGGAACCTTTCGTTCAATTCCGGCTATGACGTGAGCGACACGGTCCACGCCTATGCCTTCGGCAGCTATGGCCGCCGCACCGCGTCTGCGCGGCAGAACTATCGCGCGCCCAGCCGCTATACCGGCCCCGATGCCAACGGCAACACGGTGGTGCCATTCGCCAACGGCTTCACCCCGCGCATCGCGCTCGACGAAGAGGACTTCTCGCTGACCACCGGCCTGTCGGGCGATCTGGCCGGCTGGCAGTGGGATGGCTCGCTCACCTATGGCCGCGTCGCCGATGCCCTCTACACGCGCGATTCCATCAACGCCGCCACCTGGCTCCCCGTCCAGAAAGCCAGCACGGTGGCGGTGCGGCCGCAGACCAATTTCTATGACGGCACGCTGACCAACAGCGAGTGGGTGGCCGATCTGGGCGTCACGCGGGATATCGCGCTGGGCCTGGCCAAGCCGCTGACCCTGGCACTGGGCGGGCAATATCGCGTGGGCCACTATGGCATCCAGAACGGTGAAGTCGCGTCCTATTACAGCGGCGGCCCGGCCGCCTATCCCGGATTTTCACCCAGCGATGCCGGGGTCAATGGACGCAAGACCTGGGCCGGCTATGTCGATGCCGCGCTCGATCGGGTGACTGGCCTGCACCTCGATCTGGCCGGCCGCTATGAACACTATTCCGATTTCGGATCGGTGTGGACCGGCAAGGCCACGGCGCGGTATGATTTCAGCCCCGCCTTTGCCCTGCGCGGCACGGTGTCCAACGGCTTCCGCGCGCCGACTCTGGCGGAGGAATACTATTCCTCCACCAATGTCAGCCCCAATTCGATCTATGCCCAGCTTGCCCCCAATTCGCCGGCCGTGGCTGCGCTGGGCTTTGGCAAGTTGAAGCCGGAAAAATCGACCAACCTGTCGGCCGGCTTCGTCGCCCATCCCGGCGGCAGCGTGCAACTGACGGTGGATGCCTACCAGATCAAGATCACCAACCGCATCGTCGCATCGGGTGGGATCGTGGGCTATTCCAGCGGCTTTGGCAGCAATGGCGTGGTTTCGTCCGCCGTGCTGTCCACCCTGGTGGCGCGGGGCCTGATCCCCAGCACCGATCCGGCGGCCATCGCATCGAGCGGCTACAGCTATTTCGGCCTCAACCTGTTCACCAACGGCGCCGATACCCGCACGCGCGGGGTGGAAGCCACGCTCACCGCCGCCAGCCACCTGGGCAATGGTGACCGCATCGACTGGAACCTGGGCTTCAACTACAACCGCACCCAGGTGACCCGCGTGGCTGCCTTGCCCGCAGCCGTCTACAATGCGGCGTTCGGCCAGACCACGCTGCTTACCCGCAATGCCATCGACGCCCTCACCACGGCCACGCCGCGCGTCAAGGTGATTGCCGGTGCGCTGATCAGCCACGGGCCGCTGTCGCTCAACCTGCGCGAAACGCTCTATGGCATCACCCGCCAGCATGTGAGCCTGGATGGCACCGGCTCTGGCAACACGGTGATCGGCACGCCGACCACGCTGATCACCGACGTCAACCTGGGCTGGAAAGTGACGCGGGCCTTCCGCCTCGATCTGGGCGCCAACAACCTGCTCAACCACAAGGCTACCACGGTGCCCAACGTCAACAACAAGGGCGTGTTGCAGCCGGCCGATGGCAGCAATGTCTATGACCGGCCCAGCTCGCTCGCGCCCTGGGGCATCAACGGGGGCTATTACTATGCCCGCGTGACGCTCTCGTTCTGATCCGGCCTGAAAGGAACCTGTGATGATCGACCGGCGATCCCTGCTGGCCGCGATGGGCGCGGCCACCGTCACGCTGGGCCTGCCCGGCCGCAGCCTGGCCCAACCGCTACCCTCTGGCGGCAAGCCCCGCCGCGTGGTGGTGCTCGGGGCGGGTATCGCCGGTCTCGTCGCCGCGCGCGAACTCGAACGGCATGGCGCCAGCGTGACCGTTCTGGAAGCGCGCAGCCGCGTGGGCGGCCGCGTGTGGACCCTGCGCGGCGGCGACCGCTTCACCGATACCGACGGCGTCACCCAGACGGTCGGCTTTTCCCCGGGCCTTTACCAGAACGCCGGGGCCGCCCGCCTGCCCAGCCACCATCAGGGCGTCCTTGGCCTGATCCGCGAACTGGACGTGCCCATCGAGCCGCTGGTCAACGCCAGCCGCAGTGCGTTTCTGTCTGATGAACACGGCACCTTGCGGCTACGCGAGGCCAGCTACGATCTGCGCGGCTATCTCTCGCAATTGCTGCAAGCGGCCCTGCGCAAGGGCACATTCGATGTCGAACTCGACGCGCCGACGCGCCAGGCGCTCGCCAAATTCCTGACGGCTTATGGCGATCTTGGCCAGGATGGCCAGTTCCATGGCACGGCGCGGGCGGGCCTGGCCAGTCCGCCCGGCGCCACGCCGCACGAAGTGCAGCGCGCTGTGGCCCCGCGGACCTTGGACGATATCCTGGCCCATCCCGCGCTGCCGTTCATCCTGTTCGATGACGACATCCTGATGCAGGCAACCATGGTTGCCCCGCGCGGCGGCATGGACGCCTTTCCCAAGGCGCTGGCGGCCGCGCTGCGCCGCCCGGTCGTGGCCGGTGCACACGTTACCGCCATTCGCCGCCAGGGTGATGGCGTGCGCATCGAATGGCGCGATGCCACCGGCAAGGCACAGGTGACCGTGGCCGATCGCGCGGTGGTCACCCTGCCTTTGCCGATCCTCGCCACCATCCCGTCAGACTTTGCCGCGCCGGTCAGAGCGGCGATCGCCAGTGCGCGGCTGGCGGATTCGGTCAAGGTGGCGTTCGAAAGCGCCCCCTTCTGGGAAGCGGACCAAATCTATGGCGGCCTGTCGTTCGTCGGCGGGGAGACCGGGGTGATCTGGTATCCGTCCGACCGCTTCCAGGCGCCGCGCCAGGTCTTGCTGGCAGCCTATACCGCCACACCCGCCGGTGCCCACGCCTTTGCCGCGCGGCCGATCGCGCAGCAGATTGCCCTCGCCCGCGCGGCGGTGGACAAGGTGCACCCCGGCCATGGCCGGGATCTGTCGGCCCCGGTGGTGATCAACTGGGGCAAGCAGCCGTTCAGCCTCGGCCCGTGGATCGAATGGGGCCAGGATGGCAACGATCCGGCCACGCTAGATCGGCTGAACCAGGGCGACGGTCCTTTCGTTTTCGCCGGCAGCCATCTGTCTGCCTACAGCGGCCATTGGCAGGAAGGAGCGGTACTCTCCGCGCGCCGCGCCGTTGGCTTGCTTTCCCCCACACCCGCTTCCCAAGGAGAATGAGCGATGCCCCAACCGAAATTCCTGCGCCACCTCTGGGCCTGGCCCGTGCTCGCCCTGGCCCAGCCGGCGGCGGCAGCGCCAGCGGCGCAGATCGTGCGCCATCCCGCGCCCGATCCCGCCGCGCCGATCCTCGTCGGCGTCACCATCCCGGCTGGCGCGCAGACCCTTGCGCTCAGCGGCCAGGTGCCTCCGGTGATCGATGCCGCAGCCGATCGCGCCAGCATCGCCGCCTATGGCGACACCGCCACGCAGACCGTGGGCGTGCTGCACAAGATCGAGGCGGCGCTCAAGCAGCAAGGCCTGGGCCTGGGTGACGTGGTCAAGCTGACCGTCTATCTCGTGGGCGACCCGGGCAAGGGCGGCAAGCTGGACTTTGCCGGCTTCTCGCAAGGCTATGCCCAGTTCTTCGGCACGGCGCAGCAGCCCAACAAGGTCGCCCGCACGACGGTGCAGGTCGCCGCGCTGGCCAACCCGGGCTTTCTGGTGGAAATCGAGGCGACCGCCGCCAAGGTTCCCTGAACGGCGATCTTTCCCCGGTACCCGTCAGGATACCGGGGAAACGCCCGTCGCAGCAGCAGCCGCATAGCGATCGAGGTCGAGCAGCCCTTCCCGGCGCGCCACGATAACGGGGACAAGCATCTGTCCCGCCACGTTCACGGCGGTGCGCCCCATATCGAGGATCGGATCGATCGCCAGCAACAGGCCCACGCCATCGAGCGGCAGGCCGAGAGTCGAGAGCGTGAGCGTCAGCATCACGGTGGCGCCGGTCACACCGGCCGTCGCCGCAGAGCCGAGCACCGAAACCAGCACGATCAGCAGATAATCGGTGGGCACCAGCGCCAGATGATAGAACTGGGCGATGAAGATCGCCGACAGCGCCGGATAGACGGCCGCGCAGCCGTCCATCTTGGTGGTCGCCGCCACGGGGACGGCAAACGCGGCATAGGCTTCGGGCACGCCCAACCGCTCCACCACCAGTCCCTCGGCAACCGGCAGGGCGGCAATCGACGAGCGGGATACGAAGGCCAGTTCGATCGCCGGCCACGCCTTGGCGAAAAAGCGCCACGGGCTGAGCCCATGGAGACGCAGCAGCAAGGGATAGACGCCGAACAGGACAAGGCCGAGCCCGATATAGAGCGCAACGGCAAATTGCCCGATGCCGAGCAGCGTGCCCCAGCCATAGGTCACCACCGCATTGCCGATCAGCCCGGCGCTGCCCAGCGGCGCCAGTTGCACCACCCAGCCCAGCAGCCGCCGCACGACCGCCAGGATGGCACCCGCGCCGCGCAGCACGGCGTCGCCCGCCTCACCGCTGCGCAACGCGGCAAAGCCGAGCGCCAGGCCGATCACCACCAGTTGCAGGATATTGAACGCGACGGTGGTCCGGGCCGTGCCGTCCTTGATCTCGGTGGAAGCCACCAGGCCCAGGACATTGCCGGGAATCAAGCCCTTGAGGAAATCCAGCCAACTGCCGACGGTATGCGGCGCCGCAGCCTGCGCCAGCGATACCTGGGCACTGACGCCGGGACGCAGCACGAGGCCGAGTGCAATCCCGATACCCACCGCGATCAGCGCGGTGATCGCGAACCACACCAGGGTCTGCCCGGCAAGGCGCGCGGCATTGTTGAGATCGCGCAGCCGGCCGATGCTGGCGATGATCGCCGCGAGCACCAGCGGCGGCACCAGGGCCTTGAGCAACTGGACAAAACTCGACCCGATCAGTGACAGCGTCAGAGCCAGGCCATTGGCCTCGCCGGCCGCGTTCGGCCCCCATGCGCGTGCCGCGAGGCCAAGTGCCACGCCGGCGCCCATGCCGATCACCACCTGCAATCCGAACCGGTGGCCCTGGCCGCCGCGCGGACGGCCATCCTTGTCTTGTGTCATAGGGGCATGTCCTGTGAAGTGCCGCCAACGCGTGCCACGAAGGCCGAGAGGCGGAGCAGAAAAGCGGCGCGGCTGGCGCCGTCGAGGTAAAGCATGTGTCCTGCGCGATAGCCGGCGATCAAGACCCGGCCCGGCGGCAGCGCCAGGCGCTCTGCCAGCACGCGATCGGCGCCATAGCCGCCGACGCTGTCGAACACGCCGCTGGCCAGCAGCAGACCAGCGCGTGAACGACGCAAGACCGCAGCAAGCCGGTCAGCCAGGGCATAGCCTCTCGCCGATGGCGATCCATCGGCTCGCCAGGTCTGGCGCACCACGGGATTGTAGAGGATGTAGCGGCTGCCATCGACCGGTGAGCGGGCAAGGCCCAGCAATCGTTGGTTGTAGCGCCGCATCGCCTCGCTCAACGCGGGCACCAGCGGCGCCAGCGAGGGATCGCGCCAGCCGCGGGGATCATCGAGCCGCGCGGCCTGCCGGCTGTCATAGAGGCCCAGCGCCAGGCCTTGGCCCCGGAACAGGGACAGGCGAAACTGCTGGCGATCCACGGCGGGTGAAGCGCTGCGGATCGCGGCCGGCGTCAGCGCCGTCAAGCGCGCCAGGCGCTCCGCTGTGTCGACGCGCACCGCGCCATGGCGCAACCCGTGCAGGTAAGCACCCTCGGCAAGCTGCGCGGCAGCATCCGCGCAATCCAGCGGGTCGTGTGGCCCGACCGCGGCCCGGCGATGGTAGCAGGCCGTGGCGGCGAGCGTCGGCAGGCCCATGGCCAGCGCCTGAACCCGGTCGGTGCCGCGCAGGTCGGTTTCATTGAGCACCGTTTGCGAAATCATGGCGATGCCGGTCAACCGCACCCAGGGCATGTCGCGTTGCCAGGCTTCCGCCACGGCGACGGCACGTTCAGCGCCAAAGCTTTCGCCCAGCACGATCACCGGGCTGCCCTGTCGACCGTGTCGCACCAGCCACGCCGCCACGGCCCGCGCGAGATAGGCGCCATCGGCCGCGCCGCTGCGCACGCGGTCGGGCGACACGGCAGGATCGCGGCGGCTGAAACCGGTATCGAGCGGATCGACAAACAGAATGTCGGCCTGCGCGGCCAAGGTCCGTTCCGCAATGCGCAGCGGCGACGCCGGCGTGTCGGCGCCGCGTGGAGGAGGCAAAGACACCTGCAACGGCCCCAGCAGGCCCAGTTGCAGCCAGCCCGACGCTGCGCCGGGCCCGCCGTTGAACACCACCATGACCGGGCGCGCCGGGCCGGCTGTTGCAGGGTCTGTCAAGGCAGACCACACCAGCGTCCCCAGTGGCCGCCCTTCCTCGTCCTGCGCGGGCAGGGTTTCCCATGCCAGGTCCACGCCCGGGAGCGGCCGTTCGAGTCCAGGCAGGCTGCCGCCCAGCAGTGTGAACAGGCCGAGCAGCGCGGAGAGCCGACCTGCGGCGCGCATTGCCGCCGATACCCGATGCAGCTTGATCGGCATGAACCCCTGCCCTTTTGCAAATCCATCGATCGGCAACGCATCCAGCGCAGGGTAGCGGAACCGGCGCGAAACCGCGGCCGATTTGTCTATCTAAAAAGTAGATAAATCACGCAAGCGTGCGCGATCCAAGAAAATCCATGTGCAGGGCAAGCACGATTTTTCAGGCGACCGTTGAAAAACTCTCAAGACGCCAGCGGTTGAAATGGCGGGCTGGGCGGCACACCTTGCCGGGCATGACAGCAAGCCGGCAGCTTCACCTGGGCGCGTTCATGCGCCCGATCTCGATCCACACCGGGGCGTGGCGCTATCCCGGCGCCGTGCCCGATGGCAATTTCAACCTGGGGCTTCAGGTGGACCTGATCCGCCGGCTGGAGGCGGCCAAGTTCGACGCATTCTTCATGGCCGATCACCTGGCCGTGCTCAATATGCCGATCGACGCGCTCAAGCGCAGCCACACCGCCACCTCGTTCGAACCGTTCACGCTGCTGGCCGCGCTGGCCATGGTGACCCAGCGCATCGGCCTGATTGCCACGGCTTCGACCACCTATGACGAGCCATTCCACGTCGCGCGCCGCTTTGCCTCGCTCGATCACATCTCCGGCGGGCGAGCCGGGTGGAACATCGTGACCACCGGCAATCCCGAAACGGCGGCCAATTTCGGCCAGGACGATCACCTGGAACACGCCACGCGCTATGCCCGCGCGCGAGAATTCCACCAGGTCGTGACCGGATTGTGGGACAGTTGGGCCGATGATGCCTTTGTCCGTGATGTGGACAGTGGCGTGTTCTTCGATCCGGCCAGGGTTCACACCCTGAACCATGCCGGGGAATTCCTGCAGGTGAAAGGCCCGCTCAACATCGCCCGCCCGCCCCAGGGCTGGCCGGTGATTGTCCAGGCCGGCGCTTCGGAAGCCGGGCGCCAACTGGCGGCCGAAACCGCCGAAGTGATCTTCGGCGCGGCCGACAGCCTGGCCAACGGGCAAGCGTTCTATGCCGACGTGAAAGGCCGCATGGCGGCGCTGGGCCGCGATCCCGACAGCCTCAAGATCCTGCCCGCCGCCTTCGTCGTAGTGGGCGAAAGCGACGCCGAAGCGCAGGAAAAGCGCGCCCGGCTCGACAGCCTGGTGCACTATGACAGCGGCATCCGCTCGCTCTCGATCATGCTGGGCCACGATGTTTCGGGTTTCGATCCCGATGGCCCCCTGCCCGACATTCCCGAAACCAACGCCAGCAAATCCGGGCGGGAACGCACGATCGCGCTCGCCCGCCGGGAAAACCTCACGATCCGCGAGCTTGCCGCGCGGGCGGGCGCGTTTCCGGGGATGGCCAAGACGATCGCCGATGAAATGCAGCAGTGGCTGGAAGAACGCGGCTCGGACGGCTTCAACGTGATGTTCCCGTTCGTGCCCGAGGGCCTGTTCGACTTCACCGACAAGGTCGTGCCCGAATTGCAGCGACGCGGCGTGTTCCGGCAGGATTACACCGGCACCACCTTGCGCGATCACCTGGGCCTGGCGCGGCCGGCCAATCGCTTTTTCGGCTGATCCAGAAAAGGCCGAAAAGCAATTGCGCAAAACGGCATGCCGGCTCAAGACGGGCGCGCCAAGGGCGAATGCCCGTTCACGGCGCTGGCAAGGCAGTGCTGGCGCAGGCCAAGGCCCATCTCGGTCCGCCCGCTACGGCATCGTGATCAGCCTCGGCCTGGATACCGACAGCGCAAAAGGCCCTTCAGCCATAGTGCGCCATGAACAGGATCGCGGCCGAGAACAGCGCAGGGAGCGCTGCGGCAAGCCCAGGCATATCCAGCCCGGCAAACGCCCATGTCAGGCCGTTATCCTTCCGCTGGCGCGCCAACCGCTGCGGCGACCAGGCAGACCAGGCCGATAGCGACAAAGCCGATCCGCTGTGGCAGCGTTCCCACGCCGTTCCTGGCCGCAACGATCAGCGCCAGCGCGCATTGCAGCGCATAGAACAGCGCAAAGGCACGTGATGACAGTGCCACCACTTCGAACGGGTCGGTGAGCCAGACGATCACGGTGGCCAGAGCGCCAGCCAGCAGGAAGGCCAGCGGAACGCTGATCGTGCGCCGCGACACTTCGTTGATCAGGCCGCCCGAGCCGATCGAGTCTGCCACCGCCGCGCTCAACTGGCTGGCTACCGCGCCGACGAGCACGAACAGGCCAAGCGCGGGCGCGATCAATTCCATGATATCGAGAATGCCCGCTACCCCCTGGGTCGCCGCCGCGCGCGACAGGAACGGGGTCAGCAGCGCGATGAAGGCAAGGTAGATCGCCGACGAGATCCATTGCGCATGCCGCATCGTGCGCACGCGCAACGTGGCCGGATAGGCATGGCCGAGATAGCGCGAGGTCTCGAAGCCCTGGACCGTGATCAACAGCCCGAGCAGCATCGGCACGCTGGCGATGGACAAGCGGACCGGCGGCATTGGCGCCTGCGATCCGCTGATAGCCAAGGACAGCGCCAAGGCCACCAGCAGGCCAGCGATGATCCCGATCTTGAGCGAGACCGTGCCGTGGGCGAGATGCTCCACCTTGCGCAGGCTGCCGCCCAGCGCCAGCAGCGTCATCAAGACGATCAGCACGGTTACAATGGTGTTGGCGGCAACGGGCTGAAACGCTGGCGCTACGGCGAGCGGCTTGAGTGAAAATTCGGCCAGCAGCTTGAGATAATAGGCAACCGACACCGCATAGGCCAGCGCCAGCACACCTTGCGTCACCCGGGCCAGCCAGGCAACCGGATCGTTGAAGCTGGCGCTGGCGAGATAACCTTCGACATGGATGATGTTGAACCGGATCACGGCACCTGCCGCATAGGCAATCGCCAGCAATGCGGCCATGGCCCCCAGCGCGGCGCTGCCAAACTCCCGGGCGAGCAGCGGCCCGCAGATGAGAAATCCCGATCCGATGATCGATGCCAATGGCGTGACCGTGGCGCGCCATGTGTCACTGCGGGCGAAGCGGCCAAACGTCAGGGCAATCGTCACGCCAAGCGCAACGACCAGGGCAACGGCAACAATCATGTGATCCCTTCCATCCGGGCGGCGGCATCGGCGCTGCGCCCTTTTCCGCCGGCAGGGGCCATTGCGCCGAGCACACTGTCGGCGCGGCCGACCACGGCATCGCGGCAGGCGCCATCCAGCGCATTTGCCGCCAGAGCGCGAAACGCGCGAGCCTGAGCAGCCAGCGTCGCGACAAGCGCCGGATCATCGCAACTGCGGGCAACATCACCCAGCGCGTCGAGAAAGTGCTTTCCCGCGATCATGTCGGCGCTGGCATATTGGGCGAGCGCGCCGAATGCCCGGTCGACCATATCTGCAAACGTGGTGGGATGCACAATCAGCCGCAGCCGCCCTTGCGCGTCGGTGTGCTGGCCCGAAGGCAGGCTTCGCCGTGCCAATGTGGCCATCGCCGCGCCAAGCCAATCGAGGCAGCTGTTGGCGGTGAAGGGATCATTCACTCCCGGCGACAAGGCGCGGGCGGCGATCTCCACGAGTTCGTCGATCAGGAAGCGCAGGTCTTGCAGCGCGCTGCGCCGGGCACCGAGCGCGCAGGCATTACGCAAGGCAGCGGCGGCCTGTTCGGTGCAATTTTCGGCCGGCCATGCCGTCATCAGCACGCTGTGCTTGTGGACGAAGTCTCCCGGCTCGCCATGCAGGCGGACGATCATGTCGTGCGCATGCGCCACCGCGATGATGGAAGCCACGTCGATCAGTTGGATATAGCCGATGCCGTGGCAATGGATCGGTGCGCCCTGCTCCTGGTCGACATGGCGGGTATCAGCCGCCGAGATCTCGGGATCTGGCAAATCGCCAGGACCAGGGGGCGCGGGCCGTTGATCGCTGGGTGGGAAGCGCGCCTCGATATCGGCAACCAACCGTGCGCCGATCTGTTCGATCACGCTGTTGATGTGGATGCACATGGGCACATGGTGGATGAAGAAGATCAGCACCGCGATCGAGCAGAGCACCAGAACGAGTGCGATCAGCAGGGCGAGTTGCGGCACGAAGGCGACGGCCGAAGTGCCGCCCTCCCCCGCCGAGCGGATGGTGCGCAGCACGACCAGTGAATAGACGAAAGTGGCGATGAACGTGCCCAGCGTAACCTGGTTGCCGCGATCGGACATGAAGTTGCTGAGCAGGCGGGGTCCATACTGGCCCGATGCATAGACCACAGCCGCGATGGTGACCGAGAACGTCGTGCCCGCCACGCCGATCATCGAACCGCCAATCGCCGACAGCAGGCTGCGCGCACCATCGGGCCGCGCCGCATCGAGCCCGGGCAATCCGGTTGTCCATGCGGTCGAGCCAGCGTGGCTGTCGATCGTGACCGTGGTCAGGGCCAGCAGCAGCGCCGCCAAGGCCATGATCGTCGGCACGAACCAGTAGCTTTCGCGCAAGGTGTCTGACAGCCGCAGCAGGCGTGCCTTCATTCTGCGGCTCCTTCATCCCTGGCAGTAATGCGCTGCAGCACGCCCTTGATCGTGCCGCCCTGACCGATCACCGAGAACAGCACGACCAGGTAGGTGGCGGCCAGGATGACCGGGCGCGCCGGGCCTTCGGGCAGTCCCAGCGCCAGGGCAATCGAAATGCCGCCGCGCAGCCCGCCCCAGATCAGGGTGACCGGTGCGACCAGTCCATAGCGATGCCCCGGCCGGATCGCGCACAACGGCAGCAGCACGGAAATCGAGCGCGCCGCGAGCGCCAGCGGGATGGCGGCAAGGCCCAGGACAACGAGGCGCAGATCACCCGGAATGGTCACCACTTCCAGACCGATCAGCAGGAACAGGACAGTGTTGAGGATGTCGTCGATCAGGTCCCAGAACTTGTGCAGGTAATCGCGCGTGGTGTCACTCATCGCATGGGCAACGCCGGCGTTGCCGATGATCAGCCCGGCAACCGCCATGGCGACGGGGCCACTGGCGTGCAGCGGCCGGGCGATGGCATAGCCACCCATCACCACGGCGAGGCTGATCAGCACTTCCACCTTGTAATCGTCGATCGAGCGCATGAGCCGGAACGCCATCCAGCCGATCACCAGCCCAAGGACAACGCCGCCTCCCGCTTCGGCGGCAAACAGGCTGGCGGCATGCCCCATCGAAAAGGGCTCACCCGACAGCGCGGAGACCAGCAGGATCGTGAAGATGACGACACCCACGCCATCGTTGAACAGGCTCTCACCCGCAACCGTTGCTTCGAGCGTGGGCGAAACGTTGGAACGCTTGAGCACGCCCATGACCGAGACCGGATCGGTCGGGCTGATCAACGCCCCAAAGACAAAGCACCAGATCGCTGGAAGCTGGAAGCCCACGGCGCGGGCGAGCAAGAGAAACCCGCCCCCGATCAGCACTGTCGACAGCGCAACGCCAATGGTGCTGAGCACGATGATAGGCCAGCGACCGCGCCGCATCTCGTGCCAATCGACATGGAGCGCACCGGCAAACAGCAGGAATGAGAGCATGCCATCCATCAGCGTGGTGTGAAAATCGATGCCGGCGATGAAGCCGACGATATCGCGCGCAAAGGCGGCCCCGGGCACGACCCGCGCAATGCCGACCACGAGCAGCGAGGCGATCGCCCCCATGACCGTCAAGCCGATCGAGGCAGGCAATTTGAGGAAGCGGTAGTTGCAATAGCCGAGCCCGGCAGCCAGCACGATGAGGATGGCGGCAGCATCAAAGGGCGTCAGCGCGACCCCGGCGATCATTGCCCACCCCCGGTCGACAAGTGGAACCGCTGCCCCCCGCCGCCGGGCGCCGGAACCGCGGTGACGCCCTGGGTTGCCAGTGTCGCGGCAATGGCCAGGGCGCGCCGCTGCGCCAGGCTGGGCCGCGGTGGCGGCGTCCCGGCGGGCAGGCCCGGCACGCCGAGCGCGGGAACGTTCCACCGCCGCGCCGCCCAGGCCGATGCCAGTACGGCATCGCGCGCTGCGGGGTCCAGCGTGTCGGCAGTGCCGGCGAACGCGATCTCGGGCAGTGGCCCTTGCGGCGGGACGATGGCGACGCTCCAGCCATCGGTTTGCGCCGCGGCCCGGGCTTCAAGCACCCGGTAGGTGTCAACGCTGGCCCCCGGCAGCGGCACTGCCGCCGCCGTGGCGCGATGATGGTCACGATCGATCGTCACGTCATCGGCCGAAACCCCGGTGATCAGCGCGATCATGCGCGCGATCGCGGCCAGGCGCTGGGTTTCCAGATCGGGCTGGTCGCCCGCTTGCCGCAATTCCTCGCGCTGGGCCTCGATCGCCCCAGCGCCGGGTTCGAGCAGGATCTGATCGATATTGAGGCGAACCGGGCGTCCAAGTTCCTGTTCGATCGCCTTTTGCAGCACCACGGTCTTCTGGGTCTTGCCGCGCGGCGTGATCACCACGGCACGGATGACGTTGGGCGTGCGATCGAATGCCACGTCGAGCTGCGTCACGCGCGAGGCGCTGCCAAAGCGCTGGTTCAACAGCGAGCGTACTTCAGAAACGATCAGCGCCTCGCGCGCGATGCGGTTGAGCGCCAGGCCAAGCGGCACGGCCATGATCACGAACACCAGCAGCAGCAGGATGGTCTGCGTCCAGGTCTGGCGGCTGGAAAGCTGGTGCCCGAACCCATAATAGCGGGCCATGACGGTGGCCGAGAGCGCGATCGTGATGAAATTGGTGACGAACAGCGCCAGCGCGCCGCCCAGCACCGGCAGGTTCCACGTCGCCAGGCCATAGCCCACCACGGCAAGCGGCGGCATCAGCGCCGTGGCGATGGCGACGCCGACAATGGTTTCCCCCCTCCCGCGAATGATGGCAAAGCTGCCGGCAAGCGCGGCAAACAGGGCCACGCCCAGGTCAAACAGATTGGGGCGCGTGCGGGCAACGATTTCGGCGGTGGGAGCCTGGAGGGGCGAGACCGTGACGATCAACGCCGTGAACGCCACCGCGGCAACGGCGCCGACCGCCAGGGCCAGCAGAGATCGGCGCATTTCGGCAAAATCGAACAGCGCCAGGCTGAAGCCGAACCCCAGGATCGGGCTCATCAGCGGCGAAATCAGCATGGCACCGATGACCACGGCAGGCGAGGAGAGCAGCAAGCCCAGCATGGCGATGCCCGCTGACATCATGGTCATGAAGGCATAGCGCGGCGACCAGCAGCTTTCCGCGAAAATACGCGCCACGACGGCCTGGTGATCCACTGGCCCCACCACCCGGCGCCGCCACCAGCGGTAGAGAGCAAGGCGGCTCAACCTTGCGTTCACGCGCCTGCCTGCGCCCAGCCCCCGCTCTGTCAATGCTTCCATGCGTACTCCGCTGTGTGGCCAAAGGCCTGTGGCACCGCCCATCCGGCCGGAATGGCTGCCACAACCACATCAACGCCAAGCCACGATGGTTTATCCGGCGCCATGACACGACGGCGACGGCGACGGCATCGGCCCGCATCATCCATTTTGGGCCGGGCGGCAGGGCGCCGGGCGTATCGCGGCAGGCGCGCCGCAGGGACAATGCGAATGCGAAACAAGCAGGGACATCCGGACGCGGCTATAGGCCCGCTGGCGGCCCGACCAGCGCAAAAGCCTGCCCGCACCAGCCTTGGCAAACGAGCACCCACCCCTTGTATTGCATCGGTGGGCGCGTGGCGCAATGGCCGGCCGGCGCAGGCCGTCCACGGCTGAAACGGTCTGAAAGCCGCTGATCAGCCCGGCTCGCCAAACCAGTGGACGGCCGTGGTGCCGCCGTCGATCAGGAAATCGCTGCCGGTGATGAAGGCACCGTCCGGTCCCATCATCAGCGCGGCGAGGTTGGCGATCTCGTCGGGGGTTGCTGCGCGACCAGCCACAGAGCTGGCGATCATCTTGCGATAGCCCTCGCCGCGCGGCCCGTTGAGCTCGTCGTTGGCAAGCGGCGTGATGACGATGCCGGGGCTGATCGCATTGATCCTGGCGCCACGCTGGCCCCAGCGGACGGCCTCGGCCTGCACGCGCAGCCCATTGCCGCGCTTGGACAGCTGATAGGCATGCAGCGTATCCTGCACTGCGCCTTGCGCCAGGAACGGCAGCGTGAGCAAGTCCTCGGCCGGCGTCGTGGCCAGCTGGCGGTTCTGCTCGATCGTGAGCGGCCCCATGCGATGGCCGGATTGCGAAGAGATCACCACGCCCGCTCCGCCCTTGGCCATCACCGTGCCAAACGCTTCGAGAAGCAGCGCGGTGCCATAGAGATCGACTTTGAGAATGGTCTCGATCGGCGCCTGCGAAGGCGATACCCCGGCCGCCTGGATCAGGCCGGTCACATCGCCCAGCGCGACCGCCGCAGCAACCAGCGCCTCCACCGATGGCCGCGATGCAACGTCGACGCTGCTCACCTGCACCTGGTAACCGGCATTGCGCAGCACCACGGCGGCCGCTTCGGCATTCTCGATCCGAAGATCGGCCAGCAGGATCTGCTTGCCCACCCCCACGCGGCGCGCGATGGCCTGGCCGATCGAACCTGCACCAACCACCACGATCACGTCTTTGTGCATCTGTGCGCCTCCAGTGAAGGCAGCAGATATAGGCGATGGCCGTTTCAGCGATTAGGCGCTAAGTTTCGCTAGAATTTATATCCAAGGCTTATCAATGAAACGCGAAGAGCTTGGTGACCTGGCGGTTTTCCTGGCCGTGGCCGAAGCACGCAGTTTTACCCGTGCCGCCGCCAAGCTGGGCACCTCGCAATCGGCGATCAGCCAGATCGTCCGCCGCCTGGAAGCCGGGATCGGCCTCAAGCTGCTCACCCGCAACACGCGCAACGTGGCTCCTACCGAGGCGGGCGAGCAACTGATCGCTACTCTGCGGCCCGCATTCGACGATATCGACGCGCGGCTCTCCGCACTCAGCGTCCTGCGCGAGCGCCCGTCCGGCACCGTGCGCATCACCTCCAGCCGGCATGCGGCGGATTCGATCCTGTGGCCAGCGGTCAGCAGGCTGATCCGCGATTATCCCGACGTGGCGGTGGAGATTTCCATCGACAGCCATCTGACCGACATCATCACCGATCGCTTCGATGCCGGCGTCCGCCTGGGCGAACAGATCGCCAAGGACATGATCGCCGTGCCGATCGGACCGGAACTGCGCATGGCTGTGGTGGGTTCGCCGGGCTATTTCGCGGCGAGGGGGCGGCCGGCCACCCCACAGGAACTGACCCGCCATTCCTGCATCAACATCCGCATGCAGACCAAGGGCGGGCTCTATGCCTGGGAGTTCGAGAAGGATGGCCGCCAACTCAACGTGCGGGTCGAAGGTCCGCTCGTCATCAATGACATCCCCATGATCCTGCGCGCTGCCGCCGAGGGCATTGGCCTGGCCTGCGTGATCGAGGACCAGGCCGGGGCCTTGCTGGCCAGCGGCCAGTTGGAGCGCGTGCTGGAGGATTGGACGCCGCCGTTTGCCGGCTATCACCTCTATTACCCCGATCGCCGGCAATTGCCACCGGCCTTTTCGCTCTTGGTCGATGCCCTGCGCTATCGTGGCAAGCCGGCGCCGCGATAGCGCAGGGCACAACGCCAGCCGGGATCGGGTCGCTGTGTGCCGCTGGCCCAAAGCGCGTCGGAGACATCGCGCCGCTGTATTGTTGACAGGGATGCCCTGCCCGGCATGGCACTGTGCCCGCACGACATCGCCAAATCCGTGCGTTCCCGCAGCGCAACCGCTCAATGATCATTGGCGCGCTGGCTGGAACCCGGCCATCTGCGCCGCGAACGCTGCCTTGAACGCGGGCCGCGCGGTGCCACGTTCGACGTAGGCGGCAAGGTTGGCGTGCGGCGCGAGCAGGTCGGGTTCGGGAACATTGCGCAGCACGTCGATCATCAGCAGGTCGCCGATCGTGAAGCGATCCTCCAGCCACGCGCGGTCACCCAGTTGGCTGGCAAGCTGTGCCAGCCGCTTGATTGCCAGGGGGCGGACAGCGGCCTTGGCGTCGTCCTGCCAGGGTTTTCCATCGGCGAAGAAGCGCAGGATCGTCAGGGTGCCGAGGAACGGTTCGATGCTGTTGAGCGCTGCGAATGCCCAGCCGATCGCCCGCGCCCGCCCGGCGGGATCACGCGGCAGCAGCCGTTCGTCCTTTTCGCCGATGTGGATCAGGATCGCCCCGGATTCAAACAGGGTCAGGCCGTGCTCGCGATAGACCGGCACTTGGCCAAAGGGCTGCTCGGCAAGGTGCTCTGCGGATTTTTCCGTGCCCGCCCCGCCGACAAGGCGCACGCGATAGGGCAGGCCGATTTCTTCCAGGGCCCATCGCACCCGCAGATCCTTGACCCGACCGCGCGCCATGTCGGGCACCCAGTCGTAGGCGGTGATTTCGATGGCGGCGTGCGGATCGATCGGCATGTCAGGCTGCTCCTTGCTGCATGGCGCAATGCGATAGCACATCTGCGCCGGGATGGCGCCGCACTGCGTGGGCAGGCACTGCGTTTGGCCGGAGCATCGGCACACCAGAGTAAATGAAACGGCCCCGTTCCGTTTTGCCGGAACGGGGCCTTGCGGAGCGCGTCAGTGGGTCTGGGCGGGCTCTGCGGCCGCGTCGCTGGCCAGCATGTCCCTGCCCTTTTCGCCCAGCATCATGCCGATCAGCGCGGCGAGCGGGCCGCCGGCGATGCCGCTGGCTTCGCCGCCGGTGCTGATCTGGATGCGGGGCACGATGTCCACGCCCGACTTTTCCAGCGCATCGGCCAGGCGCTCCACGATCTGCCGCGTAAGCTGGTTGTGCGCGCCGCCCGATGCCTCGGCCTGGCGGGCGATGGTTTCGGCGGTGGCAAGGCCGGTCTTGGTGATGCGTTCGGCATCGGCCGCTGCCAGGGCGATCATCTTAGCGGCCTCGCCTTCACCGATGATGCGCACGCGCTCGCTTTCGGCCTTGGCCAGGGTGCGGGTCTGCTCAGCCTGCTGCGTCGCCTGGCGCAGGGCCGCCTTGCCCTCGTTTTCGCGCACGATGATCGAGAGTTCCGACTGGGTGATCGCGGTCTGCTGGTTGGCCCGCGCCTCGGCCTCGCGCAGTGCCTTTTCGCCTTCGGCGGCGATGCGCTGCTTTTCATAGGTGGTCACGCGCTCTTCGGCCACCTGGCGTTCGCGCAGCTGTTGCAGCACTTTCTCGATCTGGTCGTTGCCGGCGCTGGCGCGCGGCGTGCCGATCAGCACCTCCTGCATTTCCAGATTGTAGGTGGCAAACTTGGCGCGCATTTCGGCGCCGGCCTGTTCCTGGATGTCGCTGCGTTCCTGCAGCAGCTCGATCAGCGTGCGCTTCTGGGCGATATTCTTGAAATAGGCCGAAACCATCGGGTCGAGCGTCTGTTCGACCAGCTTCTTGATATCGCCAAAGCGCTGCACCACCAGCGGCGCCTTGCGATAATCGATATGCACCACCACCGAGAGCGGCAGCGTGGGTTCGAACGCGTCGCGCGTGATCAGCGAGACTTCCGACAGGTTTTCATCGAACTTGTGCTGGCCGATCGTATCGCTTTCCCACTTCAGGATGAAGTTGGTGGTCGGCACCATCAGGATCTTGCCGGCGTAAGTGTTGAACGCATATTTGCCCGGCAGCAGCGGCGCGCTCCACACCCCGCGCGATCCGCGCGCGACCAGTTCGCCATGGCGATAGTCCTCGCCCGAGGTATCGGCCGTGTCGTTGCCGGTATAACTGATCACCACGCCGACATGGCCAACCTCGATCACCGTCTTGGCGACCATTTCCACCGTGGCGAACAGGCGGTTGATGTAATAGCTGCCTTCGACCAGCACCTGCAGCTGGCGCCCGCGCCGGCCACCGGCGGCGATGAACTTTTCCGGGTCCTGGAACGAGTTGTGGAACGTGGCGGCATCGGCCTGCTGCGTGCCCACTTCGGGCGCGATGATGTGATCGGCGCTGAGCGCAGGGCCATCGTGCACGGTGACGATGCCGATCTGGTCAGCCGAATCCTTGATCACCACGGCTTCGAACCCGCCACGCCCGGCGATCAGCGCCTGCATCTGGCCAAACAGATCGCCGTCGTTGGCATTGAGCATCAGGCCATGGATGCGATCACGGGTGATGATCACGAACTGGGCGGTGTTGATGGCATAAGTGCCCTCGCGCAGGATCGCGCGCTGCGGCCCCTTTTGTCCGCCGGCCGAGAGAAACGCCCGCACATCGAGGAAATCGGCGGTGCGGGCATTGCTTGCCAGCGTCTGCGTGGGGCCAAGCGGCGCGCCATCGCGGGCAAAGACATAGCCGATCTGGCCCTGCGGAATGGTCACCAGCGGCTGGCTGTGGATGCGGTACTGGAACGGGAAGAAGAAGTGATAGCCGCCGCGCAGCACGTCGGGCTGGAAGCCGGCTTCGCCGCGCAGGGCGATCAGCCCGTCGGTGATCGAACCGGCGCCGCTCCACAGCTTTTCGACAATGGCCACGCGATTGTTGCCGACATAGCGCACGCAGCGCGACGCGACGAACAGCACGAAGATGAACACGACGAGCACGGCAGCAGTGCCGAGCATGATGGGATCTGGCATGGATGACATCCTGTGGAGTCTGGATCAGGGAAACAGCAGCGTGGGGGGCGCCCTGCCCGCCAACGCTCGCCCGCCATGGCCCGCCCGCACGTCCGGCCGCGCAGGCGCGCGTTGCGCCCGGCAAGCGGACCGATCACGCGGCATGGCATGCGGGCGTGCGGGATCGGAGCAGGACTGCAGGGAAGGCGCGCGAGGCGGCGTTGCGCTGGTCAGGCGCGCCGGGCGCCTGGCATGAGCCGCGCGCCGGGCGCGCGCTCAGGGCCGCAAGCGGCCGGGGCTTTCGAACCTGTGCTTGGTGAAAGTGAGCCGGGCAAAGCGCCGGGCCGGAGGGAAGAAGTGCACACCCATGGGTGCTGTTGCCCTGTTAACAGCCGCTCAATGCGGCCACCGACTCATCTAGGCCTTTTTCAGGCGTGAATCTACAACAATCGGCATGTCACACAGTATCCTGTTCATCATGGCCTGGTCGATACTTGAGGTCGATATAACGGGCCATGACCAGGGCCTGGTCCTGTGCTGCGCCTGATCTTTGGCGCAGGTCATGCTCCAGCGCGTCGGCCAGCGTTGCCAGGGCCTGGGCGGTGCCTTGCTGGACAGCAGGATCAGTCGCCGGCGCAGCCCGGCTGGCGGCCAGCAGGCGGATGATATCCTGGGCGATCGGGCCGGCTTCATCGGGCGCGGCCAGGCTGGCGATCCGCGCCAGTTGCAGGTCTGCCGCCGCGCCAAGGCAGCCCTGCGCCGCCGCCACGGCCGGAGCCAGGGGCTGGGGCGCCATGTCTGTCACCGCGCCGCGCTGGCGCCGATCAGAAAGCGCCGCCAGGCCGCTCGCCACCACCGCCGCGCCGCCATAGGCGGCCAGGAACCAGCCACCCAGATGCAAGGCGTGGGGCAACCATGCGGCCCAGGCGTGCGGGGCGTGGCCCAGCGCGGCATCGGTCACCAGCACCAGGCCATAGCCGGGCGCCAGGAAATGCAGGGCAATGCCCGCCACCAGCCGGCTGCGCCGGATCGGGCGGCCGGCCGCCATGGTCCGCGCGCTGGCCGGCGCCGGCGGCGCAAGGGTTGAAACAGGCGGTCTGTCTGCGGCCATCGTGCATCGATCCAGATGCCGCGCGCGGCGGCATGGCCCATCTGCCCCGCTTCCCGCGAAACTTGAAGCAATTTCGCGCCAACCCTGGCTGGACGGCCCCTTGCCCAGGCGATAGCAATGGCAACAAAAGCAAATCTGCCGTTACGACGCGGCGCAAAGGTGGGGGCATTCTTGGGGGTTTTTCGTGCAGCTGCGGCGCTGGCCGTCGCTTCTTCGCGGCCATTTGCGGCGCTGGCCCTGCTTGAACTGGGGCTGGGGCTGATGCCGGTCTGCGCCCAGGCCGCCCCTGCGCCCGAGGGCAGCGCCGTGGCCAAGGCCGGCACGGCCAATGCCCCCCTCGCCCGCCCCGCCATTGCCCCGCCCGAGCCGTGGGTCTTGCCGCCCGGCGCGGCGATCACGCCCAGCGGCGCACAGGGCGCTGCCACGGTGGACCTGCTGATCGATGAACAGGCGCGCCTGATCGATGGCGGCAGCAGCGTCTATCGCGCCAACCGCTTCCGCATTGCCACCACCCAGGGACTGGACGATGCCGCCCTGCAATTGAGCTGGGACCCCAGCCTCGAAACGCTGACGCTGCACCGCTATCGCATCCTGCGTGGCGATACGGTGATCGACCTGCTGGGCGATGGCAGCGCGCTGTCCGTGGTGCGCCGCGAAAGGAACCTCGAAGACGCGATGCTCGACGGCAAGCTGACCGCCTCGCTCCAGCCCGATGACCTGCGCGTGGGCGATGTCATCGACGTGGCCTATACCCGCACGCGCCGCGATCCGGCGATCGGCGGCCGCGCCGAACTGGTGATGGGCCCGGCAGACGGGTTCCCGCTGGGCCACTATCGCCTGCGCATGACCTGGCCGGTGGGCCGCGCCGTGCAATGGCGCGCCTGGCCCGGCGTGGTGCAACCCAAGCTGACCCGCCAGGGCGACACGATGGAACTGCTGGCCGAACGCAGCGACTTTGCCACCGAACGGGCGCCGGCCGGCGCGCCAGCCCGGTTTGGCCTGGTCAATCTGGTGGAACTGAGCGAGTTTGGCGATTGGCCCAGCGTTTCGCGCACCGGCCACGCCCTGTTCGAGACCGCCGAAACGCTCAAACCCGATAGCCCGCTCAAGGCCGAGATCGCGCGGATCGCCGCCGCCAGCCCCGATCCGCTGCGCCGCGCCGAACTGGCGCTGGCGCTGGTGCAGGAACAGGTGCGCTATCTGTTCATCGGCATGAACGACGGCGGCTTCGTGCCCGCGCCGGCAGACCTTACCTGGCAGCGCCGCTTTGGCGACTGCAAGGGCAAGACCGCACTGCTCGTGGCCCTGCTCAAGGGCCTGGGCATCGCGGCGCGGCCGGTCTTTGTCGATACCGACAGCGGCGATGCCGTGGCCGCGCGCCTGCCGGCGATGAACCTGTTCGACCACGTGCTGGTCGAGGCGCAAATCGGCGGCCGCAGCTATTGGCTGGATGGCACGCGCCAGGGCGATAGCCGGCTCGATCGGCTGGAAGTGCCAAACTATGTGAGCGGCCTGCCAGCCACGGCAGAGGGCAGCGGGTTGGTGCCGATGGTGCCACCCCCGCCGCGCGCGCCGATGGTGGTGACCAGCCTGGCGCTCGACGCCTCGGCCGGGGTGGAAGTGCCCGCCCCGGCACGGGCGGAAATGCGCGCGCGCGGCGATACCGCGGCACGCTGGCGGATGAAATACACCGGCCTTGCCCCGGCCGAGCGCGAGCGCCAGCTGCGCAAGCTGTGGCGCGATGTCTATGATTTCGTCACCCCGCAAACCGTGACCGCCACCCCGGACGAGGCCACCGGCGACTATGTGCTGGCCATGACCGGCAGCGCCAAGATGGACTGGACCTCGAGCGGATCGACCCGCTGGTACGAACTCGACCGCGCCCGCGTCGGGTGGAAGCCCGATGTGCAGCGCGACGGCACCCTGCTCGCCGATGCGCCGTTTGCGTTCGATTACCCCGATTGGTGGGCCAACCATGAAACCGTGCGCCTGCCGCGCGGCGGCAAGGACTTTGCCCTCCACGCCAGCGACGTGGATGAAACCGTGGGCGGCCTCTATGCCTTTCACCGCCGCGTGACGCTGAGCGGCGACACGGTGACGATGGACAACGACACCCGCGCGCTCAAGGCCGAATTGCCCGCCGCCGATGCTGCCAAAGTGCGCGATCGCATGGCGGAACTTGGCAACCACGGCCAGTTCATCCGCCTGCCCGCAACGTACGAGGCGACTGACGCCGACATGGCTGCCCTGGCGGCAGACAAGCCGGCGCTGGCCCATGCCTGGCTGATGCGCGGCGCGGCAGCGTTTGACCGGGGCGACATGCCTGGCGCGATCGCCGGGCTCAATGCCACGCTGGCGATCGATGCCAAGCAGGCGTTGGCGCAAGGGTTGCTCGCCTTTGCCTATGCCAGCCAGAGTGATGCGCGGGCGATGGCGGCGGCCGAG
>CAYXUN010000017.1:39010-66374 GCA_964468165.1 uncultured Novosphingobium sp. | reverse complement strand
GAGCATGAGGCCGGGCGCGTGCTGCGCCTGCTCGGGCGGCGATCGGCCCTCGTGCGCATCGCGGCCGGCGGCGCCCACCGCCGGCAATCCATCGCCGCCAATCTCGACGTGTTGTTCGTGGTGT
Source organism: uncultured Novosphingobium sp. (assembly GCA_964468165.1). Taxonomy (GTDB): domain Bacteria; phylum Pseudomonadota; class Alphaproteobacteria; order Sphingomonadales; family Sphingomonadaceae; genus Novosphingobium. The sequence continues at coordinate 66,250 of CAYXUN010000017.1, read as the reverse complement.
CCTCGTGCAACGAGGATTTCAATCCTTCCCGTCTGGAGCGCTATCTCGCGCTGGCGGCCGATGCCGGCGTCGCTCCCGTCATCGTGCTCACCAAGGCGGACGTGGGCGGAGACGTGGCAGCCTGCGTCGCCGCGGCGGAACAGCTGATGCCTGGCGTTCCCGTGATCGCCGTGAATGCACTGGACGAGGCATCGGTGTCGCAACTGCAGCCCTGGCTGGCGCCGGGCATGACGGTGGCGGGCATGACCAACCTGCCCAAGGGCGTGCACATGACCTATGTGTCGAGCACCACCGATGCTTCGGGTTGCACCCGCACCGTATCCTACAGCTCTGATGGCGGCGCCCAGGCCGCCCCGCGCGTAACCCAGGCGGCGTCTGATAGCTGCAGCGCGGTCAAGCCCAATACCCAGGCGATTCCGGCCAAGGCAGAGGCACCGGCCGTTGCGGCCGCGCCGGTCGGGCAGAAAGTCTGAGCCGTTCCCGGTTGGCGCCACGGCGTGGAACGATGCCGGCGGGCCTGCGTTAAAGCCCTTGAATTTCCAAAGTTCGAAAGGGCGCCCCCGTGATTGGCAAGATCGTTTCCGCCGTGGTCGGCAAGAAGATTGCAGAGCGCACCTCCGGGATGAGCGAGGGCACCGGCGCGCTGATCGGCGTGGCTGCTGCAACCGTGCTCCGGCGCCTTGGCCCGGTGGGCTTCGTCGCTGCCGCAACCGGTGGCCTTCTGGCCAAACGCTATATCGCCAAGCGCCAGGCGCGCCGGACTTCGGTCGCCTGACCTGACACATCCAGTACCCCCCGCCCGGATGTCCGAGCGGGGGTTTTGCTTTAACTGAACGCATCCGTCTCATTCATGGCGTCCGTATCCGGGCGAAGCATTGGCTGCTTCGTCCGCCTGGCTGCGTGCGCCCATCTCCGGCTGAAGGACCATGCCCATGACCAAGCCATCCAAGCACTCGCCTGCGCAGGACAATGCCCTGCATGACCACCAGCCCGGCGCTGGCAATGCGGGATACGAAACGCGCGCTGGCAGCGGCGGGGAAACGCACCAGGATGCCGCCGCCGGTGCCCCGGCCGATGGCTATCTCACCGACAACTTCGGCCATCGCCTGGCCGACAACCAGAACAGCCTCAAGGCCGGCGCGCGCGGCCCGGCGCTGCTGGAAGACTTCATCCTGCGTGAGAAGATCTTCCATTTCGATCACGAGCGCATCCCTGAGCGCATCGTTCACGCGCGCGGCTCGGGCGCGCACGGCGTGTTCGAAGTAACCCGCGCGATCCCCGAACTGACCAAGGCCGGCCTGTTCCAGGAAAAGGGCAAGAACTGCCCGGTGTTCGTGCGGTTTTCGACCGTCGCGGGCGGCGCCGGCTCGGTCGACACCCCGCGCGACGTGCGCGGCTTTGCCGTCAAGTTCTATACCGACGAGGGCAACTGGGATCTGGTCGGCAACAATATCCCGGTGTTCTTCATCCAGGATGCGATCAAGTTTCCCGACCTGATCCACTCGGTGAAGATGGAGGCCGATCGCGGCTATCCCCAGGCAGCCAGCGCGCACGACACGTTCTGGGATTTCGTGGGGCTGATGCCCGAAGCGATGCACATGATCATGTGGGCGATGAGCGACCGCGCCATTCCGCGCACGCTGCGCACGATGGAAGGGTTCGGCGTCCACACGTTCCGCCTGGTCGATGCCAAGGGCAAGGGGCGCTTCGTCAAGTTCCACTGGAAGCCGGCGCAGGGCCTGGAATCGCTGATCTGGGACGAAGCGGTCAAGATCGCCGGCGCCGATCCCGATTTCCACCGTCGTGACCTGTATGAAGCGATCGACAGTGGCGCCTATCCTGCCTGGGATCTGGGCGTGCAGGTGTTCGACGAGGAATGGGCTGCCAAGCAGCCCTATGACGTGCTCGATGCGACCAAGCTGGTGCCCGAGGAAGACGTGCCCGTGGAAATCGTTGGCCGCATGACGTTGAACCGCAATGTCGACAATTTCTTTGCCGAGACCGAGCAGGTGGCCTTCCTGCCCTCGAACGTGATCCCCGGCATTGATTTTTCCAACGACCCGCTGCTGCAGGGGCGGCTGTTTTCCTATCTCGACACGCAGAAATCGCGGCTGGGAACCACCAATTTCCACCAGATCCCGATCAACGCGCCCAAGTGCCCGTTCCACAACATGCAGCGCGATGGCTTGATGCAGACGCTGGTGCCCACCGGCCGCGCCAATTACGAGCCCAACTCGCTGAACGAGGCTGGCGAAGCCAGCGGGTGGGGTTCTGCCCCCGGGGGGCCCCCCCGGCCCGCCCAATTCCCCCCCCCACGGCGTCCGCGGGGGGGGGCCCCCCCCCCGGGCCGCGCGCCGATCCCGATAGCGGGTTCACGTCGTTCCGCGAAAACGGCGAGCGCAACGATCCCACCGAAAAGCTGCGCGTGCGGCCGGAGCTTTTCGCCGATCACTATAGCCAGGCCGCGCTGTTCTTCCATTCGCAGACCGAAAGCGAGCAGGCGCACTTCGCCTCTGCTCTGGTGTTCGAACTGTCGAAGGTGAGCCTGGAGCATGTGCGCGCCCGCGTGCTGTCGCGCCTGCGCAACGTGGACGAGGAACTGGCCAGCCGCGTGGCCCAGGGCCTGGCGATGGACCTGCCGGAAAAGGCCCCGGCCGCACGCGCGCCGGTGGCAATGAAGCCGTCGGATGCGCTCTCGATCCAGAAGCAGGCGCGCAAGACCTTCGAAGGCCGCAAGGTCGGCATCCTGTTTGCGCAAGGATCGGACAAGGCGGCGATCGACGCACTCAAGAAGGATATCGAAGGCGCGGGCGGATCGGTATTCCTGGTGGCGCCGAAGGTGGGCGGCATTGCCGTCAAGGGCGGCACGCTCAAGGCCGATGGGCAGCTTGATGGCTCGCCCTCGGTCATGTTCGATGCGGTCGCGTCGATCCTGATGCCCGAGGCCGCCGCCGAACTGGCGCGCCAAGGCGCCGCGGTGCAGTGGTTCATGGATGCCTATGGCCACTGCAAGACCATTGCCCATTGCCCCGGCACCCAGGTGATCCTCGACAAGGCCGGCGTGGAAAAGGACGAAGGCGTGGTGCCCAATGCCGACCTCATGACAGTGGGCCCGGTGCGCCATTTTGCCCGCGAAGCCAAGGTCCGCGCCCTGGCGTGATCGCGCAAGCGGTAAAAGAGTGAAACGTTACCATCACCCCGGATCAAATCCGGGGTGATGGCCGTTGTGAACTCTTGAATTTTCATTGTGCCGCCGACCCTTTGGACAGGATGAGCCGATCATGACCGAGCCGCAGACCCCGGAAGCCAAGGCACAAGCGATCGAGGTGCCCGAAGCGGCCGGGGGATGGGGATCGCTGGAGGGGATTGCCGCCACCGAACTGTCGCAGCGGGCCGGCCCCGGCGCGCTGGAAACACTGGCGCATCTCAACAAGCCCGATGGCACCGCCTGCACCTCGTGCGCATGGATCAAGCCGCCGACGCCCGCCAAGTTCGAGTTCTGCGAAAACGGCGCCAAGGCAACGCTGTGGGACTTGACCACCGCGCGCTGCACGCCGGAATTCTTTGCGCAGCACACTGTCAGTTCGCTGTGGGGGCTGAGCGCCAATGAACTGGAGCGCGAGGGCCGCCTGACCGAGCCGCTGCGCTACGACCCTGCCAGCGACCGCTATCTGCGCGCCAGTTGGGATGAGGCCTTTGCCGCGATCGGTGCGCGGCTGCGCCAGATCGATCCTGCGGCCATGACGTTCTACGCCAGCGGCAAGGCGGCGCTTGAGCCGAGCTATCTCTACGCCGCGTTTGCGCGCATGCTGGGGCACAACAACCTGCCCGACAGTTCCAACATGTGCCACGAGACCACCTCGGTCGGCCTCAAGAAGGTGATCGGCTCGCCAGTCGGCACGTGCCAGTTGGAAGACCTGGAGCAGTGCGACGCGATCTTTTACTTAGGTCAGAACCCGGGCACCAATTCGCCGCGCATCCTCCACCCGCTGCAACAGGCGGTGAAGCGCGGCTGCAAGATCGTGACGTTCAATCCGCTCAAGGAAGCGGGGCTGGTCGAATTCATCAATCCGCAAAGCCCGCTGGACATGCTGACGGGCAAGGCGACGCGGCTAAGCCACCTTTACCTGCAGGTGCGCCCCGGCGGCGATATCGCCGCACTGATGGGCGTGTGCAAGCATGTGCTGGCCCGTGCCGAACGGGAACCCGGCCTGCTCGATCAAGGATTTATCGACGCGCATTGCCATGGTTTCGAGGCGTTCCGCGCCAAGCTGGATGCCACCGGCTGGGACGCGCTGGAAGCCGCGAGCGGCGTGACGCGGGCGGAAATGGAAGCCGCGGGCGATGTCTATGCCGATGCCAAGGCGGTGATCGGCATCTATGGCATGGGGCTGACCCAGCAGGTGCACGGCAGCGAGGCGATCGGCATGCTCGTCAACCTGCTTTTGCTGCGCGGCAACATCGGCCGGCCCGGCGCGGGCTGTTCGCCCATCCGCGGCCATTCCAACGTGCAGGGCCAGCGCACCGTGGGCATCACCGAAAAGGTGGCCCTGGCGCCGGTGGACACCTATCGCACCGTGCTGGGGCTGGAGACGCCGCCAGAGGACGGGCACAACACGGCCAAGTTCCTGGAAGCGCTACAGGCCGGCAAGAACCGGGTCTATGTCGGCCTTGGCGGCAACCTGGCGATGGCCGTGCCCGATCATGGCCAGATCCATGCCGCCTGGCGCGAGATGGACCTGACGGTGCACATCGCCACCCGGCTCAACCACACGCATCTGTTGCCGGGCAAGGAAAGCTGGATCTTGCCCTGCCTGGTCCGTTCGGAAGAGGATATCCAGGACAGCGGCAACCAGTTCGTCAGCATCGAGGACAGTTTCAGCCACATCTACAGCTCGATGGGCAAGCGCAAGCCGGCAAGCGAGCACCTGCTGAGCGAGACGGCGATCATCTGCGAACTGGCCAAGGCCAGCCTGCCGGCAAACCCGCGCTGGCAGTGGGATGCCTGGAGGGGTGATTATGCGCGCATTCGCGACTTGATCGCGCAGACCTATCCCAAGGAGTTCTTCGACATGGACCGGCGCATGCATCAGCCCGGCGGCTTTTTCCGCGGCAACGATGCGCGCCGCCGGGTGTGGCATACGCAAAGCGGGCGCGCTGAATTTACCGATCCCAGCGTGCTCAACGCCGGCCCGCAGGACGAGGCAGACGATACGCTGCGCCTGGTCACGCTGCGCTCCAACGACCAGTTCAACACCACCGTCTATGGCATGAACGACAGGCTGCGCGGCCTTTCGGGAGAGCGCACCATCGCGCTGATGGCGCCGCAGGAAATCGCCCGGCTCGGCCTTTCCGAAGGGCAGCGCATCACGCTGGTAACCGCCGCCGATCCGGCCACGCGCCGCGCCGTCGGCGGCCTCAAGGTCGTGCCGTATGACCTGCCCGCGGGCACGGTGGCGGGCTATTTCCCCGAACTCAATGCCCTGGTGCCGCTGTCGCTGCGCGAAAAGCTGTCGGACACGCCGGCATCGAAGGGCGTGCCGGTCAGGATCGAGGCCTGACCGGCAGTACCCCTGCCGCCCTCAGGCTGCCGGATGCGATGCGGGCGCCGGGTCATGCGCCACGGGGCAACCCTGCTGCGCGGCCACGCGGAAATCGGCCGAATGCCGATAGGCGCGCCGGCGCGCGCGGTTGATCCCGCCCAGCGGCCGGTGCGCCTCCAGCCCGTTCCACGGTGAGAAGTGCAGGGTTTCGTCGATCCGCTGCACTTTGTCGGCGCTCCAGCTGTCCTGCGGTTCCACCCGCAGCGTCGCCACCTGGACGAAGGGGGAAACGTCTTCGGGCCATTCGACGCTGGCATCTTCCACCGGCTGGCTATCGAGATCGCGCAGCAGCTGCACTTCGAACGCCCATTCGCCGGTGAGCGTGGCCGCATCCTTGCGAATGGTTTCGCGCAGCCCATCGGGGCGGCCGCTGGTGTCGATCACCTGGCCCGACAAGGCCGTGAGCGCGGGCGACAGCGGGCGCAGGCGGAACTTGGCAACGTGATCGCCATAGCGGAACGGGGTGGTGGAGAAATAGGTTTCGCCCAGCGGATGCACCTGTGGCGCGCCGCCCATCGCGGCAAGGGCACCGGATTCCAGGCCGACCTTGCCCAGCGCGCTGTTGATGAAGCCCAGCACGGTGGAGAGCGCCACCTTGGCGCCCGGCGCGCGATCGGTGGTGGCGGCGAGCAGCTTGAGCTTGCTGGCGAACTGATCGGCCCGCGCAGTCGCGAACACCGGGCTGTTGACGAACAGGAAATCCTGCGCGTCTCCTTCTGCGGTTTGCAGATAGGCGCCCGGCGCCCCTTCCACTTTCAGGGCGAGTCCGCGGGGCAGCACGACATTGTCATCCAGGATATCGCCCGGATTGGTCGAGATGCGCAGGGCGGCGGCATAGCGGCCGGCCTTGGCAAACAGGCCTTGGGCGAGTTCGGGCGGCAGGTTTGCATCGACGGTGAATGTGCCTTCGAACAGGCCATGGGCCTTGGCATGAACCGCGCGCACCGGACGGCCATAATCCTCCGCCGTGGTTTCGAGGATGTGGTCGAACGACTTTTCCAGCGAGGCGTCGGTTTCCGCCTCGTTGTCTTGGATGTGTTCCAGGTCGGCAGAATAGGCGATGGGGGGATTGGTCATCGACGGTATTCCTTTCAAAGCGCAGCCTCTGCTGCGCCAGGCGTGAAGGGATCGGGCAGGGCGGGCAGGATCTTGTCGAGCGTGATCGGGAAGCTGCGCACCCTCACGCCGCAGGCATTGTAGACCGCGTTGGCGATCGCCCCGGCCGCGCCGCAGATGCCAAGTTCACCCACGCCCTTGGCCTGAAGCGGGCTGGCTGCGGCGTCGCGCTCTTCCAGCAGGATCACCTCGATCGCCGGCACGTCGGCATGCACCGGCACGTGGTATTCGGCGAGATCGTGGTTGACGAGGTGCCCGTCGCGCGTGTCGAACGCGAGTTCCTCGGTCAGCGCGCTGCCGATGCCCCAGACCATGCCGCCCAGGCACTGCGAACGCGCGGTCTTGGCATTGAGCACGCGGCCAAAGCCGAATGCGCCGGTCATCCGGCGTACCCGCACCTCGCCGGTAAAGGCGTGGACGGCGACTTCGGCAAAGAACGCGCCATAGCTGGCCTGAGAAAAAGCCTTGGCGGTCTTGCCGGGCTTGATCGTGCCGGTTTCGGCAATGTCTTCGCCGCTCAGCAGATCGCGCAGCGCACGCGGCGAAGCGTCCCCGCCGCTGGCCATGCCGTCCTTCAGCGCGAGGTCTTCCGTCTCGCATCCCAGGGCCTTGGCCAGCTTGGCGCGGATGGCCTCGCAGGCATACATCACCGCCGAACCGGTGGAAATGGCGCCGAAGCTGCCGCCCGAACCGGCACCGGCCGGGTGCACGGTATCGCCCAGCTTCACGTCCACGCGCGACACGGGCAGGCCCAGCATTTCACCGGCGATCTGGCCCAGAATGGCATAGGAGCCGGTGCCGATGTCGGTCTGGTCGGATTCCACCACGGCACTGCCATCGGCCTTGAGCGTGACGCGCGCCTTTGCCGGCACCATCATGTTGACGCGCGCCGCGCTGGCCACGCCCATGCCGATCCACCAATCGCCCTCCCGCGTCTGGCAGGGACGATCCTGGCGCGCGCTCCACCCGAACGCCTCGGCGCCCTGTTCCAGCGCCTGGGTCAACATGCGCGAGGAGTAGGGCGTGCCGGCGACGGGAACTTCGGCCGGCAGGTTGCGCTTGCGCAGTTCGATCGGATCGATGCCGATCTTCTCGGCCAGCTCGTCCATCGCGGCTTCGAGCACTTGCATGCCCACCGCTTCGCCCGGCGCGCGGACCGATCCGGCGGTGAGGCGGCTGATGCGCGCCACTTCAACCTTGAGCAGGCGGTTTTCGCCGCCGTAGAGAAACTCGGTTGCCTGAGTGACCGGCTCGGCAAACTTTTCGCCCGGCAGGTTGGACACCAGCGCCTCGTGTCCCAGGCCGATCAGCCGGCCGGCAGGATCGGCGGCCAGGCGCACGCGCTGGCGCGTTTCGGACCGGCGGATCACGGTCTGGAACACCTGTTGCCGGCTCATCACCACGCGCACCGGGCGGCCCAGTTCGCGCGACGCCAGCGCGGCGGCTACCGCTTCGTGGGTGATGCCGAGCTTTGAGCCGAACCCACCGCCGACATAGGGTGCGATGATCCGCACCTTGTCGGCCGACAGGCCCAGGCAATCGGCAATTTCCTTCACGTTGTAGGACAGCATCTGATAACTGCCGTGCAGGATCAGGCTGTCCCCCTGCCATTGCGCGATCGTGGCATGCGGCTCCATCGCGGCACTGGCATGGCCGGGCGTGTCATACTCCACGTCGACGGCAAAGGCGGCGTCCTGCATGGCCTGGTCAAGGTCACCGCCCTCAACCGGCTTGCTGCTGGATGGTGCTTCCACCTTCACGCCCAGCGCGGTGGGATCGAACGGGACAGGATCACCCTCGGCATCGGTATAGGCGATCGGCAGGGCGAGCGCGGCGTCACGCGCCTGTTCAAAGGTGTGCGCCACCACCAGCGCCACGGGCTGGCCAAAGTATTCGACCTTCGCCGCATCCTGCTGCGGCGCCTTGGCCGACATGCCCTGCGCCGGGCGCCGCGTCATCGCCGGATCGGCGATCACCGCGATCACGCCCTCGCGCGAGAGCACGGCGTCACGGTCGATCTTGCTGACCTGGCCCTGGGCAATGCCGGCCAGGACCAGCACGCCTTCGGCGCAGCCATCGATGCGCCATTCGGCGGCGTAGGTGGCCTTGCCGCTTACCTTGAGCGGCCCTTCGGGACGATCGAGCGGCTGGCCGATCACGCCCTGGCGCATCTGGTCGAGCAGATTGCGTTCGTCGGGCTGGTTATACATGTCTGACAGGGGAAGGTGCATGATGTTCAACCCTTCGTCGCTTGGGCCAGCGTCGCGGCCAGGGCCCGCGCGGCAAGGGGGATCTTGAAATCGTTGGCGCCAAACCCGCGCGCCTGGCGCAGCAGGATTTCGGCCGCCTGGTCGAACAGCGCGGGTGAGGGCTTTTCCCCCACCAGCGCCGCTTCCACGGCATTGTCACGCCACGGCACGGTGCCCAGGCTGCCAAAGGCCAGCGCGCAGCGTGCGATGCGGCCTTCTTCCATGGTCACGTCTGCCGCCACGGACACGAGGGCGAACGCATACGAGGCGCGGTCGCGCACCTTGCGATAGACCTGAACACCGCCGGTCGGCGCGGGCAGGCGCACCGCGGTGATCAGCTCGCCGGGCTGCAAGACGTTGTCGCGTGTCGGATCGTCGCCCGGTTCGCGGTGGAACATAGCCAGCGGAATCTGGCGCGGGCCAAACGGGCCTTCGGTCAGGACCACGGCATCGAGCGCCAGCAGGGCCACCGCCATGTCACCGGGATAGGTGGCAATGCAGGCGTCGCTGGTGCCGAGCACGGCATGGATGCGGTTGAACCCCTCGCGCGCGGCGCAGCCGGTGCCGGGTTCGCGCTTGTTGCAGGCCTGCGTGGTATCATAGAAATAGCCGCAGCGGGTGCGTTGGCACAGGTTGCCGCCGGTGGTGGCGCGGTTGCGCAACTGCGGGCTGGCGCCGGCCAGGATCGCCTGCGCCAGCAGCGGCCAATCCTGGCGCACGCGCATGTCCGCCGCGCAATCGGCATTGGTCACCAAGGCACCGATGCGCAGGCCCGTGCCATCCGGCACGATGTGGTCGAGGCCAGTGCGACGGATCGAAACCAGCCGGTCGGGCGCGGCCACCTGCAGCTTCATCAGATCGACCAGGTTGGTGCCGCCGGCGATGGCCGTGGCGCCTTGGTCCATCGCGGCGAGGGCGGCTTGCGTGCTTGGCGCGTGATCGAGCGTGAACGGCTTCATGCCAGCGCCTCCGCCCCGATCACTTCTTCAAGCGCAGCGATGATGTTGGAATAGGCACCGCAGCGGCAGAGGTTGCCGCTCATCCGCTCGCGCAGTTCTTCGGCGGTGGGCGTGGGGCGGGCAGCCACATCGGCGCTGACCGCGCTGGGCCAGCCCTGCGCCAGTTCGGCCATCAGCGCCTTGGCCGAACAGATCTGCCCCGGCGTGCAATAGCCGCACTGATAGCCATCGTGCGTCACAAAGGCCCGCTGCAGCGGCGCCAGCGCATCGGGCGTGCCGATGCCCTCGATGGTTTCGATGCTGTCCCCCTCGTGCAGCGCGGCCAGCGAAAGGCAGGAGTTGATGCGCTTGCCATCGACCAGCACGGTGCAGGCACCGCACTGGCCATGGTCGCAGCCCTTCTTGGTGCCGGTCAGGCCAAGATCGTGGCGCAACCAATCGAGAAGCGTGCGGCGGGGGTCTTCGGGCAGCGTCTGCGGCTGGCCGTTGACGTGCGCGGTTGGCGAAGTGGGGGCCATGGCCGGAAGCGGTCCTCGTCTTGGGGGAAGAATGTGCGGTTCGAACGCGCAACAGGCTGCAACGATCCTGCACCGGGCAGAAAGGGCAGCGGGCGCCATGCGCGCAGGGCTTGCCGCGCGCGGCGTGGCGTGTGAGGGGAAGGCGCATCATGACCAACCCGATCCTGGCCACCGATAGCTACAAGCACAGCCACTTTCGCCAATATCCGCCCGAAGCGCGGGTGATCAGCGCCTATGTGGAGGCGCGGGCCGGTGGCGCGAGTGACGTGGTCCTGTTCCTGGGGCTGCAACCCTATCTGATCGATTACCTGGGCCGCGCGGTGACCGCAGCCGACATCGACGAGGCCGAGGCGGTCTGCGCCGCGCATGGCGTGCCGTTCAACCGTGCCGGATGGCAGGCAATCGTCGATGACCATGGCGGCCACCTGCCGCTGGAAATCCGCGCCTTGCCCGAAGGCAGCGTGGTGCCGGCGGGCGTGCCGCTGGTGCAGGTAGAAAATACCGACCCGCGCATGCCCTGGCTCACCACTTTTGTCGAAACCGCGCTGCTGCGCGCGGTGTGGTATCCCAGCACCGTTGCCACGATGAGCTGGCAATGCCGCCAGGTGATCCGCGCCGGGCTGGAACGGACGAGCGAGGACGTTGACGGGCAATTGCCGTTCAAGCTGCACGATTTCGGTGCGCGCGGGGTGAGCAGCGGGGAAAGCGCGGGGCTGGGCGGCCTCGCGCACCTCGTCAATTTCCAGGGCACCGACACGATGGAGGCGCTGCTCGCCGCGCGGCGCTATTACGCGGCCGACATGGCCGGCTTTTCCATCCCCGCAGCCGAGCACAGCACCATGACCAGCTGGGGCGAAGCGCGCGAGGCAGAGGCCTATCGCACCATGCTGGATGCGTTCGATGGCCCCGGGCGGCTGGTTGCCGTGGTATCCGACAGCTATGACCTCGACGCGGCGGTGCGTGGCATCTGGGGCGGGACGCTGCGCGACCATGTCCAGGCCCGCCAGGGTACGCTGGTGGTGCGCCCCGATAGCGGCGATCCGATCGAAACCCCGCTGCGCACGATCGCAACGCTATGGGACGCCTTTGGCGGCACGATCAACGCCAAGGGTTTTCGCGTGCTCAACCCCCATGTGCGGGTGATCCAGGGCGATGGCATGACCGCCGAAACCATCGCCCGGTTGATCGAGCGGCTGATCGCGACAGGCTTTGCCGTCGACAACATCGCCTTTGGCATGGGCGCCGGCCTGTTGCAGAAGGTCAACCGCGATACCCTGCGCTTTGCGATGAAAGCCAATGCCATGCTCGACGCGGACGGCGTGTGGCATGACGTGTTCAAGCATCCTGCCACCGATCCGGGCAAGGCCAGCAAGGCCGGGCGCCAGGCCGTGGTGCTGCGCGATGGCACCCTGGTCGCCGCACGGCGCGACGCGGTGGCGCCGGGCGATGACCTGCTGGTGCCGGTGTGGCGCAATGGCACAATGCTGGTGCGCCACACGTTTGACGCGGTGCGCGCGCGGGCCAATGCCGGGTGAGTGGGTGTATCGCTTTTGCAAAAGATCGAGCGGGACCCCGGATCAAGTCCGGGGTGACGACTAATAGAACGTCTTTAAAAACTTAACGTCACCCCGGACTTGATCCGGGGTCCCGCTTTTCTCTTTGCGCATTCCGCTGCTCATACGCTGACTGGCGCCGGCGCGAAGCCTTCGGTGCCGAAGACGCGCAAATAGCGGGCGATTTCGGTGGGATCGCCGGTGGCCTTGGCCGGGTTGTCGGACAGTTTGACCGCGGGGCGGCCATTGGCGCTGGTGACCTTGCACACCAGCGAGATCGGTTCGAGCGCGGTATCGCCATCCGGCGCGCAGCCGCGAAAATCGTTGGTGAGGTTGGTGCCCCAGCCAAAGCTCATCCGCACGCGGCCGTGGAAGTGGCGATAGGTCTGCGCGATCGTGTCCACGTCCATCCCGTCGGAAAAGATCAGCAGGCGCTGGCGCGGGTCGACGCCATGCGCCTGCCACCAGGCAATGATCTGTTCGCCGGCGGGAATGGGTGGCGCGCTGTCAGGGCGAAAGCCGGTCCAGCCGGCCAGCCAATCGGGCGCGTCGCGCAGGAACGCGGTGGTGCCAAAGGCGTCGGGCAGGGCAATCAGCAGGTTGCCGTTGTAATGCTGGCGCCAATCTTCGAGCACGCGATAGGGCGCGCGGGCGAGTTCGGCGTCGCTTTCGGCCAGGGCAGCGGCAACCATCGGCAGTTCATGGGCATTGGTGCCGATCGCCTCAAGATCAGCGTCCATCGCCAGGAGCACATTGGAGGTGCCGATGAAGCGCTCGCCCAGGCCTTCTTTCAGCGCCTCGACGCACCAGCGCTGCCACAGGAAACCATGGCGCCGCCGCGTGCCGAAATCGGACAGGACCAGATCGGGCAGGGTGCGCAACTGTTCCACCTTGTTCCACAGCTTGGCCTTGGCGCGGGCATAGGTGACATCGAGCGCGAACTTGCCCTTGTCGCGCAGCGCGGCGCGCGAGCGCAGTTCGTTGATGATCGTCAGCGCCGGGATTTCCCACATCGTGGTGTGGGTCCACGGGCCGGCGAAATGCAGTTCGAACTGCCCATCGTGCCGGCGCAGTTCGTATTCGGGCAGGCGGAATTCGGCGAGCCAGGCGAGGAAATCGGGCGCGAACATCTGCTGGCGGCCATAGAAGCTGTTGCCGGCGAGCCAGATCAGCTCTTTCTTGGTAAACCGCACGGTGCGCGCATGATCGAGCTGGGCGCGCAGTTCCGCCTCGTCGATCACATCGGCCAGGCGCACGGTGGTGGTGCGGTTGATCAGCGAAAAGGTGGTGGCCACGTCGGGGTGGACGTGCCGGATCATCTGCAACATCAGCAGCTTGTAGAAATCGGTATCGAGCAGGCTGCGCACGATCGGATCGAGCCGGAAGTTGTGATCGTAAGTGCGCCGGGCAATGTCGGTGAACGTCATGCCCTGTCCATACGCCATGGGGCGCCCATGGGACCCGCCGCCGCCCCCCCCCGTGGCCCGGCGGGCAGGCGCGGAAGGACCGATCAGGCGAAGGTCTGGCGCGGCAGGCCCAGCGGGTTGGCGGCCTGCAGCGCTGCGGGCAGCAGCGCGTCGGGCAGCGCCTGATAGCAGACCGGGCGCAGGAAGCGGTGGATCGCCATGGCGCCAACCGAAGTGGTGCGCCCGTCGCTGGTGGCGGGGAACGGCCCGCCATGGACCATCGTGCGGCTCACTTCCACGCCGGTGGGCCAGCCGTTGGCAAGGATGCGGCCAACCTTGCGTTCCAGCACCGGCACCAGCGGCGCGGCGAGAGCATGGTCTGCTTCATCGAGGTGCAGCGTGGCGGTCAGCTGGCCTTCCAGCGTTTCGAGCAGCTGGGCGATCTGGTCGGTGCTTTGCGCACTCACCACCACGGACGAGGGGCCGAACACTTCCTCGGTCAGCGCCGGATTGGCAAGCAGGTGGGCAGCATCGACGGTGAGCAGGCGCGCGGCGCCCTGCTGCGCATCGCCATCGCTGCCCGCAGCCACGACGGTGACCCCCTCGCTGCCAGAAAGCGTGGCGATCCCCTTGGCATAGGCAGCGGCAATCGCGCCTGTCAGCATGACCTGCGGCGCAACGCCAGCGAGGGCCTGCGCGGCGGCGGCGACGAAGCGATCGAGATCGGGGCTGTCGAGCGCGATGACCAGGCCCGGATTGGTGCAGAATTGCCCGGCAAACAGGCTGAGCGAGCCGACATAGGCCTTGCCCAGCTCTTCGGCGCGGGCGGCTAGCGCCGCGGGAAACAGCAGGACCGGATTGATCGACGACATTTCGGCATAGACCGGGATCGGCTCGACCCGCGCGGCCGCAACGGCCATCAGCGCCAGGCCGCCCCGGCGCGAGCCGGTAAAGCCCACGGCCTTGATCGCCGGATCGGCCACGAGTGCCGTGCCGATATCGGTGCCCGGCCCCTGGACCAGGCTGAACACCCCGCCCGGCAGGCCGCATTGGGCCACGGCCTCGGCAATGGCTTCGCCCGCCAGGCGCGAGGTGCCGGGGTGGGCCGGATGCGCCTTGACCACCACCGGGCAGCCGGCGGCAAGGGCCGAGGCGGTGTCACCGCCAGCGACGCTGAACGCCAGCGGGAAGTTGGATGCGCCGAACACCGCCACCGGGCCAACCGCGATGGCGCGCGAGGCCAGCGCCGGGCGCGGCAGGGGCTGGCGATCGGGCAAGGCCGGTTCGATCATCGCGCCGGCCCAGGCGCCTTCGCGCACGACCGTGGCAAACAGGCGCAGCTGGCCGGTGGTGCGGCCCAGTTCGCCCGCCAGGCGGCCCTGCGGCAGCCCGGTTTCCAGCATGGCGCGGGCGATGATCGCTTCGGCGCGGGCTTCCAGCGCGGTGGCGATCGCCTCCAGGAAGGCCGCGCGGGCGGCGGGCGTGGTCTCGCGATAGTGATCGAATGCGGCGGCAGCGAGGGCGCAGGCCTGGGCGATATCGGCCAGCGGCGTGACGGCAAAGTCACCGTCCAGCGCCTGGCCCGTGGCGGCGGCGATCCCGGTGAAGGTTTCGCTGCTGGTGCGGTTTTCCCCGCCGATCAGATAGGCACCGTTCATGGGCGCAAGTTCCTTTGCCGTTGTGCGCGGCGGCCCGCGCGGTCTGGTCACGGCAGATAGGATGTTCAGTTTGGTTGCGCTACCATCAATATTGCCCACTGGTGAGAAAGGCCGTGATCCGTGCTTCCTCGTCGGCGATATCCAGGCCGCGCGCGGCGAGCCAGGCATCGTTGAAGCAGGTGGAGGCATAGCGTTCGCCGGAATCGCACAGCAGCGTGACGATCGAGCCTTGCTGGCCGGCGCGGGCCATCTCGCTCGCCAGCCGCGCGCAGGCGACCAGGTTGGTGCCGGTCGATCCGCCCACGCGGCGGCCGAGGTGGCGCGACAGCGCGCGCGCCGCCGCGATCGAGGCGGCATCCTCCACCACTTCCATCCGGTCGATCACATTGGGCACGAACGAGGGTTCCACGCGGGGGCGGCCGATCCCCTCAATCACGCTGCAGGCGCCATCCTTGCGCACGACGGTGCGATCATGCCAGTGGCGGTGAAACACCGAATGCGCAGGATCGGCCACGCAGATGCGCGTGGCGTGGCGGTGAAAGCGCACGAAGCGGCCCAGCGTGGCCGAGGTGCCGCCCGTGCCGGCGCCGCACACGATCCAGGTGGGGATCGGGGCGGGCTCGCGGCGCATCTGGGCAAAGATGCTTTCGGCGATATTGTTGTTGCCGCGCCAATCCGTCGCCCGTTCGGCAAAGGCGAACTGGTCCATGTAGTGGCCGCCGCGCGCATCGGCCAAGCGCTGCGCCTCGCCATAGACGGCAGTGGGATCGGCCACCTTGTGGCATTGCCCGCCCAGCGCCTCGATCGCGGCGATCTTTTCGGCAGCGGTGGTGGCGGGGATCACCGCGACGAACGGCAGGCCCAGCATGCGCGCGAAATAGGCTTCCGATACGGCGGTTGAGCCAGATGACGCCTCGACCACGGTGGTGCCTTCGCCGATCCAGCCGCTGCACAGCGCATGCAGGAACAGCGAGCGCGCCAGCCGGTGCTTGAGGCTGCCGGTCGGGTGGCTGCTTTCGTCCTTGAGGTAGATGGCAACGCCGGGCAGCGCGGGCAGATCGAGCGGGATCAGGTGGGTGTCGGCGCTGCGGGCATAGTCCGCCTCGATCCGCGCAATCGCCCAATCGGCCCAGCGACGCGGGGGTGTATCGATTCCGGCCGCTGCCATCTGCCGTGCGTGCATTGCAAAAACCCCCTGCTCTAAATCCGTGCGCATCCTAGCAGCAGCGGCAGAGCAAGGGGTTGCAAAGATCATGACCTGCTTGCGTGATTGTGCAATCCAGGTGCAGGTTTATTGATTTGGGTGCACCCCTGTTGCGTCAGGGGTGCTGCCCGGTCATTTCGGTTCGACGTGGCCGCCAAAGCCATAGCGCATCGCCGAAAGCACCTTGTCGCCAAAAGTGGTTTCCATGCGGCTGCGATAGCGGGCAAACAGCGCGGCGGAGAGCACATAGGCCGGCACCGCTTCTTCCATCGCGGCTTCGACTGTCCAGCGGCCTTCGCCCGAATCCGCCACGTTGCCCGAAAACTTGTCCAGCGCATGATCGCGGGCCAGGGCGTCTGCCGTCAGGTCAAGCAGCCAGGAAGCGACCACGCTGCCGCGGCGCCAGGTTTCGGCAATGTCGGGGAGGTTGAGATCAAAGCGCTCGTCCTCGGGCAGCTTGTCCGATGCCTTGGCCTTGAGGATATCGAACCCTTCGGCAAAGGCGGCCATCATGCCGTATTCGATGCCGTTGTGGACCATCTTGACGAAATGGCCCGCGCCAGCCGGCCCGGCGTGGAGGTAGCCCTTTTCCGGGCGCGGATCGGCATCGTCGCCACGGCCGGCGGTGCGCTCGATCGTGCCCATGCCCGGCGCCAGCGATTCCAGGATCGGGTCGATCGTGGCGACCGCCTCGGCCGGGCCGCCAACCATCATGCTGAAGCCGCGGTCAAAGCCCCAGACCCCGCCCGACGTGCCGACGTCGACATAGGCAATGCCCTTGTCGGCCAGTGCCTTGGCGCGGCGAATATCGTCCTTGTAGAACGAATTGCCGCCGTCGATCAGGATGTCGCCAGGGGCAGCCAGATCGGCCAGTTGGGCGATGGTGGTTTCGGTGATCTCGCCAGCGGGCAGCATGACCCAGAATACCTTCTGGCCATCGAACTTGCTGGCGGCATCCTCCAGCGAGGTGGCGCCGATCGCGCCATGTTCGGTCAAAGCAGCGACGGCCTCCTTGGCCACGTCGAACGCAACGATTTCATGGCCGGCGCGCATCAGGCGGCGGGCAATCCCGGCGCCCATGCGGCCCAGGCCGATGATGGCAACACGCATGCAAGCAATCTCCTGTCGAACTTTTCAATCCGGCCGCGAGCCAGCGCCGGTTGCTGGACGGCTCAGCGGCTTTTCGCGATGGCCTCGTGCGCCAGCTTGACGACGTTGTCACGCGTGAAGCCGAACTTTTCCTGAAGTTTGGCAAGCGGGGCAGAGGCGCCGAAAGTGGACATGGTGACCATCTCGCCATCCATCCCGACATAGCGATCCCACCCCAGCGAGCCGCCCTGTTCCACCACCACGCGGGCACGAACCGCGCGCGGCAGCACGCTTTCCCGCCAGGCGGCATCCTGTTTTTCAAAGCGATACCAGCTGGGCATGGACACCACGCGGGCCCGTACGCCCTCATCGCACAGGGCACGCCAGGCCTCTACCGCCAGCGGCAGTTCCGAACCCGTGCCGATCAGGATCACCTCGGGATCGGCATCGCCGGCGCCCGGGCAATCGGCCAGGACATAGGCACCGCGCGCCACGCCCTCGGCGCTGGCCAGCTCTTCCCGATCAAGCGTGGGGATGGCCTGGCGCGAGAGAATCAGCGCGGTGGGCGTGTGCGTGCTTTCCAGCGCCAGACGCCAGGCCACGGCCACTTCATTGGCATCGCCCGGGCGAATTGTATCGAGGCCGGGAATGGCGCGCAGCGTTGCCAGGTGCTCGATCGGCTGGTGTGTCGGGCCATCCTCGCCCACGCCGATGGAATCGTGGGTGAAGACAAATACCGTCGGCACTTCCATGATCGCCGCCAGGCGAATGGGCGCGCGCATGTAATCTGCAAAGACCAGGAACGTGGCGGTGTAGGGCCGCAGGTATGACAGCGCCATGCCATTGGCGATGGCGCCCATGGCATGCTCGCGCACGCCGAAATGCAGGTTGCGCCCCGCGCGATCTTCTGGCGAGAACGAGGGCGCGCCGGTGATCTCGGTCTTGGTCGAGGGCGACAGATCTGCCGCGCCGCCGATCAGCGCGGGCAGATGCGGCGCCAGCGCATTGAGCACTTTGCCACCCGCCTCGCGCGAGGCCATGCCCTTGGCATCGGCGGGGAAGCGGGGCAGCGCATCCTGCCAGCCTTGGGGCAGGCGCCCGCCGCGCAGCAGGTCCAGTTCTGTGGCGAGCGCGGGATAGACCGCGCGATAGCGTTCGACCATCGCCTCCCATGCCTCGCGCAGGGGGCGGCCGCGTGCATCGATCGCAGAGGAAAACGCCTCCTTCACGCCGTCCGGTACGTAGAATGCCTTGTCCTGCGGCCAGCCATAGGCCGCCTTGGTGGCGCGCACCCCGTCTTCGCCCAGCGGCTCGCCATGGGCCTTGGCGCTGCCGGCGCGGGGGCTGCCCCAGCCAATCACCGAACGCACGATGATCAGCGTCGGCCGGTCGGTGGTTTCGCGAAAGCGCGCCAAGGCGGCATGGAGCGCGGGCAGGTCGTTGGCATCATCGACATGCAGCACCTGCCAGCCATAGGCGGCAAAGCGGGCGCCCACATCCTCGGTAAAGGCGATCTGCGTCGATCCTTCGATCGAGATCGTGTTGCTGTCATAGATCCAGCACAAGTTGGAAAGGCGCAGATGCCCGGCGAGCGAGGCTGCTTCGCCGGAAATCCCCTCCATCATGTCGCCATCGCCGCACAGGGCATAGACATCGTGATCGAACAGCGGGAAACCATCGCGGTTGAAATGCGCGGCCAGGGCCTGTTCGGCCATGGCCATGCCCACGGCATTGGCTACGCCCTGGCCAAGCGGGCCAGTGGTGGTCTCCACCCCGGTGGTCATGCGATATTCGGGGTGGCCGGGGGTCTTGCTGCCCAACTGGCGGAACTGCTCGATGTCCGCCAGGCTCACGGCGGGCTTGCCGGTCTTGGCGCCATCGGCGTCGATTTCTTCCACGCCGGCAAGGTGCAACACGGCATAGAGCAGCATCGAGGCATGGCCGACCGACAGCACGAAGCGATCACGGTTGGGCCAATCGGCGCAGGCAGGATCGGTGCGCAGCACATCGCGCCACAGGGCGTAGGTTACCGGCGCCAATGCCATCGGCGTGCCGGGATGGCCCGAATTGGCCTTTTGCACGGCGTCCATCGCCAGGGTGCGGATCGTGTCGATCGCCAGGCGATCATCGTGCGACTGCATCTCGGCCGCCGGGGGATGAAAGGTTGGGGCGCTGTCTGTCATCAAGGGATTTCCCGATAGGGCGGCCAGTGGCGCGCGGGGTATGAGGCAAGCAACGACCAAGGGCGTGCCCGGTTTCGCAGGGATGGCGGGTCAACTGCGTTTTTTGCCTTTTTGTGCAGGAGCCTGTGCCGCGCTGCGGCGTTTGTTGCGGCATGGCGCGTGCCGACAAGAAGGATGCCGTGATGCCCCCTGCCGATAGACCCACCGACAGCCTGAGCGATGAAGATGCCTTGCGCGCGCGGGTCGATGCAGCGGTGCTGCCGCCGCCGATCGTCGGGTTTTGGCAACGTGCCCATGTGCAGCTCAAGCCCGATGCCACGCGCACCGTGCTGCGCCCCTTCGACCTGGCCTATCCCGATGGCTATGGCGAGGAGCCGGGCGACCGCGTGCGCGCCGTTGTCGATCGCATTGCCGGGCTGGACGATGACGCGGTGACCCAGGCGCTGGCCTACATGAAGGAACTGCTCGACGCCCGGCATCGCGACGTGCTGGCCACGCTGGAGCGGCGGGTGGGCGAAATCACCGCCATCGCCCCGCAGACCGCGCGGCTGGGGATCGGCCAACGCCTGTTGGTGGGGGGCATGTTCCTGCAGGAATACGCGTTCGAGGCGGCCGCCCTGTTCAACCCGTCGATCGTGCCAGCCCCCGATCAGAGCGACGCACCGCCCGGCGGCATGCGCTTTATCTGCGCGCTGCGCGGCATTGGCGAAGGGCACGTCTCCTCGATCACGTTCCGCACCGGCTGTTGGAACGGCGACGCCGGGGTGACGATCGATCCGCCCGCGCCACTCGCCGCCTCGCCGCGCATTGACGCGCAGGACGAAGATGGCACGGCGCTGCGCCTGCATTTCGACAGCGCGCAAGATGTGTCGGAAGCGGTGCTGTTCCCGATGACGGCGGCGCAGGCGCGTGGGCTCGAAGACCTGCGGCTGGTGCAGTTCCAGAACGAGGACGGCACGGCCTGCTATCACGGCACCTTTACCGCCTATGATGGGGTGACCGGGCGCACGCAGATGCTCTCGACCAGCGATTTCCGGCGGTTCGACATTCGCACCCTGACCGGCCGCGTGGCGTTGAACAAGGGCATGGCGCTGTTCCCACGCAAGGTGGGCGGGCGCTATGCCATGATCGGCCGGCAGGACAACGAAAGCATCTGGCTGATGCGATCCGACAGCCTGTGGCACTGGGACGAGGCTGAGCGGATCGTCTGCCCGCGCCATGTCTGGGAATTCGTGCAGATGGGCAATTGCGGTTCGCCGATCGAAATCGACGAGGGTTGGCTGCTGATGACCCACGGCGTGGGGCCGGTGCGCAACTACACCATTGGCGCGGTGCTGCTCGATCGCGACGACCCTTCGCGCGTGCTCGCCCGGGCGCGGTTGCCGCTGCTGCGCCCGGGCCCGGAGCAGCGCGACGGCTATGTGCCCAACGTGGTCTATAGCTGCGGCAGCCTGGCGCTCGGGCGCCGGCTCCTGGTGCCCTACGGCATTGCCGACAACTTCGCGAGCTTTGTCAGCTGCGATCTGGCGCCGCTGCTGGCGGAGATGGATTGACGTATATCGCATTGCGATATAACTGCCGGCGCCGAGGAGAACGCCATGGCAGATCACACGTCGTCCCGGACATGGGCCGCGCCGCGCTGGCGCGCTGCCGATCACAGCGCCGACATGCGCATGGTGGTGCTGGCGGCGATGGCCATGGTGGTGGGCACCGGCGGCGCGCTGAGCGCTTGGGCTTTGATGCGGCTGATCGCGCTGGCCACCAACCTGTTCTGGTTCGGCCGCATTTCCACCTCCGCGGTCGTGCCCGGTGACGCCCACCTGGGCGTGCTGATCGTGGCCGTACCGGTGGTGGGCAGCCTGATCGTGGGCGTGATGGCGCGCTATGGCTCTGACAAGATCAGGGGGCACGGCATTCCCGAGGCGATCGAGACGATACTTTATGGCGAAAGCCGGCTCTCGCTCAAAGTCGCACTGCTTAAGCCGCTGTCGTCGGCCATTTCGATCGGCAGCGGCGGCCCGTTCGGCGCCGAGGGGCCGATCATCATGACCGGCGGCGCGATCGGTTCGCTGTTTGCACAGTGCTTTCACCTGAGCGCGGCGGAGCGCAAGACGCTGCTGGTTGCCGGTGCCGCGGCGGGGATGACCGCGATCTTTGCCACCCCGCTGGCCGCAGTGTTGCTGGCAGTGGAAGTGCTATTGTTCGAATGGAAGCCGCGCAGCTTCGTGCCGGTGGTCATGGCGGTCCTGGTGGCGCATGCTTGGCGGCCGCTGTTGCTTGGCGCGGGGCCGATGTTTGCCCTGGCGCCAGGCGTGGCACCGCTGCCCGGCGTGGTCGGGCTGGCCGGCGCCCTGGCGCTGGGGCTGGTCGTGGGGATGGAAGCGGCAGTGCTGTCTTGGCTGCTCTATCGGGTGGAAGACCTGTTCCACCGCCTGCCGCTGCACTGGATGTGGTGGCCAGCACTGGGCGCGGTCGCGGTGGGGCTGGGCGGTCTCGCTGATGCGCGCGTGCTGGGTGCAGGCTATGGTACGATCCAGGCACTGCTGGATGGTGCCTTGCCGGTACGGGTGGTGATGACGCTGCTGCTGCTCAAGGCGACGGTGTGGCTGGTGGCGCTGGGGTCGGGTACATCGGGCGGCGTGCTGGCGCCATTGCTGATCCTGGGCGGCGCGGCCGGGTTCCTGGCGGGCCAGGTGCTGCCCGGCGGCGCAGCGGCCTGGGCGCTGTTGGGCATGGCCGCGATCATGAGCGGGGCGATGCGTGCGCCCTTGACCGGCGCGCTGTTTGCCGCCGAGCTTACCGGGCGGTTCGACCTGCTGCCCGCCGCGCTGCTGGCCGCCGGCGCCGCCTATGGCGCCAGCGTGCTGATCATGCGGCGCTCCATCCTGACGGAAAAGATCGCGCGGCGCGGCCGGCATATCCTGCAGGAATACACGGTCGATCCGCTAGATCTGGTGCAGGCCGGGCAGATCATGGCCCAAGGCGTCGATACCTTGCCCGGCACGATGACGATCGCGCAGGCCACGCAATTCCTGTCTGGCCCGGCGCGCTATCGCAGCTATCCGGTGGTGGATGCTGACGGGGTGCTGCTCGGCATGGTGTCGCGCGCCGATGCGCTGCGCTGGCAGGGCGATGCGGCTCTGGCTGCCGTGCGCCTGGCCGATGCGGTGTCCGACGCGGGGCAGATGGTGGTGCATGCCGATACCCCGGCGGGCGCGGTGGCCGATCTGATCCTGGAAAGCGGCGAGGGCCGCCTGCCGGTGGTCGAACCGGGCAGCGGCCGCGTGATCGGGCTTGTCACGCGGCACGATCTGCTCAAGGCACGGCACCGCGCGCAGCAGGCCGAAACCGCCCGCAGCCGCTTTGCCGCAACGCCTGCCTGAAGAGACGCGCCGCCATGACTGAGCCTGATCCCGTACCAGCGCCGCTAGGCGATGAAGACTATGCCGCGCTCGCCGATTTCCGCTTTGCGCTGCGCCAGTTTCACGCCTTTAGCGAGGCGCATGCCCATGCCGCCGGGCTGACCCCGCAGCAGCACCAGGCGCTGCTGGCCATTCGCGCCGGGCAGGCCGGCATGGTGACCGTGGGCCACGTGGCCGAGCGCCTGATCCTCAAGCCGCACAGCGCCACCGGGCTGATCGACCGGCTGGTAGCCTTGGGCTTGGTGGAGCGGCGGCCGGCACCAAACGATCGGCGCCAGGCGCTGCTGGCGCTGACGCCGCAGGCCGACGCGGCGCTCGCTGCGCTTTCGGCCGTACACCGCGAGGAAATTCGCCGCCTGCGCCCGATGCTGACCGCCCTGCTGGCGCGCGTTGACCGCATGGATGGTGCGGCGCAGGGGGATGGGGCGGGGATGTTGCAAGGGGGAGAACACGGGGCATGACCGCGAGCGCGCGTTGGCATGGGGTCTTTGGCTGGGCGGGGGTGCAGCCGCGCCCGGCGGCCTGGCGGCTTGTCCATGCATTTGCCGGTGCTGTTTTCGGCATTTGCATCACGGGCTTTGTCATGCATCGCTGGGCCGCCGGGCAGGCGATATCGGTGCCGCTGCTGGTTGCGCCGATGGGGGCCTCGGCCGTGCTGCTGTTCGGCGTGCCGGCGAGCCCGCTGGCGCAGCCCTGGGCGATCATCGGCGGCAATACCGTTTCGGCGCTGTGCGGCATTTTCTGGGCGCGGTGGCTGGGCGATCCGACACTGGCCGCCGGCCTCGCCGTGGCGAGCGCCATCGTGATGATGAGCCTGCTGCGCTGTTTGCATCCGCCCGGCGGCGCGGTGGCGCTGACGGCGGTGATCGGCGGCCCGGCGATCGCGGCGGCAGGCTGGCATTTCGCGCTGATGCCGGTGGCGATCAACTGCCTGCTGCTGGTCGCGGCCGGCTGGCTCTACAACCTTGCCACAAGGGGCAATTATCCGCACCACGTTCGCGCCGTGGCCGACCCCGCGACTGTCCCCGCCGCCGGCTATACCATGGCCGATGTGGAAGCGGTTCTGGCGCAATACGATGAACTGCTCGATGTCAGCAGCGAAGACCTCGACGCGCTGTTCCGCCAGGTGGAGGGCCGCGCCTATCGCCGCCTGCACGGGGTGATCCGCTGCGAACAGATCATGCGCGCCGACGCCACCACGATCGCCCCTGACGCCTTGTTGGATGTGGCGGCGCGCACGCTAGCTGCCCACGGCGAAAGCCTGCCGGTGGTGCGTGCCGACGGCCATGTCGCCGGCCTGCTGCGTGCCGACCAAGTGGCTATGGCTGCTGCCAGCGCCGGGCAGGATACAACGGTGGCGGCCGTGATGGACGCAACCCCGTGCCTGGCGAGCCCGGATCGCGCGATCGATGAACTGCTGCCGGTCTTGTCGGGCGGCCTGCACCGCGAAGCCGTGGTGGTGGATGGGCAAGGGCGCTTTTTGGGCCTGATTGCCCAAACCGACCTGCTCGCTGCCCTGTGGCGCGGGCATATTGCCGAGGAAATCGCCCGGCATGCGGGGTAGGGCGGTGCCGCTGTGATCCAAAGGTTCGAGCGGGACCCCTACCGCGCGGCGGCCTGGCGTAGCCATGCGTTGACCCGCGCCACGTCGGCGGGAAGGGGGCGGGACAGCGGCTCAACCAGATGATAGCCACGTGCGCTTGATAGCGGGCGCTCTGTCAGGCGCACCAGGTTGCCGGCGCGCACCAGATCGTCGATCAGCGGGGACCAGCCCAGCGCCACGCCCTGGCCGAGCATCACGGCCTGCAGCACGATCTGATAGTTGTTGAACGCCAGCTCCTGTTTGGTGGCGGGCGGTGGCACGCCCATGCCGGCAAACCAGTCTGCCCAGTCGAACCAGCGGGTCGGTCCGGCGCCGCGCAGATGCAGCAGGCGCATGCCGGCCAGCTCTGCCGGGGGCAGCGGGGCCGTGCGCGTGCCCAGATAGCTGGGCGCGCAGACTGGGAAGACCTCTTCGGCAAACAGGCGATGAGCGCGGCAGCCGGGCCACTGGCCGTTGCCGAACAGCACGGCAAGGTCAAACTCCGTCCCCAGCGCGTCGCTGGTGCCCTGCCAGGTGATCAGGCGGATTTCGACCTCGGGCATGAGGTCGCTCAATTCGCCGATGCGTGGCATCAGCCACCAGGCGGCAAAGCCGAAATCGGTGAGGATCGTGACGGTGCGCGTGCCCTTGTGTCGCCGCGCGCTGGCAACGCCGCTGGCCAGGGATTGCAGGCCTTCTTCCACGCGCGGCAGCAACCGCTCTCCCGCCTGGGTCAGTTCCACGCCGCGATGGTGCCGGGCAAACAGGCTCACGCCCAGTTCCGCCTCAAGATGGCCGATATGCTGGCTGATTGCGGCCTGGGTCATCGCCAGTTCGCGTGCCGCGCCCGAAAACGTGCCGCGCCGCGCCGCGGCCTCGAACACCAAAAGGCCGCGCAGCGGCAGGCGTGCATAGGTTCCAGGCGCAAGTTCCACTTATGCCCCCTTAAGCAGACAACGGCTTCACCGCTGCTCTGCCTTGGTTCTAGCTTATGCCCTGGGATTTGCCAAAAGGGATTGATGGGGATGACCGAGGCACCGAATTTCCTGTTCCTCATGGCCGACCAGATGATGGCCGATGCCTTGCCGTTCATGGGGCAATGGCCGGTCCACGCCCCGCGGCTGGCGGCGCTCGCAGAACGTGGCGTGGTCTTTGCCAATGCCTATTGCCCCAGCCCGCTGTGCGCACCCTCGCGCTTTTCGCTGATGGCCAGCCAGCTGCCCTCGCGCATCGGTGCCTATGACAATGCCGCCGAATTTGCCGCCGATACGCCCACCATGGCGCATTACCTGCGCGCTGGCGGTTGGCACACGATCCTGGCGGGCAAGATGCATTTCGTCGGCCCCGACCAGTTGCACGGATTTGAAGAGCGGCTGACCACCGATATCTATCCCGCCGATTTCGGCTGGACGCCCGACTGGTCGCGGCCGGAGCATCGGCCGACGTGGTATCACTCGATGGATTCGGTCGTTACCGCCGGGCCGACAGTGCGCACCAACCAGATCGATTTCGACGAGGAAGTGGTTTTCACCACGCGGCGCAAGCTGTTCGACATTGCGCGCGATCCGGCGAAGCGGCCGTTTTTCCTGGTCGCCTCGCTCACCCATCCGCACGATCCCTTTGCCATCCAGCGCCGCTATTGGGATCTCTATGACGGCGTCGACATTCCCATGCCGCGCATCGGGCACGGCGACGTGGTCGATGATCCCCATGCGCAGCGGCTGCGCCATGTCTGCGGCAACGATCTGATGCCGGTGACCGACGAACAGGTGCGGGCCGCGCGGCGCGCCTATTTCGGTGCGATCAGCTTTGTCGACGAACAGTTCGGCCTGATCCTCGACACGCTGGAAGAAACCGGCCTTGCTGAAAACACCGTGGTGGTGGTGAGCGGCGACCATGGCGAGATGCTGGGCGAGCGCGGGCTGTGGTACAAGATGAACTTCTTCGAAAACGCCGCGCGGGTGCCGCTGCTGGTCCATGCCCCGGCCCGCTTTGCAGCGCGGCGGGTGGAGGCGGCGGTATCGACGCTCGATATCCTGCCCACGCTGCTCGATCTGGCGGGATTGCCGCCGGCCGATGCGGCCCCGATCGACGGGCACAGCCTGGTGCCACATCTGCGCGGGCAAGACGGGCATGATCTGGCGCTGGGCGAATACCTGGGCGAAGGGGCGATCGCGCCGATGGTGATGATCCGGCGCGGCGACTGGAAGTTCGTGCACTGCCCGGCCGATCCTGACCAGCTTTACAACCTGGCCGACGATCCCGACGAGACCTGCAATCTGGCCGCCGAGCCGGCCCAGACCGAGCGCGTGGCGGCCTTGCGCGCCGAAGTGGCCGAGCGCTGGAACCTGCCGCTGATCGAAACGCAGGTGCTGGCCAGCCAGAAACGCCGCCATCTGGTGGCGCGGGCCAATGCGGCCGGCGCCTTGACCCATTGGGACCACCAGGTGCCACGCGATGCCTCGCGCGAATATATCCGCGCGCATATGGATCTGGAATTGCTGGAAGCGGTTGCGCGCTTCCCGCGCGTACGCTTCGATTGATCGCCGGTCAGGGCAGCGCATCGCGCAGATACGGGGGCACGCGGCAATGGGGGTAGCGATGGCAGGATCGGCCGATGCGGCCCCCGGCACCGTGGCGGCGGGATCGGGCGGCCCGCGCCCGGCGCTCTCGCTCGCCGCGATCGGCGCGGGCACGG
>CAYXUN010000017.1:15595-39000 GCA_964468165.1 uncultured Novosphingobium sp. | reverse complement strand
GCGTTGGGGGCCCCGGCCACGTTGGGGGGGGGGGGGGGGGGCCGGCGCCGGGGGCGGGGGCGCGGGGGGGGGGGGGGGGGCACGGCCGCGGCGCATATCGGCAACAATTTCACCACCTTCCTGGTGGGCGGGCTGATCGATGCCTATGGCTTCACCGCCGCGGCAATGGGCCTGTTCGCGATGCTGGAAACGCTGGCCTATGGCGCGGCGATGCTGGGCGTGGCGCGCTGGGGCAGCCGGCTGGCGCCGCGCTGGCTGGCGCTGGGCAGCACGGTGCTGGTGGTGGTGGCCCAGGCGCTTTCCGGGCTGGGCGGGGCCTTGCCGCTGCTGCTCGCCGGGCGCCTGGCCACCGGCTTCGGCTTTGGCGTGATGAACGGGGCGGTCAATCTCGCTGCCGGGCGCACCGCCCATCCGGCGCGGGCCATTTCGGTGGGGATCGCCTGCCAGACCGTGCTGTTTGCCCTGGTCAACATTGCCCTGCCGCAAGTCGCGGCGCGCCATGGCCTGATGGCGATGTTTGGCGCGCTGGCTGGCCTGTCGCTGCTGCTTGGCCTGGGCACGCTGGCGCTGCCGGCCACGGCCTTGTCCAAGCCTGCCGGCGCCACGGCGCAGCGGCCGATCAGCCCGGCGGGATGGCGCCTGCTTTTGGCCATGGGCCTGTTTGCCGGGGGCAGCCTGTCGATCTGGCCGTTCATGGAACGCGCCGCCCATGCCATTGGCCTGGCCGCCACCACGTTTGGCTGGTTTCAATCGCTGGCCACGATCACCAGCGCGCTGGGCAATGCCGCGCTGGCCGTGGCGATCACCCGCCTGCCGCGCCGCGCGCTTTTGGGCGGGGGGCTGATTGCCTGTGCGCTGTCGTGCGCGCTGCTGACCACGGCGGGCATTGCCTGGGTCTTTGCCGTGGCGCTGGTGGTGTTCAATGCCAGCTGGTTCATCGCCTATCCCATGTTGCTGGGGCTGGCCTATGACCAGGAACCCGATGGCCGGCTGGCGGTGATGATGACCGCCACCTGGCTGCTGGCGCAATCGGTTGGCGCGCTGGGGGCGGGCCTGCTCGCCGATGCCACGGGATCGTTTGCCGGCGTTGGCCTCGTCGGGTTTGCCGGGTGTGCGTTCGCGCTGCTGTTGGCGATGCCCCTGGCCGTATTGCCTGCGCACCGCCCTTGACAGTTTGCTTGGGGCACTCTCTGTGCTGGGGGAATGACCGCCGCTGCCGATCCTTCGCCGCCCCCCCTGCCGATGCACGAGCGCATCCGCCAGGAAATCGAGGGCCGCATCCTGGCCGGTGACCTGCGCCCGGGCGAGCGCATCCCGTCGGAACTGGAACTGATGGCGCACTATGGCTGCGCGCGGATGACGGTGAACAAGGCGCTCTCGCGCCTTGCCGCCAGTGGCCTGCTCGATCGGCGCAAGCGCGCCGGCACGTTTGTCGCCCGGCCGCGCACGGTTTCCATGGTGCTGGATATTCCCGATCTGGCGCAGGAAGTGCAGGGGCGCGGCCAGGCCTACGGCTTTCGCCTGCTCTCGCGCCGCCTGGGCGATACCGCCAGCGATGCAGAGGCGGCGGCCGAACTGGGGCCGGTGGGGCCGATCCTGCGGCTGTCGGGCCTGCACCTGGCGGATGGCGCGCCGCTGGCGCTGGAAGAGCGCGTGATCAACCTGGCGCTGGTGCCCGGCATGGCCGAGGTCGATTTCACCGCCGATCCCCCGGGCGGCTGGCTGCTGCGGCACATTCCCTGGACGGAGGCGGAAAACCGCATTGGCGCGGTGTCTGCCAGCCGCGACCAGGCGCGCGCCCTGGGCGTTGCGGCCGGCGCCGCCTGCCTGGTGGTGGCGCGGCACACCTGGCGCGGGGCCGATAGCGTCACCTTCGTGCGCCAGACATTCATGGCGGGCGCCTATGAACTCGTGGCGCGGTTTGGCCCGACGCGATAGGCCGTGATCTTGCGCTGATCGCGCCAATGCTGCACGATCGGCGCATGGACAGGATCGATCACCGCATTCTTTCGCATCTTCAGGCCGATGCCTCGGCCAGCCATGCTGAGCTGGCAGAGGCGGTGCACCTTTCGCCCTCGCAGTGTTCGCGCCGCATCGCCCGCCTGCGCGAAACCGGGGTGATCCGGGGCCAGGTGGCCCTGCTGGACGAGGCTGCGCTGGGCCTGGGGGTCGAGGCCTATGTCACCGTCACCATGGCATCCTATGCGCGCGAGGTGGTGGGCGGCTTTCACGAGCGGATTGCCGGGCTGCCCGCCGTGGTCGATTGCTGCGCACTGACCGGGGACGCGGATTATCTGCTGCGCATCGTGGCGCACGATCTTGCCGCCTTCACCAACCTGCTCAACGCAGAAATCCTGGGCCATGGCGATGTGGCCAACTTGCGCTCGTCGATCGTGCTCGACCGGATCAAGCGCACCACCGCGCTACCATTGCCTGCGCCGCACGGTTGACGCGGAAATTTCGGGTATCATGCGTCACTGACGTAGCAATACGCGTTTTCCGCCGTAACTTCGCGCGGACCGTGCATCGGCTTTGGGATAGAATGCAGCCAAACACGGTGGCTGCCGCACCGGCACGCCCCTGCTGGTGGAGAGACACGCGCCATGGCCGCATCGACCGATCTGTTTGAAAACCCCCTGGGCCTCGACGGGTTCGAATTCATCGAATTTGCCAGCGCCGATCGCGGCAGCCTGGGCCCGGTGTTCACCGCCATGGGCTTTACCCACATCGCCAACCACCGCAGCAAGGACGTGGAGCTGTGGCGCCAGGGCGGCATCAATCTGATCGCCAACTATGAAAAGCGCAGCCCGGCTGCCTATTTCGCGGCCGAGCATGGCCCTTCGGCCTGCGGCATGGGCTGGCGCGTGCGCGATGCGGCCAAGGCCTATGCCGCCGCGCTTGAGCGTGGGGCAGAGCCGGTCGACGTGAAGACCGGCCCGATGGAACTGCGCATTCCCGCCATTCGCGGCATCGGCGGCTCGATCATCTACCTCGTTGATCGCTATCACGGCGGGCAGTTCGGTGACCTGTCGATCTATGACATCGATTTCGTCTACCTGCCCGGGGTGAACCGCCAGCCGGTTGGCGCGGGCTTCCACACGATCGATCACCTCACGCACAATGTCTATGGCGGGCGCATGGCGCACTGGGCCAGCTTCTACGAGCGCGTGTTCGGTTTCCGCGAGATCCGCTATTTCGACATCAAGGGCGAATATACCGGCCTCACCAGCCGGGCGATGACTGCGCCCGATGGCAAGATCCGCATCCCCCTCAACGAGGAATCGCAAAAGGGCGGCGGCCAGATCGAAGAGTTCCTGCGCGCCTACAATGGCGAGGGCATCCAGCACATCGCCTTTGCCTGCGATGACCTGATCGCCGGGTGGGACACGCTCAAGGCCAGTGGTACCCCGTTCATGACGCCGCCGCCCGCCACCTATTACGAGATGCTGGAAGAGCGCCTGCCCGGCCATGGCGAGCCGGTGGACGAGCTGCAGAAGCGCGGCATCCTGCTGGATGGTTCCACTGTGCAGGGCGATCCGCGCCTGTTGCTGCAGATCTTTTCGGAAACGCAGATCGGCCCGGTGTTCTTCGAATTCATCCAGCGCAAGAAGGATGAAGGCTTTGGCGAGGGCAATTTCACCGCCCTGTTCGAAAGCATGGAGCGCGACCAGCTGCGCCGCGGCGTGCTCAAGGTGGGGGAGGATGCCTGATGGACGCGCTGACCCAGACAGGCACGACGTCGGTGCCTGAAGACACCGCAACCCCCACGCAGCCGCCGCTGCTCGGCGGGGTGCATCACGTCGCCTATCGTTGCCGCGATGCCAAGGAAACCGTCGAATGGTATGGCCGCGTTCTGGGCATGGCCTATACCACCGCCTTTGCCGAGGACCACGTGCCCTCGACCGGCGCGTTCGATCCCTACATGCACGTGTTCCTCGATGCCGGCGCGGGCAATGTGCTTGCGTTCTTCGAGCTGCCCAACCAGCCCGAGATGGGTCGCGATCCGGCAACGCCGGCCTGGGTGCAGCACCTGGCGTTCAAGGTGGCTGACGAAGCCACGCTGCTGCGCGCCAAGGCCCATATCGAGGCGCAGGGCATCGACGTGCTTGGCCCGACCTGGCACGGCCTGTTCAAGTCGATCTATTTCTTTGATCCCAATGGCCATCGCCTGGAACTGGCCTGCGATATCGGCACGGCCGAACAGGTGGACATGGCCCGCGCCGTGGCGCCCGCCATGCTGGAGGAATGGGCGCAGACCCGCCGCGCCCCGCGCCACGCTGCCTGGCTGCATGCCCAACCCGACGCCCAGCCCGATGAGGGCAGCGCGGCATGATCGACCATACCCACGATCCCCGCGCGCAAAGCTGGGTGGACGGCGCCGCCGGCCATCCCGATTTCCCGGTGCAGAACCTGCCGCTGGGCGTGTTTTCGCACCCGGGGGCCGACACGGAACGGCGCATCGCCACCGCGATCGGTGATCATGTCGTCGATCTGGCCGGCCTAGCCGCCGATGGCGTGCTGCCGGCCGGCCTGGCCACCGCGCTGGCACAGCCCGTGCTCAACGCGCTGTTCCGCCTGGACGAGGCAGACCGCGTGGCGCTGCGTCATGCGCTGTTCGCGCTGCTGTCGAGCGAGCGTTGCCGCCTGAAAGTGACGCCGCATCTCTACCCGGCGGCCGATGTCGTGCTGCACCTGCCGTTCGCGATCGGCGATTACACCGATTTCTATGTCGGCATCCATCACGCCACGGCGATCGGCAAGCTGTTCCGCCCCGACAATCCCTTGCTGCCCAACTACAAGCACGTGCCGATCGGGTATCATGGCCGGGCGTCATCGGTGCGGGTTTCGGGCACGCCGGTTGTGCGGCCATGGGGCCAGCTCAAGGCGCCCGATGCCGATGCGCCGGTCCATGCCCCGTGCCGGCGGCTGGATCACGAACTGGAACTGGGCCTGTGGATCGCGGGCGACAACGATCTGGGCGCGCCGGTGCCGATCGCGGACGCGTGGGAGCGGATCGGCGGCGTCTGCCTGCTCAACGATTGGTCGGCGCGCGATATCCAGGCCTGGGAATATCAGCCATTGGGGCCGTTCTTGGCCAAGAACTTTGCCACCACGGTCTCGCCCTGGGTGATCACCAGCCAAGCACTGGCCCCGTTCCGCACCGCGCCACAGCCGCGGCCGGCGGGCGATCCGCAGCCCATGCCCTATCTGCGCGAGGAGGGCGAGGGCGCCCTGGCGATCACCCTGGAAACCACGCTGCACACCGCTGCCATGCGCGCGGCCGGGCTGCCGCCGCACCGGTTGAGCCACGGCAACACCCACGATGCGATGTATTGGACGCCGGCGCAGATCGTGGCGCACCATGCCTCGAACGGTTGCGATCTCCATGCCGGAGATCTGCTCGGCACGGGCACGCTGTCTGGCCCCACGCCCGAAAGCGCGGGCAGCCTGATGGAACTGAGCCAGGGCGGCAAGGCGCCGCTGCCGCTGCCGGGCGGGGAAAGTCGCACTTTCCTGGAAGACGGCGACGAACTGGCGCTCCATGCACGGGCCGAGCGGGACGGCTTTGCCACGATCGGTTTTGGCCCTTGCGTGGGGCAGATCATGCCGGCGCGCCAGCCGTGGGCCTGACGCTTCACGGCTATTGGCGTTCGGGTGCGGCCTGGCGGGTGCGCATCGCGCTGGCTCTCAAGGGGCTGGACCATGCCACCTGTGCGCACGATCTGCGCACCGGCGCGCAGCGGGCCGAAGGCTATCGCCAGCTCAATCCCCAGGGCCTGGTGCCCGCGCTCGATTGCGGCGAGGCCGGCGTTGCGCCGCTGACGCAGTCGCTGGCGATCATCGAATGGCTGGAGGAAACCCACCCGGCACCCGCGCTGCTGCCGGCCGATGCACTGGGCCGCGCGCGGGCGCGGGCCATGGCCCAGATCATTGCCTGCGACGTGCACCCGCTGGGCAACTTGCGGGTGTTGCAGGCCCTCAAGGGTGATATCGGCGCCAGCGAAGACGAGGTGCAGGCCTGGCTCGCGCGCTGGATGGGGGATGGCCTCGCCGCGCTGGAGACCATGGTTGCGCGCTGGGGCGGCGGCTTTGCCTATGGCGATGCGCCTGGCCTGGTCGAATGCTGCCTGGTGCCGCAGCTGTATTCCGCCCGCCGGTTTGGCGTGTCGCTCGATGCCTTCCCCCGTCTTGTGGCGATCGATGCGCGGTGTGCCGCACTGCCCGCCTTTGCCGCTGCGCACCCTGGCGCGCAGGAAGATGCCGATCAGGCGTGATCGGCGGCTGACGCGCCCGGTGCCTCGGCCGGCGGAAACGGAAAGCGCCCGTCCTGCACCACCTGTTCCAGCGCGCTGGCGTTGAGGATCAGGCCGCTGTCGGTAACGATGCGGAAGCTTTTGCGCGTGTCGATGTTCCAGCGCAGCATCAGGCGGACGATCTTGGCCAGCGGTTCGGGCCGCACACTTTCCACTTTAATGAAGGGCTTGGGCTCGGCCTCACTGTGTGTGGCAGACCATTCAAGCCAGGCACGCTGCGTCCAGTCGATGGTCATGACCGCCCCCCCGTTTTTGCGGTGCAAATGAAACTAAATGCACAGCAAAAGTTGTGGTCCCGTGTCAAACCTTAGACATTTCGGCAGATATTGCAATTGGCCGTCCCGCAGACCCGGGTTTGATTGCAATATTGCGCTGCGCTGCAACAATAATGGCGGCGGCATGCAAGGGCTTGAACGCCTGGTCTTTCCGTGAAAAGAACAAGTTCGATACCCTAACGATCGTGATGATCACGACGCAGGTGGGAGAGGACGATGATGGTCAAGCAGAGCAAGCGCCGCCGTGTGGTGCAGGCAGCCATTCCCGGAGCGGCGCTGCTCGGCCTGCTCGCCGTGCCCGGCTTGGCGCAGGCACGCGGGGCAACGTCGGTTCCACCGATGTCCGGCTCAGGCCTGGCGCAGCGCTGCCCGCTGATGGCGGGCATGCGCTTTGCCCCGGCCGATGGCGGGCGCCCGGTGCAGATCACCGCCGCGCAGGTCGTGCCGCAAAGCGCGGGGCGGCCAGCGTTGCCGGGGCAGGGTGAAGCGCTGCCGGCGCTGCCGGCCTATTGCAAGGTAAGCGGGGTCATCGATCCGCGCAAAGGCGCCGATGGACGCGCCTATGGCATCCGCTTTGAAGTGAACCTGCCGCTGGCGTGGAACGGCCGTTTTCTGTTGCAGGGCGGTGGTGGCCTCAATGGCTCCGTCCGCCCGGCGGTGGGTGGCGCTGCGGCCGGCGCGGTTCCGGCCCTGGCGCGGGGCTTTGCCGTTGCCAGCCACGATAGCGGGCACCAGGGCGCGGTGTTCGACGCCTCGTTCCGCACCGACCAGCGCGCGACGCTCGATTTCGCCCAGGCGGCGGTTCCGGCAGTGGCGCAATTGGGCAAGGCGATCGCCACGCGGTTCTATGGCCGGGCGCCGGCGCACAGCTATATGGCGGGCTGCTCCACCGGCGGGCGCGAGACGATGCTGGCGATGGAGCGCTATCCCGCGCTTTTCGACGGTTTGGTGATCGGCGCGCCGGCGATGCGCACCGGCTTTTCGAACCTGGGCACCACCTATGCCAAGGTCATGTTCAACCAGGCCGCGCCGCGCGATGCCCAGGGACTGCCGCTGCCGGACAAGGCCTTTTCCGCCGCAGACCGCCAGACCATCCGCGCCGGGCTGCTGGCCCAGTGCGATGGCCTGGATGGACGGGTGGATGGCATGATCATGGCCGTGGCGCAGTGCCGGTTCCGCCCGGCCGCGTTGCAGTGCCACGCCGGCAAGCAGGATGGCTGCCTCAGCGCGGCGCAGGTCGAAGCGCTGGACCGCGCCTTTGCCGGCCCGCGCGACGCGGCAGGCCATCCGCTCTATGCCCCGGTACCCTACGATACCGGCGTGGTCGATACGTCAGGACCGGTATCGGGCTATATCGCCGATGGCCGCACCGACATCCTCGGCCCGCCCAACCGCGATCTCACGGTAGATCTGGATGCGCGCGCCGCCGCGATCCGCGCCGATTGGATGCAGGCACTGACCGACACCGACGGCTGGACCGATCTCAGCGCTTTCCTGGGCCACCAAGGCAAAGTGCTGTTCTATCACGGGGTCAGCGATCCGTGGTTCTCCGCGCTCGATACGCTGGATTACTGGAAGCGCGCGGGCAAGACCAACGGCGCGGCCTGGGCGCAGTCCAGCCGGTTCTACATGGTGCCGGGCATGGCCCATTGCCAAGGCGGCGATGCGTTCGACCGCTTCGATCTGCTGGGCGCCGTGGTCGATTGGGTAGAGCGCGGCGCGGCACCCGCAGCCGTCGTCGCGACGCGTAGCCAGGGCAAGGGCGCGCGGCCGCTGTGCCCCTGGCCGGGCTATGCCCGCTATAACGGCGGGGACCCTGATCGCGCCGAAAGCTATTCCTGCGCCGAAGCGCCCATGGCCGGTGCACCGGCGGCGGCCGGTACCGGGGGCTGATCGCTCCACCGCCCGCCCACGGCCTGGGCCAAGGCAATCGCGGCGGTCTGGCGATCGATCACCGACTGGATTTCGGTCTGCCGCGCGGACAGCGCCGCAGTCTGCGCGGTGATGACCGAGGTGTAGTCGACGATGCCGTTGCGATACTGGTTATTGGCAATGGTTTCGGCCTGGCTCGCCGAAACGGTTGCCTCTGCCCGGCGCTGCGCCACCTCGGCCAGCACGCGTGTTCCGGCCAGGTTGTCTTCCACCTGCTGGAACGCGGTCAACACCGTCTGGCGATAGGTTGCCACCGTCTGGTCATACTGCGCGCGCGCCTGGACCACGGCGCCATGCCGCGCCCCGAAATCGAGCAGTGTCATCGCCCCGCTCAGGCCCAGCGACCACAGGCTGGTGGCGGCGCGGAACAGCTGGCTGATCACGCTGCTGTTGGTGCCCACGCTGCTCGACAGCGTGACTTGCGGGAAGTAGGCGGCCTTCTGGATGCCGACGTTGGCATTGGCGGCCGCCACGCGGCGTTCGGCGGCGGCAATATCGGGCCGGCGCTGCAGCAGGGCGGCGGGCACCTGGGCCGGGATTTCCGGCACGACCGGCTGCCAATCGACCGCCGGAAGGGCAAAGGTTGACGGGTTTTCACCCACCAGCACGGCGATCGCATGTTCCAGCACGGCGCGCTGGCGATCGAGATCGGCACGGGTGGCCTGGGCATTGCTCAACGTGGTCTGCGCCTCGAACACGTCGGCGTGGGACACCGTGCCGGCCTTGTACTTGTTGGTGGTGATGGCCAGGGCGCGGGTGTAATCGGCCACCGTGCGATCGAGCAGCACGCGCTGCGCGTCGATGCCGCGCAGCTGGACATAGTTGGTGGCGAGTTCCCCTTGCGCAGACAGCGTGGCGTTGGCGAGGTCACCTTCGCTCGCCTGGGCATTGGCCTTTGCCTGGTTCACCGTATTGCCCAGCCGGCCCCACAGGTCGGGCTCCCAACTCGCGCCGATCGACAGCGAATAGCGCGAGACGGTGGCGCCGGTCGTGGTGGTGGAAACGCCGGTGCCGCCGGTCACGTTCTGGCCGGCGAAATCCTGCGAGCGGGTGCCGCTGGCAGACGCGGTGAGCGAGGGGAACAGCGCCGAACGCTGCACCTGCACCAGCGCCCGCGCCGCCTGATAGGCAGCGCGATAGCTCGCCACGTTCTGGTTGGTGATCACCACCTTCTGTTCCAGGCCATCGAGCACGGGATCGCGGAACAGATCCCACCACGCCCCGCGCGCCACCGCATCCGAAGGCGTCGCCACGGCCCAGCCGGGCTCTTCCTTGAACTGCGGCGGGATCGCCACCGTGGCGGGCGGGCGGTAGGCCGGCGCCATCGAGCAGCCGGCCAGGACCAGCGGCAGCGCCATGCCGGGAATGACGAGCGCGGGAAAACGCGAGAGGGGCGCGCGCATCAGGCGGGTACTCCTTGGATCGGGGCCGGCGGGGCCGCGCGGCGTGGACGGCGGCGGCGGAAGCGGTCGAGCGCGAGATAGACCACCGGCGTGGTCATCAAGGTCAGCACCTGGCTGGCGACCAGACCGCCGAAAATGGCGATGCCGAGCGGGCGGCGCAGTACGGCGCCGTCGCCAAAGCCGATGGCCAGCGGCAATGCGCCCAGCGCGGCGGCCAGCGTGGTCATCAGGATCGGGCGAAAGCGCTTGAGGCAGGCTTCGCGCACGGCTTCGACCGGGGAAAGGCCTTCGTTGCGCTCTGCCTCCAGCGCGAAATCGATGATCATGATCGCGTTTTTCTTCACGATGCCGATCAGCAGGATGATGCCGATCAGGGCAATGATGTCGAACTGGCCGCCACTGGCGATCAGGGCGATCATCGCGCCAACCCCGGCCGAGGGGATCGTGGAGAGCGCAGTGAGCGGGTGGATCGCGCTTTCATAGAGAATGCCGAGCACGATGTAGATCGCCACCAGCGCTGCCAGGATCAGCAGCGGCATGCTGGCGGTGGACTGGGCAAAGACCTTGGCCGTGCCACCAAATTCGCCATGGACGGTGGCGGGCAGGGCAAGGCTCGCCTGGACCTGCGCGATGAGTTGCGAGGCCTGGCCGAGTGACACGCCCTGCGGCAGGTTGAACGAGATCGTGGCCGATGGCTCGCCATCGGAATGGCTGACCTGCGCATCGGTCGATCCCGTGCTCCACCGCGCGATTGCCGAAAGCGGCGTCATCGTGCGGGCCGTGGTGCTGACCGCGCTGCCGCTGGCAACCAATGCGCCACCGGCTGCCGCGCCGCCCGATCCGGTGAGGTTGGCTGCGGAACTGGCCGAACTGATCGCGCCGGCGACCGGCAGGTAGATGTTGTTGAGCGCCTCGGGCGAGCCGTTGAACTGGCGGTCGGCCTCCATCACGACGTGATACTGGTTGAGGCCGGAATAGATGTTGGCCACCTGGCGCTGGCCAAAGGCATCATAGAGTGTGGCATCGACCGTCTGCATCGGAATGCCCAGCCGCGCGGCGGCATCGCGGTCGACCTCGACAAACGCGTCGGCGCCGGCATCCTGCTGGTCGATATCGACATCGGTGATGAGGTCGGGATGGGTCTTGAGCGCATCGACCAGCTTTTGCCCGGCGGCCTGCAGCACATCGGCGTGATCGGCCTTGAGCACGTATTGGTAGGTGCTGTTGGTCTGCCGCCCGCCGGCCTGGAGATCCTGCACCGGATTGAGGAACAGGCTGACCCCGCGCACGCGCGCCAGCTTGGGCCGCAGGCGCCCGATCACCTCGTTGACCGGCGGGCGTTGCGAGCGGTCTTTCAGCGTGGCGAACAGGAAGCCGCCGCCCGCGCGCGAGCCCCCGGCAAACGAGACCACGGTATCGACCGCGGGATCGGATTTGACGATCCGGGTAATGCGCGTGAGCTTGTCCTGCAGGTCTGAAAACGAGATCGACTGGTCGGCGCGCAGGCCGCCCATCAGGCCGCCGGTATCCTGCTGCGGGAAGAACCCCTTGGGTGCGATGGCGATCAACCAGACGTTGAGCGCAACGGTCAGCACCAGGACCAGCATGACCAGCCCGCGATGCGCCAGCGCCCAATCGAGATTGCGGGCATAGCGCGCCTCTGACCATTCGACGCAGCGCTTGGCCGCGCGCATCACCCGGCTGTCGCTTTCGCGGCCATCGAGCAGGCGCGCGGCCAGCATCGGCGTGGTGGTGAGCGACACGACCAGGCTGATGGCAACGGCAACCGACATGGTCAGCGCAAATTCGCGGAACAGGCGGCCGACGAGGCCACCCATGAAGATCAGCGGCACGAACACCGCCACCAGGCTGACCGAGATGGACAGCACGGTAAAGCCCACCTCGCGCGCGCCCTTGAGCGCGGCGGACAGGGGGGACATGCCGTGTTCCACATGTCGGCTGATGTTTTCCACTACCACGATGGCATCGTCGACGACAAAGCCGGTCGCCACGGTCAAGGCCATGAGCGAGAGATTGTCGAGCGAGAAGCCAGCGAGGTACATGACGCCCAGCGTGCCGAGCAGCGAGGCGATGACCGCCGCGGCCGGGATCAGCGTGGCACGCCACGATTGCAGGAACAGGCCCACCACCAGCACCACCAGCAGCGTGGCGATCAGCAGCGTCACTTCCACCTCGTGCAACGAGGCGCGGATCGTGCGGGTGCGGTCCGATCCGATCGACAGGTGGATATCGGGCGGCAGCGCGGCCTGCAGCGCCGGCAGCTGCGCCTTGAGCGCATCGACCGTTTCCACGATATTGGCGCCGGGTTGGCGGCTGATCAGGATCGGCACGGCGCGCTTGCCGTTGAACAGGCCGATGGTGCGGATGTCTTCCGGACCATCGGTGACCGTGGCGATGTCCGACAGGCGCACGGCGGCGCCGTTGCGCCAGGCGATCACGGTATCGCGGTAATCGGCGGCGTGGCGGCCGGCCTGGTTGGAATAGACCTGGAAACTGCCGTTACCGGTATCGAGCACGCCGCGCGGCCGGTTGGCGCTTTCCGATTGCAGCGCGGTGCGCACGTCTTCCAGCGCGATGCCGGCGCGCGACAGCGCCAGCGGGTTGACCTCGATGCGTACGGACGGCAGCGCCGCGCCGCCCAGCTCGACATTGCCTACGCCCTGCACCTGGAGCAGCTTTTGCTGCACCACGTTGGATACCGCATCATAGATTTCGGACGGGCTGC
Organism: uncultured Novosphingobium sp.; assembly: GCA_964468165.1. Lineage (GTDB taxonomy): Bacteria > Pseudomonadota > Alphaproteobacteria > Sphingomonadales > Sphingomonadaceae > Novosphingobium. Next base: position 26,330 of record CAYXUN010000017.1, on the reverse strand, counting down.
GGGTGGCGGAGGTGAGCGCAAGGATCAGCACCGGCGCTTCAGCCGGATTGGCCTTGCGATAGCTCGGGTTGCTTTTGAGCGTGGCGGGGAGATCGGCGCGCGAGGCGTTGATCGCGGCCTGCACATCGCGCGCGGCGCCATCGATGTTGCGCGACAGATCGAACTGCAGCGTGATCTGGGTTGATCCCACGCCCGATCGCGAGGTCATTTCGCTGACCCCGGCAATCGTCCCCAGGTGCCGTTCCAACGGGGCGGCGACGCTGGCCGCCATCGTCGAAGGGCTGGCGCCGGGCAGGTTGGCCTGGACCATGATCGTGGGGAAATCGACCGCCGGCAGCGGCGCCACCGGCAGGTTGAAGAACGCTGCCACGCCCGCCAGCATCAACCCGATGGTGAGCAGGAGGGTGCCGACCGGGCGCCGGATGAAAGGCGCGGAAACGTTCATGCCCGACCCGGTTCCTGCGGACCCGGTGCCTGGGCCGGCGTTGCTGCCCCGCGCGCCGCTTCGCGCCGTTCGCGCCAGCGCTCAAGGCCGAGGAAAATCACCGGCGTGGTGAACAGCGTCAGCACCTGGCTGAAGATCAGGCCGCCGGCGATGGCGATGCCCAGCGGCTGGCGCAATTCGTGCCCCATGCCGCCGCCAAAGATCAGCGGCAACGCGGCAAACAGCGCGGCAAACGTGGTCATCATGATCGGGCGGAAGCGCAGCAGCGCGGCCTGGCGGATGGCGTGCGAGGGATCGGCGCCTTCCTCGCGCATGGCCTCGAGCGCGAAGTCGATCATCATGATCGCGTTCTTCTTGACGATGCCGATCAGCAGCACGATGCCGATGATGCCGATCACGCCCAGGCCCGATCCGGTGAGCCACAGGCCGAGCAGCGCGCCGATCCCGGCCGAGGGCAGGGTGGAGAGGATCGTGATCGGGTGGACGAAGCTTTCATAGAGCACGCCCAGCACGATATAGACCACCACGATCGCGGCCAGGATCAGCCACAGCTCGTTCGAGAGCGACGACTTGAAGGCCGAGGCGGCGCCGGCGAAATTGGTCGAGACCGCAGCGGGAACGCCAATGGACTGTTCGGCCTGTTCGATCACCGAAACCGCCTTGCCCAACGACACGCCCGGCGCCAGATCGAAACCGATCGTGGCCGAGGGGAACTGCGCCTCGCGCGAGACGACGAGGGCGGTGGGCCCGGTCGTGATGCTGGCGATGGTCGATAGCGGCACGGTGGTCCCGCCCGGCAGCGGAATGCGCAAGTCGCCTAGTGCCTGCGGATTGGTGACCGAGCCGGGCTGCGCTTCGAGGATCACGCGGTTCTGGCTCGACTGGGTGTAGATCGTCGACACGATGCGCTGGCCAAACGCATCATAAAGCGCGTTGTCGATCGTCAGCACCGAAAGGCCCAGCCGCCCAGCGATATCGCGGTTGATATTCACCGTCACTGCCTGGCCGCCGCCCATCACGTTGGACGTGACGTTTTGCAGATGCGGATCGTCCTTGAGCGCCGCCGCCAGCTTTTCGCCCCACTGGTTGACCAGCGCCTCGTCGGCGCCCTGCAGCGAGAAGCGATAGGCGTTGACGCCGGTGGAGGTGTCGATGGTGAGATCCTGCACCGGACGGAAATAGGTCTTGATGCCCACGATCCCGCTGGTGGCCTGGGTCAGGCTGTCGATCACATGGGCGAGATTGCCGCGATCGCCCTCGCTCTTGAGGTTGACGACCATGCGCCCCTGCGAAAGCGTGGGGTTCTGCCCATCGACGCCGACCGAGGAACTGAGGCTGTCAACCGCCGGATCGGCCAGCAGCGCCTGGGCCACCTGGCTTTGCAGCTGGGTCATGCGGGTATAGCCGATGTCCTGCCCGGCCACCGTTGTCACCGCGATCTGGCCGGTATCCTGTTCGGGAAAGAGATCCTTGGGGATGATCCAGAACAGCAGCGCGGTGACCGCCAGCGTGCCGGCGAACACGGCCATGGTCAGCCCGCTGCGCGCCATGACCCAATCAAGCGCGGTCATGTAGCGGGCGGCGAGGCGATCGAACCAGTTCCGCGTCGCTTGCGTCACGCGATACTGGCGCTCTTCATGCTCCGGCTTGAGCCAGCGCGCCGACAGCATCGGCACGAGCGTGAGCGCGACAAGTGCCGAGATCAGGATCGTTACCGCAAGGGTCACGGCAAATTCGCGGAACAGGCGGCCAACCACGTCGCCCATGAACAGCAGCGGGATGAGGACGGCGATCAGCGATACGGTCAGCGAGATGATCGTGAAGCCGATCTCGCTCGCGCCTTTGAGCGCCGCCTCGAACGGGCGCATCCCGTCTTCGATATGGCGCGCGATGTTTTCCAGCACGACGATGGCATCGTCGACCACGAACCCCGAGGCAATGGTGAGCGACATCAGCGTGAGGTTGTTGATCGAGAAATCGAGGAAATACATCGCCGCAAACGAGCCGACCAGCGAGAGCGGCACGGCAATGCTGGCCACCACCGTGGCACGCAGCGAACCCAGGAACAGGAAGATCACCAGCGTGACGAGCACGACGGCCAGGACCAGTTCCATCCGCACGTCGGAAACCGAGGCGCGGATGCCGGCGGTGCGGTCGGTCAGCACGGTCACGTGCACGTCTGCCGGCAACTGCGCCTCAAGCTCGGGCAGCGAGGCCTTGATCGCGTCAACCGTGCCGATGACGTTGGCGCCGGGCTGGCGCTGCACATCGAGCACGACCGCCGGCTGGCCATTCATCCACGAGGCGATGCGCGTGTTTTCCGTGGCCTGCACCACTTGCGCCACATCAGACAGCCGCACCGGCGCGCCATTGGCAAAGGCCACCACCAAGTTTTTATAGCTGGCGGCATCGCCCAACTGGTCGTTGGCGTCGATCGTCCAGCTCTTGGTCGGCCCGTCAAAGCTGCCCTTGGCGGCGTTGGCATTGGCATTGGCAATCGCGCTGCGGATCGATTCCAGCGACAGGCCGCGCGCCGCCAGCGCCGGAACATTGGCCTGGATGCGCACGGCCGGGCGTTGCCCGCCAGACATCGACACCAGGCCCACGCCCGAAACCTGGGCGATCTTGTTGCTGAACTGGCGTTCGACAATGCCTTGCACTTCGCCCAGCGGCCGGCTTTTCGAAGTGATGCCCAGCGTCAGGATCGGCGCGTCGGCCGGGTTGACCTTGGCATAGATCGGCGGCGCGGGCAGATCGGTGGGCAGCAGCGTGTTGGCCGCGTTGATCGCCGCCTGCACTTCCTGCTCGGCAATGTCGAGCGACAGGTCGAGGCGGAACTGCATGGTGATGACCGATGCCCCGGCCGAAGAGGCGGAGGTCATCCGCGTCAACCCGGGCATCTGCCCGAACTGCCGCTCCAGCGGCGAGGTCACGGTCAGTGCCATCACATCGGGGCTTGCGCCGGGATAGAGCGTGGTGACCTGGATCGTCGGATAGTCCACCTCTGGCAGGGCCGAGAGCGGCAGCATGCGATAGGCCACCAGGCCGGCCAGCAGGATTGCCACCATCAGCAGGGTGGTTGCCACTGGGCGCAGGATGAACAGCCGGGATGGCCCGCCGGGTTGGGCAGGGGCCTCGATGGGCAGGTCGGACGTGCTCATCCCGCGTTTCCGGCGTTGGCGCCGCGGCGATGGTGGCCGTTGCCGCCCCGGCCGCCTTCGCCGCCGCCCTGGCCACCTTGGCCACCGCCACGCTTGCCACCCTTGTTGATGCTGGCGCCGTCTTCCAGGCCATCGGCGCCCTCGATCACCACCGGGGTGCCGGCCGTCAGGCCCGACAGGATCGCCAGCTTGTCACCCGAAGAGGGGCCGGTCTTGACCACGGTCAGCTTCACGGTGTTGTCGGGCTTGACCACGAACACGAAATCGCCCTGGCTGCCGTGACGCACCGCGCTGACCGGCACGGTCACCACGTCGTGCAGCGTCTGCACCAGCATCGACACATTGACGAAAGCGCCGGGGAACAGGACGTTGCCGGCATTGGCAAAGCGGGCCTTGGCCTTGACCGTGCCGGTAGTGGCATCGACCTGGTTGTCGAACGTCAGGAAACGGCCGGTGGCCAGGCGCTTGCCGCCGTTCTGGTCGGTGGCGTCAACCGGCAGGCCACTGCCTGCGCCGGCGGTCTGCCCGATGGCGGAAAGCTGTGCCTGGGGCAGGGCAAAGCTCACGTCGATCGGGTCGACCTGGGTGATGATCACCACGCCGTTGGTGTCCGATGGCGTCAGGTAGTTGCCGATATCGACCTGGCGAATGCCGACCCGGCCCGAAATCGGCGCCTTGATTGCGGTATAGTCCAGGTTGAGCGCGGCCGTGCCGATGGCGGCGCGATCGGCCGCGACGGTGCCGACCAGCTGCCCCACCGTGGCGCGCTGGGTATCGACCTGCTGGCTGGCGATCGAGTCCTGCTTGAGCAGGGTTTGATAGCGATTGAGATCGAGCCGTGCCGAGGTCAGCTGCGCCTCGTCGCGCGCCAGATTGGCGCGGGCCTGTTGCAGGGCCAGGCGATAGGGACGCGGATCGATCTGGGCCAGCACCTGGCCCTGGCGGACCATCTGCCCTTCCTGGAACATGATCTTGAACAGGACGCCGGAAAGCTGGGTGCGGACCGTGGCGGTAACCAGCGGCTGCACCGTGCCCAGCGCCGCCACCGTCACCGGCATGTCGGCCTTGGTTGCCGGCGCGATATTCACCGCCGCCGGCGGCCGCCCGCCGCGCTTGTCGCCGCCGCTCTTGGCCACCCATCGGGCACCGAGCGCGATCAGCAGGAACACCGCAATGATCACCAGGGCGATCACAAGCGTGCGCTTGCGGCTGCTGCGGCGGGGATGTTCGGACGTTACGTGATCCGGAGAAACAGGTGTACTCGCTTCGTCAGCGTTCATCTAACAAACCCTTGCATGCCCTGCGACTCGATTGTCCCGGATCGAGTTCTCGCGTTCTTCCGCCATGGCCTGGCGGGGTGCAAGCTGTCTTGTTTCCCAAGTTGTATCAGATTGCCCCGGCGATCTTACGTTCGGTTCCAGGCGGAACGCGCGGCGTTTCCGCAGCCAAGTCGGGATTGCGGGCAAAGGTTCCCGGGGCAAAGCGATTCATGTGCAGATAGCGGGGAGAAAAGCCGCAAAGCTGCGCCAGCCGATCGGGATCGGGCAGGGTGATATGGCGCCCATGCCAATGCAGCAGGCCGCGCCCGCGCAAATCCTGCACCACGCGGTTGACGTGAACCGGGGTCATGCCGGTTGCTTCGGCCAGGGTTACCTGCGTGAGCGGGGTGGCAAAGCGCCCGGCTTCGGCCAGGCCCAGCGCCGCCAGCCGATAGTGCAACTCGCACAGCAAGGCGCCGATCCGTGCCAAGGCCGGGCGCGCGGCAAGGTTCAGCGTCCATTCGCGCTGCATGCCCAGCATGGCGCAGGCGTCGAATGCCATGGCCTGGCGCAGGCAGTGCGAGCGCAGGCAGGCGCGATCGAATACCTCGGGCGCGATCAGCGCGCAGTGCATGTCGTTCAGCGCACCGATCGAATGATCCATCGCTTCGGCGGCCAGGGCATCGGGATTGCACAAGTCTCCCGGCAGCAGGAACGCCACGACCTGGCGCCGGCCATCCTCCAGCAGCTTGTAGCGGCAGCCCCAGCCATCGATGACCAGCTTGACGAAGTGGATCGGCTCGCCTTCGCGGATAAGGTCCGCCCCGGCCGGAACCAGCCGCCCTTCGCTGCGCAGCAAGCCATCGATCTGCGTCCGGGCCTGAAGGTCCAGTTCGACGTAGCGCGCGAATTTGGCCTCAAGGGGATTCATGCTGGCCTGTTCTGCAATCGGCCGGGGAATACCGGCCCCGATACCCATCGCAACACCCCATCGCCCCGGCGGTTCCCCATCCCATCACAGGTTGTGATCCATGACCTGTTGGCGTGATGCAGGGTTCCAATGGTCTGCCAGCAAAAGGATATGCAGCCATGGCCGATCGTTCTCCACCCCAGCCCGCCATTCCCCCGCGCACGGTGCGGGGCGCGCCCATTGCCCATGCCGATCAGCGTTCCGGGCAGCAGTCCTCGCACGCCGAAGAACGCGACAACCCCGGCCAACTAACCGGCGGCACCGGCGGCGTGGGCGCACCACCGCCGACCGAGACGCCGATCGATGAACCGGTGCCCGATCCCATTCCGCTGCCGCCGGGAAGCCATGGCAAGGAGGGAACCGACGGGCCGGAAAGCAAGGTGGAGCGCAATCCAGGCGCCGAGGCCGGCCAGAACGCCGGCCCGACGCTGCGCCGGTAGGATGAGGGCGTGCGCCGTGCCAGGCCGCTAGCCGGTACGGCGCGCCCACAATCGCAGGCAACGCTGATCGCGCGCGCTCATCGCCCGCGTGCGGTGTCTGCTGCCTGGGTTTCCTGTCCGCCCAGCTGGGCCAGCATGTCGGCGTGGCGGGCAACCACCGGCGCGATCGCGTTGGCGGCCGCGCGCAAGGCCGGCTTGTCGCCCTTGTCGGCATAGGCGCGATGCAGCGCCAAGGCCGCCGTGTGGGCATCGCGCTGCGCCGCCAGGTAGACGTTCTGCGCCGTCTCACCCTGCGCCTGGCGCAATCCGTCGAGCGCGGCCGCCTGCGTGGAATCGAGCGCCGGCGCCGGCATGGCCAGGCCATCCTGGCGGGCGGCCTGGGTAAGCCGCGCGGTGGAACGGGTATGGTCGGCAATCATCATCCGGGCAAAGCTCGCCACTTTGGCGCTGGGGGACTTGGCCAGGATCAGCCGCGAGGATTCGATCTCGAACCGGTCGCCCGCGGCGGCCTTGGCGAGGTAGGTGGCGGCGTCAAGCGGCGCCATGGCGTTGGCAGGCGATGGGGGTGCCGTCGGCTGGGTTGGCGCGAGGCCCTGTGCCGCAGCAAGCGAGGGCAGCAGCATGGCGCAGGCAGCCACCGGCGCGAATGGGAATCTGGGCATGATACTCTCTCCTTTGGGGCAGTGTCACCCGATCCGGCGGTCAATGCCGGCTGCGGGAAGGCGGCATGCGGATGGCTTGCGGGCGGACGCTGCCGGGCAGAAGGCGCGGCCGCAGATCCGGGTCGGGCAGCCGTTCGTGCCAGGGGTGCAGCGGCGCGGGCATGGTGGGGCGGGGCATGTTCGGGCGGGGCGTGCTAGGGCGGGGCGTGCTAGGGCGGGGCATGGCGGGTATGGCAACCGCGCAGGCGGGCTGGGGCTGGGTCATCGTGAAACTCCTGGGAGGATGCACCAACAAGCCCTGACCGACAGGGTCTGTTGCCGGCCGCCAACATGGGTAAGTGCAATCGCGCCGCGCCGGCGCGGCCGGTCAGCGCCGCACCGTGGCGCGCGGGCGCAGCACGATGCGGCATGTCAGGCCGCTGGGCGCGAAATCGCGTTCCAGTGTCCAGTGCTGCTGGCGCGCGAACATCCGCGTGCCCAGGCCCTGGCGACTGGGTGGTAGCACCGGCGGCCCGCCATTCTCCTGCCACAGCAGCACGCCATCGGCGCTCCAACCGATGGTCACCCGCCCACGCGGATCAGACAGCGCGCCGTGCTTGAGTGCATTGGTGCACAATTCATGCAGCACCAGCAGCAGATGATAAGCCGGCTCGCGTGCGATCAGGAAGGGTGGGCCTTCGATGTGGAACGCTTCATCCTTGTGAAACGGGGCGATCGCGGTGCGCACCAGGTGCGCCACCTCGGTCACGGCGCCAGCCCGCGCGCCGCATGGGTTCCCCGGTGGGCTGTCGAGCAGGCGGTTGGCATTGGCCAGCGCCTGCACCCGGGCCAGCAGATCCTGGCGGAACCGTTCGGTATCGTCGCTGGCGCGCGATACGCGGACCAGCGCCTGGACCACGCCCAGCGCGTTCTGCACGCGATGATACATCTCGCGCGTGACGATATCCTGTTCGCGCGCCAGGGCATCGAGCTGGCGCACCGTGCGGCGCAGCGTGTCGCCCACCGCAATCAGCGCCAGGTTGGCCAACGCGATCAGCAGCGCCAGCGTCAGGCGGTGGGGATCGAGCAGGGATGGGCTGCCGCCACGAAACACCCATTCCACCAGCAGCGTAGTGGCGATCGCCACGACCAGCGCGGCGCGCCAGCCCATGAACACCGCCGCCAACAGCACGAACGGAAAGAACGGCGCAAACGGCACTGCCGCCCCTGCCGGCCCCAATGCCCAGCGCAAGGCAGCAGGTGCGGCGATCGCCGCTGCGATGCCCGACAGCCTTTGCCATGGGGCAAGATCGAGCAAAATGGTGCGGCGAACCGCTTCGATCCGCGTCACCGGCGCGCCTTGTCAGCAATGCGGCCGCGCGTGATCGACAGGCACAAGACCGGCCCCGTAAAGGGGCCGGTCCGTCTGGAAGCAAGTGGCATCAGTGGCGGCCTTCCCACCCCCTGCGCGATGCTTCCGAATGGCCGCGGGAATCGCCGAACCAGCCGCCATGGCCGCGATCGCGGTCATCATCGTCGTGGCTCATGCGGCGCGAGCGGCCGCGATCGTCGTCATGGTCGTCGCGGCCCCGGCTGCTGCGGCGCCCGTCGTCGTCGTCGTGGCGGCCGCCGCGCGAAGAGCTGCCGCGATCGTCCCAGCCCTTGCGCGAGGCTTCGGAATGCCCACGCGGATCGCCATACCAGCCGCTGCCTTCGTGGTCGGAATTTTCCCAGCCGCGGCGCGAGGCTTCGGAATGGCCCTGGGAGTCGCCGAACCAGCCGCCATGCCCGCGCCCGCTCCGGTCACTGCCGCGATCATCGTCGCGGTCATCACGGCCCCGGCTGCTGGCGCCCCGGCTGCGATAGTCGCGATCGTCATCGTCGCGGCCCCGGCTGGAGCGGCCGCGATCATCGCTCATGAAGCGGCCTTCGTCGTCGCGCGGGCGATCCTGGCTGCCGCGTCCGCCGCGACGGTCATCTTCTTCGCTGCGGCGGCCGCCCTGACCGGCAAACCGGCCACGTTCGTCTCGGCCACCCCGACCATAATCGCCGTTGTCGCGTCCTTGATAACTTGCCATGGTTCTCTCCTGGGTATTGTGGGCATTTGCCCTGGGAAAGGCGCCGAATGAAACCGGTGCCTGGGGCGGAAGCCGATCTTCGGCCTCCAGTTCGCTGCGCAGTTCTTTCAGCTGCGCTGCAAGTTCGGGGGTATCGACGCCGGCCTCACGCGCCTGGGCAAAGATGCCGTCGTCGCCTTCCTCTTCCTTGACATGGTGCCGGATCTGCTCGGCCAGCACCGTGAACTTGGCGTCGCGGAACGGATCGCCGCGGGCGCTGCGCGCCAGATCGGCAATCAGCACCTTGGCGCTGTCGTGTTCCACTTGCGCGTCGTCGAGATCGTCGTCTTCATCGGCTGCGGCGCGGCAGGCGGGATAGAAGACTTCCTCTTCCAGCATGGTGTGCAGGGTAAGCGCCTGGCACACCTCGGTAACGATCGCGTCCTTGCGGCTGCCGCTGGCGCTCTCGAACTCCTTGAACAGCTTTTCGACCTGGCGATGGTCGCTCTTGAGCATGCGGATCGCCTCGCCATCGGCCTTGCTGGCATTGGCGTTCTTGTCGGCGCCCTTGTCGGCATTGGCGGTCTTGCTGGTGGTGGCGGCGCTGCCTTGCGCTGCGGCGCGCTGTCCGCGTCGTCCGGTTGCCGTCTTGCCCCCTGCCTTTGCCGTATCGGTCTTGGCGGCTTCAGACGGTGATGCGGCGGACTGGCCAGAGGTGGCCTGCCCGGTCTGCGCCGGCTGCGTTGCGGGGGAAGGGGTGCTGTTGCTGGCCATCGGGCCGATCTCCTTCGCGTTGGGTCGGGGCAGTGCCGAAAGGCAAGCCCGGCAGGGCGGCTGGCGCCCGTTGCGGAAGGAGAAGCGTGCGAGCGGCGCACAATGTCCGCGCGGCTATCCCATGTGTGCAAATTGCAATCTGTCTCTTGGGGCAATCTGCGGCTGGTCTGCCCGGCGCCACGGCTGGTCGACGGAAACGACCAAAGCCAACCTATGTGAATTGTCCGGAATGGATGTAACCTAGAATTTCCCTTGATTCGCCAAAGGCATCACGCCGCAAATCAGGGGAAAGGATATGACGCAGGATATGACCCGCGCGCCAAGCCAGGTGTGCACATACCGTCGCCACGAATTTCTGGCCCGCGCGGATGAACGCAAGGATTACGTGCTGCGCATCGAGGAAGGCTGGGCGGCGCAATACCGCCTGTTGCCTGATGGCCGGCGCCAGATCATCACGCTGTTTCTTCCCGGCGACTATTGCGAGCCGCAATGGCTGCTGCAGGGCCGCGCCACCTTGCCCATCGTGGCGTTGACGCGGGTGCGCGCCCGCATGCTGCCGCACAGCCGCATCCAGGCCCGCGCGCCGCACGAGGAAGACAGCATGATCCGCGTGCTCGACGCCATACTGGCCTTGCTGCGCAACCGCGAAAAGTGGATCTTCAACCTGGGCCGGATGACCGCGACCGAGCGGCTGTGCAACCTGCTGTGCGAGTTGCACAGCCGGCTGGCCGCACGCAACCGCGTGCTGCAGGATCGCTGCGCCATGCCGCTGACCCAGTATGATTTTGCCGATATCGTCGGCATTTCCCCGGTCCACGTGAACCGCGTGTTGCAGACCCTGCGCGGCGAGGGTCTGGTCGATCTCAAGGGGCGGTGGATGCAGGTGCGCGATCTGGTTGCGCTCAAGCGGCTGGGCGAAGTGCCACTCGACCCCGAACCGCGCGTGCCCCGCGCGGCCTGACGCCAAACGGCCTGGCTGGAACGGGGG
>CAYXUN010000017.1:7221-15585 GCA_964468165.1 uncultured Novosphingobium sp. | reverse complement strand
CCCCCCCCCCCCCCCCCAAGGTGCAGGGTATTTGGGTGGTCGGGGGGGCGCGGTTCCAGTCAGGCCACTCGCATTGCCAAACCGGCTGCTCAGCCGTTGACCACGGTGCCGCCGTTGGGGTGTAGCACCTGCCCGCTCATGTAGCTGCCATCGGCGCAGGCCAGGAACAGGAACGCCGGCGCCACTTCGTTGGGTTCGCCTGGCCGGCCCATCGGCGTATCCTCGCCAAAGTGGCGCACCTTGTCCGGATCGGCGCCGCCCTGCGGGTTGAGCGGGGTCCAGATCGGCCCAGGCGCCACGGCGTTGACGCGAATGCCCTTGTCCACCAGGTTCTGGCTGAGCGAGCGGGTGAACGCCGTGATCGCGCCCTTGGTCGCGCTATAGTCCAACAGTTGCGGTGCGCCCTTGTACATCGTCACGCTGGTGCAATTGATGATCGCACTGCCGGCGCCAAGGTGGCCCACTGCGGCCTGGACCATGTGAAACATGCCAAAGATATTGGTGCGGAACGTGGCATCGAGCTGTTCGGGGGTAATATCGCGAATGTCCTTTGCCGGGTGCTGTTCACCGGCATTGTTGACCAGCACGTCGAGCCTGCCAAAGCGATCGATCACCGCGTCCACTGCCTGCTGGCAGAACGCGGGATCGCCCACGTCTCCTTGCAGGGTGATCGCCCGTGCGCCTTCCTGGGCAACGATGGTGGCGGTGTCCTGCGCGTCCTTGCTGTCCTGGCGATAGACGATCGCGACGTTGGCGCCCTCGCGGGCAAAGAGTGCGGCCACTGCGCGGCCAATCCCGCTGTCGCCACCGGTAACGATCGCCACCTTGCCCGCGAGGCGTCCCGAGCCGGGATAGACCGGCTGCCATTTCGGTTCGCGGTTCAGCGCCTGCTCCTGACCCTGGCGATCGGGCGCGGCGGCGGTGCCGGCCTCGGCATCGGCGGCCTTGGCCTCGTGTTCGGGCGGGGTCTCGCCCAGCTTGCCCAGGCTGGCGGAGTGCGACATGGTCATGAAAAATGGTCCTTGCACGGGATGGGCGCACGCGAGGCGCGCGCGGGATGCCCTTCAAAACCCCGAAAACAAGAAAAGGTGGCAAGGCTTTACATATGTGAACAACGGCATGTGACAGTCATTTCATAAGGCGGCCGACGGCGCGGAAGGCGCGCCCCAGGTTTGAGGATGCGATGTTGCCGCGCCACTGCGATGCCCGTTCTGGCGTGTACCTCCGCTTCGCTTGCGCCACGTCTGCCGTGACTGCTGCCGGAACGCGCATCACCGCCCTTGATCTGCCTTGAGCTTGCCTTCGATGCTGCTCAATGCCCTGGCCCGGCGCCTGTCATGCTGCTTTCCGTTGGACGAGAACGACCTGCGCGCGGTCGAACGGCTCTGTGCCGTGCCGCGTCGGCGCGTGGCGGCGCGGCGCGAGTTCCTGCGCGAGGGGGACCGTCCCGGCCACGTGCACGTGCTGCTGGAAGGGTGGGCGTGCCACCAGGTGATGCTGCCTGATGGCCGCCGCCAGATCACCGCATTCCACCTGCCCGGGGATATCCTGTGGCAGCCGATCGGTGAGGTGCGCATGGACTTTTCGATCCTGGCGCTGACCCCGGCCATCATCGCGCCGATCCCCACCACCGCGTTCGAGGCAGCGGCCAAGGCCCATCCTGCCATTGCCACGGCACTGGCGTTGCAGCACCGCGTGGCAGAGGCCGTGCTGCGGCGCTGGTTGGTCAACGTGGGGCAGCGCGCCGCGTTCGAGCGGATTGGCTACCTGTTCTGCGAACTGCATCACCGGCTCCACGCCATCGGCCTGGCGCATGGCAACGGCTTTGCCTTTCCGGTCACGCAGGTGGAACTGGCCGAGGCGACCGGATTGACGCCAGTCCACGTCAACCGCGTGCTGCGCGACATGCGGCGACAAGGCCTGATCGACCTGGAGAACCGCGTGCTGCGCATCCTGCAATTGCGCGCGCTGGCGCAGCGGGCGCTGTTCGATCCTGCCTATCTCGAGCCGCAGGGCCAGCCACACATCGCCTGAATCCATCCGCTAACCCGGGTTGGCCGGCGGGGCCGCGATGGCGCCGCGCGGCGTTGACCGTGCAGCGGCCGACAACAAGGAGAACGGCGATGAGCAAGGAACACAGCCCAGTGGAAGAGCAGCTTGGCCCGGCGGGCGATGTCATTCCCACCAACGACGGGCGCGATGCCCGCACCGCAGGTGGCCAGCGCGCCGAACCGGTGCAGAAGCGCCCCAACGTAAGCGAGGTTACGCCCGAGGACTATCCGCTGGCGGATCGGGACGCCGGTGCGCCCGAGCCGCGTCCGCGGTGATGAAAAAAGGCCGGCCTTGCCAAGGGGCAGGGCCGGCCTTTCCGCGCGACGCTCGGGTGATCAGCAGCGATCAATAGGGGTACGACACGCCATAGTGCGAATAGACCTGGCGGCCATAGTTGAGGTCATGCAGCGGCTCTTCGGTGGCCTGGTAATGTGGCCCGGATTCCAGCATCTCGCGGGTCAGATCGACGACATAGCCGCCCTGGCCGCTGTCATAGTTCAGCGTGTTCCACGGCAGCGGATAATAGTCGCTGCCAAAGCCGAGAATGCCGCCGAACTGCAGCACGGCATATTCCACATGGCCGGTGCGCTTGTTGACCATGAAGTTGTAGACAGAGCCCAGCCGTTCCCCTTCCGGGTTGTAAACGGCGGTACCGTCGACCTTGTTGGAGGCGATCAGGCGGTTGGTTTCGTCGGTGGCAATGCTTTCGGCCATGGGGCTCTCCTGTGCAGCGGTTTCCACCCCAACTGCAGTGCCGCCATGCTGGCGCCATACCCAGGGACAGGCCGTGCGCGCCCCGCGCCGATCAGAGCGGCATGCTGATCCATGCAAGGATTGCGTGTCGCGTGCCGCCCGGCATCGGAAAAAAGAAAGGGCGGCCATCACCAAGGATGCCCGCCCGTCATGATTGGAAAAGGGAAGAGGGCGCTCAGACCGCGATGGCGGCCAGCAGCTTCTCGCCATAGCGTTCGTCGGCCGGATCAAACCCGGCAAAGACCTTGGCCGGCTCTGACGTGAGGATGACATCGCGCAGGCCCGAAAGGCGGAACGTGCCAAGCTTTTCCTCGGCCGGGGCCACGCCATCGCGATCGTGCACGACGGCGTCGATGTGCGGCGCGCCGTGGCGCTCGAACAGGGCATGCGGGGCCAGTGTCACGTTGCCGCGGTTATAGACCGCGCGCACGCACAGCTTGTTGGCGATGGCAAAGCCCAGCATGTGCACCGACTGCTCGATATCGGGCGCGCTATCCGCCGTTTCGGGGGTTCCCGAGGAATTCTGATTCTGCTGCATCGCAACACACTAGGATAATCGCGGGTTCAGGGCAATCGTGTGAACCGACCGGCAAGGTGCGCGGCAAATTCCAAAACGAAACAGGCGCGAGGCAGCGCGCACTTTTTGTCTTGCAAATGATATCTATTATCAATAAGCAGGTCGGGCAACGGGCATGACCCTCTGCCCGCTTGAGGATGGCTGGCTGCCGTCCTGATCTCCCTGAACTTTTGGCGGGGCGCCGCACTTCGCCCCGCCAACTTTTCAGTTCGCGGCGATAACGCCGCCTCGAGCGTTATGCCGGCAGTGCGGCCTGAACCACCTGCTGGTCGATCGCGCCGAACGGCGCGCTGCCATCGGCGCCGCGCGCTTCCATCCGCACGCGATCACCGATCGCCATGAAGGCGGTGGACGGCTTGCCATCGGCGATGATCTCGATCGCGCGGCGTTCGGAAATGCAGCTTGAGCCCACGGTGGCATATTCCGGGTTCGAAACCGTGCCCGATCCGATCACGGTGCCGGCCACCAGGTCGCGCGTGCGGGCGGCGTGGGCGACCAGTTCGGCAAAGCTGAAGTCCATCGCGCGGCCATTGGCGTGGCCGAACGGCGCACCGTTCCAATCGATCACCAGGTCGAGCGCCACGCGGCCATCGTGCCAGCCTTGGCCCAGCATGGCGGGGGGCACGGCAAAGGGCGCCATGCTGCACGCCGGCTTGGCCTGGACCCATCCGAACCCGGTCTTCATCTCGATCGGGGCAAGCGTGCGCAACGACCAGTCGTTGATCTGCACCACCAGCTTGACGTGCGCGGCGGCATCGCGCGCGCTGGTGCCCATCGGCACCGCGTCCACGATCACGCCGAATTCGCCCTCGAAATCGATGCCAAGCGCCGGATCGGCAAAGGGAACCGGGTCGGTCGGGCCATAGAACCGGTCGGACAGGCCCTGGTACATCAGCGGCAGATCGGTTTCGATCGGCGGCATGTTGAAGGCCACCTGCATCAGGTCACCATGCGTGCCAAAGGCCGAACCATCGAGCCACTGCCAGGTACGCGGCAGCGGTGCGGCCAGTTGCGCGGGATCGAGCGGCAGGCCATCGCCATCGGCCAACTGGCTGGCGAGCGCGGTCAGCGTGGTTTCCGCGCTGCTCCAGTTCTCGATCGCGGTCAGCAGGTTGGGCAGCGCAGGGCCAGCGGGCAGGTAACGCGCCCCTGCGGCGCAGACCACCACCAGCTGGCCATCGGGGGTGCCATCGCGCAAGGTTGCCAGGCGCATCGCCATCACTCCTCGATGATCGCGACGGCGCGGGTCCACCCGGCCGAAGCGCCCTGGATCTTGTGCGGGAAGCAGCTGACGATGAACCCGTGCGGCGGCAGGCTTTCCAGGTTGTGCAGCTTTTCGAGGTGGCAATAGCCGATGTCGCGGCCGGCCTTGTGGCCTTCCCAGATCAGCGAGGTGTCGCCGGTTTCCTTGACCTTTTCCGCGGTATAGCTGAACGGCGCGTCCCAGCTCCAGGCGTCGGTGCCGGTCACCTTCACGCCGCGCCGGGTCAGGTACATCGTGGCTTCATAGCCCATGCCGCAGCCCACGTTGACGAAATCCGGGCGGCCCAGCGCACCACCGGCGGCCGTGTTGACCAGCACGATATCGAGCGGCTGCAGATCGTGGCCGATGCGGGCCAGTTCGTCTTCCACGTCTTGCGCGGTGACCACATAGCCATCGGGAAAGTGACGGAAATCGAGCTTCACCCCGGGCTGGAAGCACCATTCGAGCGGCACTTCATCGATGGTGATGGCGCGCTTGCCGCCGTCCATGGTGGGGTGGAAATGCCACGGCGCATCAAGATGTGTGCCGTTGTGCGTGGTGAGCTTGACCCATTCCGCCGCGGCAAAGCCGGCGCCATCGATGGTGTCTTCCTGCGTCACGCCGGGAAAGAAATGGCCCAGTTCGCCCACGGTGTCGGGGTGGGTCTGATAGGTGATCTCGGGGCGCATGAACGGCGGGTCGCTGACCACGTCGTTGCACAGGGTGATCGACAGGTCGATGAAACGGCGGGCCATCGGGGGGATCCTCTCTTGGTGATGCCGGCGGCAAGCACCCATGTGCGCGCCGCCGGTATCCTGGTCTTGTCAAACGTAGCGTATCAGGCGGTATGGCCGCCCAGGGTTTCGGCAAACCAATCGGCCAGCAGATCGCGGCCATACGACATGTTGTCGGCCCCGACATGCTCCACGCCGCCTTCGCGCGGGGTGAAGATCACCTTTTCGCGGCGCGGCGAGTTGACCAGCTGGTCATAGAGATCATCGGCATAGGCGACGCTGATCTGGCGATCCTGCGCGCCGTGGGTGACGAGGAACGGCACCTTGATGCGATCCATGTGGCCATTGAGGTTCATCGCTTCGGACTTGGCGAGGAAATCGTCCTGGTCCTTGGCGCCGAACGCCCAGTGCACGTGTGCCCAATAGTGCGGCACGGGGTTTTCGCCCTCGCGCGCCATGCGCTTGTCCTGCACTTCGCGCCAGTTGTGGTTGGCGCCCCACACCGCGCCCGAGGCAAAGCGCGGTTCATAGGCAACCGCACGCGGGGCAAAGTGTCCACCGAGCGAAATGCCGGTCATGCCGATCGCCTTGGGATCGACTTCGGGCTGCTGCTCCAGCCAGTCCACCGCCCGGGAAGCCCAGCTTTCCGAATGCGGATCGACCGGCAGGTCTTGCAGGCGCAGCGTCTCGCCCGAGCCGGGCTGGTCGACGCACAGCGTGGAAATGCCGCGGCGTGCCAGTTCGACCGGCAGGCTGGTCCAGTAGAGCAGTTCCTTGCAGCTATCGAGGCCGTTGCAGAACACCACCACCGGCTTGGGGCCTTCGCCCGGCGCGCGGGTGAACAGGGCCGGCATCGTGCCGTTTTCCAGCGGGATTTCCACGCGCTCGCGGTTGATCTTGCCCAGCTGGGTCGACTTGTCGAACGCAGCGCGCGCCTTGGCATAGGTTTCCTTGCGCCCCGGCGCGCCATGGCCCTGCATGCGCTCGGCGGTGAACAGATAGAGCGAGGCGCGCTCCAGCTTGTTCGATGCCGAGAGCATGCGACCCTTGGCCTCGTCTTCGCTCGCCAGTTCCAGCAGCTTGTCGCCCATGGCGACCCAGGCCTTCATGAACTGCGGCGTGCCGGCGTCGGCACCGTTGGCCGCCGCGTCCTTGATCGGCTGGCACATGTCGACGATCTCGCCGATGCGGCCACCCGATTCCATCGCGATGGCGACAGACAGGTTCCAGATATAGTTCGGAAAATATTCAAACAGCGCCATGACGATCAGACCCCGGCTGGCTGGAACAGGCGCGCATCGGGTGCCGGATGCGGCATGGTTTGCGGACCACCGACGCCGATGCCCCACTGGTCCATGATCGAGGGCGCCGGCGCGTGGACCTTGGCCTCGTGCGTTTCGAAATCGACCTCGTCCAGATCTGCGGTGTATTCCACGGCAAAGCCGGCGGGCGTGGTGAAATAGCTGAAGGTGTTGTTGCCGGCAGTGTGGCGGCCCGGGCCCCAGCGCAGATCGGTGCCGCGCTTCTTGAGGCGGCTGGCGCCGCGCATCATGTCGTCCACCGAAAGCATGTCATAGGCCACGTGGTTGAGGCACGGCGGCCCAGGCAGGATGGCGACGCGGTGGTGGGCTTCGTTGCAGCGCAGGAAGCACATGAAATCGCCCAGCCAGTCAGAGACCTTGAAGCCCAGCACATCGGTGAAGAACTTGACCATCGCCTGGTGATCGGGCGAGTGCATGACGATGTGGCTGATCTTGACCGGCACGCCTTCCCAATGGGCGAGCGTGCGCTTGTCGCCACGGGCGACATCGGCCGAAATCTCGAACGGCAGGCCATCGGGCGAGAAGAAGCGGAAGCCATAGCCACCGCCCGGCGCATCGAGCGCGGCAGGGGCATGGATCACCTTGCAGCCGGCAGCGACGATCTTTTGATGCAGCGCGTCGACATCGGCTGGGGTATCGGCGGCAAAGGCGATCACTTCGACATGGTTGACCTCGGCCTTGTGCAGGCGCACGACGTGGTGTTCGTCATGGCCCTGGGCCTTGAACCACACCATGTCATCGGTGGCGGCCACTTCGTCCAGGCCCCAGTCATCGGCATAAAAGGCGCGTTCGGCGTCATAGTTTTCGACGCCATATCCGACATAGCGGATTTCGGTCACTCGGCTCATCGCTTGGCAATCCTTGGCAAGAAGGCAAAAAAGATCAGATCGGCTCTGCGACCACGGCAAACATTTCGGCCGTGGCCTTGTGGTTGTCGATCGGCGGGCCCTTGCCCAGCTGGCCCATGCAGATGGCCAGCGAGCTTTCGACGATATAGCGGCAGCGTTCGAAGCGCCGGGCGCGATAGGCGGTGAAGGCCTCTTCCACGCTGTCGGCCGCGGTCAGTTCCTCGGCCAGCACCAGGGCATCCTCGATCGCCATGCCGGCACCCTGGCCCAGGTGCGGGGTGGTGGCGTGGACGGCATCGCCCAGCAGAACCACGTGGCCCTTGTGCCAGGGACCATGGATCATCATGCCTTCCAGCGGGCGGTAGACCACGCCATCATCGTCGGTGATCTGGCTGGCCAGGGCCTGGATCTGCGGCGCGGCGCCAACCAGCTTGCCGCGCATCGCGGCGGCCAGCCCTTCGCGCGGATAGCGCGGGTTGTCCGGCTCGGGCGTGGTGACGTACATGTAGATCGTGTCGGGCGACACCGGCACCAGGCCAATGCCGATGCGGCCGTTGTAGACGTGCAGCGCATCGAGATCGGCCGGGCGGGGGAAATTGTAGCGCCACACCGCCTGGCCCGTGAACTGCGGCTTTTCCGCATCGGGCAGGATCATCTGGCGGGTCTGCGAATAGACGCCATCGGCGCCGATCACCACGGCATAGCGCGCGGTGCTGCCGTCAGACAGCGTCACGTCAACGCCGTCATTGGCTTCATCCAGCGCGGTGACCGTCAGGCCCAGGCGGATCTCGGCGCCCAGTTCGCGGGCGCTGTCGCCCAGCACCTATTGCAGCGC
>CAYXUN010000017.1:0-7178 GCA_964468165.1 uncultured Novosphingobium sp. | reverse complement strand
GGTGGGCACGCGCGCCACGCGGGTGCCATCAGGCACATAGATTTCCACCGCATCAAATCCGCAGGCGGCATCGAGGAAGGCATCGAGCACGCCCAGCTGTTCCATCGCACGCACCACGTTGGATTGCTGGATGATGCCAACGCCATAGACCGACCAGGTCGGGTCTTTTTCGATCACGGTGACACGGTGGCCGGCGCGGCGCAGCGCGATGGCGGCGGAAAGGCCGCCGATTCCGGCACCCACCACAAGCACGGGCAAGTCTTGCACGTCAGGTCTCTCCCCAAGGGCTGGTTATGGCCCGCATCCTAGGGGTGAATAAGAATTTGGATACTAGATTGTTTTGATCGTCATCCATCCATGGAATGGATCAACTGCGATAGGCCACTTCGCGCAGGCGAGCCATCAGCCAGCGCAGCCCTTCGTCGCTGCTGCGCGTGCGGTGATATTGCACCATCTCGCGCATCGGCTGAAACGCGAACGGCAGCGTCGCCATCGCCAATGGAAAGGCCGCGACCAGCCGCCGCGCCAGCCGCTCCTGAATAACCGCCATCCGCTGCGTGTCCATCAGCATCCAGGGGATCGTGCTGAACGAAGGCACTTCGATCTCGATCCGGCGTTCCAGGCCCATCTGGTTGAGCTGGCGATCTGCAAAGGCATGATCGCGCCCGGCGCCGATCCGCACCGAGACGTGCCCGGCGGTCAGGAATGCGTCCAGGCTGGGGCCGTGATCGGCAAAGGCGGCATTGTGGCTGGAGCCGATCACCACGTGGCGTTCCTCGCACAGCAATTCGCTGGGGTGGTCCGACAGGATGAATTGTTCCGGGGCGATCAGAAGGTCGGCGCGCCCCTCGCGCAATTCGGCATGAGCAGCGTCACTGGGCAGCACCAGTTCGATGCGCAGGCCCGGCGCCAGGCGCGGCAGGGCCTGGAGCAGGGGGGCAAGCACCGCGGTCACCACATAGTCTGAGGCGATCAGGCGGAACGTGCGCTGCGTGGTGGCCGGATCAAACCGGTTGGAGGCGGTCAGCATCGCTTCTACCGAGCGCAGGGTGTCGCGCACCTGTGGCACCAGCGCCTCGGCAAAGGCGGTCGGGTACATGCGCTTGCCCTGAACCACCAGCAGCTCGTCGGCAAAGTATTCGCGCAGGCGGGTCAGCGCCGCGCTCATCGCCGGCTGGCTCAGGTTCATCTGCCGCGCGGCGGCCGAAACGCTGCGGCTTTCCAGCAGCACGTCGAATGCCGCCAGCAGGTTGAGGTCAAGGCCTTTGAAGCGCATCTGCCATTCGTCGATCGTTGTAGGAGCAATCGATCCATAGCGTGGATCGATCGGCCTGTCTGCCTCTGCGCGCTGTTTTCACCGCGTGAAACGCTGGATGCCGCTGGCCGTGGCGCGTCGGCGGGGCGGGGGATACACCCTAAAGGGCAGGGCACGCGCAAGGCAGAAACGCGCGGCCCGGCAGACAAGAGGGGATGATGACAAGGTCCATGCTGATCATGCTGGCGGCTGCCCTGCCGCTGCCGGCGACGCCCGCGCTTGCCCAACAGGGAAGCACCCCGGCTGCGGCCGCACCGGTGCGCCAGGCACTGGGCAAGGTCTTACCCCAGCGCAGCCCGGAACAGGTCTATGCCAAGGTCTGCGGCTATTGCCATGGCCGCAACGTGGGGCCGATCATCCTCGGGCGCGGCCTGCCGGCCGAGGCTGTCCACTACATCGTGCGCCATGGGCAAAACGCGATGCCGGCGTTCCGTCCCAGCGAAATCACCCCCGGCGAACTCGATGCCTTGTCGCAATGGGTTTCGCAAAGCCCGGCCCGCAAGGAGGAGCACGGACAATGAGCCTCGATCTCGATCGCCGTGGCCTGCTGGGGGCCGGCCTGGTCGGTGCTGCCAGCATGGGCCTGGGCACGGGTGCCAGCGCGGCCAGCCCGGCACCGCTCGCCCCGGGGCGTAGCATGGCTGACTTTACCGGTGCGATGAAGGCCTTTCGCGGCGTCGTCGGCGCGGAATGGGTGTTTGGCGATGAAGACGCCGTGGCCCCTTATGACAAGGCCTATATCCCCGATCCGGCGCACCGCTACAAACCGGTCGGCGCGGTCTGCCCGCAATCGCTGGAAGAAGTGCAGGCGATCGTGCGCATCGCCAACCAGTATCGCCAGCCGCTGTGGACGGTCTCGACCGGCAAGAACATGGGCTATGGCATGACGTCTCCGGCCACGCCGGGGCAGGTGGTGCTCGATCTCAAGCGGATGAACCGCATCCTGGAGGTCGATGCCGAACTCGGCACCTGCCTGCTGGAGCCGGGCGTCACCTATCAGCAGCTCAAGGACTACCTCGACGAGAACAAGATCCCGCTGTGGATCGATGTGCCCACGGTCGGCCCGATCGCCTCGCCGGTGGGCAATACGCTCGATCGCGGGGTGGGATATACGCCCTATGGCGAACACTTCATGTTCCAGTGCGGCATGGAAGTGGTGCTGCCCAGTGGCGAAGTGATGCGCACCGGCATGGGCAGCATCAAGGGCAGCACGGCGTGGCAGGCGTTCAAGTGGGGCTATGGCCCCTATCTCGACGGGCTGTTCACCCAGTCCAACTTTGGCATCGTCACCAAGATGGGCATGTGGCTGATGCCCCGGCCGCCGGTCTACAAGCCGTTCATGGTGCGCCATGGTGACATGGCCGACGTGCCGCGCATCATCGAGGCGATGCGCCCGCTGCGCGTGTCGAACCTGGTGGCCAACTGCAACCTGATGATGAGCGCCAGCTACCAGCTCGCCATGTTCAAGCGGCGCAACGAGATCGTGCCCGATGGCGCCCCGCTCGACGATGACAGCGTCAAGAAAGCGGCCAAGGCCAACGGCCTGGGCATGTGGAACACCTATTTCGCGCTCTATGGCACCGACCAGACGATCGCGGGGGTGGAGCCGATCATCCGCGCCAGCCTCACCGCCAGCGGCGGCGAAGTGCTGACGGCGGCGGAAATGGGCGACAACCCCTGGTTCCACCATCACCAGACCCTGATGCAAGGTGGCCTCAACCTTGACGAGATCGGCCTGTTGCGCTGGCGCGGATCGGGTGGCGGCCTGGCCTGGTTCGCCCCGGTCGCGGCCGCGCGCGGGGTGGAGGCACAGCGGCAGACGGCGCTGGCGCGCGAGATCGTGTCGCGCCACGGGTTCGACTATACCGCCGCCTATGCCATCGGCTGGCGCGACCTGCACCACATCATCGCGCTGCTGTTCGACAAGGCCGACGCGGCCGAGCACCAGCGCGCCGATGACTGCTACAAGGAACTGGTGGTGCGCTTTGGCGCGCAGGGCTGGGCCAGCTATCGCACCGGGGTCAATTCGATGGACCTGGTGGCGCAGCAATATGGCGAAGTGAATCGCCGCTTCAATGCAACGCTCAAGCACGCGATCGATCCCAACGGGATTCTTTCGCCAGGCAAATCGGGGATCATGTGATGCGCTTTACCGGAAAGACCGTGGTGATGACCGGCGGCGCCACCGGCATCGGCGCGGCCACCGCCGCCGCCTTTGCCCGCGAAGGGGCCGCCGTGGTGATCGGTGACTGGAACGAGGATGCGGCCCGGATCGCGCAAGCGATCGTCGCTGCCGGTGGTCGCGCCACCTTTCGCAAGGCCGACGTGCGCGACGCGCGCGTCCATGCCGATCTCGTCGCCTTGGCGCTCGATACCTATGGTTCGCTCGACATGGCGTTCAACAATGCCGGCGTGTTGCCGCCACCGCTGCCGTTTCATGAAGTGCCGCCCGAAAACCTCGACCTGATCTTCGATGTCGACATCAAGGGCGTGTTCTATGCCATGCAGGCGCAGATCCGCCATTTCCTCAGCGTCGGCGGCGGGGCGATCGTCAACACCGCCTCGGTCGCCGGGCTCGTCGCCGATCCCAACATGGCGCACTATGTCGCGGCCAAGCATGCAGTGGTCGGCCTGACCAAGGCGGCGGCGGTGGAGTATTCGGCGCGCCATATCCGCATCAACGCCATCGCCCCCGGCTTCATCGCCACGCCGATGACGCAGGCCTGGCTCGATAGCGAGGAATTCAGGCAGGCGTTCTTTGCCCACAACGTTTCGGGCCGGGCCGGCGCGCCCGAGGAAGTGGCCGGCACCGTGCTGCACCTGTGTTCCGATGCCGCCAGCTTCTGCAATGGCGCGCTGTTCGTGATCGATGGCGGGCAGACGGCGCATTGAAGCCCGTCCGCGCATGGAAGGAGACCTCTGTCATGAAGATACCCATGTTCATGCTGGCCGCTGCGCTGCTCGGCGCCACGCCAGCCTTGGCCCAATCAGCGGAGAAGCCGCTGCAATACGAAGTCATTCCCACCGGGCCGATCAGCATGTTTGCCAATGTAACCCTGATCAAGGGAGACAAGAATGCGGTCTTGGTCGACGTGCCGTTTGCCCGGTCCGATGCCTATCGCGTCGCTGCCGCCGTGCTCGATAGCGGCAAGCATCTGCAGACGATCGTGATCACCCACGATCATCCCGATCATTTCTTCGGGCTCGATGTGCTGGCCGATGCCTTTCCCGATGCGCAGATCGTGGCCAATCCGGTGGCGGCGCGCGACATGGCCCGGTCCATCCCGATCAAGTTCAAGCGCTGGAGCGGGCAACTCGGTACCAACGCGCCCCGCCGTCCGGTGCAGCCGGTGGCGATGACCGGCGACAGCATCGACCTGGAAGGGCATCGCCTGCAGGTGCTGGGGCCGATGCAGGGCGATCATGTTGATTCAACCGTGGTGTGGGACGCGCAGGCGCGCACCCTGGTGGCGGGTGACGTGCTCTACAACGGGGTGCATGTGTGGCTGGGTGAACATACACCGGCGCGCTACGCGGCCTGGCTCGCCACGCTCGACCGCCTCGATGCGCTGCATCCGGCGACGGTGATTGCCGGGCATCGCCACCCTGGCGCGGCCAACGACAATGGCGCGATCGGCTGGACGCGCGATTACATCAAGACGTTCGTCGCCGCGCGTGCCGCCAGCCATTCGTCGGCAGAGATCGCCGCGGCGATGAACAAGGCCTACCCCGATGCGACCGAGGTTTATGGCGGGTTCCTGCTCGGCACGTCGAGCAAAGTGGGCGCCGGGGAAATTCCGCCGTGGGATGAGTGACGGGGGACGGCGGAGCGTAGGGCCCCGGATCAAGTCCGGGGCCCTATTTATCCTGATCCACCCAGCCTGATCAGGCCTGTGCGGCCGCGATATAGCCGTCGATGCACTGGTCGAGTACCGGCAGCGGCATCGCGCCGGGCAGCAGGCCGGCATCGTGGAACGTGCGGATATCAAACTTGCTGCCCAGCGCCGCGCGCGCCTTGGCCCGCAGGCGCAGCCAGTCGAGCTTGCCCAGCATGTAGCTGCACGCCTGGCCCGGCCACACGCAATAGCGTTCCACTTCGGTGATCGCCATGGTTTCAGGGTCGCCGATCGTGTCGGTATAGAACTTCACCGCCTGTTCGCGGCTCCAGCCCTTGGCGTGCATGCCGCTGTCCACCACCAGGCGCACGGCGCGGAAGATGCTGTCGTGCAACTGGCCAACATGGCCGAGCGGGTCGTTCTCGTAGACGCCCATTTCCACCGCAAGCTGCTCGGCATAGAGCGCCCAGCCTTCGCCATAGCCGGAAAAGAACTGGATCTTGCGCAGCGTCGGCAGGCCGGCTTCCTGGGCCAGCGACAGCTGCAGGTGGTGGCCCGGCACGCCTTCGTGATAGGTCAGCGTGGGCAGCGTCCAGCTCGGCACTTCGGCGGTGTCGCGCAGGTTGATGTAATAGGCGCCGGGGCGCGTGCCGTCGAGCGAGCCGTTCTGGTAATAGCCGCCCGGCGCGCCGGCCTCGGTGGCCTTGGGCACGCGGCGGATGTCCAGCTTGGTCTTGGGCAGGGTGCCGAAATACTGCGGCAGGCGCGCTTCCATCGCCTCGACCTGGCGGTTGAGGTCGGCCAGCAGCTTGTCCTTGCCCTCATCGGTATTGGGATAGCGGAACTTGGGATCGTCATAGAGCGCGCGCAGGCGCTGGCCCACCGTGCCCTGGGTATAGCCCTGGCTCTTGAGGATGGCGTCGGCCTGCGCGCTTTGCTGCGCGATCAGTTCCAGGCCGGTACGATGGATTTCGTCCGGCGCCATGTCGCTGGTGGTATAGCTTTGCAGCGACAGGCGATAAAGTTCCTCGCCCTTGGGCAGGCGGGCGACGCCGGCGGTGTGCACCGCCTTGGGCAGCAGGCTTTCCATCAGCGCGATCTGGCGATCGAGCGCGGGCTGAACGCGCTTGGCCACGATGGCTTCGGCGCGGGGCTGCCACTGGCCGGCGATGTGCTGTTGGCCCGTGCGGCGCACGATCGAGGCGACCATGTTGGATTGCGCGGCGGGCACATCGCGCAGCGCCTTGAGCTGGGTGAGCGCCTTGGCCAGGATGAAATCGGGCGGCACCACGCCGGCAGCCACATCGTGGCGCACCGCGGCGCTGTCCTGGTCGATCGCGGTGGCAAAGGCATCCAGGCGCGAGAGATAGGCATCGGCATCGGCCGCATTGGCGATGGTGTGCTGGCTATCGAGGAAATCGGGGATCTGCTGATAGCAGCCGGTCAACTGCGTGACGACATAGGGCGAACCGACCGTGGCAAAGGTGCGGTTCATCGTGTCGTTGAGCTGGGTGGAATAGAGGATGCTGGCATAGTTCCAGCGGTTGTTGCCGGTCAGCTTGGCCGCATCGATCTTGCGCAGGGCAGCCAGATCGCGCGCCGTGCGGGCCTTGGCGTCTTCCCACGCGTGGAGTGAGCGATCATCCAGCCGCGCCTTGGCGCCGGCATGGGCGCCGCTGTCCACGCCCAGGCCGGTGGCCATTTCGGGCGAATGCGCCAGCTGATCGGCCAGCATGCTGTCGAACAGGGCGTTGAGCCGCCGGTCTTCGCCAGAGCCTGAAGCCGCGTCGTTGGCGGGCATGGTCGAAGCGGTGGTTGCGGCGCGGGCGGTGCCCAGGCTCGACAGGGCGGCCAGCCCGGCGCTGGCGGCGCCGGCCTTGAGGATGTGGCGGCGGTTCATCGGCAAGTCCGTTACAAAGTGGCTGCCGCGCCCGTATTGAGGGGGGCGCCGGGCGCGGGGGGGGGGGGGGAGGGCGGCCGCCGCAATGGCCACCACCTTCGCGCGATAGCGGATGGTTGCGGTTGAA
>CAYXUN010000016.1:43075-68567 GCA_964468165.1 uncultured Novosphingobium sp. | reverse complement strand
CGGAAATTCCGCGACTACGCCGCGTTCCTGCGCATTATCGCTTCCTCGCGATAAGAATTCATCCAGGCCAACCTGCAGCGCCGCTATGACAGCTCTGCCTATGCACGTGACTTCATCTCCGGGCAGCTGGCCGAGGCCAAGGCCAAGCTGGAACAGTCCGAGCGTGACCTGAACGAATATGCGCGCAAGGCCGGGCTTATCCGCCTGCACGATGCAGGCGCGTCAGACGCTGCCGGTGGCGGCGGTGGCGGTGACGGATCGGTCACGATGTCGACCCTGCTGCAGATCAATACGGCGCTCAGCAATGCGCAGGTTGCCCGCGTGGCAGCCGAACAGCGCTGGCGCGCGCTTTCCAGCGGCAACCTGATGGGCGCCCCGGAAGTCTTGACCAACCAGTCGATCTCCACGCTGCTCACCGCCCGCGCCACGGCCCAGGCTGATCTGGAGCGGGAGCGTGCGCGCCACCTCGACGAATATCCCACGGTGCAGGCGGCCAAGGCGCAGATCGCTGCGATCAACCAGCAGATCAACGCCATCGCCCAAAGCATCCGCGCCTCGGTCAAGGAGCAGTATGATGCTGCCCTCAACGCCGAGCAGAAGCTGACCGCGCAGTTGGGCGAACTCAAGGGTTCGACCCTGGCCGAACAGGACCGTTCGGTGCAGTACAACCTGCTTGCCCGCGAAGCGACGACCAACCGCACGCTCTACGACGGGCTGCTGCAGCGCTACAAGGAACTGAACGCGGCCGCCGGCATCAGCGCCAGCAACATCGCGATCATCGATTCGGCCGAGCCGCCCAGCTCGCCCAGCTCGCCGGTGCTGATCAACAACATGCTGATCGCCCTGCTGGCTGGCCTGGTCATTTCCGGCCTGGTTGTCCTCATCCGCTTCCAGCTCGACGATGCGGTGCGCGTGCCGGAAGACATCGAGGAAAAGCTGGCGATGCCGCTCCTGGGCGTCATCCCCAAGTCGCAGGACACGACGCCAGGCGAGGCCCTGGCCGACCCCAAGTCGGCGGTCAGCGAAAGCTACAACTCGCTGCGTGGTTCGCTGCTCTACTCGACGGCGAATGGTCTGCCCAAGACCATCCTGATCACCAGCTCGCAGCCGTCCGAAGGCAAGTCGACCACCAGTGTCGCCGTCAGCCGCGGCCTTGCGCGCCTCGGCCGCAAGGTGCTGCTGCTCGACGTCGACATGCGGCGCCCGGCGCTGCACGCGGTGATCGGCGTTGCCAACGACAAGGGCATGTCGAGCCTGCTGACCGGCCAGCACACCATCGACGACGTGCTGCACGCGACCGACGAGGAAAACTTCACGGTGATTACCTCGGGGCCGCTGCCGCCGAGCCCGACCGAATTGATCAGCTCGGGCCGCCTCGCCGGCGTGCTCAATGAACTGAGCGAACGGTTTGACGTGGTCATCCTCGACAGCCCGCCGGTGCTGGGCCTGGCCGATGCTCCGCTGATGGCGGCGATCGTCGAAGGCGTGGTCATGGTGGTGCAGTCCGATCGCAGCCGCCGCGGTTCGCTGCGGGCCTCGCTGCGTCGCCTGCGCGGCATGCAGCCCAATGTCCTGGGTGCGGTGCTCACGATGTTCGATGCCTCGCGCGTCGGCAACCGCTACTCGGAATACTACGGCTACAACTACTACCGCTACACGTCAGAAACCGCGAACTGAGTGCAAACCGTGGCAAAGCTGTCTGGGCATCGCTGGGCGAGTATCTGCCTCGCCGTGCTTCTGCTCGGCTATGCCACGGTTGCTGCCATCAACGGGTTGGGGCGCTGGATCTCTGACGAGGGAGAGCCGCACGGCCCGCCCGTTTTCACCTATGACACCATGGCCGCGCGTGCGCTGGCAACGCGGGCCCTGGCCAACAATGCGCCTGCGCAGGCACTGCCGCTTGCACGCATGGCCTTGCTCGGTGATCCGGTCGATGCCCAGGTCGTCGGGCTGATCGGCCGGTCGGAAATCCTGCTGGGCCATGGCGCCAAGGCCGATGCCGCCTTCCGCGTCTCGGCCGGGTTGGGCTGGCGCGATACGGCCACGCAGCTCTACTGGTATTCGCGGGCGTTTGACCTGGGCGATGCTGACATGGCGGCGCAGCGGCTCGATGCCGTGCTGCGCCAGGACCCTGACTTCCTTGCCCGTGATTCTTCTTTCGCCGATGTGACCGCCAGTCCCGAAGGGCGTGCGGCCTTGGCGGTGCGCCTGGCCGAGCATCCGTTCTGGGCGGTCAAGTTCTTTGCCCCGCGCGAGGCTTTGACGCCGGAACTCCTGGCCGATCGCGCCGACGTGGTGCGGCGCATGCCCAAGGCAGCGCTGCAATGCGCCGACGTGGCGCCGCTGGTCAATCGCATGCTCCAGGCCAATCTGCTCGACGAAGGGCAGGACTTGTGGTCGCGCGCATGTGACCCGGAACCGGGCCTGGTTCACGACGGCCATTTCCGCCGGGTCGATCCCGAGGGCAAGGGCGGGGTGACCTATTTCAACTGGCAGCTGCCGGCCAGCGGCACGGTGGAACTGCTGTTTGACGAGGCAGCCGATGGTGCGCGCACGCTCGACATGCGCGTCAATGGCGGCATTTCGCGTTCGGTGCTGCGGCAGCTGACGATCCTGGCGCCTGGCCGATACAAGCTGTCCTGGGCGATGCCGGAGCAAGGCGCGGCCGCGCTTGCCGCCTTGCGCGTGGGCATCGGCTGCACTGCCGATCGCGGCGTGGCAGTTGCCGCGCAGTCCGATCCTGCGGCGCCGGGGCGGGCCATGATCGAAACCACCGTTGACGATACCTGCCGCGCGCGGCTGATCTCCTTCTGGCTGGCCCCCGGCACGCGCGTGCACATTTCCGATGTGCGGCTGGAGCGCGTCGGCGCCTGACATCTCCTGCTGCCGTGCTGGCGGCGCACGGTTGCAGCAAAACGCGCTGCCATCACACGATCTGCAACGCCCCGGGTCTTGCTGCACTGCAAAACGCACGGTAGGAGAAGCGGGGACGTTGCGGGGCCCGGCCAGCATCTCGTGCTGCCGCCCCGACAAGCGCTGGAGCGGTTTCGAACACGATGAGCTATTCAAAACTCGCTGTCAGAGGCGCACTCTGGTCCTTGCTGCAGGTGCTGGCAGAGCGTTTGACCCAAACCGTGGTCATGCTCACCGCGGCGCTGTTCCTCGGCCCGCATGATTTCGGCGTTGCCGCCATGGCGACAGCGCCGGCGCTGATTGCCGCATCGACGCTGCAGACCGGCAACCAGATGATCGTCCAGCGGGACGAAGCGACGCAGCATTTCCTCGATACCGCGTTCTGGCTGTTCCTGCTGCTCGGCGCGGCATGCGCGGTTTTCGTGGTGGGGCTGGCATTGGTGTTCCGGGCCATGCCGGGTTACCAGACCGTGTGGCTGATGATCCTGCCCACGGCGCTGGCACCGCTATTGGCCGCGATCGGCGTGGTGCCGGAAGGCCTGCTGATGCGCACGTTTGCCTATCGCGTGCTGGCCATCCGCAAGACCGTGGGCCAGGCGATCGCCGGCGTCGCCTGTTGCGGGCTGGCGGTCTATGGCTTTGGCGCTTGGAGCATCGTGGTGCAGGTGACGGTGGCGCCGATCATTTCCACGGCGATCAGCCTGATCGCGGCGAAATGGCGCCCGCGCGGCGTGGCCACGTTCCGCGAAATGGGCTCGCTCACGCGCTTCTCTGGCGCGCTGCTCGGCTGGTCGATGCTCAACCAGGTCAACGTGCGCTCGGTCGATCTCGTCGTCGGCCTGATCGCCGGTCCCACGGCGACGGGCGTGTTCCGCCTGGCCCGCACCGTGCTCGATCTCGCCACCAGCCTGTTCATGAATCCGATCAACGGCATCCTTCTGCCGATCTTCTCGCGCATGGTGGGTGACCGGGAGCGTACGCTGGAGGCGATGTGGCAGGCCTGCGGCGTGGCCAGCGTCATCGCGCCGGTCTCGTTCCTCGGTTCGGCCTTTGCCAGCCCGTTCGTCAGCGCGGTGATCTTTTCCAACAAGTGGCCGCATCTGTCCGAAACGGTCACGCTGTTCCTGCTTTCGCTGCCCTCGGTCGCGGTGATGGTCCCGGTGCAGACCTATCTTGTGGCCAGCGGCCGGCCCAAGCTGCCGTTCTTCAACAACCTCTACCAGACCATCGCCAACGTCATCATGGTGGCCCTTGGCGCATGGTTTGGCATCATCTGGGCGGCGGGCATGTTCAGCCTGCGCTGCCTGCTCGGCGCGGCGGCGCTGCTGGTGGTGCTCAAGCGCGTGTCGCCCGATATCCGCATGACCAACCAGGCTGCGGCCACGACCGTGCCCCTGCTGGTGGCGGTGGGCATTGCCGTGGCGTTGCATGGCGTGGTGTGGATGCTGCACCTTGACCTGGCCAAGCTGGTGCCGGCGCTCATCATGACCACCGTCGCGATGCTGATCTATGCCGGCGTGTCGCTGGTGATGTTCCGCGCCTGGATCGATTTCGTGATCCGCGCCATTCGCAAGCGCTAAGGCAAGGCGGGCTGACCGAGCCCGCCTTAGCCGGCCCGCGCCGCCTGGATACGGCCAATCAGCGCCTGGGCAATCCCGCGCCAACTGAAGGCATGGGCATAGTGCGCGACATCGTGTGCCGCAGGCGGCGTTGCTGCTGCCTCGCGCACGATCGCGGCAAGGTCAGCGGCAGCGATCGACAGCGGGGCAAAGCGCGCCCACGGCGGCGCCACGCGGCGGTGGATCTCGATGTCGCTGCACACGACCGGCAAGCCCAGGCTCGCCGCCTCGACCAGCGGCATATTGAACCCTTCGGCCAGCGACATGCTCACGAAGCAGTCAGCCGATTGGTATAGGCCTAGCAGGGCAGCGTCCGACGCATGGCCGTGCCATTCCACGCGGGTCTCGTGCTGCGCCAGATGGCTGTCCCAGGCCTCCGCGATCGGGCCCCAGCCGCGCCGGCCGACGATCTGCACGCGCCACGGCGCCGGCATGGCTTCGGCCAGACCGAGCACGGCGTCATAGTTCTTGCGCGGCTCGATCGTGCCCACGGCGATGATCTGCGCCTGGCCGCGATCGGGCGCCGGTGCCAAGGACAGATCGATGCCGGGGGCATTGCCGATCGTGCCCACGGGCCGGTGGAGGATCGCGCTCAGGCTATCGGCCATCAAGCTGGTCGGGGCCATGACATCGCCATAGCGGCGCGCCATGGCCGCCTCGCAATGCTTGAACAGAAAGCGCCCGCGCAGGTTCATCGCTTCGCCTCGCGTCCAGGGAAAATCGTCGTGGATGATGCGGAACACCGGGGCCTTGCCGATCAGGGCCAACGGGCTGGGCGGGAACGCCGGGCAAACCAGCGCATCGCAGGCTGCAGCGCGAAAGGCACGGGACCGGGGCAGGGCCAGCCAACCGCGGAAGCCGCCATCGACGGCAATGACGTTGGGGCCATCGAGAACGGTCGAGCGCCGATCGACAAAGGCCACGGTATCTGGCGCCTGCTCGCGCATCGCCTTGAACAGATTGATGGCATAGCGCTCGATCCCGGTGGAGGCATTGGGCCGCGTGGCCAGAACCAGATCAACCGCAATCGCCACCGTCAGTTTCCCCGCAATGTCTGGTCCGGCCTTATGCAGGCGGAGCTGTGCCGTGCAACTATTGGAGCCTATTGCGCTGCAATGCAACATATCCTGCCGCCCCGGCCGTGGGCTGGACTGATGGCGATGCCGCAGGTCCGCCGCAAGATGCGCTGGTTGCGCGGCAGGGCGGGGTGTGGGCGCGCTTGCACCGGGCCAGCACTCTCGTCTATGCTGCACGACAGCAAGACCCCGGCGCGGCCGGAGAGCAAAGGCCAGGCCTGCAATGAAAAACTCCTCCCAAGCCCTTGCGGCGATGCCGGCTGCCAGCGCTCTGCCCAGGCCCATGGCCCCGCGCCGGGGCGCCGCCCCCGGCCTCAAGACCATGGCCCAGGCCGAAACCCACGCCTGGCTGTGCTTCCTGGCCGTGGCCGGGTCGATGTTCCTGAATTTCGTGCTGGCCGTTGCCAACGCCCATGGCATCGGCATGAACAACACGTCGGTGACAGTAGCCCAGATTGCAGTGACCGCGCTTTCTGGCGGATTGATCCTGTTGTGGCCCATTCGGCTCACGATCCAGGAGCAGTTTTCCCTTGGGGCAATGTTGCTGCTGTTGCTGATGGGAACCGCGATCAACGGCTTCGATGCCAAGGCGATTTACGATTGCGTGTTCATCCCACTGTATATTGCATTGGGGCGTTCGGCACGGTTTGTGAAGCCGATGTGGATGCACTGCCTGTTGATTGCGGTTTGCCTGGTCGTGGCTCTGGAGGCGGTGGCGCCAACGGCCTTCACTACCCTTGCCAACCCGTCGCGCTTTCTCATCGCGACGCGCAGTTGGGTGGCCAATGCCGGCCTCAGTGCGAAAATGCAGGATGGCCTTTACGCCGGCGCCTATCGTAGCGGTGGCTCGTTCTTCGCGATATCCAGCCACCGCGTTGGCGGCCCGTTTCTGGAGCCGCTATCGCTCGGGTACTTCGGCTTCATCATGGCGGCCTATTATGGTGCCGTCTATAACGGCCGCATGATCGTGCGTCTGGGCTGCATTGCGGTTTGCCTGCTGCTTGCCCTGATATCCGACTCCCGCGCGGCCTCTGCGCTGATCGCCTTGTCGGCTGTCATTTTCCTGCTGCGCATCCGCTTGAATCCGCTTGCAGCCTTTGTCGCGCCGGTGATTGTTCTGGTGGGTACTGGCCTGTATTATGCGTTCTCTCATGGTGATGACAGCTCTGAGCTTGTGTATCGTATTGGCTTGACGTTTGATGTCATCTCTCAAACGTCAGTATGGAATTTGTTGATTGGCAACGTCTTTAGTGAGCGAATCGGCGATAGTGGCATTCTTTACATGATGCGAGCGATGGGTTTCCTCGGTATATTCGTGGGGATATTCCATTATTCCGGAATATGGACACGCCGCCCCGGTGGCAATGCAACCCTTTCTGGCATCATAAGTTTCTACATCACTGCCATGTTGCTGTTCGGCGGCGCGGTTTTCTCGATCAAGACGGCCAGCCTGCTGGGTTTCCTGGTGGGTGTTGCTAGCTGGCCCGCGGACGTCTCGCGCTATGCTCTCGCGACGATTTCGCGGAAAACGCCAAAGTATCCATCAGTCAAAAGGGTTTACGCCTAAAGATAGCGCGATGTGCGTCACACGGGGAACGTACTCACATTTTCGGGGTGGTGTTGATATCCATGGGGAATAGCTTTCAAAATCCACCTGAAATTGTCGAGGTGAATCGTAAGAAAGCGATTTTCTCTGGCCTGGATACATTGCGGTTCGTGACCGCCATGTGGGTGGCGTTTTCGCATGGGGCACGCTTCCCGATCGATCGCCTCGTCCAGCCCGATACGCTGTTTCACAAGCTGCTCTACATGCTGTGCAAGACCACGTTCAACGGCACGGCGGCCGTGGCGGTGTTTTTCCTGATTTCCGGGTTCCTGATCCATGGCGCCAGCCTGCGGCGCCAGCAGATCGATCCCCTGCCTTTCCTCACCCGGCGCGGCGTGCGGATCTGCCTGCCGCTGGTCGTCGTGCTGGTCGCAGCCTGGCTGTTGGGGCCGGATTACCAGGAATCGCTCTCGCACGTGACCTGGTCGGTCTATGCCGAAATCATCTATTACGCGCTTTATCCGCTGGTCTTCCCGCTGATCATCCGCTTTGGCATCGGGCGGGTCTTGCTCGTGTCGCAGGTCATTTCGCTCGCCATGATCGCCACGCATCCTGGCAATATTTACCTTTGGTCGTTCGGCTGGCCGCTGACCTGGCTGTTCTGCGCGCCGCTGTGGCTGATGGGGTGCTATCTGGCTGAGCATATCGACAGCATTACCAAGACATCGGCCGCCGTTCCGGTCTG
The DNA here is from genome assembly GCA_964468165.1 of uncultured Novosphingobium sp. Taxonomy (GTDB): domain Bacteria; phylum Pseudomonadota; class Alphaproteobacteria; order Sphingomonadales; family Sphingomonadaceae; genus Novosphingobium. The sequence goes on along the minus strand of CAYXUN010000016.1, from coordinate 60,668 downwards.
GGCCTATCGCGTTGGCGCGGTGGCGTTCTGCTATCTGACGACGGTGTTGTCGGCCCACGCTGGGCGCATCTCGATCGGCTATACCTGGACGATCTGGGGGTTCGGTGTGTTCTGCATGTTCTGGCTGGCGGCGGAAATGGCGCGTGGCACTGGCGCGCGCCCGATCGCCTGGCTGGAGCGCTTCGGCCTGGCGGGGTACTCGCTGTACCTCACGCACAAGTTCGTCATCACGCTGGTATCGCCGCTGCTGGCCACCAATCCGATCGCCTTCTGGGTCTTGGTCAACCTTGGCATTCTTGTGGCGGGGTGGGCCTTCTACAAGGCTGTAGAGGCACCGTCGCACCATCTCGCGCGCGCCTTGGGCAAGCGGCTGGAGAACAGAGGCAAGGCCGCCGCGATCAGCGCCTGATGCGCTGACCGCTGGCGGTTGGTATCATCCCCTGCTGGCCACGCGCTGCGTTTCCGTGGCGATCCGCCGTGCGATCGAGGTCCACGAGAAATTGTCCTCGATGTGCCGCACTTGCGCGTCGAGCAGCGCCTGGCGGGTGCCTGCATCCTTGAGAGCGGCGATCCGCGTGGCAAGGCCAGCCTCGTCGCCAGGTTCGAAGATCGCCTCGGCGCCGACCACGCCGGGAATGCCGCCGACATTGGAGCCGAGCGCCGGGGTGCCGCAGAACACGGCTTCGGCGCAGACGCGGCCGAACTGCTCGCGCCAGTTTGGAGTGGGCACGCTGGGCAGCACGAACAGGTCCAGCGCGGAATAGAAGATCGGCAGTTGTTCCTTGTTGAGCGCCGGCAGCAGCACGCCACCACTGGCGCGCACCGCGTCGGCCACGTCAGGATCGCTCACTGGCCCACACAACAGAAGGCTGGCATCGGCACTGGCCGCCGCCCGGGCAAAGTATTCCAGCCCCTTGGGCCGCCAGATCCGCCCGGCGTAGCCAGCCAGCAGCTTGCCGGTAAACGCCTGCGCGGCATCGGGAAACAGCGCAGCAAGGCGCGCGCGGGCTTCTTCCTTGGGGGTGGGGCTGAATGATTGCAGCGACACGCCATTGCCGAGCGGCGCCACGATCCGTTCCGCCCGCGCGCCGCGCGCACGCAGCACGCCGGCGACTTCGGTATTCTTGGGAAACACGATGTCGGCCCGGGCATAGACCACGCGTTCCAGCAGGTTGGCGCCGCTGAAATTGCCCTTCATGTTGATCGCGCTGCTTTCCAGCACGAACGTGCTTTTCCGCTTGAGGCAGGCTGCCAGGAAGGCCGTCAGCGAATGCGGCTCTTCGTGAATATAGAGCACCTGCGGCGGATGCGCGCGGATGTAAGACAGCATCCCCGCGCTGACATAGGTAAGCCAGTGGCCATGGGCGAGGCTGGGGAACAGCAGCAGCTTGAAATTCTCTTCGGTGACCGGGATATAGGTCTTGCCGGCAAAGATTTCGGGACCGAGCACGGTCAGATCGAACAGCTTGCCCAATTCGCGGAAGCGATCGTGGTACAGCTTGTTGCCGGCTTCGTGCCAAACGAGAATCATGCTTGGTTTCATGGTCGATCCCACCTTTCCAGCCCCAGCGTCCCAGCCGGCGGATGCCACGAGCCCTGCGCGCGGTTTTCCCCTGCGGCCCGGACCATCCATCGCGGGTTCATTGCCCTGAATTTTGCTGCGTTGCAACGTATCGGTCCGGTCGGCGATTGCTTTTTCGCGCGAGGCGGGGATTGGCCTATGGTGCAATGCAAAATTGAAGTTCCTGCAATGCACTGCCCACTGGGCCGCAAGGCATGGATGCACCAGTTGCTTGTCCAGCGTTTGTGCGACGTTGCGCCGCGAGAGCGGCTAGGGGAGCAAGGGCGGTGGACTTGATGGAGTGGGCTGCACCGGCGCTTGCCAAATTTGCAGATGCGAAATAGCAGTCAGGCAACAGGCGCGGGCAGGGGCGGTGGCTTGCGCCACGATCGCGCGGCCGGCGCGTGGACCTTTCCCGCGTTGCATCGTTGTAACGTCATATTGATATGCCGATGCCCGTCGCCGTGGGCAGCACCATGGCCGCGACGCAATGCCAGTGGAGTGACAAGGACCTATGACGCAGACACTTTCGGTTTCCGCCGTGATGGCCAGTTCGGGCGTTGCCTTTGGCACCAGCGGGGCGCGCGGCCTGGTTACGGCCATGACCGACAAGGTCTGCTTCACCTATACCTGCGCTTTCCTCCAGCACATGGCCGAGATCGGCCAGTTCGCGCCGGGCGGCGCTGTGGCGATCGCCGGCGATCTGCGGCCCTCATCCCCCCGCATCATGGCCGCCTGCGCGGCGGCGATCGTGCATATGGGCGGCAAGGTGCAGGACTGCGGCTTCGTGCCATCGCCGGCCGTGGCATTGCATGGCTTTGCCCAGGGCATTCCCTCGCTGATGGTGACCGGCAGCCACATCCCTGACGATCGCAACGGCATCAAGTTCAACCGCGCCGATGGCGAGGTGCTCAAGCCCGACGAAGCCGCGATCCGCAGTCAGGACGTGGTCGTGCCCGATATCTTCGATGCGGACGACATACTGCGGCAGGCGCCCGAGGGGCAAGGGCCGATCGATGCGGCGGCGTCTTATGTGGCCCGCTATGTCGATTTCTTCGGGCCGGAAGCGCTCAAGGGCTTGAAGCTTGGGATCTATCAGCATTCTGCGGTGGGCCGCGATCTGCTGGTGGCGATCGTGTCGGGGCTGGGCGGGGAAGCGATGCCCCTCGGCCGGTCGGAACGCTTCATCCCTGTCGATACCGAGGCGGTACGCCCCGAGGACCAGGAACTTGGCCGGCGATGGGCGGCCGAACACGGCCTCGATGCGATTCTGTCAACCGATGGCGATTCCGATCGCCCGTTGCTGGCTGATGAAACCGGGCAGTGGATGCGCGGTGACGTGCTCGGCATCCTCTGCGCCCAGGCGCTCGGCGTCACCGGGGTTGCCACGCCGGTCAGCTCCAACTCCGCGCTGGAACTCTCGGGCCAGTTTGCTGCGATCGCGCGCACGCGGATCGGCTCGCCGTTCGTCATCGCGGCGATGAACGATCTCTTGGCGCAAGGGGCGGTGGCCTGTGGCTACGAAGCCAACGGCGGCTTCATCCTCGGCAGCCCGATTTCCGCCCATGGCCGCACGCTGGGCGCTCTGCCCACGCGCGACGCCGTCTTGCCGATGGTGGCGGTGCTGGTCGATGCGCGGGCCAAGGGCCTTGCGCTCACCGCCCTGCAAGCAACGCTGCCCGCGCGCTTTACCTTCAGCGAGCGTTTGCAGAACATCCCCACCAGCCAGAGCCAGGCGCTGATTTCCGGGCTGGAACAAGGCAGCGATGCCGAGGTGCTGGCGCGCCTGTCCGAAACCTTTGGCGGCCTGGCCGGGAAGGCGAGCGCGTTTGACAAGACCGACGGCTTGCGCACGACGTTCGCCGATGGCGACGTGATCCACCTGCGGCCCAGCGGCAATGCGCCGGAACTGCGGGTCTATACCGAAAGCGCCACGGCCGAGCGGGCCGCCAGCCTCAGCAGCGCGGCGATGCAACTGGTGCAGAAGCTCGCCAGCCAGCAATGACCCGGCCTACAGGCCGGCTTTGTGCAGTTGCAGCATAAATGGATTGACTGCGGCCGCGCCAAAGCCGAATACTCGCAGCCAACGCTATCGGACCCGAGCATGGCCTGAATGCTGCCAAGAAGCGGTCGGCCATGCTTGGTATGGTTAATGCCATGCTGCGGTCGCATCTGCGGCATTCCATGGCCTGATGTGAGTATTGCTGGATGAAAATCGCCGTTTTTGGGCTCGGTTATGTCGGGCTGTCCAATGCTGTCCTGCTGGCGCAGCACCATGACGTGGTGGCTGTCGATATTTCTGCGGAACGGGTGGCCCTGGTCAATCAGCGCAAGGCGCCGATCGTCGATGCCGAGCTGGAAGATTTCCTGGCGACGCGTCCGCTCCGTCTCACCGCCACGGTCGATGCGGCCGCCGCGCTCGATGGCGTCGATTACGTCATCGTCGCCACGCCGACCAACTACGACGCCGATACCAACAAGTTCGATACCTCCTCGGTAGAGGAAGTGATCAAGATGGTGCGCGATGCCAATCCGGCCGCGGTCATCGTGATCAAGTCCACCATCCCGGTTGGTTTCGTCAGCGAGGTGCGCGCCCGGCTGGGAACCGACCAGGTTATCTTCAGCCCGGAATTCCTGCGCGAAGGCCGCGCGCTTTATGACAACCTCCACCCCTCGCGCATCATCGTGGGCGAGGAATCCGAGCGCGCCCGGGTCTTTGCCGAACTGCTGCGCGAAGGCGCGGTGAAGAAGGACGTGGAAGTGCTGTTCACCGGCCCGCGCGAGGCCGAGGCGATCAAGCTGTTCGCCAACACCTATCTCGCCATGCGGGTGGCGTTCTTCAACGAACTCGACAGCTATGCCATTGCCGGCGACATGGATACGCGGCAGATCATTCGCGGCGTTGGGCTCGATCCGCGAATTGGTCTGCATTACAACAATCCCAGCTTTGGCTATGGCGGGTATTGCCTGCCCAAGGATACCAAGCAGCTGCTGGCCAACTATTTCGAAGTGCCGCAGAACCTGATCCGCGCGATCGTTGACGCCAACCGCACCCGCAAGGATTTCCTGGCCGACCAGATCATTGCGCGCGGGCCGCGCAAGGTGGGCGTGTTCCGCCTGGTGATGAAGGCCGGGTCCGACAATTTCCGCCAATCCTCGATTCAGGGGATCATGAAGCGGATCAAGGCCAAGGGCATCGAAGTGGTGATCTATGAACCGGCCCTGCCGCAGGACCAGTTCTTTGGTTCGCGCGTGGTGCGTGATCTGGCCGCGTTCAAGGCGGAATGCGACGTGATCATCGCCAACCGCATGACCGCGCAGATCGAGGACGTGAAGGACAAGGTCTTCACCCGCGACCTGTTCGGGTCTGACTGAGCAAGCGCGCGGCCGGTTGCAGGGGGAAAGCATGACCACATCGAGCATGGCCCAACAGCGCGATGCCATCCTGTTTTCCCGCTATGGGCTGGCGTTCGATTGCGCCACGCTGGATGAATTGGTCGCGCGCGCGCTGCATCAAGCCGCCACGCCGCAGCTCTATTGCACGTGCAACGTCAACCACTTGCGCCTGCTGCAAACCAACACGCTGTTCCAAGAAGCGTATGGCAAGGCGGCGGTCGTAACCGTCGATGGCCGGCCCATCCGCATGCTGGTGCGCCTGCAGACCCGGCACGACGTGCCGGTGGTGACCGGTGCCGATCTGTTTCCCGCGCTGCTCGACAAGTTGCGCCCGGGGATCGATCGCCCGTTCTTCGTCGCCAGCGCGCCAGAAGCGGCACAAGCCCTGGCAGCGCAGCTGATCGCGCGTGGATTTGCCGCTGATGCCATCGGCCAGGATAGCCCGCCCTACGGCTTTGAGCGTGACGCGGCTTATAGTTCCAACCTGGTGGCGCAGATAGCCGCGCTGGGCACCACGCATCTGTTCATGGGCGTGGGCGCGCCCAAATCGGAACTGTGGGTAGCCCGCCATTTTGCCGAGCTGCCCCCGGCGCACATCTTCTGCGTGGGCGCCGCGCTCGATTTCTCGTCGCAGCGCAAGTCGCGCGCGCCGCGCTGGGTGCAACGCATGAGCCTGGAATGGCTGCACCGCATGCTCAGCGAGCCGCGCCGCCTGGTGCCGCGCTATGCCGGCGACGCCCTGTTCCTTGCCGGTATCCTGGCGGGCCGGCGGCTGGCCCCGATCGTGCCGCCGCGCGCCTGACCCACCGGTAGAGCGTTCACGCCAGTTCGGCGACGCTCTCCGGCGCCGCGGTCGCATCGGCGTCAGGCTCGGCATCTGGGCGGGGCATGGTCAGTGGTGCGGTCGTCGGTCGATAGGGCACCAGCAGCATCGCAGCGGCCACCGCGGCCAGCGAGGCCAGCGCCATCGAGCGGAACGGGAAGTCGTCGAGGCCGTGCGCGCCCAGGATCACCAGCACGCCGCAGGCGAACACTGCCTGCGCCCGCGAAAGCAGCGTGGCCTGGTCGCTGCGTTCGGCAACGATGCGGCGCCACAGCAGCCAGACCAGCAGGCAAATCAGCATGGCCAGCACGACCAGGCCGGGCAGGCCACCCTCGAGCGTCCATTCCAGCCAATCGTTGTGCGCGCGGCCGGCAAAGGTGTTGGTCACCGCTTCCAGGCGCTCATGCGCGTTGAAAATCGGTGGGAAGCTGCCAACGCCACTGCCCGCTGGCCAGATCGTGCCGATCGCTTCGACCGTGTCCTTCCAGATATCGGATCGGGCATCCTTGAGATTGGAAAAGCGATCGAGAATGCGGTCGATCGAGCGCAACCCGCTGAGCAGCGCCAGGGCGATCACGGCAATGCCGCCAAGCAGCGCCAGCCACAGACGACCGGCGGACAGGTGCTGGCGCATGATCGGCCACAGCATGGCGACGCAGCCGACCAAGGCCAGCGGCAGCAGCACGATGCCGGTGCGCGAGCCGGTCAGCACCGCGGTGATGGCAAGGATCGCCATGGCCAGGCCCGTGGCTGACCAGAACGCGGTGCGGTTGCGCACCTTGTTGACCCATCCGCAGGCGAGCACGCCAACCGCCAGCAGGGCGATGGCGAGCACGTCCGCCTCGGCATTGTGGTTGGCCTGGAAGCCGACGATGACGCCGGTGTGCGAATAGGCGTAGAGCGTCCAGTTGTGGCCGCCGGCGCGCGAAATCTGCAAGGTGCCAAGCGGGATCGACAAGAGCGCGAACAAGACGATCGTGGCGCAGATCCACAGCCGGCCGGCCAGATCGGTGCGGCTGACGACGAGGAGCATCACCAGCGGGATAACCGTTGCCAGCAGCGAAATGAACGTGCGGCCCGGCGCCATGCTCCACGGCATCCAGCGATCGGCCGCGCCGATCAGGTTGAGGGCGGCCACTTCGACGTCGCGGCCGGGCAGGGCATGCCACAGCGACGGAGGCAGCGGAATCAACTGGGCAACCGGAATGACGATGACCAGCGCGGCAATCGCCCAGGCCGACCCGGGGACCGGGCCCAGCCCTGTCTGCAGCCGGGGCCAGAGCAGTTGCAGCGCGATCGTGATGGCGACGACCACCTGCAGCGCCGTTTCGGAATCGGGGTTGGTGGTGCCACCGCCACCGAGGAACAGCGCCGCAACAAGCGCGCCGATGATCACCAGGACGCCGGTCTGCGGCAGGCCCACTGGCGCCAGGCGATAGCGCGGCGGCATCAGCGCCGGCGGCTTGCTTTCCCCGCGATGCCGCGAGCGGCGGCGGCGGCCGCGCTGGCCGGCGATGTCGGCATTGGCGGTGGTCAAGGGATTGGATGAGGAGGAGCGGCGGCGGCGCGACGATCGCCGGGAGGAATTGTCGGTGCCGTCGGAAGGTGCGCTGTTCGCCAAGGTGCCACTCGTCGCTATGTCATGCCGGCGCGGTGCATGCCGGCAAAGAGGCTTTTGCCAAGGCGTAACGACCTACCTCGCTGGCCGCCTCAGGTCAAAAAAAAGGACCTGCAAGCCGGTGGCCTGCAGGTCCTTTTTCTAACTGTTCGTCGACGATCAGGAACCGGTCGAAACGGTCGGAGTCGGATTGTTGTCCTTCTTCGCGATTTCGTAGGTGCCAACACCGAAAGCGGCGAGGGCAGCGATGCCCACGACCACGGCGTCAACGTCCTTGGCCTGGCCAGCAACCGGAGCCGACGAGCGGGCCAGCTTCTTGGCAGACACGGCAGCGACCGGGGCAACCGGACGGGTGGCGGCGGCCTGTGCGGTTCCAGCTACGAGCATGCTCGCAACGGCGCCGATGGCGGCGATCTTCATGATGTTCATGGTCTCAACTCCAGAATCGGCTTACTCTGCCGTTCTAGTGTATCTACGTATTTCCGGCAAGATTTTATTTTGCAGTGCCGCAAATCGCGTGTTTCCAGTGGTATGAACACCCGGGCGGCGGCGGCTTTCTGGCCCTGCGTGATGCCCGAAAAGCACAATTGGCTTAAATATTCACTCCCGCTTTACCATGCCATCACGGCGCCCGCAGGGGCGCTGGCATGAAACTTTGCGAGATTTTCCAACGCGCACCAAAAAGCCCGCCGTACATCAATACGGCGGGCCTTGAAGCATAATAAGGTTGCGAAGCGATCAGACGCCCGGCGAAATCGGGACCGGGCTGTCCTTCTTCTTCACGCCGATAGCCACGGCTGTGGCTACGATCGGCACGGCCACGAGCAAGCCCAGCAGGGTGTCGGCATCGTTGCTGGTGGTGGCCACGTTCTGCGCGCTGCGCTTGAGCAGCTTGGCTCGCACGGGCTGAACCGAGGACGGCGACGCGGCGCGGACGCTTTCCGCATAAGCGGGCGCGGTGACGAGGATGGAACTGGCAACCAGGGTGCCAACAATGCCGGAGAGCTTCATGTGTACCCCTATTTGGAAATTACCATGTAAAAATACCGTAATCTTGATGCGGTCGCAAGAACCTTATTTGCGCTGCAGCAATTTTACCCAAGCTCACGAAACGTGATGATTTTGAATTGGTTCCAACGCCTCATCGCAAATTTCGCAATCAAGCTGCGCCGTGTTCTGCTGGGCGGCAGCGGCAAATTTTCGAATCGACTGCCGGGTGTGAGAAGCGAGCAGTGACGTCACCAGAGGCATGATCCACGACACACTCTGCTGCGCTGCAGCAATAGTGCGCGCTTGTGGCGGAACCGGTCAGAACGCGCGGTCGTGGATCAGCACGGTAAAGGTGGCAAACATGATCTGGACGTCGCGCCAGATCGTCCAGCCATCGAGATATTCGAGATCGGCCTGCAAGCGGCCCGACAGGTCAGCCTCGGTATCGGTGGCGCCACGGAAGCCGCGCACCTGGGCGAGGCCAGTGAGGCCGGGCTTGAGCGAGTGGCGCTGGTTATAGCGCGGATCGACTTCCCAGAAGCGTTTGGTGCCGGCCAGCGAGCCCAGCGCGTGGGGGCGTGGGCCGACGATGCTCATGTCGCCGCGCAGCACGTTGAGTAGCTGGGGTAGTTCATCGATGCTGGTGCGGCGGATCAGGCGACCGATGCGGGTGATCCGGTCATCGTCCTTGTTGGCAGAGCGTGCACCAGCCGAATCGAGCTGGGCCACGCGCATCGAGCGGAACTTGTAGATCCAGAACAGTCGGTTGTTGCGGCCCTGGCGCTGTTGCTTGAAGAAGATCGGGCCGCGATCTTCGAGATAGACCAGCAAGGCGACGGTCAGCAGCAGCGGCGCCAGGAACATCACCGCCGATCCGGCGATGGCCAGGTCCATGGCGCGCTTGGCCGCACGGCCGCGCATGCCGAGAGGACCCGCCGAAACGACCAGCGACCCGGTATCGTTGACGCGGCGCGCGCCAAGGACGCCCATCGCCACCACCGTTTCATCGATCAATTCGCCGGTGATATTGGCGCCCTTGAGCACCATCGCCCATTCCATCTGCCGCTCGGGCGGGCAGCTGACCAGCACCCGGTCCATGTTGGTCATGAACATGGCGAGGCGGTCGAGCATGTGCGGATCGTTGCGATTGGGCACCAGACGATGCTGGCGGGCATCGATATGCCAGGCATGGGGGATGCGCACCGGCACGCCGCCGTCGTCAAGAATGAGCACGTTCTGCGCGGTCGGGCCGCACATCTTGCGGATCAGTGGCTGCACTGCAGTACGCGCCAGGACCAACGCGATCGCGCAGGCCAGGAAACTGGCGCCGGTCGAAATGCGTGAGATCTGGTCGGAAACCTTGGCGAAAAAGGCGATGAAGATCAGCATCGTGAAAGCGGCGAGCAGCGACGTAAAAGCGCGATGCCGGCTGAAGCGCGACGAGGTGAGTGCCGACAGCGAGTAGGCGTTGAACGCCAGCGCGGCGATCACGTAGAACGGCACGAGCAGCGCCAGTTGCCGCAATTGCGAGGCCGGCGTCATGCCATATTGCGCCTCGCTTGCCCCCAGCATGGCGACGATGATCATCAGCACGTCGAGCAGGATCAGCATCATGTAGCACTGCAGGCGGCGATGCTCGAGCGAGGCGGCAAGCGGCAGCTTGAGGCGCGCCGCGCTGGTTGAACGCTGCTCACCCTGCTTGGCTTGGGCCGTCTGGGCCGGGAGATCTAGCGTCGTCATTGCCGCTCTCACTGTCCTTCGATGCCGCCGCCGCGAGAAAGCGGCCGTCGTATTCTGGGCGCAGGTAAGGCGAATCGTGCCCCATCCGGTCGACTTGTGGCCGCCGCTGCGCCCGAACAGGTCTTTGTTGCGCTGCAATATCTACATGCTTGCCCCACAATGGCAAGTATCTATGCTTAGCATGGTTCCGCAGCATGCACCACGCAAGCGATCGGCCGTGCCTAGCGTGCCGCAGCCCGCGCGATTTCCGCGAGGGCCTGCCAAAGTGCCAGATCGGCGTTGCGGCTATCGGCCAACAAACTGCGATGTAACGAAATAAGTCGTTCCAGCAGGCGCTCTAGGCGGCGGCCGCGCCAGCGCTTGAGCTGGTTTGCCAGATCGGGTTTGTCCCGAAAGAAGACGCGCCGGGCAGACATTTCCTGTTCGAGGAAGCTATTGATATCGCTGCGGCTTCCCATTCGCCCGGCAAGTTGCGCCAATTGTGCGGCGCGTCGCTCGAAAGCAAGCAGCAAACCGACGGGGTTAATTCCCATTTCGCGCGCGCGTGCCAGTTCGGAACCGATTCGGCGGCTCTCGCCCGACAGCACCGCATTGACCACCGGCATCATGCCGTCGTCTTCGGTCGATGCGCCGATGGCATCGAGTGCGGCCGCATCGGCCGTGCGCGGCGATTGCGGGCTGGCATCGAGATAGAGCGCGAGCTTTTCCACCTCGCTGCGGGCCATGCGAGTGTCGAGCGCGGTGGCGCGGGCGATGCGCTCGGCGAGGTCTCCGGTCATGCGCAGGCCGGCCGCACCGGCCATGTCGCGCACCGCATCGACCACCGAACGCAGATCGGGCGGATGGAACATGCCGACCAGGGCATCGCCGCGATCGCCCAGCAACTTGGCCACGCGGGACTTGTCGGTGGCCGCCGTGGCCACGATCAGCACCGGCCAGCCGTCGACCGGGCTCGCCAGCAAGGTCTCGACCGCGTCGAATACTTCGTCGCCAGCGGTGCGCACGTGGATCTGGCGCCGGTCACCAAACAGGGAAACCGAGCGCGCTTCGTCAGCCAGACGCACGGGATCGCGGCGCAGTTCCGCCCCGGCCAGTTCCACCCGTTCCGCCTCGCCAAGCAGGCCGGCAATGCGGGCGGCGGCATCGGCTGCCCCGGCTTCATCGGGGCCGCAGAAATAGAAGATCCGGCAATCCTGCGCGGCGCGGGCAGCCGCGCCGGCAAAGGTCTTTTGCGTAACCTTCACCGCGACCGGCCTATTGGCCGGGGGCAGGAGAGGGCGAAGGCGCGGGAGCGGCCGGCACGGCGACAGGCGCGGTGCCCTGGGTCTTTTCGCGCAGCCGGGTGGCGACGCGGGTGATGATCTGGTCGGCAATCTCGCGCGAGAGGTTTTCCTGCGCGGTCTGTTCTGCCGCGATCACGGAATATTCGCTCGATACTACGTCAAGCCCGGCGTCGGCCGATGCCGTGGCATCTAGCACGATCGCCCCGTTGCCCAGATCGACCAGCTGATAGCGCGCGCGCATGGTGCGCCGCTCGCGCGTGATGGTGTCGTCCGACAACTGGCCCAGGCCCTGCAGCTTTTCGTCGAGACGCACGTCGAGCCGATACTGCGGTTGCTTGCCCCCGCTGCCGAGCCGGTCGGTGAGCGCATGGCGCACCAGCCAGCCAGACTTGCCGGCGATCGGCGCGACGTCCACCGCGGACACCGCCCGCGCCACGGCGCCCGATCCACCGCCGGCGTACATCGGCTGCAAACCGCAGCCGGCCAGCGGTAGACAGAACAGGGCCAGACAGAGCGTGATGCGGGACTTAGACAACAAGGTTCACCAATCGATCGGGCACCACGATCACCTTCTTCACAGCTGCCCCGTCGAGCGCACGCTGCACCTTGTCGGATGCCAGCGCAAGGGCTTCCAGCTCCTCGCGCGCGGTGCCCTTGGCCACGGTCAGGGTATCGCGCAGCTTGCCCTTGACCTGCACGGCCACGGTGACTTCATCGTCGACCAGCAATGCCGGATCGACCGCCGGCCAGGCGGCGTCGGCCACGAGGCCGCTGCCATGCGCGGCAAAGGCCTCTTCGGCCAAGTGCGGCATCATCGGCGCCACGAGCAGCAGCAGCGTGCGGATCGCCTGGGTGCGGCTGGCCGAAGGCGCAGCCTTTTCGGTGGCGCCGGTCAGTTCATAGATGCGCGCCACGGCCTTGTTGAAGCCGAGTGCCTCGATATCCAGCGCGACGGCATGCACCGTCTGGTGGACCTTGCGATCGAGCGCCTTGTCCTCGCCCGTGGCACTGGCATCGGCCTGGGCGAACAGGCGCCACAAGCGTTGCACGAAGCGCGCGCAGCCTTCGATCCCGGCTTCGGACCAGGGCAGGTCGCGCTCGGGCGGGCTGTCCGAGAGCATGAACCAGCGGATCGCGTCGGCGCCATAGCGGGCAACGATGTCATCGGGGTCGACCACGTTCTTCTTGGACTTCGACATCTTGATGACGCGGCCGATTTCCACCGGCTGGCCATCGGCCTTGAGCGTGGCGCCGTCGCCCGTGCGCTCCACGTCGCCTGGCGCATACCAGATCGGCTGGCCATTGGCGGGATCGATGCGCGAATAGGTCTCGTGCGTGACCATGCCTTGGGTGAACAGGCTGGCGAACGGCTCGGTCACCTCGATCTTGCCGATCCGGGCCAGCGCGCGGGTCCAGAACCGGGCATAGAGCAGATGCAGAATCGCATGCTCGATGCCGCCGATATACTGTTCCACCGGCAGCCACTGCTTGATCACTTCGGGATCGAACGGGCGGTCGGCCGGCTGGCTGGCAAAGCGCAGGAAATACCACGAGCTGTCGACGAAGGTGTCGAGCGTATCGGTTTCGCGGCGCGCGGCGTGGCCGCATTGCGGGCAGGGCACATGCTTCCAGGTGGGATGGCGATCGAGCGGATTGCCCGGCACCGAGAAATCCACGTCTTCGGGCAGGGTGACCGGCAGCTGCTTCTTGGGCACCGGCACCACGCCGCACACTTCGCAGTGCACGAAAGGAATCGGCGTGCCCCAATAGCGCTGGCGGCTCACGCCCCAGTCGCGCAAGCGCCACACCGTCTGGCCCTGGCCCCAGCCTTCGCCCTGGGCGCGCGCGATCACGGCCTTCTTGGCGTCGGCCACGCTCATCCCGTCGAGGAACTGCGAGTTGACCAACACGCCATCGCCCGCTTCGGCTTCGGCGCCAAAGGGCTTGGCCGCGTCGGCAGGATCGGTGGCAACCACGCGCAGGATCGGCAGGCCGTACTTGGTCGCGAAATCGAAGTCGCGCTGGTCATGCCCGGGCACCGCCATGATCGCGCCGGTGCCATAGTCCATCAGCACGAAGTTGGCGATATAGACCGGCAGCGCGGCCCCGGTGAGCGGATGGCGCGCGGTGATGCCGGTGTCAAAGCCCAGCTTTTCCGCCGTTTCCAGCTCGGCCGCGGTCGTGCCGCCCTGCTTGCACAGGGCGATGAAATCCTGCGCGGCGGGATTGCCGGCGGCCACGCCCTGCGCCACCGGGTGATCGGCGGCAACGGCCACGAAGCTGGCGCCAAAGATGGTGTCGGGGCGGGTGGTATAGACCTCCAGGCTGTCCCCGTTCGACAGGTCGAACGCGAATTGCAGGCCCTGGCTCTTGCCGATCCAGTTTTCCTGCATCAGCCGCACCTTTTCCGGCCACTTGTCGAGGCTGGACAGCCCCGCCAGCAGTTCGTCGGCAAAGTCGGTGATCTTGAGGAACCACTGGTTCAGCTTGCGCTTTTCGACCAGCGCACCGCTGCGCCAGCCGCGCCCGTCAATCACCTGCTCGTTGGCGAGCACGGTGTGGTCGATCGGGTCCCAGTTGACCGCCGATTCCTTGCGATAGACCAGCCCAGCCGCATAGAGATCGAGGAACAGGGCCTGTTCGTGGCCATAGTATTCCGGTTCGCACGTGGCGATTTCGCGGCTCCAGTCGAGCGCGAAGCCCAGGCGCTTCAATTGCGCCTTCATGTTGGCGATGTTTTCGCGCGTCCAGCCGCCCGGATGCACGCCCTTTTCCATGGCGGCGTTTTCCGCCGGCATGCCAAACGCGTCCCAGCCCATGGGATGCAGGACTTCGTGCCCGGTCATGCGCTTGTAGCGCGCCAGCACGTCACCCATGGTGTAGTTGCGCACATGGCCGATGTGGATGCGTCCCGAAGGATAGGGGAACATCTCGAGCACGTAGCTGCGCGGCTTGGTGCTCGTATCGTCGGCGCGGAAGGACTGGGCATCGTCCCAGGCCTTCTGCCAGCGCAGATCGGCGGTTGCGGAATCGAAACGGGTGGGTTCTGAAGACGGGGCGGAAGTCATGGCGCGCTCTTTAGGAAGCGGCACGCCTTATCGCAAGCGCGTGCCGCTGCCGGGCGTGCCACCGTTTCGGTCGGTACAGGTGCGGTCGGTCAGTTGATACCCGAAGGCAGTGCCTGGCGGCGCAGGTCGCGTGCCTTGGTCAGGATCACGTCTTCCAGCTTCTGGACGGTGGCGGCCTGGACCGGCGCATCGACCCACACACCGTTCTGGGAGATCTGCCGGCTGGCGGCCACGCGCAGGGCGTCGGCGCGCAGATCCTGGTCGAGGATCGAGACGGTCACCTTCATGCGTTCGCCCGGGTTGCGCGGGCTGGTGTACCAGTCGGTGACGATCACGCCGCCGTTGCTGTCGGTCTGCAGCAGCGGCATGAACGAGAGCGAATCGAGCGTGGCGCGCCACAGGTAGGCGTTCACGCCGATCGTGGTCACCTTGCTCGAGGCCATGTCGGTGCGCATGCGCTCAAGCTTGCCCAGCTTCTTGTGGCCGTGGCTGGCACAGCCGGCAATCGCCAGGGCCAGAACGCCGACGGCAAGCGCGCGGCCGATCGTCCGGCTGGCGCCGCGGATCTGACCGGCGGCATCAGCCGGTGCAGTGGCAGGGGCCGCGGTGGTGTTGTGGCGGGCGATGGCGCTGATCGTCACGTCAATCCTGTCCTGTCTGGCGCAGCGGCGGTCATCCCCGCAGCGATGATAAAACCGTGCTGGCGCACGGCAGAGAAAAAATTTCCGTGGCTGTGCACGGTTGCTTGGCCACGCCTCTATCACCCCGGCACGCCGCCCGGCAAGCCGCGTTGCCAGGCCACGCGCATTGTTTCATCACAGGCGGCATATCCCTGGTGCACAAGGGCGTGGAGCACTGACGGTTGAAGCGTTTGCGGCGGTGAACACGTGGTGAACGGCCGCGCAACCAAAACCGATTGCAGCAAGGCTGCGCAGAGGCGCTTTTGCCCGCAATCCGGGGTGTTTGGGCAGGTGGTCCGGCATTGGTGTCACTACTTGGCCACAGCGCGGGAAATCCTTGGCGCTTCCGACGTTTCCGATCTGGCAATCAGCGGGGCGAAGGAGTACATGAAAATGAAGTGTCATGCCTTCGTCATGTTAGTGTCGTTTTACCGGCCGCATCGATCGCATGATGCATAATGTGATTCGCAACGATCAAAGACAGGAAGCAGGCAGGGACATGAGCGGCAGGGGCAGCAAAAAGGCGAACGCGCAGGGCTTGCGCCGTTTCGTGCTGCCGCGCGCTCTGCGGGCGCCGCTGATGGCCGCCACCTGCGTCGCTGCCGGTCTCGTGATCGCTCCCACGGTGAGCAGCGCCGTAACCGGCACGTTCAAGCCGCTTGCCCAGGTCAGCCTGGCGGCACGCGGCGGCATCGGTTCGTTCACCCCGGCTTCGGGCGATCCCAAGCTGGCTGCCGCGATCACCGTGCGTGGCTTTGCCAACAGCCACATGTTCCGCTTCACCCCGGCCGGTGCAGATTCGCGCGCCGATCGTGCCATCACCGTGGCGGTGCGAGTCAACCCCGAAGTCGCCCGGGCGATCTCGGTGCGTGGCGTGCTCGGCAACATCGGCGGCGCGGCCGGTAACGGCACCCCGCTGCGTATCGTGCCCAATGCCTTCAACCTGGGGATGGCGCGCGGCTATCAGAGCTTTGCCGTCACCAGCGGCCTTGGCACCGGCGACGGCTTTGACCGTGATACCCAGCGCCTCGACATGCCCGATCTCAACCACTTTGCCGTGGCCACGCCGTCGGCCGCTGCCACCACGGGCGGCACCGGACGTCTCGCGCCGCGCATCGCGCTGGACGAGAAGGAGCGCGCCGGTCGCGCCCCGCGCACGCTGGAAACCCAAGGCGATTACCAGGTCGATTTCGGCGGCAGCTATCGCCTGACGCGCAATCTCGATGTGACGGCAGGTGTTCGCTATTCCTCGGACCGCGATCGCCTGCATCCGCTGACCGATGCCCGCCAGGACAGCCAGGCGGTCTATCTCGGAACGCAGTTCCGCTTCTGATCGCCGGATTGACCCCGCGATCTTCTCCATTTCGGTGGAACAACAGGCTCGCTTCGGCGGGCCTTTTTGTTGCAAGCTGCGCCGGCACCATCCTGCGCGTGGCCAAGGGCCGCGTGGCGCGAGCAGGCGCATTTGCTGCGTTTGCCGGCCGCAGCATTGCTGCCTCAATCCTGCGCCACTGCTTATCGATATCCGTCGAAGAAATTTATCGGTTTGGACGCAAGCCGGCTTGTCGCGCGGGTGTCATCACCCTAGCCTAGCCGCTCTCCAAGCTGGTGAAGTACGGGAGTACAAGAATGACGCGAGTGGCCATCGTAACGGGCGGAACCCGGGGTATCGGCGAAGCGATCTGCCTTGCCTTGCAGGAACAGGGACGAACCGTCGTTGCGAACTATGCGGGCAACGAGGAAAAGGCCAAGGCCTTTACCGAACGGACCGGAATCAAGGCCTACCGTTGGGACGTGGGCGATCACGAAGCGACGATGGAAGGCTGCGCCCGCGTGGCGGCCGAAGTCGGCGCGATCGACATCGTGGTCAACAACGCCGGCATCACCCGCGATGGCGTGCTGCACAAGATGAGCTTCGATGACTGGAACGAGGTCATGCGCATCAACCTGGGCGGTTGCTTCAACATGGCCAAGGCCACGTTTCAGGGCATGCGCGATCGTGGCTGGGGCCGCATCGTCAACATCGGCTCGATCAACGGCCAGGCCGGCCAATATGGCCAGGTCAACTATGCCGCCGCCAAATCGGGCATCCACGGCTTTACCAAGGCCCTGGCGCAGGAAGGCGCCAAGTATGGCGTCACGGTCAATGCCATCGCGCCGGGCTATATCGATACCGACATGGTCGCGGCAGTGCCGCCGGCGGTGCTGGAAAAGATCGTCGCCCGCATTCCCACCGGGCGCCTGGGCCAAGCCAGCGAAATCGCGCGTGGCGTGGCGTTCCTGACTTCGGAAGAGGGCGGCTTTGTCACCGGGTCGACAATGTCGATCAATGGTGGCCAGCACATGTATTGATGGTTGGTGGGCGGCACATCGCGTGCCGCCCCCCCCCATGTGGCAAGAATGATCACGAAAAAACCCCCGTCAAGCCCGCCGG
>CAYXUN010000016.1:7800-43065 GCA_964468165.1 uncultured Novosphingobium sp. | reverse complement strand
TTATTGGGGGCCCACCACTTTTTTTGTGGGGGGGGGGGGCGCCCGGGGGGGCCCCCCCACCCCCTTCTGGCATGACTGATCCCTATCATCCCCCGGTCAAGCGCTCGGTCGAAATCGCCGGGCACAAGACCTCGATCAGCCTGGAACCGCTGTTCTGGGATTGGCTGCGCCGCGCGGCAGAGGCCGAAGGCCTGCCGCTCAATGCGCTGGTTGCGCGAATTGACGCCGAACGCATCGCCAGCCCGACGCCGCCGGGCCTTGCCGGGGCAATTCGCCTGTGGCTGGCGGCGCAAGCCATCGCGGCTGCGCGCCGCGATTGACCGCGCGCAGCTCCACCACGTTTCCGGTCAGCCGGCCGACGTCTCGCCGCGGATCTCGGTCAGCTTGCGTTCCCAGGCAATGGCATGGGCAATGATCGTATCGAGATCGGCGTAGCGCGGCACCCAGGGCAGCGTCGCCTTGATGCGGCTGTTGTCGGAAATCAGCGAATCGGGATCGCCGGCGCGGCGGCCTTGCAGCACGCGGGCGATCTTCAGGTTGGTCACGCGGTCAACCGCGTCGAGCACTTCCAGCACCGAGAAACCCCGGCCATAGCCGCAATTCATGGTGAGCGAGCGGGCCGGATCGGCGATCAAGGCATCGAGCGCCAGGACGTGGGCGTTGGCAAGGTCGGAGACGTGGATGTAATCGCGCACGCCGGTGCCATCGGGCGTGGCGAAGTCTGTGCCGAACACGCCGACGCTCTCACGCTTGCCCAAGGCCGCCTCCACCGCGACCTTGATGAGGTGGGTGGCCCCGGCCGTCGATTGGCCGGTGCGCGCCTGCGGATCGGCGCCGGCGACATTGAAATAGCGCAGCACGCAGAAATTGAGCGGATGCGCGCGCGCCGTGTCGGCCAGCATGATCTCGCTCATCAGCTTGGACATGCCATAGGGGTTGATCGGCTGCTTGGCGCTGTCCTCGGTCACCGGCGACACTTCGGGCACGCCATAGGTGGCGGCGGTGGAGGAAAAGATGAAATGCTTCACGCCGCCGGTCACGGCCGCCTCGATCAGGCTGCGGGTCTTGGCGGTGTTGTTGTGGTAATACTTGAGCGGATCGCTCACCGATTCCGGGACGATGATCGAGCCGGCAAAGTGCATGATCGCGCCGATGTTCTGTTCGGCGATGATGCGGGCCAGGAGGTCCTGGTCGGCAATGTCACCCTGGTAGAACGGCACGCCATCGGGAATGGCAAAGCGAAACCCGGTTACCAGATTGTCGATCACCACGACCGGCCAGCCGGCATCCTTGAGGGCCAATACGGCGTGGCTGCCGATATAGCCTGCGCCGCCGGTAACAAGGACTGGAACTTTCGACATGAGGCGTACCTTTTCTGGCGCTGGAGCCCCGCTGCCGAGGCCATGAAAGAGGAATATGCAAAAAGGTGTCGGGGCGCGGGGCTGCCCTAGTCGATCCGCGCGCCGCCTTTCCACAGCGCCAGCACGCGCCCTTCGACCGGGCGGCGGTCGAACGGGGTGTTGCCAGCGCTTGCGGCCATCTTGTCGGAATTGACCACCCAGGGCCGGGTGGGATGGATCACAGCCAGATCGGCCTCTGCGCCCACCGCCAGGCGCCCGGCGTTGACGCCAAGCAGCGCGGCAGGATTGCCGGCCAGCAGGGCAAAGGCGCGGGCCATGTCGATCACGCCGTCGCGCACCAGGGTCAGTGTCAGCGGCAGCAGGGTTTCGGCCCCGGCCATGCCCGGCTCGGCATCGGCAAAGGGCAGGCGCTTGTCTTCCGGCCCGCGCGGATCGTGGCCCGAGGCGATCACATCGATCGTGCCATCGCCGATGGCCGCGATCACTGCCTTGCGATCGGCATCGGCGCGCAGCGGCGGGGAGAAGCGGCAGAACGTGCGGAAATCGACCAGTTCGAGGTCCGACAGCATGAAGTGGGCCGGGGTAACGCCCGCCGTCACTTGCACCCCGCGCAGCTTGGCCGCGCGCACCAGATCGAGTGCCTTGGCCGTCGTGACCTGGCGGATGTGAAGCCGCGCGCCGGTCATTTCGGCGAGCGCGATATCGCGCGCCACGGCCAGGCTTTCCGCCTCGGCCGGGGCAGAGGGCAGGCCGAGGCGCGTCGCGACCTCGCCGGCGGTGGCGACGGCATGGCCGGTGATGCCATCGTCCTCGGCATGGGTCACCACGACCAGGTCGAGCATCGCGCAGTAGGACAAGAGGCGCAGCATCACGCCCGAATCGGCAATCCAGCGGCGACCGGTGCTGACCGCGCGCGCGCCGGCATCGCGCATCAGCGCCAGTTCGGCGAGTTCCGCGCCATCGAGCCCGCGGGTGGCAGCGGCGAGGGGGTGAACCCAGAAATCGGGCTTGCCCGATTGCGCCGCAAACCGCACCCGCGCCGGGTGATCGAGTGGCGGACCCTGATCGGGCATCAGCGCCGCGCGGGTAATCCCGCCAAAATGGAACGCCGGCTTGTCGATCGCGAACACGCCCAGATCGACCAGACCCGGCGTAACCAATGCGCCGCGCGCATCGAACACGGCATCGCCATCCTGGACCACGGCATCGGCGCCCAGCGCCACGATGCGCCCGCCCTGGCAGCGCAGATCGGCCGCCACCGGCTCTCCGGTGGGCAGGACCAGGCGCCCGTTGGTGATGACAAGTGATTGCGGCGTCATGCGTTTTCTCCGCCCAGCGGTTCCCAGCCGGGCAATTGCCGGGCGCGACGGGTGAGCACTTCCAGACAGGCCATGCGGATCGCCACGCCGCTTTCCACCTGGCGGGTAATCAGGCTGCGTTCGACGTGATCGGCCACCTGGCTATCGATTTCGATCCCCCGGTTCATCGGCCCGGGATGCATGACCAGCGCGCCTGCCTCGGCCTGGGCCAGACGATCGAGCGAGAGGCCATAGAGGTGGCGATATTCGCGCGGGGAGGGGATGAACTGGCCCTGCATGCGCTCCATCTGCAGGCGCAGCATCATCACCACTTGGGCGTCTTTGAGCGCGGCATCGAAATCGTGGAACACCTTGACGCCCATCACCTCGATTTCCGCAGGCATCAGCGCGGGTGGGGCGCAAACGCTCACCTCGCAGCCCAGCGCGGTGAGCGACAGGATGTTGGACCGCGCCACCCGGCTGTGCAGGATGTCGCCGCAGATCGTCACGCGCAGGCCATTGAGATCGCTGCCTTTGGGCAGGCCCAGCGCATGGCGGATGGTCAGTGCATCGAGCAGCGCCTGGGTCGGGTGTTCGTGCTGGCCATCACCGGCGTTGAGCACCGGGCAATCGACCTTTTCGGCAATCAGCCGCACCGCGCCCGAGCTGGCATGGCGGATGACGATGGCATCGGCCCGCATGGCATTGAGCGTCATCGCCGTGTCGATGAGCGTTTCGCCCTTCTTCACGCTGGAGGTGGCGGCATGCATGTTGACCACGTCGGCGCCCAGCCGCTTGCCGGCGATTTCGAACGAGAGCAGCGTGCGCGTGCTGTTTTCGAAAAAGGCGTTGATGATGGTCAGGCCCGAAAGCAGGTCGGCCCGCTTTTGCGACTGGCGGTTGAGTTCCACCCACTGCTCCGCCTCGTCCAGCAGGTAGAGGATCTCGTGCCGGGCAAGCTGGCCGATTCCGGTCAGATCGCGGTGGGGAAAGGCAAGGCCGCCCGCAGGATAGCTGCGCGCCGGGCTGGCTGGCGAGGGGGATTGGCTCGATGGATGCATCGAAGACCACGCCCTAGACCTGCGCGGCCGTCACGACAAGTGTTTCGACTGGCGCGGGCCGCGCCGGGTGGCTAGATATCCCCCATGAAATTTGCCCGCTCGGTCTGGAAAGTCCTCGTCGCGATCAAGGATGGCCTTGTCCTCCTGTTCCTCCTGCTGTTCTTCTGGGCGCTCTACGCCGCGCTGACGCTGCGGCCCACGCCGGGCCAGGTCCGCGATGGCGCGCTGACCATCACCCTCGACGGTAGCGTGGTGGAAGAGCGCAGTGCGCTGGCGCCAACCCAGCTGCTGCTGTCGGGAGAGGCGCCGGCCCACGAATTCCAGGCCCGCGATGTTGCCCGCGCGATCGAGACGGCGGCCGATGACAGCCGCATCAAGGCCGTGGTGATCGATCTGGAGCAGTTTACCGGCGGCCGCCAGGTGCACATGAGCCGAATCGGCGCGGCGATGGACAAGGTGCGCGCCGCGCACAAGCCGGTGCTGGTGCGCGCGCTGCTCTACACCGACGATGCGGTGCAGCTGGCAGCCCATGCCAGCGAGGCCTGGGTCGATCCGATCGGCGGTGCGGTGGTCACCGGTCCGGGCGGTTCTCAGCTCTATTACAAGGCCTTGATGGATCGCTTCAAGGTCAAGGCGCACATCTTCAAGGTAGGCACCTACAAGTCTGCGGTCGAACCCTATGCCCGCAGCGATGCCTCGCCCGAGGCCAAGGAGAACCTCTCGGCCATCTATGGCGCGCTGTGGTCTGCCTGGAAGGCCGAAGTGACCAAGGCGCGGCCCAAGGCCAATATCGATCTGGTCACGCGTGATCCCGCGCAATGGCTGGCCCAGAGCGGCGGTGACATGGCGCAGGCCGCGGTCAAGGCCGGGCTGGTCGACAAGGTGGGTGACAAGGTCGCCTTCGGCAAGCGCGTGGGCGATCTGGTCGGGCACGATCCGGCGGCCGGGGAGGGCGGCTACAAGGGCTGCACCCTGGCGCAATATCTGGCTGACAAGCCAGCACCGACGACAGGCAAGGCGATTGCCGTGGTCACCGTGGCCGGCACGATCGTCGATGGCGATGCCGGGCCGGGTTCGGCCGGCGGCACGCGCATTGCCAACCTGATCGACCAGGCCGTGGCCAGTGGCAACTATGCCGCGCTGGTGGTGCGGGTGGATTCGCCCGGCGGCTCGGTCACGGCGGCAGAGCGCATCCGTGCAGCGATTGCCCGCGCCCGCGCCAAGGGGCTGCCGGTCGCGGTCTCGATGGCCAACCTGGCGGCCAGCGGCGGCTATTGGGTTTCCACACCTGCGCAACGCGTCTTTGCCGAACCGGCCACGATCACCGGCTCGATCGGCGTGTTTGCCGTGATCCCGAGCTTTGAGGACACGTTGGCGAGCTATGGCGTGACCGCCGATGGCGTGGGCACCACGCCGCTCTCGGGCCAGCCGGACGTATTTGGCGGCCTCAGCCCGCAGTTCGAGGCGCTCTCGCAGGCCTCGGTGGAAAGCTATTACGCGCGGTTCCTGCGCCTGGTGGCCGATGCCCGGCACAAGAGTCCGCAGGATATCGACAAGATCGCGCAAGGCCGGGTGTGGGACGGCGGCACGGCGCGCCAGATCGGTCTGGTCGATCAGTTCGGTGAATTGGAAGATGCCGTGGCCTGGGCGGCCAAGGCCGCCAAGGCGGATAGCTGGCATGCCGAATTCCTGGGCAGCAATGCCGGCGGTTGGCAGGGCTTCCTGTCGAGCCTGATGGGCGATGACGGCAGCGCCGACAGCCGCGCGGCGGCCGATGTCACCGGCCTGCTGGCCCAGCGGCAGCAGGCGCTGGGTTGGCGCGTGCTGGCCGATCTGGGCCGGCTCAACAGCGCCGCCGGGGCGCAGGTCTATTGTTTGGAATGCGGCGGGACTGCGGCCGTGCCGCCGCCGCCCGCGGCCCAGGGCCTGGTGGCGCAGGCGTCATGGCTGGCCTTGCTGGGCAAGCTGCTCTGACGCCTGCTAGGCCGTAAACTCATAAATAGCACCCCCGAGGTTTGAGGCCAAAGGCCCCGTCGCGAGGAGGAAGCGCGCAGGAATATCGGCAATATTTCAAGTGCTTTCGACGCTGCGAGGGGGGCTTTGGGTCAAACCGCGAAGCGGCGCCAAAATGGCTTCCATCTCAGCCCAAAGTGCCCTTGCAAAGGCTACCAGCCTTCGCGGCGGTCACTTTGGCCCGATATGTTCGCCATTTTGGCGCCTCGGGGGTGCTATTTATGAGTTTACGGCCTAGATAGCCGGTCAGTCGGGCGCGGGGAGCTCGTCAGGGCTGACCGGGTCGATCCGGTCGGGTGTTACCGGCGGCGTCTCGTTCGGGGTGGGCGCGGGGGTTTCCTGCGGCGTGATCGCGGGCGGAACGTCGGGCGGCGATTGCGGATCGATGCGATCGGGCGGGGGCGTGCTGGCCATGGCGGATGCTCCTTGGGGCCGGCCGGATGTGCCGGACATGATCGGGCAACCGCGCGCCTTGGTGGTTGTTCCCCACATGGACACGCATGTTTGGCGGGAAAGCGCGCCGGGCTTGTGCTTTTCACCGGGCTGCGATAGGGGCACCGCTCGCTTTTTGCCGGACGCGGGCGTGGCGGAACTGGTAGACGCGCTGGATTTAGGTTCCAGTATCGCAAGATGTGGGGGTTCGAGTCCCTTCGCCCGCACCAGGGTTCACCCCCCGGCTTTGCACGGATTTTGAGGCGCCTTGTCGCGGCGTCAGTCGAGAAAGTTGGATCAGGATGCAGATCGTCGAAACCAGCAACGAGGGCCTGAAGCGCGCCTACGCCGTGACCATCCCGGCGGCGGACATTGCCGCGCGCGTGGAAGGTGAAATCAAGAAGATCGCCCCGCAGGTGCGCATGCCCGGCTTCCGCCCGGGCAAGGTGCCGGCCAATCTGGTCAAGAAGATGCATGGCCCGGCCCTGCACCAGGAAGCCCTGCAGACCACGATTCGCGAAGCGATGGACAAGCTCGTGGCCGACCACCAGCTGCGTCCCGCGATGCAGCCGGCCGTGTCGCTGGGCGAAGGCTATGAAGAAGGCCAAGACGCGCAGCTGACCGTCAGCCTCGAAGTGCTGCCCAAGGTCGAAGCACCCGCGCTCGATGGGCTCCAGCGCGACAAGCTGGTCGTGCCCGGGACCCAAGACCAGGTGGACGAAGCGGTCAACCGCATCGCTGCCGGCCAGAAGAAGTTCAGCGACGCTGCCGAAGGCGCCGAAGCCAAGGACGGCGATCAGCTGATCATCGACTTCCTCGGCAAGCTTGACGGCGAACCCTTCGAAGGTGGCGCCGCCGAAGACCAGGCCCTGGAAATCGGCGCTGGCCGCTTCATCCCCGGTTTCGAGGAACAGCTCGTTGGCGCCAAGGCCGGCGACGAAAAGGTCATCACCGTGACCTTCCCCGAAGACTATCCCGCCGCCAACCTGGCCGGCAAGGAAACCACCTTCGACATCAAGGTCAAGGCGGTGAAGAACCCGGGCGAATTCGTTGCCGACGACGATTTCGCCAAGGCGCTGGGCCTGGAAAGCCTGGAACAGCTGCGCGGCCTGCTCAAGGGCCAGCTGGAACAGGAAACGGCCGGCCTAACCCGCACCCAGATGAAGCGCGCCCTGCTCGACCAGCTGGCCGCCGGCCATGACTTCGACGTGCCGCCCTCGATGGTGGAAGCCGAATTCGAGCAGATCTGGCAGCAGCTGACCCAGGAAGCGCAGAACGAGGAAAACCCCGAGGAAGCGCTCAAGGAAATCGAAGCCGAGAAGGACGATTACCGCAAGATCGCCGAGCGTCGCGTGCGCCTGGGCCTACTCCTGTCGGAAATCGGCCAGGCCAACGGCGTGGTCGTCACCGCGCAGGAAATGGAAATGCTGATCCGCCAGGCGGCCCAGCAGTACCGCGAACAGGATCGTCAGCGCTTCATCGACTATGTGCGCTCCGAGCCCCTGGCCGCTGCCCAGCTGCGCGCCCCGCTCTATGAAGACAAGGTCGTCGACTTCCTGTTCGACAAGGCCGAAGTGAGCGAGCGCGAAGTGACCCGCGAAGAGCTCCAGGCTGCGATCGAAGCCGAGGAAGGCGCCGCTGCCGCTCCGGCCGAAGCGAAGCCTGCCAAGAAGAAGGCGGCCAAGAAGGCCGAAGCCGAAACCGACGCAGCTGGCGAAGCCGAAGAGGCCAAGCCCGCCAAGAAGGCTCCGGCCAAGAAGAAGGCTGCGGCCGACGCCGAGGCGGAACCCGCCGCTGAAGGCGAAGCCAAGCCCGCCAAGAAGAAGGCCGCCAAGAAGGCGACCGCCGAAGGCGAAGACGCCTGATCCAGCGCCGCACGGCCTGATCACGAAATAGAACGGGGCGCTGCCGGCAACGGTGGCGCCCCGTTTGCGTTTAGGTGCCCGTTTGCTTTTAGGTGTTTGTCCTCAGGCACCGTGCGGATTGGCGGGGTGATTCCCGGCATGAGAGAATCGGTGGCATCGGAACCCAGGGGGGATCTGCCGATGCATACCGTGCGCAATCGCAAGGGCGCTCGACCCGGCCAGCCACTGCCGGCCAAGGCGCCTGCTCCATCCGCCAGTTCACCATCTGCCAGTCCACCGCCAGCCAAGGGTGTCAGCCAGCCGGGGATGCGGACCAAGGCTGGGGCGAAAGCTGGCGGCAAGGCCGATTTCACCCGGCCATTCCTGCTAGCCCAGGCGGCGACGCCGGCCTTTCCACCCGATCTCATCCTGCCGCCGCATCGCGGGGCGGTCATCACTACGGCAGCCTGGCCGGCGGGCATGATCCCGCCCGCTCTGCCCGCCACGCCGCCGCTGCGCGCGCCGTTGATTGTGCCGCGCGGGCCAGCGCCCATGCCGCAGGGACAGCCCGATCGCGATCGGCCGGGGCACGATTCGCGTCGTCAGGAGCCACCGCGCAAAGCGCCACATCGCGATCTGCCGCCCCGCCCGGGCACCCGCACGGCGCGCAAGGCAGAGCGCCGCGCGCTGATTGCCGCCGAACAGGCGCGCCGTTCCGCCGTCGCCACGCCGGAAGTGGCAGCCGCGCCTGCGCCGTTGGCCGACATCCCGGTTGCCGAGCCGCTGCCACCGCCTTCGCTGCCTGGTGTGCCGTGGGCAGTGCCCGATGATCGCAGCCCGCTGCCGCGCCACCGTGCGCCGGCCGTGCCGCGCCAGGGCTTGCTCGATGCCGTGGCCGCGAGCCTGGGCGACGCCGGCCGTTTCCTGGTGCGGCTGTTGCCGGGCAGCCGGCGCAGCCGCGAGCTGCGCGAGCGGGTGGCCCGCACCGAGGCCCGCCTGCGGGCGATGGAAGCGCAACTGGCGGCACTCGAAGCGGTGCGGGCGCGGGTGAAGGCGTGAACGGTCCGGTGAAACGCGCCGGAATCTGGCCCACTATCCACGCATTCCCGCGCATTCGCGGTTAATGCCCTTGAACATCCTTTGCTGGCACGCGACATAGGCGATCGCAACCAGATGAGGATTCCCATGCTCGACGTGTTCGGCAGCAGCTCTGCCCAAGGAAAGTTCCACGCTGATCCGGTGACTGGCGCGCTCGTCCCGGTCGTCGTCGAGCAGACCAGCCGTGGCGAACGCAGCTTCGACATTTTCAGCCGCCTGCTGCGCGAACGCATCGTCTTCGTGACCGGCCAGGTGGAAGACCATATGGCGTCGCTGATCGTCGCCCAGCTTCTGTTCCTCGAGTCGGAAAATCCCTCGAAGGACATCTCGATGTACATCAACTCGCCCGGTGGCGTGGTGACGGCAGGCATGGCGATCCATGATACCATGCAGTACATCCGCCCGCGCGTGTCGACCGTGTGCATCGGCCAAGCCTGCTCGATGGGCAGCTTCCTGCTGGCCGCCGGCGAGCCGGGCATGCGCATCGCGCTGCCGCATGCGCGAATCATGATCCACCAGCCTTCGGGCGGGGCGCAGGGCATGGCCTCGGACATCGAGATCCAGGCCCGCGAAATCCTGCGCATCAAGAAGCGCATGAACGACCTCTATGTGAAGTACACCGGCAAGAGCCTGGAAGAGGTCGAGAAGGCGATGGACCGCGATACCTTCCTCGAAGCCGACGAAGCCCTGGCCTTCGGCCTGGTCGACAAGGTGTTCGAATCGCGTCCCCAATCTGAACAGGTTGGCGTCGAAGACGGCAGCGGCGGGGCGCCTTCGGCCTGATTTTCCTTTCTGCCCCGGCTCCTTAAGCGTTGCGAAAGGAGCCGCGTGGCAGATACCATCACCTCGTTTCGTGTCCGGTTGATTAATACCCTTGGGGTAGTAGGATAGCCGGGCCCGCCCCTCGTGGAGGGGCGCCTGGGATTGAAGAATGACAAAGCTTTCCGGATCGGACTCTAAAAGCACGCTCTACTGCAGCTTCTGCGGCAAATCGCAGCATGAGGTGCGCAAGCTCATTGCCGGGCCGACGGTCTTCATCTGCGATGAGTGTGTCGAGCTGTGCAACGACATCATCCGGGAAGAGACCAAGCAGGGCATCGCCGGCAAGAAGGACGGTGGCGTTCCCACGCCGCGCGACATCTTCGAGACGCTCAATGATTATGTCATCGGCCAGGACCGCGCCAAGCGCGTGCTTTCGGTTGCCGTGCACAATCACTACAAGCGCCTCAAGCACAGCGGCAAGGGTGGCGACATCGAGCTGTCGAAGTCCAACATCCTGCTCGTTGGCCCCACCGGCTCGGGCAAGACGCTGCTGGCCCAGACCCTGGCCAAGACCTTCGACGTGCCGTTCACCATGGCCGACGCCACCACGCTGACCGAAGCCGGTTACGTGGGTGAGGACGTGGAGAACATCATTCTCAAGCTGCTGCAGGCCAGCGACTACAACGTCGAAAAGGCCCAGCACGGCATCGTCTACATCGACGAGATCGACAAGATCAGCCGCAAGGCCGAAAACCCGTCGATCACGCGCGACGTGTCGGGCGAAGGCGTGCAGCAGGCGCTGCTCAAGCTGATGGAAGGCACCACCGCCTCGGTGCCGCCGCAGGGCGGGCGCAAGCATCCGCAGCAGGAATTCCTGCAGGTGGACACAACCAACATCCTGTTCATCTGCGGCGGCGCCTTTGCCGGCCTGGAAAAGATCATCGCCGATCGCCTGCAAAAGCGCTCGATCGGTTTCGGCGCCCATGTCGCCGATCCCGACAAGCGCCGCGTGGGCGAATTGCTGCAGAAGGCAGAGCCGGAAGACCTGCAGAAGTTTGGCCTGATCCCCGAATTCATCGGCCGTCTGCCGGTCATCGCCACGCTCAACGATCTTGACGTGGCAGCATTGGTGCAGATCCTGCGCGAGCCCAAGAACGCGCTGGTCAAGCAGTATGCCAAGCTGTTCGAGCTGGAAGACGTGACGCTGACCTTCACCGACGACGCGCTGGAAGCGATCGCCAAGAAGGCCATCGAACGCAAGACCGGCGCGCGCGGCCTGCGCTCGATCGTCGAAGGCCTGCTGCTCGACACTATGTTCGATCTGCCGACGCTGGATGGCGTGACCGAAGTGGTGGTGGACAAGGACGTGGTCGATGGCCGCAAGGAGCCGGTCCAGGTCCTCAAGGGCAAGGAACAGGCGGCCTGAGGCTTCCTGCCTCGCCGCTATGAAAAAACCCCCGCTGGCGACAGCGGGGGTTTTTGTTTGGAGTGAGGCGCGGCAGGCCTCAAGCCTTTCGTCCTTGCTGTGCTCCCGTTCGCCCTGAGCCTGTCGAACGGCGTCAGCACAACGCTCGCCCGCCAAGGGGCTTCGACAAGCTCAGCCCGAACGGGGTCCAATGGCTGCAGCTTTGGCTTTAGCCCTCGATGCCCAATTCGGTCAGCAGGAAGGCAAACTCTTCCGCCGCTTCCTTGAGGCTTTCAAAGCGGCCGGATTTGCCGCCGTGGCCCGCGCCCATGTTGGTCTTTAAGATCAGCGGATTGCTGTCGGTTTTCAATTCGCGCAGGCGCGCGACCCACTTGGCCGGCTCCCAATAGGTGACGCGCGGATCGTTGAGGCCGGCCGTGACCATCAGTGGCGGATAGGCCTGCGGCTTGACCTGGTCATAGGGCGAATAGGACCGGATCAGGTGGAACGCGGCTTCGTCCTCGATCGGGTTGCCCCATTCCGGCCATTCGCCCGGGGTGAGCGGCAGGCTTTCATCCAGCATCGTGGCAAGCACGTCGACAAACGGCACATCGGCCACCACCGCGCCAAACAGCTCGGGCGCCTGGTTGATCACCGCGCCCATCAGTTCGCCACCGGCCGAACCGCCCGAGGCCGAAATCTTGCCCGCGGTGGTAAAGCCATGGTCGATCAGGCCACGGGCCACGTCGATGAAATCGTTGAACGTGTTGGTGCGCGCGTCGAGCTTGCCGGCCTTGTACCAGCCCCGGCCGAGATCATCACCGCCGCGAATGTGGGCAATGGCATAGGCCATGCCGCGATCGAGCAGCGAGAGGCGCGTGGTCGAAAAGCCCGGCCCGATGGCAATGCCATAGGCGCCATAGCCATAGAGATGCAGCGGCCCGGCGGCCGGCCGGTCCTTGCGCCACACCACCGAGACCGGCACCAGCGTGCCATCGCGCGCCGGGATATCGAGCCGCGCCGTCTCATAGCGGCTGGCGTCATAGCCCGACGGGATTTCCTGGACTTTCAGGCGCGTGAGCGTGCGGCTGGGCACGTCATAGTCGAAGACCGACGACGGGCTGACCATCGATTCATAGCCCACGCGCAGCGTCTGCGTGGCCCATTCCGGGTTGTCGCCCAGGCTGGCTTCATAGCTCGCCTCGGGAAAGGCGATCGGCTCGACCCGCGCCGGATCGTCGTAATAGCGCACCTCGATGCGATCGAGCCCGCGCACGCGTCCTTCGACGACATAGAAATCGCGGAACAGCTCGAACCCGGTGAGATAGAAATCGTCGCTGCCGGCGATCAGCGTGGTCCAGCTGGCGGGATCGGCCAGCGGCGCCGTGGCAAGGCGGAAATTCTCGTGGGTGTCGTTGGTGTGGACGAACAGCGTCTCCCCGTGCAGGTCGACGTCGTATTCCACGCCCTTTTCGCGCGGACGCACCAGGATCGGCGCGTGAAGCGGATCATCGGCCGGGATCAGCCGGACTTCGCTGGTTTCGTGGTCGCCGGTCGATACGATCAGCCACTTCTCGTTGGCGGAAAGCGCAGCACCAGCGCGAAAGCCCTCGTCGTCCTCGTGGTAGAGCTCCACGTCCTGGTCGAGCGGCTGGCCCAGCCAGTGCAGGCGCACGTTGTCGGTGCGCCAGTTCTCGTTGGCCAGGCTATAGACCAGGCCGGTATCGCCCTTCACCCAGATCAGGCCCGAATTGGTGCCGGGGATTTCGTCGGGCAGGATTTCTCCGCTGGCGATCACCTTGATCCGCGCGGTGAAGCGTTCCGAGCCATTATCGTCCACCGACCAGGCCAGCAGGCGCCCATCGTTGGACACCGAGATGGCGCCGAGGCGGAAATAGTCGTGGCCCTGCGCCAGGGCCACTTCGTCGAGAATCAGTTCGTCGGCGCTGCCGTCATCTGCCGCGTCGATCGGCCGGCGCCACCACTTTTTGTATTCGGCGCCTTCCTCGTACTCGATCCAGTAGACCCAGTTGCCGTCCTTCTGCGGCACGGACTTGTCCGCTTCCTTGATGCGTCCGCGCATTTCGGCAAAGAGCCGGTCGATCAGCGGCTGGCGCGGCGCCATGTGCGCCTGGAACCAGGCGTTTTCCGCCTCTAGGTGGGCAAGGATTTCGGGGTCCTTGACCTCGGGATAGCCGGGGTCGCGCAACCACGCGTAATCGTCAGTGATCGTCACGCCATGATGGCTGATGCTGTGCGGCTTCTTTGCGGCGACGGGGGGCTGTGCGGCGATTGGGGTGGCTGCGGTCATTTCCGCCATCTATGGTGCCTGTGCCCGGCCTGCAAGGCGCGCCTCTGGCGTCTGCCGCATCAGGTGGTTACAATGCCAACCAGTTACCTGCCCATTACGCCCAAGGACGCCATGCCATGTTGATGCAAACCCACGAAGCCCGCCTGGAAGCACTGCGCGCCGAGCTGGGGCGACGCGGGCTGGACGGCTTTGTCATCCCGATTTCCGACGAGCACATGAGCGAATATGTCGGCGGCTATGCCCAGCGGCTGGGCTGGCTCACCGGTTTTGGCGGATCGGCCGGCACGGCAGTGGTGCTCAAGGATCGCGCGGCGATCTTCGTCGATGGGCGCTATACCATCCAGGTGCGCGAGCAGGTGGACGGCCGGCTCTATGAATACCAGTCGGTGCCGCAGACCAGCCCGGCGGCCTGGCTGGGTGAGCATGCGCCGAGCGGCGCCCGTATCGGCTATGATGCCTGGCTGCATGCCAAGCCCTGGGCCGATGGCGTGGCCAAGGCACTGGAAGCCAAGGGCGCGAGCCTGGTGGCCGTGGACAGCAATCCCATCGATGCCGTGTGGCAGGACCGGCCGGCGCCTTCGGCGGCGCTGGCGGTGCCCCATGCCGATGCCCATGCCGGGCAAAGCGTCGCCGAAAAGCGCGCGATGCTGGCGCAGTGGCTGAGCGACAATGGCGCCGACGCAGCCGTGGTCACCGCGCTCGATGGCGTGGCGTGGTTGCTCAACATGCGCGGCGCCGATGTCGATCGCACGCCGGTGGCGCTCTCGTTCGTGGTCGCCCATGCCGATGGCACGGTCGATCTGTTCATTGCGCCGGAAAAGGTCGATGCCGCACTGGTGGCGCACCTGGGCAACGCCGTGCGCGTGCAGGATCGCGCGGCCTTCGTGCCCGCGCTTCAGGCGCTGTCGGGCAAAACCGTGGCGGTGGACCCGGAACGCGCGGTCGCGGCCGTGTTCCAGGCGCTCGAAGGGGCAGGGGCGCGGGTCCTCACGCTCACCGATCCCACCGTGCTGCCCAAGGCGCGCAAGAATCCGGTGGAACAGGCCGGCCATCGTGCCGCGCAGGCGCGCGACGGGGCGGCGGTGAGCCGGTTCCTGCACTGGCTGTCGGTGGCCGCACCCAAGGGTGGTGAAACCGAACTCTCCGCTGCCGCGCGCCTCCATGCCGAGCGGGAAAAGACCGGCCTGCTCAAGGACCTGTCGTTCGATACGATTTCGGGCGCTGGCCCCAACGCCGCCATCCCGCACTATCGCGTGGACGAACAGTCCAACCGCGCGATCGCGCCGGGCAGCGTCTATCTGGTCGATTCGGGCGGGCAGTATCTCGATGGCACCACCGATATCACCCGCACGGTGTGGATCGGGCCGGGCGAGCCACCGGCCGAGGTCAAGGACCGCTTCACCCGCGTGCTCAAGGGCCATATCGCGCTGGACCAGGCGGTGTTTCCGCAAGGCACGCCCGGTGGTGCGCTCGACAGCTTTGCCCGCCAGTTCCTGTGGACGGCCGGCCTCGATTACGCCCATGGTACCGGCCATGGCGTGGGCAGCTTCCTGGCAGTGCATGAAGGGCCGCAGCGCATTGCCAAGGCATCGGGCGCGCAGGCCGGCACCGGGCAGGGCCTGCTGCCGGGCATGATCCTGTCCAACGAGCCGGGCTATTACAAGGCGGGCGAATACGGCATCCGTATCGAGAACCTCGTGCTGGTGGAAGAGCGCACCATTGCCGGCGCGGAAGGCGCGTTCTGCGGGTTCGAAACGCTTACTTTCGTGCCGATCGACCGCGCACTGGTGGATCTTGCCCTGCTGACCCCGGCCGAGCGGGCCTGGTGGAACGACTATCACGCGCACACCCAGGCGCTGCTGGCGCCGCTGCTCGAGGGCGAAGACCGCGCCTGGCTGGAGGCTGCCTGCGCGCCGATCTGATCTTGCGATCGACCATGTTCATGATACGTTCTGTTTGCAGCGACTCGCTGAAAGGAGAGCGATGATGATCGGCTATGTCACCCTGGGAACCAACGATCTGGAGCGGGCGGCGCCGTTCTATGACGCGCTCGCGGCCGAACTGGGCACGGGGCGCATGTTCGAGTGGCCCGGGGCGATTGCCTGGGGCACGGCCGGTGGCGCCGCCGGGGTGGCGCTGATGAAGCCGTTCGATGGCCAGCCGGCCACCGTGGGCAACGGCGTGATGGTCGCGTTCGAGGCCAAGGAGCCGGCGCAGGTCGATCGGCTGCATGCGCTGGCCCTGGCAAATGGTGGCAGCTGTGAAGGCGCCCCTGGTCCGCGCGGTGATGGTGGGTTCTATGCCGCCTATTTCCGCGATCCCGATGGCAACAAGCTCAATGCCTTTGTGATGGGCACATCCTGAGCCGCACCACCCGGCACAGCGGCGCGGGACGGGAGCTTCGCGCCGTTTGCCGTGAATGTATCGGCCTTGTTTCACGGCTTGGCGGGCGCGGCGCGACAATGGCCGCGGCGGCGACAGGTTGGGCGTTTCCCGCCTGATACTTTTTTCGTCAAGCAATTGATTTTAATATGGTGTTTGAGCGGTGGGCGGGGTGACTACCCGCCGCAATGATGCGACAATTGGCGACAAAATACCCCCTGTCCCGACATAATCGCGCGACATCCGCGGCCTATACAATGAGCCATGGAAGCTGCGGTGCCCGCCACTTCAGTCCCCACGGCCGGAAGGGGTGTCCCTCCCCCTTAGTCCCTAGCCTCTTTCGGCATGGTGGCACCGCAGCTTCCTCATCCCCCAGGTCTTTTGCGGTGCCGATGCCGTCTCGAATGGCGATCGGCGCCCTTGTCTGTCCGGAGTTTGCCCAGATGAAGAAAAGCGTCCTTGGCCTTGGTGGGGCCTTTGTCGCCCTTGCGGGTGCTGGCGCGCTCTATGCCGCTGCCGCCTCCGCGCCGGCACAGGCCGATCCCGCTGCTGTTCCGGGCCGCCCGATGGGCGATGGCGGCATCACCTGGGCGCAGGCCCAGGCGCAAGCCGATGCCCTGTGGCAGAAGATGGACGTGAACAAGGACGGCAAGATCGACCAGGCCGACCGCGATGCGCGTCTGGCGCAGCGATTCGATGCGATCGACACCAACCACGATGGCATGATCAGCCGCGCCGAATTCATGGCCCAGTATCGCATGATGAAGCCGGGCATGCCCCCCATGGCTGGCCGCGACGGCGACATGCCGCCACCGCCGCCCCCACCGGGCGGCATGGCCCCTGACGGCGGCCACCACGGCTGGCATGGCATGGGCATGGGCATGCGCATGGGCGGGTTTGGCGCGGTTTTGCACGCTGCCCTGCGTGACAAGGATGGCGCGGTGACCCGCGCTGCGTATGATGCGGCGGTCAAATCGCAATTCGACAGGGCCGATACCAACCATGATGGCAAGCTTACCCGCGAAGAAATCCGCGCCGCATTTGGCCGTGAGGGTCACCGCTGGGGCGGGAAAGGCGGCCATGGCGGTCCGCGCTGGCGCGATGGCGAGCGCATGGACGGCCCGCCGCCGTCCCCGCCGGCTGGCAACTGATCACCGGGCAGTGCAGGCATGAGCGAGGCAGCGGTAACCCGCATCCTTCTGGTCGATGACGAAGCAGCCCTGCGCGAAGTGCTGGCGGACTATCTGGTTCGCCAGGGCTTTGCCGTGGTCCAGGCCGGCAATGCGGTGGAAGCCCGTGCGCGGATCGCGGGCGAAGCGTTCGACCTGGTGCTGCTCGACATCATGATGCCGGGCGAGGATGGCCTGTCGCTGTGCCGGCACCTGGCTGAAAGCCGGGCGCTGCCGGTGATCTTCATCACCGCCAAGGGCGAATCCACCGACCGCATCGTCGGCCTCGAAATTGGCGCCGATGATTACGTGGTCAAGCCGTTCGACCCGCGCGAACTGGTGGCGCGCATTCGCTCGGTCCTGCGGCGCAGCGCGCGGGTGGCCGTCGAAGCTCCCGAAGCGCTGGTCTATGAATTCGAAGGCTGGACGCTCGATCCGCTCAAGCGCCGGCTGACCGATCGCGAGGGCGCGGTCGTGGCCATTTCCTCCGCCGAGTTTCGCCTGCTCATGGCGTTCCTCGATCATCCGCGCCAGGTGCTCGATCGCGATCGCCTGCTTGACATGGTCCAGGGCCGCGAGGCGCATCTGTTCGATCGCGCGGTCGACAACCAGATCAGCCGCCTGCGCCGCAAGATCGAGGAAGACAGCCGCAACCCGCAACTGATCCAGACCGTGTGGGGCGGCGGCTACATGCTTGCCACCGAAGTGCGCAAGGTGGCAGGCCGCGACTGATGCTGCGCTGGCCTGCCTGGACCGTTTCGCGCGCCCCGCGCAGCCTGCAGGGGCAGATGCTCCTGGCGATCGCGCTGGCGCTGCTGGTGGCGCAGGGCCTTTCGGCCGCGCTGATCTGGCGCGAACAGAACGAGCGGCGCGTGCAATTGACCGTGAATGAGGCGGCGTTTCGCCTGATCGGCCAGCCGCCACGCGAAAATCGCCCGCCTGATGGCCGTCCGCACGGGCCGCCGCCCGACGATATCTGGCGCCTGCCGCGCCCCTTGCGCGTGCGCGTCGATGCCACCTCGCCAGAGCGGCCGGGCGACCGCCAGCGCAGCGACGTGGCGAGCGCGCTGCATGAAGTGCTCGAAACCCAGGGGCTGGTGCATCGCCAGGTCTTGGTGGTGGAGCGCGATCCCGAGGCCGATGCGATTGTCGGCGCGTGGTTTGGCGATGTCAGCAAGCGGCTGGAAAGCTTTGGCGATCATCGGCCGCAAGCGCGCCTGATCATCGCCTCGATCCAGCGGCCCGATGGCACCTGGCTCACCGCGCGCATCCTCGCCCCGGCCAATGAGCGCCAGGTGATCCTCTCGCTGCTGATGCAGACGGTGCTGCTCTATTTCGTGCTGGTGGGTGCGGTGGCGCTGATCCTGCGGCGCATTGCCCGGCCGCTCAAGGCCCTGACCGGCCGGGTCGAGGCCTTTGCTCGCGAGCGCAATGCCGATGGCCAGCTCGAACCCGAAGGCCCCGATGACATCCGCCGCCTGATCGTCGCCCACAATGCCATGGAAGCGCGCATTGTTGGCCTGCTCGATGAAAAGGACGTGATGCTGGGCGCGATCGGCCACGATCTGAAAACGCCGCTGGCCGCGCTGCGCGTGCGGATCGAGGCGGTGGAGGACGAGAACGAGCGCGCGCGCATGGCCGCCACGATCGAGGATATCAACCGCTCGCTCGATGACATTCTCTCGCTCGCCCGCGTCGGCCGCCCCTCTGACCCGTTGGAGACGACCGAGCTTTCGGCCCTCGTCACCGATGTCATGGGCGAATACGAGGATATGGGCGAGGATGTGACGCTGGAAGACACCGTGCGCATCGTTCTGCCGCTGCGCGCCACTTGGCTGCGCCGCGCCATGCGCAATCTGGTGTCCAATGCGCTGCGCTATGGCCAGCGCGCCCGCGTGTCATTGGCGCGGGAAGATGGCGAGGCGGTGCTGCGCATCGAGGACGATGGCCCGGGCATTCCCGAAAGCGAGATCCTGCGCATGTTGGAGCCGTTCACCCGGCTGGAAGCCTCGCGCAATACCGCTACCGGCGGCACGGGCCTGGGGCTGACCCTGGCCCGGGCGATTGCCGACCAGCACGGCGGTTCGCTCGTCCTTGCCAACCGTTGGCAGGCGGGCCAGGTCGTGGGCCTGGTCGCCACGCTGCGCCTGCCGCTGGCCGCCTGACCGCACCGGCGCGGCTTTGCCTCACTCCTCGTCGGGATAGGGGCCTTTGCCACCCTCGGCGATGAAGCGATCGATCCGGGCGTGCAGCACGGGCAGTGGCACCGAGCCCAGTTCAAGCACGGCATCGTGGAAGGCGCGGATGTTGAACCTGTCGCCCAGCGCCTTTTCCGCGCGGGCGCGGTCCTCGACGATGGCCATTTCGCCCAGGTAATAGCTCAGCGCCTGGCCCGGCCAGGCGATATAGCGATCGGTCTCGGTCTCGATCTCGTGATCCGACAGCGCGGTATTGTCGTGCAGGAAGGCCAGCGCTTGCGCGCGCGTCCAGCCCTTGGCGTGAATGCCGGTATCGACCACCAGCCGCGCTGCGCGCCACATCTGGTACGAGAGCATGCCAAAGCGTTCGTAGGGCGTGGTATAGATGCCCATCTCCACCCCCAGCTTTTCGCAATAGAGCGCCCAGCCTTCGCCATAGGCCGAGATGTAGGTGCGCTGGCGCCAGGCGGGCAGGCCCTTGTTTTCCGATGCCAGCGACATCTGGAACGCATGGCCCGGCGCGCTTTCGTGCAGGGTGAGGGCGGGCAGCGAATAGAGCTGGCGCGCCGGCAGGTTCCAGGTGTTGACCAGATAGACCCCCGGCCCGCCGCGCCCGGCGGTATAGAACGGGGCAATGTCGGCAGGCACCGGGCGAATGGCAAAGCGCTTGCGCGGCAGGCGGCCGAACCAGTCGGCTGCCTTGCCGTCGAAGGTCTTGGCGATCCATGCCGCCCGGTTGAGCAGATCCTGCGGGCTGCTTGCGACGAACTGCGGATCGCTGCGCAGCTTGGCCAGGAAGGCGGGCAGGTCACCGGTAAAGCCGACCTCGCCCATGATCGCCTGCATCTGCGCACGGATCCTCGCCACTTCGGCCAGGCCGATCTGGTGGATTGCCTCGGGTGTCAGGTCGGTCGTGGTATATTCCCGGATCTGCGCCTGGTAATAGGCCCGCCCCTGCGGCAGGCCCTGCGCGGCAAGGCCGGTGCGGGCATGGGGCAGGTAATCGCTGCGCAGATAGGCAAGCAGCGCGCGGTGCGCCGGGACGACCTCGGTGGTGATCGCGGCCCGCGCTTCGTCGGCCAGCGCCTTGGCCGTGGCGGCCGGGATGCTGGCGGGCAGGGTCTTGAACGGCTCGAAGAACGGGTTGGCGTCGGCCGTCTTGGCGTCGGTGATCGGCAGCAGCGACAGATCGCGGCCCTTGAGCGTGACCTGCGGCGCGGTGAACCCGCGTGCCAGCCCCGCCTTCATGTTGGCCATCTGCTGCGCGAAATAGCGCGGCACGGCATGCAGCATGGCGATATAGGCGCGCGCCTCGCTCTCGTTGCGGAACGGCGTGCGTGCGGTATCGGCAAGGTTGCCCCAGAACGTGGTGTCTGAATTGAGCGGCTTTTCCCACTCGTGGAAGCGCTGCGCCGAAAGCAGCGTTTCGATCTGGTAGCGATAGATCGCATAGTTGACGCGCGCGGCCGGCGAGAGCGCGCCCTGGTCGATGGCGTCGAGCGCTTTGAGCGTCTGCGCCCAGCGCGCCTCGCGCGCGGCCTGGGCGGCGGCGCTCACATCGGGCAGGCGATAGCTGGGCCGATCGTCGTTTTCGTCATCGCCAAACTGCGCCTGGCGCCAGGTCCATTCGGCATCGGCCAGGGCATAGAACGCGGCGTCAGCGGCCGAACTGGCAGCGGCCGCAGGGACCGGCGCCTGCGCATGGGCCGGCTGGGCCATGCCAAGCAGGAGGGCGGCCAGCAGCGGCAGGCGATAAGCGGTCACGGCGGCACGATCCTCCTGTTGCAGATGCAACCGGGTAGCGTGGGAAATGGCCGATGTGCAAGCTGGACCGGGCCGGGCGCGGGCGCTATCCCGATGTTCATGAGCGAAAACAGCGGGAGCAGCAGATCGGCCACCGGGCCAGGCTGGTGGCAGGTGGCGCGCCATGGCACCTGTCCGGCCTGTCGCACGCCCGGCATGGTCTGGGCCGGCCGGGCGTGGGAGCCGCCCAAGCTCAACGACCACTGCCGCACCTGTGGCCAGCCGCTGGCCGTGCACGAGGCGAGCGGGCGCGCGCTCTATCCCGTGGTCATCCCGCTGGTGGCGTTGCTGGTGTTTTCCGCGCTGCGGGTCGATGATATCTGGCGCCTGCCCTTGTGGGTCTATCCGCTGGTCTGGGGCCCGGCGAGCGCGCTGCTGGTGGGCCTTGCGGTGCGCGCGGTGCGTGCCGCCGTGCTGGCCGCCCGCGTGGCGCCAGGAGGGCAGGGCTGATGCGCCGCGTTCCCGTTCTGCCCACCGCTGTCGTGCTGCTGGCCGTGGCGGTGATGATCGGCCTGGGCTTCTGGCAATTGCAGCGCAAGGTGCAGAAAGAGGCGCTGCTTGCCCGCTTTGCCGCCGCTTTGGTCAATCCCGCGCCGGTTCAGTTTCCCGTGCCCGGCGATGGCAAGGCCGTGCTCTATCGCCGCGCCACGTTCGATTGCCGGGTGCAGCCCGGCCTGTGGGATTCGGTCGGTGGCCGCAATGCCGCTGGCGAAAGCGGCTATGTCCACATCGCCCATTGCGCGGCGGCCGGTGGCGTTCCCGCGCTGGTGCAGCTGGGCTGGTCGCGCGATCCGCATCCGCCGCAATGGGATGGCGGGCGAGTCACGGGCCGAATCGCCCCGTTCCACAAGATCACCCGCCTGGTTGCCGATCCGCCACTGGCGGGGCTGAGCGCC
Organism: uncultured Novosphingobium sp.; assembly: GCA_964468165.1. Taxonomy (GTDB): domain Bacteria; phylum Pseudomonadota; class Alphaproteobacteria; order Sphingomonadales; family Sphingomonadaceae; genus Novosphingobium. Next base: position 21,032 of record CAYXUN010000016.1, on the reverse strand, counting down.
AATGCCCCGCCCGATCCGTCGGACATTCCCAACAACCACCTGGCCTATGCGGTGCAATGGTTCCTGTTCGCCGCGGTCGCGCTGGTGATCTACGCCCTGGCCCTGCGCCGGCGTGCGAAAGGCGCGGCAGTGGTTGTCACGGTGCCCCCGGGGCGCTAGGCGCCGCCCTGAACGACAACGCGCGCGCAACGTGCGCCGGTGATGATTGGGCGCAGCCCTTGCGGTGGGCGCGGCACACGGGGATTGGCGATGAAGTATGTCAGCACGCGGGGCCAGGCCGCCTCGCTCGATTTCGAAGGCGTCACGCTGGCGGGCCTCGCGTCCGACGGTGGCCTCTACGTGCCCGAAGCCTGGCCGCAGTTCAGCCATGACGAAATCGCCGCCATGGCCGGCCTGCCCTATGCCGAACTGGCCGCGCGGATCATGGCGCCTTTCGTGGGCGACAGCCTGTCGCCCGAACGCCTGCGCGAATTGACGGGCCAGGCCTATGGCCGCTTTGCCCATGCCGCCGTCACCCCGCTCAAGCAGCTTGATGAGCGGCAATGGGTGCTCGAGCTGTTCCACGGCCCGACCCTGGCGTTCAAGGACGTGGCCTTGCAGATGCTGGGCCTGCTGTTCGAGGAATTCCTCGCCCGGCGCGAAGACCATCTGACCATCGTGGGCGCCACCTCGGGCGATACCGGCTCTGCCGCGATCGACGCCGTGGCCGGCCGCGCCAAGGTCGATATCTTCATGCTGCACCCCAATGGTCGCGTGTCGGACGTGCAGCGCCGGCAGATGACCACGGTGATCGCGCCCAATGTCTACAACATCGCCATCGACGGCAGCTTTGACGATGCCCAGGCGATGGTGAAGCGCATGTTCAACGATGCGGCGATGACCGGCACGTTCGGCATCGCTGCGGTCAATTCGATCAACTGGGCGCGGCTGATGTCGCAGGTGGTCTATTACTTCGCCGCCGCGCTGCAACTTGGCGCGCCGCACCGCAAGGTGGCGTTCTCGGTGCCGACCGGCAACTTCGGCGACGTGTTCGCCGGATATGTCGCCGCGCGCATGGGCCTGCCGGTGGAACGCCTGATCGTGGCGACCAACATCAACGACATCCTGCATCGTGCGCTGTCGGCCGGGGACTATTCGGCCAGCACCGTCACGCCCACGGCCGCGCCCTCGATGGATATCCAGGTCTCGTCCAATTTCGAACGCCTGCTGTTCGATGCCTGCGGGCGCGATGCCGCGGTTCTGGCCGCGCAGATGCAGCAGTTCGATGCCACCAAGACGCTGCAACTGACCAATGCCCAGCGTGCCGCGATCGGCGGCCTGTTCACCAGTGCGCGCTGCGATGCCGCGCAGATGGCCCAGGCCATGCGCTGGGCCTATGAGGCGGCCGGCGAAGTGCTCGATCCGCATACCGCGATCGGCCTGCATGCCGCGCGCGTCGCCGAAGGGCTGCCAGCCGATGTGCCGGTGGTGACCCTGGCCACGGCCCATCCGGCCAAGTTCGTCGATGCGGTGGAGCGCGCCACCGGCGTGCGCCCGCCGCTGCCCGCGCGCGTGGGTGACCTGTTCGAGCGCCAGGAACGCTGCGACCACCTGCCTGGCACATACGAGGCGGTGGCGGCCTACGTGGCCGAGCGCGCCACGCCCAAGATCGGCAAGAAGGACGCCTGATGGCCGCGCTTACGCTCCAGCCGAAGTTGATGGTGGGATCGCCCTGGGGGGATTTCGCCCTCATCGATTCGGGCCATGGCCGCAAGCTTGAGCGCTATGGCCCGCATCGCTTCATCCGCCCCGAACCCCAGGCGATGTGGGCGCCGGCGCTGGGCGAATGGGCGGCCGATGGCGAATTCGTGCCCGGTTCCGACGAGGACGGCGGCGGCCGCTGGCAGTTCGACCGGCCGGTGCCGCGCGAAGGCTGGCCGCTGGCATGGAACGCGGTACGGTTCACCGCCAGTTGCACGCCGTTCCGTCACTTGGGCTTTTTCCCCGACATGGCCCCGGTGTGGGACTGGATGGGCGAACGCCTGGCCGGGCGCGACGATGCCACCACGCTCAACCTGTTCGGCTACACCGGCGTGGGCACGCTGTCGCTGTCGCGCTTCGGCCCGGTTACCCATGTCGATGCCTCGAAAAAGTCGGTCGCCCAGGCGCGCGCCAATGCCGCGCTTTCGGGCATGGATGGCCGCCCGGTACGCTGGATTGTCGACGACGCGGCCAAGTTCACCGCGCGCGAGGTGCGCCGGGGCAAGCGCTATGACGGCATCATTCTCGATCCGCCCAAGTTCGGCCGTGGCCCGGAAGGCGAAGTCTGGCGCCTGGAAGAAAGCCTGCCTGGCCTGATCGCCGATTGCGCCCGCCTGCTCGATGCCGACAGCAGCTTCCTGTTCCTCACGGTCTATGCCGTGCGCATGTCCTCGCTCGCCATTGGCGGCTTGCTCGCCGAGGCCTTGGCGCACTTGCCCGGCACGATCGAGCATGGCGATCTTGCCCTTGCCGAGGAAGGGCCGGGCGGGCGCGTGCTGCCCACGGCCATTTTCGCACGGTGGAACCGCGCGGCATAAGCGCGGCTGATGCTGGACATTCGCGCGGCCAAGTGCCAATGGCGCGCGCGTGTCTGACAGCCTGATCCTCGAAGTCGCCAATGTCGAAACCGATGTCCTGACCGGGATCTATTCGGAAGAGACCGGCCGTCCGCAGCCCCTGCGGATTTCCATCCGTGCCTGGCTGCGTCCCAAGGACCGCTACACGGCCGATTGCCCGCTGACCGCGAGCAAGAACTACATGGACCTCAAGCACGCCGCGAGCGACGGATTGCCCAAAGATGTGCATTTCCAACTGATCGAATCGGTTGCAGACCACATCTGTGAGACGTTGTTCGTACAGGATGCGCGGGTGACCCAGGTGGAAGTGAAGATCGTGAAGCTCGCCATCAGCGTGGCGGGAGAAGATATCGGCATGACGCTTACCCGCGCCCGCCGCGGATGAGCGCGCCACGCCCGCTGGCGCTGGTCACTGGCGGATGGCGCCGAATCGGGGCGGCGATCGCCCGCAAGCTGGCGCAGGAGGGCTGGGACCTGGCGCTGCACGCGCACCATGCGCACACGTTCGATCCCGAATTCACCGCCCAGTTGCAGTGGCTGGGCGCCACGGTGCATCCCCTCGCGGGCGATCTGGGCGATAGCGCCTTTCCGGCCAGGATGCTGGCCGATGTCATTGCCCGCGCCGGCCAGGCCCCGCGCCTTCTGGTCAACTGCGCGTCGCTGTTCCAGGACGACACCATTGCCAGCCTCGCACCCGAGGCGCTGGATCGGCATTTCGGCGTCAATCTGTTTGCCCCGCTCCTGCTGACCCGCGCCTTTGCCGAGGCGCTGGGTGAAGACGAAGGCGCCGTGGTCAATATTCTCGACCAGCGCGTGCAGAACCCGGTGCCCGACCAGTTGAGCTACACCCTGTCCAAGCAGGCGCTGCATGCTGCCGTGCGCACGCTGGCGCGCGCGCTGGCGCCGCGGGTGCGGGTCAACGGCGTGGCGCCCGGCCTGATCCTGCCGACGCAGGATTACGATGCCGACCAGTGGCACCGCCTGGAAGAGATCATGCCCTTGAAGCGCCTGCCCGGCGCCGATGAAATTGCCGATGCCGTGCATTATCTCGCGACCGCGCGCGCGGTGACCGGACAAACTCTTTTCGTCGACGCCGGCGCAAGCCTTGAATCCTACCCTCGGGACTTCGTATATCTCGAGCGATGACAGCGCCCGCGCCTCTGGTTGACCGCTTTGCGCGGGCCATAACCTACCTTCGCCTGTCGGTGACGGATCGCTGCGACCTGCGCTGCACCTATTGCATGCCCGAACGCATGACATTCCTGCCGCGGGCTGACGTGTTGAGCCTGGAAGAGCTCTACAAGGTGTCGCGGGCGTTCATCGATCGCGGCGTCACCAAGCTGCGACTGACCGGCGGGGAGCCGCTGGTGCGGCGCGACATGGTCGATCTGGTGCGCGCGCTGGGCCGCCACCTGGGCGGGGGTGGGCTCCAGGAACTGACGCTGACCACCAACGGCACCCGGCTGGCCGAATTTGCCGACGATCTGGCGGCAGCCGGGGTGCGCCGCATCAACGTGTCGCTCGATACGCTCGACCGCAGCCGCTTTGCCGCGCTGGCCCGGCGCGACAGCCTGCCCCAGGTGCTCGAAGGCCTGGCGGCGGCGCGGGCCGCGGGCCTCAAGGTCAAGCTCAACGCCGTGGCGCTCAAGGGCGTGAACCAGGATGAATTGCCCGACCTGATCGCCTGGGCCCATGGCCAGGGCCATGACGTGACGCTGATCGAAGTGATGCCGCTGGGCGATGTCGAGGAAGACCGGCTCGATCACTATCTGCCGCTCGATGCCGTGCGCCGCGAGCTGGAGCAGCGCTGGACGCTGGTGCCCAATGCGGTCAGCACGGGTGGGCCGGCGCGCTATGTCGATATTGCCGAAACCGGCGGCCGGCTGGGTTTCATCACGCCCTTGACCGGCAATTTCTGCGCCACCTGCAACCGTGTGCGCGTGACGGCCACGGGCCAGCTCTACATGTGCCTGGGTGGGGAAGGGCGCGTCGACCTGCGCGCCGCGCTGCGTTCCGACGACCCCGATGCCGCGCTGGCCGATGCCTTTGCCCGCGCCATGGGCGAAAAGCAGGAACGCCACGCCTTTGCCATCGACCGCGCCGGCGCGGCTCCGGCGGTTTCGCGCCACATGTCGACGACCGGGGGCTGATCACCATGGCCAAGCTCGTGTTCCTCGGCCGCCTGGAAGACCGCGCCGGCTGCGCCGAAATCGCGGTCACGCCTGGCCCGCTGGCCGACATTCTCGCCGGGCTCGATCCTGCGCTGGCGCTCGATCTTCTGGGGGAGCGGGTGCGCTGGGCGCTCAATGGCAAGCTGGTGGGCGAAAGCGAAGCCATGGTGCTGGCCGAGGGGGACGAACTCGCGTTCCTGCCCCCGGTGAGCGGCGGCTGAGGCGGCGCGGGCTTTGGGCTTCGACAAGCTCAGGGCGAACGGACTTCCGGCTGGTTGGCTTACCCCCCGTTCGCCCTGAGCGTGTCGAAGCGCGGCAGACGCAGCGCCCATGACTTTAGACCCTGAAAGCTATTTTCGCAGGGCAGGTTTTTGACAGCGCGCCCCGGCATCCGTATGGGGACGGCGCTTGCCGGGCCAGCTTGCCCGGCCCCATGGCCTGATCCCATCGCGGGTGCGGGGCCGATTGCCAAGGAAAGCCATTTCGATGTCTCAGCCCCAGGTGGAAGTCGCCACGCTCGAACCCACGGCCGCAGCCACGGTGGAAACCGTGCTGACGGTCAAGCACTGGGACGAGCGCCTGTTCAGCTTCACCGTGACCCGTCCGGCCTCGTTCCGTTTCCGCTCTGGCGAATTCGTGATGATCGGCCTGCAGGGAGACAATGGCCGCCCGCTGCTGCGCGCCTATTCGGTGGCGAGCCCGGCCTGGGCCGAGGAACTCGAATTCCTCTCGATCAAGGTGCCCGATGGCCCGCTGACCTCGCGCCTGCAGAAGATCCAGCCGGGCGACCAGATCTATCTTGGCAAGAAGCCGACCGGCACCCTGGTGACCGACGCCCTGCTGCCGGGCAAGCGCCTGTTCATGCTGTCGACCGGCACCGGCCTGGCGCCGTTCCTGTCGCTGGCGCGCGATCCCGATGTCTATGAATTCTATGAACAGGTCGTCGTCGTGCATTCGGTGCGCAAGGTCAGCGAGCTGGCCTTCCGCGAAGAGCTGTCGAGCGGCTTTGCCGACGATCCGCTGGTCGGCGAACAGGCCGCGCAGCAGCTGCACTATGTGCCCACCGTCACGCGTGAGCCGTTCCAGAACAACGTGCGCATCGACAAGCTGATCGAAAGCGGCGCGCTGTTCGAAGGCATCCCGGGCGAGGCGCGCCTCGATCCCGCCACCGATCGCGTCATGCTGTGCGGCTCGATGGACATGATCAAGGACTTTGCCGCGCTGCTCGAAGGCATGGGCTTTGTCGAAGGCTCCAACGCCAAGCCGGGCGATTTCGTGATCGAACGCGCGTTCGTCGGCTGATCGGCATGACGGCTGACGTCCGTCTTACCGACACGGCATTTGACCCCGCCGCGCTGCTGGCTGCCTTTACCGGGCAGTTTGGCGGTGCTGGCGGGGTTGTCAGTTTTCTGGGCCAGGTGCGCGATGGCGACGGAGACGGCGTGGAAGCGCTGGAGTTGCGCCATTACGCCCCGCTCACACTGCCGGGGATGGAAGCGCTGGCGGCCACGGCCCTGGCCCGCTGGCAGCTGGAAGGGCTGCTGGTCATCCACCGCCACGGCGTGATGCTGCCGGGCGATCCCATCGTCTTGGTCGCGGCCGCCGCGCGCCATCGGCGCGAGGCATTTGCCGCCACCGACTTCGTGATGGATCACCTCAAGAGCGACAGCTGGTTCTGGAAGCGGGAAAAGACCGCCGCCGGCTGGCGCTGGATCGAACCGCGCACGCAGGATTTTGCCGACCGCGCGCGCTGGTAGGGCCTCAGCCCTTCAACTGGGCCAGCACGCTATCCTGCTGCGCCACCCGCGCGGCAACCGAATCGCGGGTGTTGACCACTTGGGCCGTATCGGGGCCAGGATGATCGACGGCGGCGATTTGTGCCTCCGTCGCCATCTGGTCCAGGTCAGCCAGGGCAATCGCGGTGTCGCTGCGGGCCGATTCGAGGCGGGCCAGCGCCACTTGCGCCAGGTTCCAGGTCTCGCTGCCCGTGGCGGCATTGCGTGCACGCGCCGCGGCACGGGTAGCTTCGGGCACCAGGGCCAGGAACCGGGCATCGGCCTCACGCGCGCGCGCGTCGAGCGCGGCCAGGCGCTGGGGAAGCGTGGCATCGGCGGGAATCGGAGCCGGTGCGGCTGCGGCAGGATCGGCCGGCGCGGCCTTGGCCTGGCCAAACGCGCGTTCTGCGGGGCGAATCGCCAGCGAGGGAAAACGCCCGCGATCGGGCGAGCAGCCGCCCATGACGAGGGCAGGGGCGGCGATCAGGCCAACAAGGCAAAGCCGTTGCAGGGCGATGAAGCGAGTGGACAGGCAAGCCATGGCGGTGCCATAGCACGTGGGCGGCCAATGGCCAGCGGTAGGGGCGCTGCTTCAGCGCATTTCCCACTTCCCCGGCGTTGACATGCCGGCCGGCTTGGACTATCCGCGCCGCTCTTTCCGGGGCTTCGCATGTTTGCGGGGAACCGGCACATTGCCCGCTGTCCGCGATTCGGAATTGGCCGATCGGGGTGCTTGGTGGGCCAGGCATTTGAAACGGATAGCAGAACCATGTTCGCAATTGTGCGCACGGGCGGCAAGCAGTATCGGGTGGCCGCCGGAGATAAGATCGCGGTGGAAAAGCTGGCTGGCGAAGCGGGTGAAACCATCACCCTCGGTGACGTCCTGCTGGCTGGCAAGGATGGCGAACTGGCCGACGCTTCGGCCATTACCGTTTCGGCGGAAATCATCGCCCAGGCCAAGTCGGAAAAGGTCGTGGTGTTCAAGAAGCGCCGCCGTCACAACTATCGCCGCAAGAACGGCCACCGCCAGCAGATGACCCTGCTGCGCATCGTGTCGGTCGCCTGAGCGCCAGTTCGGAGTAAGCAGAGATGGCACATAAGAAAGCAGGCGGCTCGTCGCGCCACGGTCGCGCCACGCAGTCCAACCCCCGTGGCGTGAAGAAGTTCGGCGGCCAGGACGTGGTCGGCGGCAACATCATCATCCGTCAGCGCGGCACCCGCGTGTACCCCGGCGCCAACGTTGGCCTCGGCAAGGACCACACCCTGTTTGCGCTTGCCAACGGCCGCGTGCGTTTCCACGCCGGCAAGCTTGGCCGCAAGTACGTGTCGGTCGACGTGATGGCCGAAGCCGCCGAATAAGCGGATGGTCATGCCAAGGGCCATCCTGATGGGATGGCCCCGCCGGTTTCGCGCCGGCTGAACGAGGGAGAGGGGCCTTGCCCCATCTCCCTTTTTCTTTGTCTCCCTCATCCGCAACGGCGCCATTTGCCTCGAAAACCGAAGCACTTGGCGCAGCACGCAATATCCCTGTCATCGGAAAGTGCATAAGCATCCGGCGAAAGGGAGCGGTTGACTGGAGATTACCGATGTTCATTCGCAGCGAGCGGCTGTTCCTGCGGCCGGGTTGGCCCGAGGATTGGGCCGAACTGTTTGCCCTGATCGATGACGAGGCGGTCGTGCGCCATCTGGCGCGGGCGCCCTGGCCCTATCGTGCCGATGATGCGCGGGCCTTTGCTGCCCTGGCGCAGGACGGCCGCTATCCGCATTTCTTCGTTACCCTGCCCGGGACCGAAGGCGCGCAGCTGATCGGCAGCGTGGGCCTGATACCCGATGAGCAAGGCCCGCCCGGCGCGGCGCCGCTGCTGGGCTATTGGATCGCCCGTGCCCAGTGGGGGCGCGGCTTTGCCACCGAGGCCGCGCGGGCGGTGCTGACGCTGGCCGCCACGTTGGGCCATCGCCGCGTGGCGGCGCGCCACTTCCTCGACAACCCCGCCTCGGGCCGGGTCCTGGCCAAGCTGGGCTTCCGCTCCACCGGCGAGATCCGCCCCGGCGCCAGCCGGGCCCGCGACGGCGTGGCGCCCACGCTGGGCTATGCCCTGGATCTCGATCCGCCCGGCAATTGCGACGGGGACCGGCGCCTGGCTGCCTGACGACCAAGCAAAAGCCCCTTCTGCCATCGGCCGAAGGGGCTTTTTCGTTGCTGCGCGTGCTGCCAGCCGCGGGGGAAGGATCACCCAGGCGGAGCCGCCTCTGGCTCGGGCGGCTTTTCCGCGGCGCGGGCCTGTTCGAACTTGAGGCAATCGAGGATCTTGGCCCCGGCCATGAAGACCGCGCAGGTCGTCGCCAGGAACAGCAGCTTGCCGCCAAAGCCGGGAAACCGCGTGAGATAGGCCTGACCACGCTCCACCGCGCCGAGCGCCAGTGCGTAGATTACCGCAAACGCCTCGAAGCGATTCTTGATCAGGAAGAGGCGGCCAATCTTGCGGAGCATGCGTTGTCCCTTGTCTCCGTGCCGGGTTTGCCATCCGCAGGATCTGTTGCCATCCTGATCAGCAACCTTCGTGCCAATCCAATGAATAGGGGCGTAATAAAGCGCGATGTGCCCTTCGTTGTAAAGGGTGGCGACAATTCCGCAGACAGTCGGTCAACGCATGCCGGCTTGGTGCAGTTCCCCTCAGCGCAGCTCACCCAGGCCTAGCGTATCGAGCAGCGCCGCGCGCGCCGCCACGACCGTGCTTGCCAAGGCCGGCAGGCCCAGATCCGCGGCATCGATCTGTTCGGGCCAATGCGCGGCAACCACTTGTTCCAGCTGGTCGATTCGCCCATTGTCGAGCAGGAAGCGCGGATCGACCGTGGCCGGATCGGCCACCACGCGCAGCCGCAGGCATGCCGGGCCGCCGCCATTGGCCATCGATTGGCGCACATCGACCGGCAGGACCTGGCGAATCGGACCATTGCCGGCCAGCATCGTATCGAGCCAGCCGCGCACCGATGGCGTTTCCCAGGCTTCCAGCGGGATCACCAGGGCCATCTCGCCGCCGGGCAGGGTCAGCAACTGGGCATTGAACAGGTAGGACTTGATGGCGTCAGCAAGGCTTACCGCGCTGGCCGGCACGACGACGATTTCGGCCTCGGGCAGGCGCTCGCGAATCGCGGTATAGGTGCCCTCGGGATCGGCAAAGGCCTGTTCGTGGGTAAACAGCACGCGCTCGTTGGCGACGGCCACGACATCGTTGTGGAAAGCCCCCGCGGCGATCGCCTCTGGCGCCTGCTCCACGAACAGGCAGCGCGCCGGATCGAGGCCATGGACGCGGGCGATCGCACGGCTGGCCTGTTCGTGCTGGCGCGCCGGAAAGGCGCCGCCCGGGCGGCCATAGACGAAGATTTCCAGGCCCGCGGCGCCATGGCTGGTGGCCATGCGCATGTGGTTGGCCGCGCCCTCGTCGCCAAAGCAGGGCGGCACGGCATCGTGCACGGCAAAGTGCGCCGCATCGGCAAAGGCCAGGCGCAGCTGGCGCACCGTGTCGGGCCATTCCTGCGCGCGGTGGGGCATGGTCACCAGGTTGGCGGCAGAGAGATGGCAGCGCCCATCGGCGGTATCGGGCGCCGGGCTGACCGTGGCGGCATTGGCCGTCCACATCGCGCTGGCCGACCAGGCCGCCGCGCGCAGGCGGCGTTCGGCCTCGTCCGCCGGTTCTTGCCCGGCAAGGCCCAGCGCAGCCAGGAACCCCGGATTGGGGCGCGGCAAGGGCGCAAACAGGCCCTGGACCAGGCCAAGATCAAGGTTGTGGCGCATCTTGGCCAGTCCCTGCAGCGCGGCGGCGCGGGGATAGGAAACCTGGCCGGCATGGTTGGCCGAGGCCAGGTTGCCCAGGCTGAGCCCGGCGTAGTTGTGGCTGGGGCCGACGAGCCCGTCGAAGTTGATTTCCAGCAGTGCCATCTTGTTCGTTCCGTTCTTCAGCGGTCCACATGCCACACGGTGTCACCCGGCCGCACATCCAGCGCGGCGGCGGCGACAGGATCGATCAACAGGCCATCGGCGCCCTGCGTCACTTCGCCCAGCGTGCAGCGGAACGTGGCGAGGCGGCCAGTGGCGGCCAATACGCGGCGCACCGGGCCATGGCCTTCGGGCGCGGCGACCTGGGCTACGGTCTGCGCCGTGGCGCCGGCGATGGAGCGCACCTGGTCAGTGCGGGCCGTCATCGTCGGGCCGCCGTCGAAAATGTCGACATAGCCTTCGTACGCGAACCCTTCTGCCTCCAGCATGCGCATGGCCGGCCGGCCGTTGAGGTGCGGCATGCCGATCGCCGTGCGGGCGCTTTGCGGCAGCATCGCCACATAGACCGGGTGCTTGGGCATCAGGTCGGCGATGAACTGGTTGCCGTTCAACGCGTTGAAATGATCGGCTTCCTGAAAGCCCATGCCAAAGAACTTGCCGCCCACCGCGTCCCAGAACGCCGATCCGCCACGCTCGTCGATCACGCCGCGCAGTTCGGCCAGGATACGGGGGGCAAAGCGCGCGCGGTGCATGGCGATGAACAGATAGCGGCTGCGCGCCAACAGCATGCCCAGCCCGCCGGCGCGCTCTGCCGGATGGAGGAACAGCCCGCCTACCTCGCTCGATCCCTCCAGATCGGTGACAAGGTGCAGCATCTCGGCGCGGAAAGTGCGGTTCAGTTCCTTGGAATGCTGGGTCAGCGTGGTCAGGCGATAGGAATAGAACGGCCCGCTGCGTCCGACGCAGGCAAAGATCTGTGCCGTGCCGCGCAGTTCGCCGGTCGCCACGTTTTCCAGCACGACCACGAACAGCTCATCGCCCGGCCCGTCGGGCAGTCTTTCGCGCGGGTCGGCCAGGCAGGCGGCGGCGCGCTCCAGCTTGGCGCGCAAGGTGGCGCGATCGGCCGGCAGGTTGGTAAAGCCGCTGCCGCCGAGCTTGGCCATCTCGTACATGGCCTCCACATCGGTGGGGCGGGCGGCGCGAATGCGAAATGTCATGGCGCGCTATTCTCCCCCGGAAAGCCGATGCAGCACCAGCGCCGACAGGGCCGCCCGCTCTGCCAGCGAGGGCACGATCAGGAACTCGTGCGGCGAATGGATCGATCCGCCACGCACCCCCATCGTATCCACCACCGGTACGCCCAGCGCGGCGATGTTGTTGCCATCGCAGACGCCGCCGGTGTCCTTCCAGGCGATCGGCTGCCCCAGCGCCGCGCCGCAGTCACGCACCAGCGTGAACAGCGCCAGCGCCGGCTGGGTCAGTGGCTTGGGCGGGCGGCTGATGCCACCATGCACGTGGATCGCCACATCGTGTGCGCTTTCCACCGCCGCCACGGCCTGGCCCAGCGCCACGGCAAAGCTCTCGGCATCGCCCTCTGCGGCGGGGCGGATGTTCCAGCGCAGCACGGCCTTGTCCGGCACCACGTTGTTGGCGCTGCCACCGTCGATCCGTGCCGGGTTCACCGATAGGCCCGCGCGGTGCAAGGCCTTGAGTCGCAGTGCCAGGTCTGCTGCCGCGACGATGGCGTTGCGCCCATCGTCGGGATTGCGCCCGGCATGGGCGGATCGGCCGGTAATCACCGCGGCATAGTTGCCGCTGCCTGCCCGCGCGCCCGCCAGCGTGCCATCGGGCAGCGCCGATGGTTCGTAGGTCAGTGCCGCGGACTTGCCGGCGGCAACTTGGGCGATCAGCGGCGCGGAAGACAGGCTGCCGGTTTCCTCGTCGGAATTGATCAGCACGTCATAGCCGACCTGGCCCGCCACCGCACTGCGCTCGAACGCGGTGAGGGCGGCAAGCAGCACGGCGATGCCGCCCTTCATGTCGGCGACGCCTGGCCCGCCCAACGTGGTGTCATCCAGCCATGTCGTGGTCTGGAACGGATCGCCTGGCGGGAACACCGTGTCCATGTGCCCGGTCAGCAGATAGCGGCGGCGCGCATCGGGCCGTACCCGCACGAGCAGGTGGGCGCCGTGATCAAGCGCGCTCACCGTGCCATCGGCGGCCACGGTTTCCACCGGGGCCGGCGCCACCAGGTCCACCGTGCCGGGCAGCACGGCAAAGGCATCGGCCAAGAGCGCGGCCTGGCGGGCAAGGCCGGCAAGATGGCGCGTGCCGGTGTTGATCGCGCTCCATGCCAGAACCTGGTCGAGCAGGGGGGCACCGTCGATCGGGGCGAGCAGGGCCTGCTCGGTGGCGGAAAGCTGTTGCATCGGAAACCACACCTAGCCGTTCGCGCCGGCCGGGTGAACCCCTGTTGCCAACCCGGCGCGAATCGGGCAGAACAAGGGCGTTCCTCCCCAGGTTCAATAGGCAGGTCGGCACAGATCCGGTATCCGGAAGGGATGCGGTTCGATGGCCGGCATTGCCATGCCCGTTTTGATGACAAAGGCAGATGACCATGGGTGAGTTTACCGAAATTGCCGACCTGCGCCCCCGCACCACGCGCGATGGGTTGCAGGTGGATGCCGCGCTGGCCGCATTCCTGGAAAACGACGTGCTGGCGCCCTTGGCGCTGGATGCCTCGGCGTTCTGGGCGGGTTTTGCCGCGTTGGTGGCGCGTTTCACCCCGGTAAACCGCGCACTTCTGGAAACGCGTGACACGATCCAGGCCGCCATCGAATCCAGGCATAGATACCGCCCGGGCCCGCCGCACCATACAGCTGCCGATAGCCCCGTTCTGGAAGAGAAAGGC
>CAYXUN010000016.1:0-7790 GCA_964468165.1 uncultured Novosphingobium sp. | reverse complement strand
GTGGCCTCATGTCCGGCGCGGGTGCTTGGGGGTGGTTGGGGGGGGGGCCGGGGCCAGCCGCACGATCCTGCTGCCTATCGCGCCTTTCTGGAAGAGATCGGCTATATCGTGCCCGAACCTGCGCCCTTTGCCGTGGGCACGCAGGATGTCGATCCCGAAATCGCGACGATGGCCGGGCCGCAACTCGTCGTTCCCGTGCTCAATGATCGCTTCCTGCTCAACGCCGCCAACGCGCGCTGGGGCAGCCTCTATGATGCCTGGTATGGCACCGACGCCTTGGATGCAGCGCCCGCCCGGCCGGGTGGCTATGACGCGGCGCGCGGCGCGGCGGTGATCGCGGCGGGGCGCGCTTTCCTCGATGCCACGCTGCCGCTGGCGCAGGGATCGTGGGCCGATTGGGATGGGCAGGGCGTGCCCGCCCTGGCTGATCCGGCGCAATGGGTCGGGCACAAGCCCGGCGGCCTGCTGTTCCGCCACAATGGGCTGCACATCGAACTGGTGCTGGACCGTACCCATCCGGTCGGCGCAACCGATGCGGCGGGCCTGGCTGATATCGTGCTGGAAGCGGCGCTGACCACGATCGTCGATCTTGAGGATTCGGTTGCGGCGGTCGACGCGGAAGACAAGCTGGTGGCCTATCGCCACTGGCTCGGCCTGATGCGCGGCGATCTGACCGCGCGGTTCGCCAAGGGCGGCCAGACCATGCACCGCGCGCTGGAACCCGATCGTGACTGGACCGCGCCCGATGGCACCGCCTTTGCGCTGCCGGGGCGCAGCCTGCTGTTCGTGCGCAACGTCGGCCATCTGATGACCAACCCCGCCATCCTGCTGCCCGATGGATCGGAAATTCCCGAGGGCATCATGGATGCGGTGATCACCAGCGCCATCGCCATGCATGACGTGATGCGCCTGGGCCAGCACCGCAACAGCCGCCAGGGCGCGATCTATATCGTCAAGCCCAAGATGCACGGGCCCGAAGAGGTCGGCTTTGCCAATGACCTGTTCGATGCCGTGGAAGACCTGCTCAGCCTGCCGCGCCATACCGTCAAGGTGGGCGTGATGGACGAGGAGCGCCGCACCAGCGCCAACCTGGCGGCCTGCATCGCCGCCGTGAAGGACCGCGTGGTGTTCATCAACACCGGCTTCCTCGATCGCACGGGTGATGAAATCCACACCGCGATGCAGGCCGGCCCGATGATCCGCAAGGGCGCGATGAAGCAGTCGGGGTGGATTGCCGCCTATGAAGCGCGCAATGTCGGCATCGGCCTTGCCTGCGGATTGTCCGGCAAGGCGCAGATCGGCAAGGGCATGTGGGCGGCGCCCGATCGCATGCGCGCGATGGTCGCCGAAAAGATCGCCCATCCGCGCACCGGCGCCAACACCGCCTGGGTGCCATCGCCCACGGCAGCGACGCTGCACGCCACGCATTACCACCAGGTGGACGTGTTCGGCCTGCGCCCCGAGATCGCCGCGCGCCCCATCCCTGCGCTCGATGCCCTGCTGGCCATCCCGCTGGCAGAAGGGGCCAACTGGTCAGGCGAGGATATCCGCGCCGAACTGGACAACAACGCGCAAGGGTTGCTCGGCTATGTCGTGCGCTGGATCGACCAGGGCGTGGGCTGTTCCAAAGTGCCCGACATCGACGATATCGGCCTGATGGAAGACCGCGCCACCTTGCGCATTTCCAGCCAGCATCTGGCCAATTGGCTGCTGCACGGGGTCTGCACCCGCGAGGCGGTGATGGATGCCCTGCAGCGCATGGCGGCCAAGGTCGATGCCCAGAACGCCGGCGATCCGGCCTATGAGCCGATGGCAGGCAACTGGGACACGAGCTTTGCCTTCCGCGCCGCCTGCGACCTGGTGTTCGAAGGCGTGGCCCAGCCCAGCGGCTATACCGAGCCGCTGCTCCACGCTTGGCGCCGCCGCAAGAAGGCAGCGCTTCTGGTGGCCGAGCCGGCGTGAACCGAACGGGCGGGGGCAGCATGACGCACGCTGCCCCCGCTTGCTCCCCGGCGTGCTTGTTGCCATGGCAGTTCCATTCGCTTTGCTGACATGGAACCTTTAGACGATGCTGCAACTGATCGAGGCCAACTGGCAACTGGTGGCAGGCGCCGTGGCGCTGCTGCTGGTGGTGGCGTTCCTCCTGCTGCGCCGGGGCGGCAAGGCACCCGAACGCCGCGAATTCAACGATGTCCTGTCCGAAGGCGCGGCGCCGGCACAGCGCAATACCGCGCTGATCGATACGCCGCCGGCTGCGGCCATTCCGGTGCCGCCGCCGCCCACTGCGCCCCCGGCCGAAGCCGTGGCGGCTGCTGATGGCGATGACCTTACCCGCATCAAGGGCCTGGGGCCCAAGCTCAGGACGCTGCTGGCCAGCCTGGGCGTGACGCAGTTTGCGCAGATTGCTGCGTGGACCGACGAAGACGTGGCGCGCATCGATGCGCAGCTTGGCGCTTTTGCCGGCCGCCCCACGCGCGACAACTGGGTGGAGCAGGCCCGGCTGTTGAGCAGCGGCGATACCGCTGCCTATGAGGACAAGTTCGGGAAGCTCTGACGCGTCATTCCTGGGCCTGGGGCGCGGCCGGTGTCGCCCCCGTGGCCGGGCGCGCGCCGCAACGGCGGATCAGCGCGCGCACCAGGTCGCTGCCCGGCACGCTGATCTTGCCCGCATCAGGCAGAGTGCCGGTAAACGGCCCTTCGAACACTTCGGCCGCCGGATCGCCCGCCGGCAGGCTGCCTTGCCACAGATAGCCCGGCGAACCCGGCACCGAGGTTGCATCCACCGCCAGGCGCACGATGCGCTTGCGTCCCTGCAGGGCAAACAGCGCCTGCGCGCCCACTTCGGCCGGCACGTGCCGGGTTACCACCAGAACCCCCTGGCGGCACGACAGCGACAGATCGGGTGCAGCACCCGGCGCGCCAAAGCGCACGCTGTCCCCACCCGGGGCGCCGGCCCAGACCGGCTTGTCCGTGCCTCCAGGCGCTGGTGGCAGCGGCTGGCTTTCCGGCAGCGGCACGCGCACGGCGTTGAGCGGGGTGCCACTATCCTGCGGCGCGGGCGCCTTTTGCGAGCAAGCGGCGAGGGCGGCAAGGGCGAGCAGGGAAACGCAACGGCGCAAAGTCATGGCGCGGGTGCTATCGGGCCGTAGTCCGCTTCGCAATCCTTGTTCTTACACGTCAGGCAGCGGCGCGTTTTTGCACGGTGAGTTCAAACCCAAGCACGCTCAGCACGGCTGTCAGCGTTTCGAGGGTCGGATTGCCATTTTCCGACAATGCCGTGTAAAGCGCTTGGCGACCGAGCCCGGTCTTGCGCGCAATCTCGCTCATGCCTTTTGAGCGCGCGATATCGCCCAGCGCGCCAGCGATGTGGCGCGGATCGTTCCCTTCCATCGCCGCTTCCAGGTAAGCCAAGATATCGTCCTCGTTCTCGAGGCTGTCGGCTGGATCAAAGCGATTCAATTTCAACGCCATCATCTGCCTCCTTGGCCAATTTCTGTGCGCGCGCGATATCGCGTTGCTGACTATCCTTGTCGCCACCGTTCAACAGAATGACAAGCAAGGTGCCCTGCCACATGTAATAAACACGATAGCCGGGACCAAAATGCAGGCGCAATTCCTGCACTCCGCCACCAACCGGTTTTGTGTCGCCGGGCTGTCCCGCTGCCAGTCGCTTGACGCGATCAGCTATGCGGGCTTTGGCCCGACGGTCCTTGAGATCGCGTAGCCAAGTGGCGAACAACGTCGTCTGCAGAATGACAACATCGGCTTCGCTGCCCATACCTTACTCGGCCTAGATCGTTGTGAACCAGATTGGCGCAACAGGGGAATCTGCCTGATTTGTACTTTTAATAGGACAAATCAGGCCGGTGGTCAAGGCTTCACTTCCCCCACTTCTTCTGCGTCTTGCCATAGCGCATCTTGCGGGTGCCGGGTTTGCCTTCGTTGCTGCGGCCGACCACGGGCGCCTTGCGATCGCCTTCGGGCAGGCCCAGCTCGGTCGATTCCAGGCGGCGGATTTCGTCGCGCAGACGGCCGGCTTCCTCGAATTCCAGGTCGGCTGCGGCATTGCGCATGCGCTTTTCTAGGTCTTCGATGTGGCTGCGCAGGTTGTGGCCCACGAGGTTGTTGGTGCTGTCGTCGTCCAGGTCCACCAGCACGCCGTCGCGGCTGGCGGTATCGGCGATGATATCGGCGATCTGGCGCTTGATCGTAGCCGGGGTGATCCCGTGCAACTCGTTATAGGCGTTCTGTTTTTCGCGGCGGCGATCGGTTTCGGCGATCGCCCGTTCCATGCTGCCGGTCATGCGGTCGGCATAGAGGATCACGCGCCCATCGACGTTGCGCGCGGCGCGGCCGATGGTCTGGATCAGCGAGGTTTCCGAGCGCAGGAAGCCTTCCTTGTCAGCATCGAGAATGCACACCAGCCCGCATTCGGGAATGTCGAGCCCTTCGCGCAGCAGGTTGATGCCCACCAGCACGTCATAGACACCCAGGCGCAGGTCGCGGATCAGTTCGATACGTTCCAGCGTCTCCACGTCGGAATGCATGTAGCGCACGCGCAGCCCGGCCTCGTGCATGAACTCGGTCAGGTCTTCGGCCATGCGCTTGGTCAGCGTGGTCACCAGCGTGCGATAGCCGTTCTGCGCGGTCAGGCGGCATTCGTTGATGCAGTCCTGCACCTGGTCTTCCACCGGGCGGATGAGCACCGGCGGATCGATCAGCCCGGTCGGGCGGATGACCTGCTCGGCAAACACGCCGCCCGATTGCTCCATCTCCCAATTGCCGGGCGTTGCCGAAACGGCAAAGGTCTGCGGGCGCATCGCTTCCCACTCGTTGAAGCGCAGCGGGCGGTTGTCGATGCAACTGGGCAGGCGAAAGCCGTATTCGGCCAGGGTCATCTTGCGGCGATGGTCACCGCGCGCCATCGCGCCGATCTGCGGCACGGTCTGGTGGCTTTCGTCAACGAACAGCAGCGCATTGTCGGGCAGGTATTCGAACAGGGTTGGCGGCGGCTCGCCCGGCAGGCGGCCGGTGAGGAAGCGGGAATAGTTCTCGATCCCCGCGCACGAACCGGTGGCGGCCATCATCTCGAGATCGAAATGGGTGCGCTGTTCCAGGCGCTGCGCCTCGAGCAGCTTGCCCTCGGCATGAAGCTCCTTGAGCCGCTCGGCCAGTTCGAACTTGATCGCCTCGCGCGCCTGCATCAGCGTGGGCCCGGGCGTGACGTGGTGCGAATTGGCATAGACCCGCACCTGGGAAAGGCGCGTGTCGGCCTTGCCGGTAAGCGGATCGAACTCGGCAATCTCCTCGATCTCGTCGCCGAAGAAGGTCACGCGCCAGGCGGTGTCTTCATAGTGCGAGGGAAAGATTTCGAGGTTGTCGCCGCGCACGCGGAACGTGCCGCGCTGAAACGCATGGTCGTTGCGCTTGTACTGCAGGGCCACCAGCTTGCGCACGATCTCGCCCTGGTCGACGCTTTCGCCTTTCTTGAGGTCGAACACCATGGCCGAATAGGTCTCGACCGAGCCGATGCCATAGAGGCACGAGACCGAGGCGACGATGATCACGTCGTCGCGTTCGAGCAAGGCGCGCGTGGCCGAGTGGCGCATGCGATCGATCGCCTCGTTCACCGAGCTTTCCTTTTCGATATACGTGTCGGAGCGCGGCACATAGGCTTCGGGCTGGTAATAATCGTAGTACGAGACGAAATATTCCACCGCGTTTTCGGGGAAAAAGCTCTTCATCTCGCCATAGAGCTGCGCGGCAAGGATCTTGTTGGGCGCCAGGATCAGGGCGGGGCGCTGCAATTCCTCGATCACCTTGGCCATGGTGAAGGTCTTGCCCGAACCGGTCACGCCCAGCAGCACCTGCGTGCGGTCGCCCTCGCGCGCGCCGGCGACCAGGTCGGCGATCGCCGCAGGCTGGTCGCCTGCCGGCTGATATTCCGACACCACCTTGAACGGGCGGCCCGGCTCCAGCTTCTCGGGCCGCTGCGGCTTATGCGGGACAAAGTTGCCAGAGGTATCGGGCTCTTCCAGCCCCCTGCGGATGATGATTTCGGCCATGGGCAACATATGGGGAACACCAGGCGCAGATGCAATCGGCCCCAAAGCGCCCGATCGCGCCATGGCCATGGCCGGGCGAGCGTGATAGCGTCATGTCCCCAAACGGGAGAGTGACGATGATTGCCAAGACCCCATCCGCCTTGCTCGGGCCTGTCCTGCTGACTCTGGCCGTGCTGCTGCCGGGCTGCAAGAAAGAGCCGGCCGTGGTGGCCAAGGATGCCGATGCCGGTGAAGTGGCGGCCAAGGTGGCGGGCGCAGGGGTGAAGTTTCAGCCCGGGGCCTGGAGCACCCAGGTCAAGGCGATCGATATCGACATGCCCGGCATGCCGCCGGAAATGGTGGCCGGCATGAAGGACGCGATGGGCCGTGCCCGTGCCGAGCGATCATGCCTGACCAAGGAAAAGGCCGCACGCCCCGATGGCGATTTCTTCGGCCAGGCCGACAAGAGCTGCCGCTACAAGACCTTTACCATGGCCGATGGCAAGATCGACGGCGTGCTCAACTGCGGCCACAACGGCAGCACGCAGACGATCACGCTCAAAGGCACCTATGGCAGCGACCACTTCACCATGGACATGGACATGACCGGCAGCGCCCCGGGCGGGAAGCAGATGCGCATGCACGTGGCCACCCAGTCCAACCGCGTGGGCGAATGCACCCCGCAGGAAAAGGCCCAGGCCGACGCCGATGAAAAGGCCGCGGCGATTTAGGGGGTGGCTTTTGGGTGGTAACAGCCCGTTGGGTGATCAAGGAACCCGTGATTTCCAGCATCGAGCGGGACCCCCCGCGGGCGGGGCGGGGGGCGGGGGCGGGCGGGGGGGGGTTGTTCTCTATAATTTCGTCACCCCGGACTTGATCCGGGGTCCCGCTACGTTGTCGGCCCATCCCGCGCGAATGTCGGGTGCAAATTACCATAATACCTGTTGCCACAAAGCCCCGGCACCGACGTCCTCGTGTCTTCGTGTGTAAATCAGACAAAAGACCGCCAGCCGCGTTCAGTCATAGGCGTAAGGCCCGCCAGCTTCGATCGCGCGGCGATAGGCGGGGAGGGCCTGGATCTTGTCCAGCCAGGCGATCGTGTGGGGCCGGGTGTGATCGAGGCCGGCACGGGCGCGGGCGGCCTCGATCGGGAAGCTCATCATCACGTCGGCCGCCGTCATGACCGGGCCGGCAAACCAGGGCCGGCTGGCCAGTTCGCGCTCGACGAAATCGAGATGCACGTCGATCATCGGCTGGATGCGCTTCAAGGCGATCTTGCCCATGATCGGTACGCGCGACAGCACCAGCTTGAGCAGGAGCGGCGGCATCAGCGACCCTTCGGCATAGTGCAGGAACATGCGATAGCGCAGCGCATCCGGTTCGGCGGCTGGCGCGCCCAACTGCCCGCCGGCCTTGTCCACCAGGTATTCCACGATCGCGCCGCTTTCGGCCAGGATTCGGCCCTCGTCCTCGATCACCGGGGATTTGCCGAGCGGGTGGATTGCCCGCAACGCGGGCGGTGCCAGCATCGTCTTGGCGTCGCGCTCATAGCGCTTCACCGTGTAGGGAAAGCCCAGTTCCTCGAGCAGCCAGAGCACGCGTTGCGAGCGCGAATTGTTGAGGTGGTGAACCGTGATCATGGGGCCTCCTGAAACTGCGAGCGCCGCGCTGGCGACGAGGGCTGCCGTTTCGCCTAGGCGGCGTGGACAAATTCCACAACGCCACGGTTGCCCTATAAAAGGCCCT
>CAYXUN010000015.1:55573-68883 GCA_964468165.1 uncultured Novosphingobium sp. | reverse complement strand
CACGCGGGCCCCTGCGGGGCGCGGGGCGTTGGGCTACACAACGTAAGGGGGGCGGGGGGGGCCACCGGGGGGGGGGCGGGGGGGGCGCCGCGCCGGCGGGCACACCGATGACGTCGGCTTTTTCATCGAGGACGACTGGACGCTGGGGCCGCTGGTGCTGACCGCCGGGGGGCGCGCCGATCGCTGGGCGATCACCCAGGGCCATTACGAAGAGCGCAACGCTGCCGGCACGCTGACCAGCACGTCGGCCGCCGATCCCACGGTTGCGCCGCGCAGCGGCTGGCAGGGCAGCTGGCGCGCCGGCGCGGTGCTCAACGCCGGATCGTGGGCGGCGCTGCGCGGCGCGGCCTATACCGGGCTGCGCCTGCCCACGCTCAACGAACTGTACCGCTCGTTCACGCTGGCCGCCCCCAATGGCACGGGCGGCGTCTCGCTCACCACCACGCAGCGCAATCCCGCGTTGAAGAACGAACGCCTGCTGGGCTTTGAAGCAGGCATCGACCTGACCCCGGCCAAGGGCGTGACGCTGTCGGTCACCGCGTTCGACAACAAGGTGAAGGACGCGATCGCCAACGTGACGCTGTCATCCACCGGCAACACGACGGTGCGCCAGCGCCAGAACGTGGCGGCCGTGCACGCGCGCGGGCTGGAATTCGGCGCGGAGGTGACGGCCGGCACGGTATCGTTCAACGGCAGCCTGGCCTGGACCGATGCCAAGGTGGAAGCGCCGGGCACCGCGCTCGATGGCATGCGCCCGGCGCAGACGCCGCGCATTGCCGCCAGCGGCACGCTCGCCTGGCACCCTGCCCCGCGCTGGACCGGGGCGCTGACCCTGCGGCACGTGGGCCTGGCCTATGAAGACGATCTGCAGACCGCGCCGCTGCGCGCGGCCACCACGCTCGATGCCTTTGCCCAGGTGCCGCTGACCGGCTGGGCCAGCCTCGTGCTGCGCGGTGAAAACCTGTTCGACGCCACGATCGTGACGCGCAATTCGGGCGGCACGATCGATATCGGCACCCCGCGCACGCTGTGGGCCGGGCTGCGCATCGGCGTGCGGTAGCAGCGTTTTCAGGAACGGCCCTTCGACGGGCTCGGGGCGAACGGAATTCTGGACTATCAAACCGTTCGAACTGAGCCTGTCGAAGCCCGGCCGCCACCTACCCGGCCTGCAATCGTATTCAATCCCGCGTCGGGCAGACACATGCGGGATTTGCGCCTACCGTCCCAGCTGCAGGCCAACCGCGCAATAGCGCGCGCGGGGCCTTGGGGGATGAGCTGTGGGGCACGCGTGTACGGATCTATCGACGGCCGATCTGCGCCGTCCGCACCATTCTGACATTGTTTACAACTCTGCGCTTGTCGGCGGGGGCAAGGCTGGCTTACCCCTGGCAACGGGAGGTCGCAGCCGGCGCATGCCAGGCTGCGGCAACAAGCCGCTGGCCGGGGGCCGGGTGTCGCAAGGGGGCGGCGCCAGATCCGCGCGATACGGGGGCAGGAGCCAAGGAAGGCCGGGATAACCGGCCCGGTTGATGGTGCACCCGCGAGGGCGCAGCATGACAAGGCCCAAGCAGGTGGAGCAATAGCCATGAGCCTCGAAATCACGTCCAAGGTTGCCGAGATCGACGCCCACATCATCGATGTGCTGCGGCACCGCGTGGGCAAGGACGAACGGGCCGCCAAGCCGCACGACTGGTACACCGCCACCTGCCTGGCGCTGCGCGACGTGATCATCGACCGCTGGATGGAATCCACCCGCAAGACCTATGACCAGGGCGGCAAGCGGGTTTACTATCTCAGCCTGGAATTCCTCATCGGCCGGCTGCTGCGCGATGCGTTGTCGAACCTGGGGCTGACGCGCGAAATGGAAAAGGCGCTGGCCAGCCATGGCTTTGACCTGGCCGCGCTGGAAGAGCTGGAGCCCGATGCGGCGCTGGGCAACGGCGGCCTGGGCCGCCTGGCCGCCTGCTTCATGGAAAGCCTCGCCAGCCTGGATATTGCCGCCTACGGCTATGGCATCCGCTATGTGAACGGCATGTTCCGCCAGCGGATCGACGATGGCTGGCAGGTGGAACTGCCCGAAACCTGGCTGAGCCACGGCAACCCGTGGGAGTTCGATCGCCGCGAAAGCGCCTACATGATCGGCTTTGGCGGCGAGGTGATCGACAACGGCGATGGCGTGGAATGGCGCCCGCATGAAAAGGTCGAGGCAAGCGCCGTCGATACGCCGGTGGTGGGCTACAAGGGCAAGCGGGTGAACACCCTGCGCCTGTGGACCGCCAACCCGCTCGATCCAATCCGCCTCGACGCGTTCAACGCCGGCGACCATGCCGGCGCGCTGGCCGAGCAGGTGCGCGCCGATGCCTTGGTGCGCGTGCTCTATCCGGCCGACAGCACGCCGGCCGGGCAGGAACTGCGCCTTCGCCAGGAATACTTCTTCACCTCGGCCTCCATCCAGGACATCGTGCGCCGCCACGCGCAATACCATGGCGACGTGCGCACCCTGCCCGACAAGGCCGCGATCCAGCTCAACGACACGCACCCGAGCGTCGCCGTGGCCGAACTGATGCGCATCCTGGTGGATATGTACGGGCTGGAATTCAACGAAGCCTGGGAAGTGACCAAGGCCACGGTGGGTTATACCAACCACACCCTGCTGCCCGAAGCGCTGGAAAGCTGGCCGCTGCCGCTGTTCGAACGCCTGCTGCCGCGTCACATGCAGATCATCTATGCGATCAACAGCCGCGTGCTGCGCGAAGCGCGCAAAGCCGGGCTGGACGACCGCGCGATTGCCGCGATCAGCCTGATCGACGAGGGCGGCGAGCGGCGCGTGCGCATGGCCAACCTGGCCTTTGTGGGCGCCCATTCGATCAACGGGGTGGCGGCGCTGCACACCGAGCTGATGAAAAGCACGGTGTTTGCCGATCTCCACGCGCTCTATCCCACGCGCATCAACAACAAGACCAACGGCGTCACCCCGCGTCGCTGGTTGCAGCAGTGCAATCCGCGGCTGGTGGGCGTGATCAAGGACGCGATCGGCGATGGGTTCCTGGATGATGCCGAAAAGCTGTCCGATCTCAACGCCATGGCCGATGATGCGCAGCTGGGCGAGCGCATTGCCGAGGTCAAGCGCGCCAACAAGGTGGCGCTGGCCGGCCATATCAAGCAGCTGACCGGCGTCCGGCTCGATCCCGATGCGCTGTTCGACGTGCAGATCAAGCGCATCCACGAATACAAGCGCCAGCTGCTCAACCTGATCGAGACCGTGGCGCTCTATGACCAAATTCGCAGCCACCCGGAACGCGACTGGACGCCGCGCGTAAAGATCTTCGGGGGCAAGGCGGCGTCGAGCTATCACAACGCCAAGCTGGTCATCAAACTGGCCAATGACATTGCCCGCCGCGTCAACTCCGATCCTTCGGTCGGGGGACTGCTCAAGGTGGTGTTCGTGCCCAACTACAATGTCACCCTGGCCGAACGCATCATCCCTGCCGCCGATCTGTCGGAACAGATTTCCACCGCCGGGATGGAAGCATCGGGCACCGGCAACATGAAGTTCGCGCTCAATGGCGCGCTGACGATCGGCACGCTCGATGGCGCCAACATCGAGATCAAGGACCGCGTGGGTGACGACAACATCGTGATCTTCGGCAAGACCGCCGAGGAAGTGGCCGCGATCCGCGCCGATGGGTATAACCCGCGCGCCGTGATCGAGGGCAGCCGGGAATTGCAGCAGGCCATCTCGGCCATTGCCAGTGGCGTGTTCTCGCCCGACGATCCGCACCGCTATGCCGGGCTGATGGGCGGGCTCTATGACAGCGACTGGTTCCTGGTCGCGGCCGATTTCGACGCCTATCACGCGGCGCAGCGCGGGGTCGACGCGCGCTGGGCCAACCAAGCGGCCTGGCGCGCCAGCGCCATCCGCAACATCGCCAACGTGGGCTGGTTCTCGTCCGATCGCACGATCGGCGAATATGCCCGCGACATCTGGGGAGTGTGACATCCTGAGCCTGCACCCCCCGACCGAGGCGATTACGGCGCTGCTTGACGGCACCCATGCCGATCCGTTTTCGCTGCTGGGGGTGCATCCCGGCCCGCAAGGTGCCTTTGCCCGCGCCATCTTGCCCGGTGCCGAACGGGCAGAAGCGTTCGCCCTCGACGGCACGCCGCTGGGCGTTCTCAAGCGCGTCGATCCGCGCGGCCTGTTCGAAGGGCCGGTGGCCGGGCCGCGCCAGCCGGTGCGCTATACCTGCCAGGCCGGGCAGCATCGCTGGCAGGTGACCGACCCCTATTCGTTCGGGCCAGTGCTGGGGCCGGTGGACGATTTCCTGATCGGCCAGGGCACCCACCACCGCCTGTTCGACAAGCTGGGCGCCCACGTCATCGACCACGAAGGCGCGCGCGGCGTGCACTTTGCCGTCTGGGCACCCAATGCCCGGCTGGTAAGCGTGGTGGGCGATTTCAACGATTGGGACGGCGCCCGCCACCCGATGCGGCGGCGCAGCGATACCGGCATCTGGGAACTGTTCCTGCCCGACATCGGCGGGGGGCGGCCCTACAAGTATCGTATCGTGGCAAGCGATGGCACGGTGCAGCCCTACAAGGCCGATCCCTATGCCTTGGCGGCCGAATTGCGGCCGCACACCGCCTCGATCACGCTTGATGCCCCGCCCCACGCCTGGGGCGACGCTGAACACCGCGCGTTCTGGGAGAAGGCCGATCCGCGCCGCCAGCCGATCTCGATCTACGAGGTGCATGCCGGATCGTGGCGCAAGCCCGGCGACGGGCGCGAGTTCTACAGCTGGGACGAACTGGCCGATCGCCTGATCCCCTATGCCGTCGACATGGGCTTTACCCATGTCGAGTTCCTGCCGGTGTCAGAGCATCCCTATGACCCGAGCTGGGGCTACCAGACCACCGGGCTCTATGCCCCGTCGGCCCGGTTTGGCGAACCGATGGGCTTTGCCCGCTTTGTCGATGGCGCCCACCGTGCCGGGCTGGGCGTGCTGATCGATTGGGTGCCGGCGCATTTCCCCACCGACGCCCATGGCCTGGCGCGGTTCGATGGCACTGCGCTTTATGAACATGAAGACCCGCGCCAGGGGTTCCATCCCGATTGGAACACCGCGATCTACAATTTCGGCCGGCGCGAGGTGCGCGATTTCCTGATCAACAACGCGCTGTTCTGGGCGGAACGCTATCATGTCGACGGGCTGCGCGTCGATGCGGTCGCCTCGATGCTGTACCGCGATTATTCGCGCAAGAGCGGCGAGTGGATTCCCAATGCCCAGGGCGGGCGCGAGAACTGGGAAGCGGTCGATTTCCTGCGGGCGATGAACCAGGCGGTCTATGGCACCTGCCCCGGCGTGATGACCATGGCCGAGGAGTCGACCAGTTGGCCCGGCGTGACCCAACCGGCGCTGGACGAAGGCGAGCGGCCCAGCAGCCTGGGCTTTGGCTTCAAGTGGAACATGGGTTTCATGAACGATACCCTGCGCTACATGGCCCGAGACCCGGTGCACCGCCGCTATCACCACAACGAGATCACGTTCGGGCTGGTCTATGCCTTTACCGAAAACTTCGTGCTGCCGATCAGCCATGATGAAGTGGTCCATGGCAAGGGCAGCCTGCTGGGCAAGATGGCCGGCGATGATTGGCAGAAGTTTGCCAACCTGCGCGCCTATTACGGGCTGATGTGGGGCTATCCCGGCAAGAAGCTGCTGTTCATGGGCCAGGAATTTGCCCAGCGCCGCGAATGGAGCGAGGCACGCGAACTCGATTGGGACATGCTCGACCATGCTCCGCACGCGGGGATGCAGGCCTGGGTGCGCGACCTCAATCGCGCCTATGCCGCCCTGCCCGCGCTGCACGCGCGCGATTGCGAGGGCGAAGGCTTCGAATGGCTGGTGGTGGACGATGCGCTGGCCAGCGTCTTTGCCTGGGTGCGCCGCGCGCCCGGCCATGCCCCGGTGGTGGTGGTGTGCAACATGACGCCCGCCCTGCACGACCATTACCGCCTGCCCCTGCCGCAAGACGGGGTGTGGCGCGAGGTGCTCAACTCTGACGCGGCGCACTATGGCGGCAGCGGCCAGGGCAATGCCGGAAAGATCGTGGCGGAAGACGGGGCGGCGTTTGTCATCCTGCCGCCGCTTTCAACGATGATGTTCGAATATCAGATCAAGGCCGAATGAACGGCCAGGAGGAACGGATGCGCAAAACCTATGGGCAACCCTTGGCCCGCGACGCCATGGCCTATGTCCTCGCTGGCGGACGCGGCAGCCGGTTGAAGGAACTGACCGACAACCGCGCCAAGCCGGCCGTCTATTTCGGCGGGGTCAGCCGGATCATCGACTTTGCCCTGTCGAACGCGATCAATTCGGGCATCCGCCGCATTGGCGTTGCCACGCAATACAAGGCGCACTCGCTGATCCGGCACATGAACCGCGCGTGGAACTTCATGCGCCCGGAACGCAACGAAAGCTTTGACATCCTGCCCGCCTCGCAGCGCATTTCCGAGCTGTTGTGGTATGAAGGCACGGCCGACGCGGTCTATCAGAACATCGACATCATCCAGGCCCATGCGCCCAAGCACATGGTGATCCTGGCGGGCGACCACATCTACAAGATGGACTACGAATTGATGCTGCAGCAGCACGTCAATTCGGGGGCCGATGTCACCGTGGGCTGCCTGGTGGTGCCCAAGGCCGAGGCGACCGGCTTTGGCGTGATGGGCGTAGACGAAGACAGCGTGATCACCAGCTTTGTCGAAAAGCCGGCCGATCCGCCGACCATCCCGGGTGACCCGGACCATGCCCTGGCATCGATGGGCATCTATGTCTTTGAAACCGAATTCCTGTTCGACCAGCTGCGCCGCGATGCGGCAACGCCGGGATCGAACCGCGATTTCGGCGGCGACATCATCCCCTACATCGTCAAGCACGGCAAGGCGGTGGCCCACCGTTTCAGCAACAGCTGCATCCGCGCGGCCGACGAGATCGAGGAATACTGGCGCGACGTGGGCACGCTCGACGCCTATTTCGAGGCCAACCTCGACCTCACCGACACGGTGCCCAAGCTCAACATGTACGATCGCGAGTGGCCGATCTGGACCGACCAGATCATCGCCGCCCCGGCCAAGTTCGTGCATGACGAGGAAGGGCGGCGCGGCATGGCGATTTCCTCGCTGATCAGCCAGGACTGCATCGTTTCGGGCGCGCTGGCCAAGCGCAGCCTGCTGTTCACCGGCGTGAAGATGGGCTCATTCTCCAGCGTGGAGGAAGGCGTGATCCTGCCCTATTGCAACATCGGCCGGGGCGCCCAGCTCAAGCGGGTGATCCTGGATTCTGGCGTGCGCATTCCCGAAGGGCTGGTGGTGGGCGAAGATCCCGAACTGGACGCGCGGCGGTTTCGCCGCACCGACAACGGCGTCTGCCTCATCACCAAGGCGATGATCGAAAAGCTGGTTTAGCGCCGGTTGCTGGTTCAGGGCCAAGAAAACAGCCTGTCGTCGCCCCGGACTTGATCCGGGCCCCGCTTGTTCCGCCCGAGGCCGCAAGCTGGACCGCGGATCGAGTCCGGGGTGACGAAGGACGGGACCAAAGATGCCTCAGGACCGGCTGGCTGGCCGGGGAGACTGGAATGACCTTGCGCGTTCTTTCCATCGCTTCTGAAGCGGTGCCACTGATCAAGACCGGGGGGCTGGCCGATGTGGCGGGCGCCCTGCCCGCTGCCGTGGCGCCGCATGGCGTGGCGATGACCACGATCCTGCCGGGCTATCCTGCCGTGACCAAGGCGCTGGGCAAGACCAAGCCGATCCACCAGTGGGACAGCCTGCTGGGCGAGCCGGCCCGGCTCTTGGCGGGCAAGCTGGGCAGCCATCCTCTGCTGGTGTTCGACAGTCCCAACCTGTTTGCCCGCGACGGCGGCCCCTATGCCGATCTGGCCGGGCGGGACTGGGGCGACAACTGGCGCCGCTTTGCCGCGTTTGGCCGGGCGGCGGCCGATGTGGCGGGCGGCGCGGTGAAAGGCCTCGTCTTCGATGTGGCCCATGCCCATGATTGGCAGGCGGCGATGGCGCCGGCCTATATGCGCTTTGCCCCGGCCGGCACGCCGATCCCCTCGGTCATGACCATCCACAACATGGCGTTCCAGGGCTATTACGGCGCCGATATCTTTGCCCTGCTGGAACTGCCGTCGTGGGCCTGGGCGATTGACGGCGTGGAATACCACGGCGGCGTGGGCTTCCTCAAAGCCGGGCTGGAAAGCGCCAGCGCGATCACCACGGTCAGCCCGACCTATGCCCGCGAGATTCGCGATCCCGCCTTTGGCATGGGGCTGGAAGGCCTGATCGCGGCCAAGGCCGATAGCGTGCGCGGCATCGTCAACGGCATCGATCCGGCGGTGTGGAGCCCTGACGCCGACAAGCACCTGCTGCAGACCTATTCCTGGCGCTCGCTGCCGCGGCGCACGGCCAACAAGCGCGCGCTGGAGCGCGAGTTCCATCTGGAACAGAGCGATGGGCCGCTGTTCGTGTGCATTACCCGGCTGACCTGGCAGAAGGGCATCGACGTGCTGCTCGAGGTGATCGACCACCTCGTGGGCCTGGGCGGGCGGCTGGCGCTGCTCGGCGCGGGCGATCCAGCGATGGAGGCCGGCCTGCACGCTGCCGCCGCGCGCCATCCCGGGCGCGTGGCCTTGCGCATCGGCTATGACGAGGCGCTGTCGCACCGCATGCAGGGCGGTGGCGATGCCATCCTGGTGCCCAGCCGGTTCGAACCCTGCGGCCTCACGCAGCTCTATGGCCTGGCCTATGGCTGCGTGCCGGTGGTGTCGCATACCGGGGGCCTGGCCGATACGGTGGTGGATGCCAACCTGGCTGCCATCAATGGGCAGGCGGCCACCGGGGTGACGTTCCACGGTGTCACCTATCCTTCTTTCGCAGATGCGATAACGCGCACGATTGCCCTCTACGGGCAGCGCGATGTCTGGACGCAGATGCAGCGAACAGGCATGAAGACGGACTTTTCATGGAAGCGCAGCGGGCACGCCTATGCCGCGCTCTATCGCCAACTTGCGGGGGCAGAATGACGATCACCACCCACCAGACCACGCCCTATGCCGGGCAGAAGCCGGGCACATCGGGCCTGCGCAAGAAAGTGCGCGTGTTTGCCCAGCCGAACTACGCCGAAAACTTCATCCAGGCGGTGTTCGACGTGGTGGAGCGCGCGCCCGGCAGCATCCTGGTGATCGGCGGTGACGGGCGCTATCACAACCGCACGGTGATCCAGCAGGCGATCCGCATGGCCGCGGCCAATGGCTATGGCCAGGTGCTGGTCGGCCAGGGCGGCATCCTGTCCACACCGGCTGCAAGCAACGTGATCCGCCGCTACAAGGCGAGCGGCGGCCTGATCCTGTCGGCCAGCCACAATCCCGGCGGGCCGGACGAGGATTTCGGCATCAAGTACAACATCGCCAATGGCGGCCCCGCGCCCGAAGGCGTGACCGAGGCGATCTATGCGCGCACGCAGACGATCGACCGCTGGCTGGCAGTGGACGCCGATGACATCGACCTCGATACCTGCGGCAGCGTGGACGTAGGCGGGTGCCAGGTTTCGGTGATCGATCCGGTAGCAGACTATGCCGACCTGATGGAAACGCTGTTCGACTTTGCCGCGATCCGCGCCGCCGTGGCCGATGGCCTGACCATGGCGTTCGACGCCATGCATGCCGTGACCGGTCCCTATGCCACGGAAATCCTGGAAAAGCGGCTGGGCTTTGCGCCAGGCACCGTGCGCCACGGCGTGCCGCTGGAAGATTTCGGCGGGCATCACCCCGATCCCAACATGGTCCATGCCAAGGCGTTGTTCGATACGATGTTCGGCGCCGATGCGCCCGATTTCGGCGCTGCATCGGATGGCGACGGTGATCGCAACCTGATCGTGGGCAAAGGCCGTTTCATCACCCCGTCAGACAGCCTGGCCATGCTGGCTGCCAATGCCCACCTCGCGCCCGGCTATGCCCGCGGCCTTGCCGGTATTGCCCGCTCTATGCCGACCAGCGCGGCGGCCGATCGCGTGGCCGAGGCGCTGGGCATCCCCTCCTACGAAACCCCCACCGGCTGGAAGTTCTTCGGCAACCTGCTCGACGCCGGCATGGCGACGATCTGCGGAGAGGAAAGCGCCGGCACCGGATCGGACCACGTGCGCGAGAAGGACGGCCTTTGGGCTGTGCTGCTGTGGCTCAACATCCTGTCCGTGCGCAAGATCAGCGTGGACGAACTGGCGCGCGAGCACTGGGCCAAATACGGCCGCAACTATTACGCGCGTCACGATTATGAAGGGCTGCCCACCGATCAGGCCGATGCCCTGATGGCGGCGCTCAGCGCCAAGCTGGCCAGCCTGCCGGGGCAAGCCTTTGGCCCGCTGACTGTCGCTACGGCAGACAGCTTTTCCTATCTCGATCCGGTCGATGGCAGCACCAGCGCCAACCAGGGCCTGCGCGTGCTGTTCGAAGGCGGATCGCGCATCGTCTTCCGCCTGTCGGGCACCGGCACCGAAGGCGCCACGCTGCGCGTCTATCTCGAACGCTATGAGCCGGCAGACGGCTATCTCGATCGTGAAACCAGCGACATGCTGGCCGACCTGATCACCGCGGCCGATGCCGTGGCGGGCATCGTGGCCCATACCGGCCGCACCGCGCCCGACGTGATCACCTGATGGCCCATGGCGCGCACCCTGTCCCTGCCGGCATGGCCTGGCGGGTGCGCGCGCCGCTGGCCGATGCGGTGTGGCTGTGCCTGTTCGATGCGCGCGGCGCCGAAACCCGCCACGCCATGGCGCGCGAGGGCGACGATTGGACGCTCACCCTGCCGGGCGACCACGCCGGCGCGCGCTATGGCTATCGCGCCGATGGGGCATGGGCGCCCGAACGCGGGCTGTGGTTCGATCCGGCCAAGCTGCTGGTCGATCCCCATGCCGTCGAACTGGACCAGCGCTTTGTCTATGACCCCGCCCTGTCCACCTTTGGCGCGGATACCGCCGCGCTGGTGCCAAAGGCGATCGTGACCGGGGGCTTGCCCACCGTGCCCCCTGCCCCGCCGCTGTTTGCGCCGGGTGGGCTGGTTTACGAAGTGAACGTGCGCGCCTTTACCATGCTGCATCCCGACGTGCCACAGCATCTGCGCGGCACGGTGGCGGCGCTGGCCCATCCCGCCGTGCTGGCGCACCTCGCCAAGCTGCGCGTCAAGGCGGTGGAACTGATGCCGATCGTGGCCTGGATCGACGAGCGCCACCTGCCCCCATTGGGCCTGCGCAATGCCTGGGGCTATAACCCGGTGGCGTTCATGGCGCTGGACCCTGGACTGTGCCCGGGCGGGATGCGCGAGTTGCGCGAGACGGTCGCGGCCCTGCGCGCGGCGGGGATCGGCACGATCCTTGACCTGGTATTCAACCACACGGGCGAAAGCGACGTGGCCGGGCCGATCGTCAGCCTGCGCGGGCTGGACAACGCCGCCTATGCCCATGCTGCCGACAACAGCCTGATCAACGACACGGGCTGTGGCAACACGCTCGATTTCGCGCAGCCCCACGTCCGCCAGTTGACGATTGCGGCACTACGCCATTTCGTGGCGCACGCCGGGGTCGATGGCTTTCGCTTCGACCTGGCGCCGGTCATGGCGCGCGGGCCCGGCTTTGCCGCCGATGCACCGATCTTTGCCGAAATCGCCGCCGATCCGCTGCTGGCAGACCGCGTGCTGATTGCCGAACCGTGGGACATCGGGCCGGGCGGCTATCAACTGGGCCAGTTTCCGGCCAACTGGCTGGAGTGGAACGACCGCTATCGCGATGACGTGCGGCGGTTCTGGCGCGGCGATGGCACGCTGGGCCAGCTCGCCACGCGCCTCGCCGGCTCGGCCGACGTGTTCGGACCATGCGACAGCGCACCGTGCCGCAGCGTGAATTTCCTGGCGGCGCACGATGGCTTTACCCTGGCCGATTGCGTCGCTTACGCCGCCAAGCACAACCACGCCAATGGCGAGAACAACCGCGACGGCCACGACGAGAACTATTCGTGGAACAACGGCGTCGAAGGGCCGAGCGACGATCCCGCCGTGCTGGCGCGGCGCAATGCGGCCCTGCGCGCCCTGCTCGGCACGCTGTTCGCCTCAACCGGCACGATCATGCTGACCGCCGGCGACGAATTCGGCCGCAGCCAGCAAGGCAACAACAACGCCTATTCCCAGGACAATCCGCTATCCTGGATCGACTGGCAGGCACGCGATCGCGAGCTTGAGGATTTCGTGGCGCAGCTTGCCGCGGCAAGAACCGGCGACATGGCGCGTTTCCCCGAGAATGGCCAATGGCTGGCGCTCGACGGCGCCGCGATGGATGGCGCGCGATGGGAAGACCCCGCAACGCCCGGCGTGGCATGGCATGCGCCGGAGCATGCCCGGCCCGGTTTCCGGGTGAGCCGGGCCGATGGGGTCGTGCTGGGCTGACGGGCCCTTCGACAGGCTCAGGGCGAACGGATCATAGAAATTCTGACAAGGTCCGTTCGGGCTGAGCTTGTCGAAGCCCCATCACAACCGCAGCATCACGCCCCCAGGCGGCGCAGGGCCGGATCGACGAAGCGGCGCGGCGCGGGCACATAAGTGGCCTGGCCATCGTCGAGCGAGAGCGCACGCGGCAGCAGGCGGTTGAGCAGCAGGCGGCCAAACGCCCATTCGCCCAGGCCCGATTGCGCGTTGATGTGCCCGGCGGCACCGGCATCGGCAAAGCGTGCGCCCCACCGCTGCGCCAGGCGGCGCGTGGCCCCGGGCGTGGCATAGCGGTCATCGCGGCTGCCCACGACGATCGCCGGGAATGGCAGTTCGGTTTCAGGCACCGGGGCAAAGCGCGTCAAGCGGCGGTCCTTGACGCCGTCTTCCACGTCGGGCGGCGCGACCAGCAGGGCGCCGATCACCGGCATCTGGCGCGGGCCATTGGCCAGGCGTTCGTATTCCGCCCACCAGGCCACCGCCAGGCAGCCCAGGCTGTGCGCCACCAGCACGACGGGGCGCCCGGCCCCTTCGTGGGCACGCTGGATCGCCAGGGCCAGCTTGTTGACCCAGGTGTTGCGGTGCGGATCGTTCCACAGCCCGAGGTCAACCCGGTGGCAATCGGGAAGTGTTTGTTCCCAAATGGTTTGCCAGTGGTCAGGGCCTGAATTGTCCAGACCCGGCACGGTCAGGATGATCGGATCGGCAGTGCGGCTAAAGGCATGTTCATGGGCCATACAAGTTCTCCCACCAAGGAAGCGGCCGGTCGACTCGGTTT
>CAYXUN010000015.1:0-55563 GCA_964468165.1 uncultured Novosphingobium sp. | reverse complement strand
CGACATGAACAAGAGATAACTCAATCTTCACGATAGACAATAACCTGGCGATGAAGCGACAGCGGTTTGCGCCCGGTGGCAAACGGCGGGAAGCCGGTTGCATTTTCCCGCCATTTGCGACAGGCCCATGGGCCGGTGCAAGGGGGGCCTTGGCGCCGCCACGAAAGGGATCACGAGCGTTTCCGGCATGACAGCACCAGCGATTCCCGATGCGCCGCGCAAGCGCCTGCTGGCCTCGATCCACGATGTCAGCCCGCGTTTCGAACGGCAGGTCGATGCCCTGGCAGAGCGCCTTTCCGGCCATCTCGGCACGGGCAAGTTCGCCATGCTGGTGATCCCCGATCATTGGCGCGGCGCGCCGCTGGCCGGCAATGCCGCGTTCCAGGCGCGGCTGCGGCAATGGGCCGACATGGGCATCGAGATGTTCCTGCATGGCTGGTGCCACAAGGACGAAACCCCGGCCGAGCAGGGCCTGGCCGGTTTCAAGGGCAAGCACATGACCGCCGGCGAGGGCGAATTCCTCAACCTGCCCCATGCCGAGGCGCTGGCCCGCATGGCGCAGGGCAAGGCCCTGGTCGAAGATATCCTGGGGCGCCCGGTGACCGGCTTCATCGCCCCGGCCTGGCTCTATGGCCCCGGCGCGCACCAGGCCATGGCCGAGCTGGGCTTTGCCCTGGCCGAAGACCACATGAAGGTGTGGCGCCCGCAAAGCGGCGAAGTGCTGGCCAAAGGCCCGGTGATCACCTGGGCCAGCCGCAGCAAGGCGCGCATCCGCTCTTCGCTGTGGTTTTCCGCCCTGGCGCGCCAGGCGCTGCCGCTGACGCGCACGGTGCGCGTGGCGGTGCATCCCGGCGATACCACGGTGCCTGCCCTGCTGCGCTCGATCGATGCCACGCTGGCGCGCTTTGCCAAGAGCCACGAGCCGGCGCGCTATGCCAGCCTGACCGGCCCGACGAGCCTGTTTTGACCGCGACCACGCAAAGACCTTTGCGCGTTCTGACATTCCTGCACAGCTTCGAGCCGGGCGGGGTGGAGCGCGTGGCCCTGCGCCTGCACCGTGCCTGGCTGGCGCAGGGCATCGATGCGCGCCTGGTGCTGGGACGGACGCAGGGCGCGATGCGCGGCGAATGGCCCGGGCTTGAGGCCGATGTGTTCGACAGCCATGGCGTGCCCACCGCGGCGTGGGAAACGCTGTGGATGATGCTGCGCCTGCCGGGCGCGATCCGCCGCCACCGCCCCGACGTGCTGTTCTGCGCGGGCAATTCCTATACCGTGGTGGCCGTGACCATGCGGCTGCTGCTGGGCAAGCGCTGCCCGCCGATCCTGGCCAAGATCAGCAACGATCTGGCGCGGGCCGATCTGCCCGCCCCGGCCCGGCCGTTCTATCGCCTGTGGCTCAAGATCCAGGGCCGCATGCTCGATCGCCTGGTGGGCATGGCCGCGCCGATGCGCGCCGAACTGGAAACGCTGATGCGCGCGCCGCCCGAACGCGTGGCGATCATCGACGACCCCGCGCTGGACGAGGCGCAGATAGCCCACCTCGAAGCCCTGCCCCGCCCGCCGCGCGATGCGGCCGGTGCGGCCGGTGCGGCCGGCGGGCGCCGCTTCCTGGCGATCGGCCGGCTGGCAGCGCAAAAGAACTTTCCGCTGCTGCTGCGCGCCTTTGCCCAGATCGCGCGGGGCGATGACCGCTTGACCATCCTGGGCGAAGGATCGGCGCGCAAGAGCCTGGAAGCGCTGGCGCGCAGCCTGGGCATTGCCGCGCGGGTTGACCTGCCCGGCCATGTCAATCCGGTGTCTGCCGCGCTGCTTGGCGCCGATGCGCTGGTCATGTCTTCCGATTACGAGGGCGTGCCCGCCGTGGTGCCCGAGGCGCTGGCCGCCGGCCTGGGGGGGGGGGCCACCTTTTGCTGCGTGAGCTTGGGCGTTCTGTTGGGCCTGGGCGGGTTGGGCCGGGGGGGGCGGGGGCGCTGAGGGCGGGCCCTGGCCGCGGCGATGGATCGCATCACCAGCCTGCCATTCGATTCGGCCGCCGCCCGCGCCCAGGCGCGCCGTTTTACTGTGGAAATTGCCGCCCAAAGCTATGTCGTTGAAATGCAGCGACTCGCCCATGGCTGATCACCCGCTGCCCGGCACGGGCGAACCCGTCGCGCACGCCAACCCGCAGAAAGCGGATAGCGCGGCGGCCATGTTCGCTGTAACGCCGCGCCCGGGCCTGAACGAGACACGATGACGACACCCGCGATTCCCGAGACCGCTCCCCAAGCCAGCGGCCTGCGCAAATGGAGCGCCTATCTGGGCCCCGCCGTTTCGGTGGCGATCCTGTGCGCCGTGCTGTGGCAGCTGCGCCAGCTCAACTGGCTGATGGTGGTATCGATCATCCCGCGCTCGCCACTGATCTGGCTGGTGCTGGCCGCCAGCTATTTCGCCGGGCCGGTGGCCGACTGGGTGATCTTCCGCAAGCTGTGGGGCATTCCCTTTTCCGGCCTGGCGCCCCTGCTCAAGAAGCTGGTCGGCAACGAGCTGCTGCTGGGCTATGTCGGCGAAGTCTATTTCTATGACTGGGCGCGCCGCCATGTGAAGATGGAGGGCTCGCCGTTTGGCGCCGTCAAGGACGTGGCGATCCTTTCGGCGCTGGCCGGCAACATCATCACGATTCTGATGATGGGCATCACCTGGTATGTCAGCGGGCGGGTCGATTTTGGCCAGAACACCTGGCTGATCGTCTCGGCGATCGGCTTTGCACTTGCCACGTCGCTGGTCATCACGTTCCTGCGCAAGGGCATTTTCAGCCTTTCGGGCCAGGCGCTGTGGTTCGTGTTCCTGATCCACTGCCTGCGCATCGCCGCCGGCATGGGCTTTACCGCGCTGTCGTGGCACCTGATCCTGCCCGAGGTGTCGATCGGCACCTGGATTCTCTTTTCCACTATCCGCCTTTTGGTGGCTCGCCTTCCCTTCATCCCCAACAAGGATATCGCGTTTGCCGGCATCACGCCGCTGATCGTGGGGCGGGGAGTTCAGACTGATGTCATGATCGCGATGATATCGATGCTGATCGTAGCCACACACGTGATCCTGTTCATCGGCCTGATGCTGCTGGATCTCGTGCAGAAGGAGAAGAACGCGTGAAGAAGCTGGCCCTGCTGGCACCTGTCGCAGTGATTCCCGCCGCCCTGATGCTGGGGGGCGCCGGGCCGCTGCCGCCATCCACCCCCGATCTCGGCAAGGCCGAAGGCCAGTGCCGCCCTGGCGAGCATGGCCCTTCGTTCATGGTCGATATCCTGGGCCTCAAGGATCACACCGGCAAGCTCAAGCTGGAAGTCTATCCGGCCAACGACGCCGATTTCCTGGCCGATGACAACGTGCTGGTGGGCGCGGGCAAGACCTTCCGCCGCGTGGAAGTGAACACCCCGGCCGAGCCCACGCCACGCCTGTGCGTGCGCCTGCCCGGCCCGGGCCAATACACCGTTTCGGTGCTGCATGACCGCGACGGCAACCGCAAGTTCAACTGGCAGCGCGACGGCATCGGCTTTTCCGGCAACCCGCGCCTGGGCTGGTCCAAGCCCAAGGCGGCCAGCGCCACCGTATCGGCCGGAAACGGGCCGACCACGTTGCGGATCGTGATGAACTACCGTAACGGTCTGATGTCGGTGGGGCCACTCAAGGGCGCGTGATGAAGCTTGTCGATGTCAGCGCATTCTACGCCCCCAAGGGTGGCGGGGTGCGCACCTATGTCGATCGCAAGCTCAAGGCAGGGGCTGCGCTGGGGCATGACGTGACCGTCATCGCCCCCGGCAAGCGCGACCATGTCGAGGAGCGCGGGCCCAATGGCCGCATCCGCTGGCTGAAAAGCCAGCTGTTCCCGCTCGATTTCAACTATCGCTGGTTTTCCGACATCCCCGCGCTCTATGCCGCGCTGGACGAGGAAAAGCCCGATTTCGTCGAGGCCTCTTCGCCCTGGCGCAGCGCCAGCGTGATTGCCGAATGGCCGGGAAAGGCGCCGCGCGCGCTGATCATGCATGCCGATCCGCTGTCGGCCTATGCCTATCGCTGGTTCGATCCGGTGGCCACCCGCCCGACGATCGACAAGGCGTTCGAGCGCTATTGGCGGCATCTGCGCCGCCTGGACGAGCGCTATGACATGATCGTCAGCGCCAGTGCCAGCCTGTCTGACCGGCTGAGCGCAGGCGGGCTGACGCGGGTGGTGACCAACCCGATGGGCGTTGACCCGGGCATCTTTTCGCCCGATTTCCGCGATCTGGCGCTGCGCAAGGGCATGCTGGAGCTGTGCGAACTACCCGAAGACGCCACGCTGCTGCTGGGCGTGGGCCGCTTCGCCCCGGAAAAGCGCTGGCCTATGCTGGTCGATGCCGTCACCGCCGCGGGCAACCGCCGCCCGGTGGGCATGGTGCTGGCCGGCCAGGGGCGCGAGCGCAAGACGATCGAGCGACGCATCGGCGGCAATCCGCATATCCGCGTGCTTGCCCCGATCACCAAGCGCCACGAACTGGCCCGCGTGATGGCCAGCACCGATGCGCTGCTGCACGGCTGCGAGGCAGAGACGTTCTGCATGGTCGCCGCCGAAGCGCGGGCCAGCGGCTTGCCGCTGATCGCGCCCGATCAGGGCGGCGCCAGCGACCAGGCGCGCGCATCAAACGGCTGGATCTACGAATCTGCCAATGCCGCCGCTGCCACCGAGGCCGTGGCGCAATATGCCCTGGCGCGCGAAAGCGGCCTGGATGGCCCGCGCGCCGACCTGCCGCCGCCGCGCACGATGGACGATCACTTCCGCGAGCTGTTCGCCAGCTATGAAGCGGTACTGGCAGGCACACGCCAGGCGGCTTGATCTGGCGTTTCGCGCTGGATTTGCATTGCGTTTCCACCACCCCCAATCCCCTCCTCTGAAGAAGAGGAGGCTTTTTTCGCGCCTGCTCTCCATCCTCTTCAGAGGAGGAGGTCGGGGGGTGGTGGAAACCGTGCATCACAAAAGAAAAAGGGCGGCGAGTTTCCCCGCCGCCCTCGTTCCGTCATGCGTTGCGCGCGATCAGAAGTTGATCGTGGCATCCAGGCCATAGGTGCGCGGCGCGTTGAAGTTGCCGTAGTCACCCAGGACGTTGTTGATGTTGCCATTGGCCGAGGTCGAGAACGCCGGGATCGAGTTCGACGGATCGCGGCGATAGACATAGGCGGTATTGAACAGGTTGCGGCCCCACAGGCCCACCGTCAGCTTCTGGCCGGTGTTCGACACCGGAATGTCGGCCAGGGCCAGGCGGCCGTTGAACACCACCGAAGCGTCGTTCTTGGTGGCATACTGGTCAAACGTCTGGGTGGCCTGCGAATAGTTGCCATCCAGGTGCAGGCGCAGTTCGGTGCCGTTGGTGCCGATCGGGTGGGCATAGTCGATCGAGCCCGACGCCGCATTGCGCGGGGTGAACACCACGTAGACGTTCTGGGTGATGCCGGTGAACGGGTTCGTCACCTGCGGCAGCTTGGTATAGGTATAGGCGTACGAGGCGTTCAGCGTCAGGCCGTCGATCGGCTTGACCGTCAGATCGGCTTCGATGCCGCGGATCTTGGTCACGCCGGGGACATTGACCGTTTCCAGCACGTTGACGTTGGACGAACCCGACACGTAGATCGCGTTGAAGTCCACCTGGCTGTTCTTGCGGTCCATGATGTAGCCGGCGATGTTGAACCGGGCGCGGTGATCCCAGAAATCGCTCTTGAGGCCGATTTCATAGGACTTCACGTTTTCCGGATCGAAGCCGCGATACGTGGGCGAGCGCGAGGACGCGCCGCCAGCGCGATAGCCGGTGGCATACTTGGCATAAACATGCAGGCCGTCGTTCACGTCGAAGGCGACAGTCGCCATCGGGTTGAACTTGTTCCAGGTCTTGTCCAGCGTGTTGCCATTGGCAGCGTTGCGGAACGTGACCAGCGTGCCCTTCTTCTCGTCGTGGGTATAGCGACCGCCCACGGTGATGTGCAGCGCGTCCGTCGGGTTGACGGTCGCCTGGGCATAACCAGCCAGGCTCTTGGAGTTCGCCACCGAAGCGCGGTCGATCGAGGCGAACGGATTTTGCAGCGCGGCGGTGTTGATGGTGTAGCCGGTGCCGTCCGCGTTCCAGATGTTGGAGTTGGGCGTAGCGGCATTATCCGAGACGTGCTCGTTGAAGTAGAACAGGCCGGCGACGTAATCGACGATGCCCACCGTGCCGACAGCCTGGAGTTCCTGGCTGAACTGGTGCTGCCACAGGTTGGCCAGCGAATAGCGGCTGAACGCGCCATTGGGAGCATAGACCGGCACGCGGTGCGCACCGCCCGAGTTGTCCCACTGTTCGCTGGTCACGCCGCGCCATGCGGTGATCGAGCGGAGTTCGAGTTCGGGGGCGACCTTCCACTTGAAGGTGTTGGTAAAGCCGTGGGTGCGGTCGATGCTGGGCTGCTGCGGCACGCCGATATCGGCCACCTTCATGCGGGTCTGGCCATTGACCACTACGATGCCGGGCAGCGCCTTGACGGTGCCGGTCAGCGCGGTGAACTTGGTGCCCGGGGTGTTGCAGGCCTGGGTCACAGGGCCGGCGACGCACTTGTTGGGGTTGTAGTTCAGCAGCTGGCTGTAGAACGGCGAGTTGCTGTCCCAGCCGTTGTCATAGCTGAAATCGTTGGTGATATCGCTTGTCGGCTTCCAGCGCACGGCAATGCGGCCACCGCGACGGTCGAAGTAGTTCCAGCCGGTCTGGCCCGCCAGCGGGTTCTTGACCGTGGCGCCCTGGTACTGGGCAACGCCATCGAGCTTGACCGAGAAGTTGTGGTACTCGGGCAGGTCGAGGTGGATTTCGCCGTTGTACGAGCCATAGTTGCCAAAGCCGCCGCTGATGCGGCCGCCGAACTGGCCCGAGGGCGCCTTGGACACGAGGCTGAGCGCGCCGCCTTCGGTGTTGCGGCCGAACAGGGTGCCCTGCGGGCCCTTGAGCACTTCGACGCGTTCCATGTCGAACAGCGCTGCGTTGAGGCCGTGCTGGCGGCCCATGTAGACGCCATCGATGTAGACGCCCACGCCCTGCTCGCGCGCCGGCTGGTTGGCATCGAGCGGCACGATGCCGCGAATGCCGATGGTCAGCGCGGTCTGGCGCGCTTCGAACGTGGCGACGCGCAGCGACGGCACCGCGCCGTCAGCCAGGTCGAGCAGGCTCTGGACGTGGCGGTCCTTGATCGTTTCAGCCGAAACGACGTTGATCGAGATCGGCGTCTTCTGAAGGTTGGTTTCCCGCTTGGTGGCGGTGACCACGATTTCGGTCAGGCCCTTTTCACCCGCAGAAGCATCGCTTGCCGGTGCTTCTGCCGCAGCCTCGGCAGCCGGTGCAGTGTCGGCCGCGAAAGCCGGCATGGCGTTCAGCGCAAGCGCGCCCGCCCCGGCCAGAAGGCCGGCACGAACAGTGTTCTTCAACATCGGATTTCCCTCACTGGTGAGGCTCAAACGCCCCTTCGCGCCACCCCCTAGGTGGGCATGGCTGCACTTTTGTGACGCGTGCATGTCAGGAATTGTCACATTTGACCGAAACCTGACATTTTCCGCAGCAAAATCGGCCGATTACCGCGCTTTTCCGCACTTCATGGCAAAATGTGTCAGCACAAAAAAAGCCCCGCTCCGGGCGAACCGAAGCGGGGCGGACAAGGCGAATCGGGCGCAGGGCGCATGGCCCCCCGCGCCAGGGTGGATCAGAAACCGGCCTTGAGCGTCACGAAGACCTGGCGCGGCGCACCGGCCAGCAGGGTCTGGTTGTCGCCCGAGAAGCCGAAGCCGTTGGAGCCGATCGTGGCGATGTAGCTCTTGTCGAACAGGTTGGTGCCATTGACCTGGATTTCCAGCGGCGTGCGCTGGCCCACGTCGATGCGATAGCCCAGCGTGGCATCGACCAGGGCACGGCCCGGCACCGACTGGTCGTTGAGGTAGGTGAAATAGCGCTTGGACATGTAGTTGACCGCAACGCGCCCGAAGAACGTGCTGCTGTCATACGACAGTTCGCCACGCGCCAGGTGCTTGGGCGTATCGACCACGGTCTTGCCGGCCGTGAGCGCCGTACCGTTGGCGGTCACCACGTTGTCGCGGTAGGTCGAGTTGTTGTAGCTGTACGAGGCGAACAGCGCGAAGCCGTAGGGCAGCTTGTAGTTCGCCACCGCTTCCAGGCCATAGGCGCGCACGTTGCCCACGTTCTGCACGAGGTTGGCCGCGCCGACGATGCCCACCGAGGTAGGAATGGTCAGCAGGCGGTTGCGGAAGTTGACGAGATAGCCGCCCAGCACCGCATTGAACGGCCCGTTGTTGACGCGCAGGCCGCCTTCATAGGTATCGGACTGTTCGGGCTTGAGGCCATTGGCGACGATCTGGTTGAACCCGGCCTGGGTGGTGGAGAACGGGCTGGACGTGGCGTCAGCCGTGAAGGCGCGCGTCACCTGGGTGAAGCCGGCGAACACTTCCGCGCCGCCACCCAGCTTGTAGGTCAGGCCGGCGTGCGGCTGGAACCAGTCGCGCGCTTCGAGGCGGCCCACCGCCAGGTTGCTCTGCGTGGCAAGCTTGGACGCGCGGTTGATCACGTCAAAGCCCTTCCAGCCGAGATTGATCTTGAGCGCGCCCAGATCGATATCGTCCATCACGTAGTACTGCACCGTGGTGGTGTTGTACGCCATGTACCACTGCGTGGCGAACGGGTTGGTCAGGAAGTGGTGGAAGTCGATACCCGGAACGGTGCGGCTGGTCAGGCCATAGAAGCGGCGCGCCTGGTTGAAATCGTTGTTTTCGGCCCAGCCACCCACGGTAAGCTTGTTCTTGTCGAGATCGACCACGAAATCGCCGAACACGCCTTCGCGCTTGATGTCGTATTCGGTGGTGCGCACCGACATCGGCACGCCGCTCGGGCTGGCGAGATAGGGCGTGCCCCACAGGCCCTGGCCGCGGTTGTGGTGATAATAGGACTTGATGTTGAACGAGATCTTGTCGTTCAACGGGCCGCTGGCGCCGAACGCATAGACCCAGTCACGACGCAGGCCGGCGGCATCGTAATAGGCATCGTCGGCATTGATCATGTTGTCGGGATAGGTCGTGCCGGCGGCCGGGTTGGTCGGCTTGACGCCGGTATAGCCGGTGTTGGCGCCGACATCGGCGGCAAGCACGGCCGTGGCATACTGGTGCGGGCCGAAGTTGTCCCAGTTGTAGCCATGGCGCGCGATCAGGGCGAGCGAGAGATCCTGATAGTCCTGCTCGACGCGGTCGGAATAGCTGTACCAGCCTTCCAGGTTGATGCGGCCGGCAGGCGCGATGAACTTGAAGTTGGTCATCAGCGTGCGCTGCTGGCCATCACCCTTCCACTTGTTGCCGTTCTGGTACTGCAGCGAGCCGAACGCGCGCACGCCATCGGGGGTGCCCACCGCAAGGCGGCCAAAGCCGCGCCAGGTTTCGGCCGAGCCATAGGAACCGCTGGCATCGATGGCGACGTGGTGATCGCGCAGCAGTTCGGCCGGATCGATCGACTTGAACTCCAGCGTACCGCCCAGGTTGCTGGTCGACTGCGTGTCGATCGCGCCCGAACCCTGGCTGACGGCAGTGACGCCGATGTTTTCCGGGCTGATCGCGCGGCTGACATGCAGGCCGTTGTTGTTGCCATAGCTCATGTTGCCGAGCGGGATGCCGTCGAGCGTGAAGCCAAGCTGGTTCTGGTTGAAGCCGCGAATGGTGACGCGGGTGGACCATTCGTAGTTGCCGAAGGCGTCGGCCGACTG
The DNA here is from genome assembly GCA_964468165.1 of uncultured Novosphingobium sp. Taxonomy (GTDB): domain Bacteria; phylum Pseudomonadota; class Alphaproteobacteria; order Sphingomonadales; family Sphingomonadaceae; genus Novosphingobium. The sequence goes on along the minus strand of CAYXUN010000015.1, from coordinate 45,783 downwards.
GAAGTTGACGCTGGGCAGCTTTTCGATGGCCTTGAGCGGGCTGGTGCCCGACGCCAGCACGGCCAGATCGGCGGCCTTGATTTCCTGCGTCTGGCGGGTCTGCCCGGTGCCCAGGACGACGATCTCGGGGCCATTGGCGGCGACATCAGGCGCAGCTTCAGGCGCGGGTGCGGCTTCGGCGGCAAAGGCGGGGCAGGTGAAAAGCACGGCGCAGCCGGCAAGCAGGGCAGAAACGCGACGCATGGTAATCCCTCATGGATTTTGCCCCCGTGCAAAAGGGGGAATGGTGCGAGGCGCCGCCTAGCCCCGCGCGGTTTCAGATTGATGCCGTTTTCATGACAGTTTGGCTTCAGCCGGCCGGATTCTATGTCATGAAACCGTCATGTATCGTGCCGGCCTGCCGCGCACAATCGGGGGCCAGCAGCCGTTCGAGCAGCCAGCTGCGCGCCGGGCCGGCCGGGCTGTCGCGCCGCCACTGAGCGTGGATCGGATAAGTGATGCTGTCGCCCTCGGGCATGGCGAGGCGCACCAGGCGGCCGCTGGCGAGGTCATCGGCCACGACATGGCGGGGCATGTTGCCCCAGCCGATGCCCTGGCGCAGCAGGGCGTGCTTGGCGCCCAGATCGCCCAGCCGCCAGGTGCGCGCCGCCAGGACCGAGAAATCGCGCCCTTGGGTCAGCGCGGAACGGTCGGTGAGCACGAGTTGGAGATATTGCCGGCCCGTGCCCGGCGCCACGGCGCTCATCCGCGCCAGAGCATGGCCGGGGGCGGCCACCGGCACCAGTTCGACCGCGCCGATGGCGATGCGATCGAGGGCGGGATCGTCGACCAGCACCGCGCCGGTGATCGCCAGGTCTGCCTGGCCATCGAGCAGTTGCCCGGGCACGGCCCCAAGCGCCTCGACATGCAGGCGCAGATCGACGGTGGGGAACGCCACCAGGAATTCCTGCAGCAGATGGGCCAAGGCCTCGGTCGGGAACATGACGTCCACCGCCAGGGTCAATTCGGCCTCAAGCCCCTGGTTGTGGCCGCGCACGCGGGCCATCAGCGCATCGACATCGTCGGCCACGGCGCGGGCGCTGGCCAGCACGGCGCGGCCGGCATCGGTCAGCTGCGGCTTGCGCGATCCCTCACGGTCGAACAACACCACGCCCAGCTGCGCCTCGAGATTGGCGATGCCATAGCTGACCACCGAGATCGCCCGGCCCAGCCGGCGCGCGGCGCCGTTGAATGTCCCTTCATCGACCACCGCCAGAAAGATGCGGATCTGGTCAATGCTGGGCTGGCCCACATCCATGCCGCGCTACTCCATTCAACGAAACTGAACATTCTTATCCGAAATATGGGGATTTTAGAAAAGGACAAAAGCCGCCAGACAGCACGCGACGCATTCCCCCACCGCTTTTGCCCAAGAAGGATTCGATCCCATGACCACCCGCACTGCCGATCCCCGCGTACTGCCCCTGATCGTGGACCGCTGGTCGCCGCGCGCGTTTGACGGTGCCGCCGTGCCGGCCGAAGACCTTGCGGTGATCTTCGAGGCAGCCGGCCTGGCGCCTTCGGCATTCAACTATCAGCCCTGGCGCTTTCTCTATGCCGTGCCCGGCGATGCCAACTGGGCTGCGTTCCTCGACATCCTGATCCCGTTCAACCAGGGCTGGGCCAAGGATGCCGGCGCGCTGGTGTTCATCGTGTCGGACGAATCGATGCGCAAGGACGATGGCACCGCCAATCCCAACCACAGCCACAGCTTTGACGCTGGCGCCGCTTGGGCCATGCTGGCGTTGCAGGCCACCGCGCTGGGCTATCACACCCACGGCATGACCGGGATCGACTTTGCCAAGGCGCGCGACGTACTGGGCGTGCCGGAAGGCTGGCGCGTGGAAGCGGCCGTGGCCATCGGCCGCCAGGACAGCCCGGAAAAGCTGCCCGATTTCCTCAAGGAACGTGAAGCGCCGAGCGGGCGCAAGCCGGTGGCCGAAGTGGCCGTTGCCGGCACTTTCGCCAGCCTGCCCGCCTGATACGCCAAGGCGAAACGGTTCCCGGCGCCGCAACGGCCAGTGGGATGTAAAGCACATTTCGTCGCATTGGCCGGGGCGCGCCCTTGGCAGCGGCGGGAACCGGCGCCACTTTGGACCCCATAGCATAACGCAATTGTTTGTTTCGGGGTCTCGCAATCATGACATTTGGCAGGCGCCAGTTCCTTGGCGCACTTGCCGGATCGGCGGCCTCGGCGCTGTTTCCGCGCGCGGCGGCAGAAGCGATTGCGCCTATCCAGGGTTCGAACGGTGCATGGGCACCTGGCCTTGGCCCTGGCGCAGCCACGCTTCCGCCTCCCTCGCCCGCGGCTGACAGCCCGGCTCTGCTGACCCGCGCTCTTGGTGCACTGCGCGAACATGGCAACCATGTTGCCGCGCAAGACGTGATCGGCATCGTCGATTTCTCCGCCCCCTCGCGGGAGGCGCGCTTTCAACTCGTCGACGTGGCCAGCGGCCGCGTACTGTCGTCGCACCTCGTCGCCCACGGGCGCGGTTCCGATCCTGCCAACAAGGGCTGGGTCGAGCGGCTTTCCAACGAGTATGGCTCCGAAGCTTCGTGCAGCGGCAGCTTCCTCACTGGCGACACCTATTACGGGCGCCACGGCCGCTCGCGCCGGCTCATCGGTCTCGATCCTGAAAACAACCTGGCGCAGATGCGCGGCATCGTCATCCACGCCGCCAGCTATGTCGGCCCCGATATCGCCAACATGCAGGGCCGCGTCGGCCGCAGCCAGGGCTGCTTTGCCGTATCAAATGCCGATATCGACCGGGTGCTGGGCCTGCTCGGCCCCGGGCGGCTGCTCTACGCCGCACGCTGATTGATCCCGCGCGCCATGTGGGCGCGCGGCCACGCTGCTTTTTCGCGGCTTGGCACACACCCAGGACAACCCGCTAAAACGGGCCAAGCCCACCTTGGTTCCCGCATGCACCCGAAAGGGTGCTAACGTGGGTTAATGCTTGCCTTGCAAGTCTTTCTGTGATCCCGACGGATGGTCTCCCGCGGGTTGCTGCTACTTGTCACAAAGTGTCGCAGGGCGTTGCATGATCGCCTTTCGCGCCACCTTGGCAGGCAAGGCTGTGCTACCCGACCCTGCGAATCATACATGTCGGTGAAAGAATGTTCCACAGTCATCCGGTTGCCCCCTCCTTCCGGTTTCCGGCGCTTGGCCTGGCGGCCACCCGCGCGCTGACGCCCCTCGCCCTGGCAACCCTGCCGCTGGGTGCCACGCTGATGCTGGGCGGCTGCGGCAAGGGCCAGGAAGCCCCGCCCCAGCAGGAAGCCCCGGTTGGCTATATCGTCGCGACGCCCACCGCCGTTCCGGTATCGACCGAACTCTCAGGCCGCACTGTCGCCAGCCAGATCGCCGAAGTGCGCCCGCAGGTGACCGGCATCATCATGGATCGCCTGTTCACCGAAGGCAGCATGGTGCGCGCCGGCCAGCCGCTCTACCAGATCGATTCGCGCAGCTATGCCGCCACGGCAAGCCAGGCCGCCGGCAATCTCGCCGCCACCCGCGCCACGGTGGAATCGCTGCGCCTCAAGGCCGAACGCTACAAGGTGCTGGCTGACCAGGGCGGCATTTCCCGCCAGGACGCCGCCGATGCCCTGGCCGCCTACAACCAGGCGCGCGGGCAGGTCATGGCCTATCAGGGCGCGCTGCAGGCAGCCAAGGTCAACCTGGGCTTTACCCGCATCCTCGCGCCGATCAGCGGCCGCATCGGTGTCTCCAGCGTGACCAAGGGCGCGCTCGTCACCTCCAGCCAGACCGATGCCCTGGCCAAGATCCAGAAGCTCGACCCGATGTGGGTCAACATCCAGCAGTCGAGCAACGACTACATGGCGCTGCGCCGCGCGCTGCAGTCGGGCAAGCTGTCAGGTGACGGCTCGGCACCGGTCAAGGTGATCCTGGCCGATGGAACCGAGTGGCCGGTGGAAGGCCGCCTTAATTTTGCCGACGTCGACGTCAACAGCCAGACCGGCACGGTGATCCTGCGCGTGACGGTGCCCAATCCCAAGGGTGACCTCTTGCCCGGCCTGTTCGTCAAGGCGCGGCTGGTCCAGGGCATCGTGCCCAACGGCATCCTGGTGCCGCAGGGCGCGGTCAGCCGCACGCCGCGTGGCACGGCCACGGTCATGGTCATCAATGCCAAGGGCCAGGCGGAAACCCGCGACGTGACCGCCGAAACGCCGGTGGGCAGCAACTGGCTGATCACCGCCGGCCTGTCGGCCGGGGACAAGGTGATCACCGAAGGCCTGATCAAGGTAAAGCCGGGCGCCAAGGTCAAGGGTACGCCCGCCCAGGCGCCCACGGCAGACGCTGGCCCGGCCTCGGCTCCTAGCCCGGCGGCAAGCCCGGCTCCCGGCCAGGCCCCGGCAACCGCGGGGGCGAAGTAACGCCCCATGCTGTCGCGCTTTTTTGCCAATCGCCCGATCTTTGCCTGGGTCATCGCCATCGTGGTGATGGCTGCGGGCGCGTTTTCCATCACCACCATGGGGGTGGAGCAATACCCGGATATCGCCCCGCCGACCGTATCGATCAACGCCACCTATAACGGCGCCGATGCGCAGGCGGTGGAAAACAGCGTGACGCAGGTGCTTGAGCAGCAGCTCAAGGGCATCGACGGCATGATCTATTTCACGTCGACCAGCAGCAACGGTTCGGCCAACATCACCGCCACTTTCGAAAAGGGCACCAACCCCGACACGGCCCAGGTGCAGGTGCAGAACGCGATTTCGCGCGCCACCAGCCGCCTGCCCACCGTGGTGCAGCAGCAGGGCGTGACGGTGACCAAGGCGCAGAATGACCAGCTGCTGGTCATGGCGCTGTACGACACCACCGGGCGCAGCACCAATGCCGACATCGCCGACTATCTGACCACGCGCATCCAGGACCCGCTTTCGCGCGTCGAAGGCGTGGGTTCGGCTGACGTCTATGGGTCGTCCTATGCCATGCGCATCTGGCTCGATCCGGCCAAGCTCGCCGCGGTGAACCTGATGCCGTCGGACGTGAACAGCGCGCTGACTGCCCAGAACACCCAGGTGGCCGCCGGCGAAGTGGGCGCCCTGCCCGCCCCGCAGGGCCAGCGCCTGGATGCCACCGTCACCGCGCGGTCGCGCCTGCAGACGGTGGATGATTTCAAGAAGGTCATCCTCAAGACCAGCGCCGATGGCGGCGAAGTGCGCCTGTCTGACGTGGCCCGTGTCGAAATGGGCCAGGAAAGCTATTCCTCGATCAACACGCTCAACGGCAATGCGGCCACCGGTATCGCGGTCAGCCTTGCTTCGGGCGCCAACGCGATGAAGACCGCCCAGCTGGTCAAGGCCAAGATCGATGAACTGGCCAAGTCCATGCCCGAAGGCTACCAGATCTCGTATCCGCGCGATTCCAGTACCTTCGTCAAGATCTCGATCGAGGAAGTGGTCAAGGCCCTGCTCGAGGCGATCGCGCTGGTCGTGGTCGTGATGTTCCTGTTCCTGCAGAACTGGCGCGCCACGCTGATCCCGGCGATCGCGGTGCCGGTCGTGCTGCTTGGCACGTTCGGCATCCTGGCGCTGCTGGGCTATACCATCAACACGCTGACGATGTTCGGCCTGGTGCTCGCGATCGGCCTGCTGGTCGACGATGCCATCGTCGTGGTCGAAAACGTCGAGCGCGTGATGCACGAGGAGCATCTTTCGCCGCTCGATGCCACGGTCAAGTCGATGGGCGAGATCACCTCCGCCCTGATCGGCATCACCCTGGTGCTGACCGCCGTGTTCATTCCCATGGCCTTTTTCGGCGGATCGACCGGCGCGATCTATCGCCAGTTCTCGATCACCATCGTCTCGGCAATGGGCCTGTCGGTGCTGGTCGCGCTGATCCTGACCCCGGCCCTGTGCGCCACGCTGCTCAAGCCCGAGGAAAAGCCGCGCGGCCGCTTCTTCACCGGGTTCAACCGCCGCTATGACCGCTTGCAGGAAGGCTATCAGAACCGCCTGGGCGGGATTGTCGGCCGCCCGCTGCCGTGGATGCTCGCCTTCGTGGCGATCATCGGCGCGATGGTGTTCCTCTATACCCGCCTGCCCACCAGCTTCCTGCCCGACGAGGACCAGGGCCAGCTGATGATGAGCTATACCCTGCCGGTCGGCTCCACCATGGAGCAGACCCAGGCGGTGGCCAAGCAGGCGCAGGACATCATCCAGCAGACCGAAGGCAACAATATCCGCGCGGTGTTCATCATCGCCGGGCGTGGCCAGGGTGGCTCGGGCCAGAATACCGGCATGGGCTTCATCCTGCTCAAGAACTGGGACGATCGCCCGGGCAGCGACAGCAGCGCCTCGGCCATTTCCGCCCGCCTCAACAAGTTGTTCGCCCAGAAGATGGGCAGCAAGGCGCAAATCTTCGTGCTCTCGCCGCCGGCCATTCGCGGCCTTGGCAACTCGGCCGGGTTCGACATGTATCTCCAGGACAGCGCCGGCCAGGGCCGCACGGCACTGACCGCCGCGCGCAAGCAGCTGGTCGAGGATGCCAATGGCAGCGGCCGCGTGGCGCAAGCCCGCCTGCAGGGCTTGGAAGACACGCCGCAGCTCAACGTCGCGCTCAATGACGAGGCGATCACCGCCTTCCAGATCGCGCCGTCCGACGTCAATTCCACGCTGTCGACCGCCTGGGGCGGCACCTACGTCAACGACTTCGTCGACCGGGGCCGCGTCAAGAAGGTGTTCGTCCAGGGCGACGCGCCCTATCGCAGCAAGCCGCAGGACCTGGGCCAGTGGTACGTGCGCGGGTCTGGCGGGGAGATGGCGCCGTTTGCCGCCTTTGCCCAGACCAACTGGACCGTCGGCGCCCCGGTGCTGCCGCGCTTCAACGGCATCGCCGCGCAGGAAGTGGTCGGCAACCCCGGCCCCGGCATCAGCTCGGGCCAGGCCATGCAGACCATGGAAGACCTCGCGGGCAAGCTCAACGGCGGCTACAGCGTGGCGTGGGCGGGCCTGTCGTATCAGGAACGCGCTGCCAGCAGCCAGACCGGCCTGCTCTATGGCGCGTCGATATTCTTCATCTTCCTGTGCCTCGCCGCGCTCTATGAAAGCTGGTCGGTGCCGGTGTCGGTGCTACTGGTCATTCCGCTCGGCGTGATCGGCGCCGTGCTGGCCGTGACGCTGCGCGGGTTCAACAACGACATCTATTTCCAGGTGGCGCTGCTGACCACGATCGGGCTTTCGGCCAAGAACGCGATCCTGATCGTCGAATTTGCCGAGGCGGCGCTGCATCGTGGCGTTGCCCCGGTGGAAGCCGCGCTGGAAGCGGCGCGGCTGCGTTTCCGCCCGATCATCATGACCTCGGTGGCATTCATCGCCGGCGTCATCCCGCTCGCCGTGGCCAGCGGCGCCGGCGCCAATGGCCGCCGCGCGATCGGCACCGGCGTGCTGGGCGGGATGCTGTCGGCCACGCTGCTGGCGATCTTCCTGGTGCCGCTGTTCTTCGTGCTGGTGAAGCGCGTGTTCGCCCGCGGCAAGACCGGAAAGGACACGCCCCCGGCCGATAGCCACGCCATGGACAAGGAGCCGCAGGCATGAGCGCGCCCATCGTGAAAACCGCCCGGGCCGCGCTGTGCGGCGTAGCCCTGATGGCGCTTGGCGCCTGCAACCTGGCGCCCAAGTATGTGCGCCCTGATCTGCCGGTGGCGCCCAGCCTGCCGCAGGGCGCCAGCTATCCCACGCTGGCCGATGGTGCCGGTGGCGTCGATGCGATCGGCTGGCAGGCGTTCTTCACCGACCCGCAGTTGCGCGACACGATCGCCCTGGCGCTGTCGAGCAACCGTGACCTGCGCAGCGCCGTAGCCGCCGTGGCGCAGGCCCGCGCCACCTATCGCGTCGATCGCGCTGCGCTGCTGCCCACGGTCACCGCCGGGCCCAGCGCCTCGATCACGCGCAGCAACACGATCCACAGCGAAACCTACGAGGTGAGCGGCAACGTTTCGGCCTATCAGCTGGATCTGTTCGGCAAGCTGCGCAACACCAGCAAGGCCGCGTTCGAAGCCTATCTGGCCAGCGACGAAGGGCGCAAGGCCACCCAGATCACCGTGGTTTCGGAAACCGCCACGGCCTGGCTGACCCTGGCCGCCGATCGCGACGCGCTCGCCGTGGCCCAGGCCACGTTCGCCTCGCGCAGCAAGACCCTGCAATTGACCCAGCAGCTGGAAGCCAATGGCGTGGGCACCAAGCTGGCGATCGCCCAGGCCCAGACCGCGCTGGAAACCGCGCGGGCCGACGTGGCGGACTACACCACCTATGTGGCGCAGGATCGCAACGCGCTGGAACTGCTGGTGGGTGCGCCCGTGCCCGAGACGCTGCTGCCCAAGACGCTGGGTGACGGGCGCCAGACCCTGGCGAGCCTGCCGGTGGGCCTGGCATCAGATGTGCTGTTGCGCCGGCCCGACGTGCTTCAGGCCGAGCATACCCTGAAAGCTGCAAACGCCCGCATCGGCGCCGCCCGCGCGGCGTTCTTCCCGTCTATCTCGCTCACCGGCCTGCTCGGCCTTGCCAGTTCGAGCCTGTCGGGGCTGTTCAACGGCGGCACCTTTGCCTGGTCGGCCAGCGGCAGCGCCACGCAGACGCTGTTCGATGGCGGCGCCAATGCCGGCAACCTTGCCTATGCCAAGGCGAGCCGCGATGCCGCGGTGGCGGCCTATGAAAAGTCGATCCAGACCGCCTTCCGCGAAGTGGCCGATGCCCTGGCCCGGCGCGGCACGATCGATGACAAGGTGGCCGCGCAGGAAAGCTATCTTGCCAACGCGGAAAAGGCGGCGCGCATCACCCAGTCGCTCTATCAGAACGGCATCGACACGTTCCTCGAACCGCTCGATGCCGAACGCACCGCCTATACCGCACGCCAGGCCCTGGTTACCGCGCGGCTGGCGCGGGCGACGAACATGGTCACGCTCTATGAAGTGCTGGGCGGCGGGCTGACACCCTGATCGCGGCGCCGATCGGTCCGTAACGGTCGGGTTGTGGCTGCATCGATCCTTGCCGCAGCGCGGCAGGACAGGAACACTAAGGGCATCGGGACAAGGCCGCGCGCGGCCGTTCCGGTGCCCTGCTTGATTCCGATCCAAGGACGCTGCCCGCGATGCCGCTCTCACCCGCTCCCCCTGCCCCGCTCGCCGCGGATACACCGGCCAGCATGTCGGCAGCGCGGCGGCCGCTGCGCGTGGCGCTGCTCAACGTGAAATATAGCCCCAACCTAGGCGATGGCCTGCTCGCCGAATGCCTTGAGCGCGAACTGGCCCATGCGCTGGGTGGGGCCGATGTCGCTTCGATCGATATTGCCGGCCGCCGTGGGTGGTCTGGCGGAGCCGCAGGGCGCCGCCGCCGTGGTGCGCTTGCCGTGCTGGAGGCGGCGCCACCAGCCCTGCGCCGGATGTTGGCCGGCGCCGCGTTGACGCTGTTGAGCCGGCTCACGCTGCGACGCCATGTCCGCCGTGGCTTGGCGGGGGCCGATGCCGTGGTGATCGGCGGCGGCAACCTGTTGACCGATGCCGATCTCAATTTCCCGATCAAGCTGCGCGGCGCCTGTGCCGAGGTTGCCCAGCGCGGCCTGCCCCTGGCCGTGCATGCCGTGGGCGCCAGCGCCCACTGGTCACCACGCGGGCGGGCACTGTTTGCCCGCGCGCTGGCCCGCCGCCCCCTGGCCCATGCCGCCGTGCGCGATGAGGCGAGCCGCACGGCCTGGGCCACGCAGCTGGAAACCCGCGGCGCCGTGGCGGCAGAGGTGGTGGGCGATCCCGGCCTGCTGGCCAGCCTGCACTATCCGCGCGGCCCCGCTGCCAGTGCCCCGGCCACCCCGGCTGCGGGCACTCTGCGCGAACGCCGCGTGGGGCTGTGCATCACCGATCCCCTGGCGCTGCGCTATCACGTGGGGCAGCACCACGGCGCAACCGCGCAGGCCGCCGGCGCCCTGCGCGACGCCGCGGTGATCGACTGGTATGGCGCGCTGGCCACCGCGCTGGCACAGCAGGGGCTGCACGTGATCCTGTTCACCAACGGCAGCCCGGAAGACCGCGCATGCCTTGCCCGCCATGCGCCAAGCTGGACGGCGGAACGTCCCGCCGCAGACTGGCGTGGCGGCGTGGCACGGCAGGGCCAGGGCCGCGTCAGCATGGCCGCCCCCTTTGCCACCCCGGCCGATCTCGCCGGGTTCGTGGCCGGGTGCGATCTGGTCATCGCCCATCGCATGCATGCCTGCATCGCCGCCCATTCGTTTGCCGTGCCCACGATCGGGCTGACCTGGGACGAAAAGCTCGCCAGCTTCTTCACACTGGCGGGGCGCGGCAGCTTTGCCGTGGATGGCCCGGCGATGACGCCTGCTGCCATGGTGGAATTGGCCCAGGCGGCCATGGCCGCAGGGGTGGACCGCGCCGCGCTGGCCAGCCTGATCAGCCGCACGCGCGCCGATGTGGCGCGCCTCGCCCGGCGCCTCTCCCATGCAGTGCAGGCGCGCAATGCCACGGCCAGGCAACCGGCGCCGCGTACCAAGCCGGCCGCCTCGGCCGTGGTGCCGGCCTGATGCGCGGCGCGGCAATCGACCGCATCGTGGTGATCAACGATCTGGCGCGGCCGATGGGCGGCGCCAGCGCGCTGGCACTCACCTCTGCCCGCGCGTTCCGGGCGCTGGGGCATGAGGTTACGTTGTTGGTAGGCGATGCCGGCGACGATGGCAGCCTGGCGGCGGACGGCATCGCCTGCGTCGCGCTGGGCCAGGGACGGCTGCTGTCGCGTCCGCGCATGGAGGCCGCGCTGGCCGCCCTGTGGAACCGCGGCGCAGCACGGATGGTGGCGCGCTGGATCGCGCAGCACGATACCCCGCGCACGGTCTATCACCTGCATGGCTGGTTGCAGATCCTGTCACCCGCCGTGTTCCATGCGCTGGCGCCGGTGCGCGATCGCCTGGTAATTTCGGCCCACGATTTCTTCCTCGCCTGCCCGAACGGCGCCTTCGCCGATCTGCGCACGGGCCAGCCCTGCCCGCGCGTGCCGCTCTCGCGTGGTTGCATCGCCGCCAATTGCGACCGCCACAGCCGCAGCCACAAGCTGTTGCGCGTGCTGCGCCACGCAATTCAGACGCGGGTGTTCGATCCGGCGCATGCGCCGCCGGTGCTGGCGATCCATGGCGCCATGGCACCGCTGTTGCTGCGCGCCGGCATTCCCGCCCACGCGATCCACGCCCTGCCCAACCCGGTGGTGCCGTGGTCGGCCACGCGCATCGCCGCCGAGGATAATCGCGAGATGCTGTTCGTCGGCCGGCTGGAAGAAACCAAGGGGCCAGACCTGGCCGCTGCCGCCGCCCGCGCCGCCGGGGTGCCCTTGCGCCTGGTCGGCAGCGGCGCGCTGGAGGCCACGCTGCGCGCCCGCCATCCCGAGGCGCGGTTCAGCGGGCGACTGTCCCCGGCCGAAATCGCCCGCGTGGCGCAGCGCGCGCGACTGCTGGTGATGCCCAGCCGCTATCCCGAACCCTATGGCCTGGTAGCGATGGAGGCGGCACGCTCGGGCATTCCGGTGATCCTGCCGCCTACCGCGCTGCTGGCGGACGATCTGGTACGCCATGGCGCGGGCCTGGCGAGCGACCCGCGCGATACACCAGCCTTTGCCGCGCAACTGGCGGCATTGGCGCAAGACCACGTCCGCATCCGCGCGATGAGCGAGGCGGCCTTTGCCTTGCCGCAAGACCTCGCGCTATCGCCCGATGCGTGGGTTGCCCGCCTGCTTGATTTCTATGCCGCGCGGCTGGCCGCCCGGTCCGTGGCAGAACAAGCCCCGGCGCAAGGTCAGCCGTGTGATGAACGGCGCCAGCGTGCCGCCGACGGGCCAGACGCATCGCCGTCGCCAGCCGGTTGGCCCGCCCTTGGCCGCACCGGCCGCACCCGGCCATTGAGCACGGCCGAACTCGCGAGCGGCGCGCGCCGTTCGAGATCACGCAGCGGCGAATAGGGATGGCTGCGCGCCAGGCTGCGCCAGTGCTGGATCTTGACCGACAGGAGCACCACCGCCAGCGCCGCGACCGATACGGCCCAGCGCCACACCTGCATCTGACCCGATTGCGCGGCGGCCAGGAATTCGGCCACGCTCATCCACACTGCCTGGGCGCCGAGCAATTCCGAACTCGGCTGGTCCGGCACGGCGAGAAGGATCAGCAGCCCTAAAACATAGGCCATGATCGCCGTACTCTCGGCCGATGCCCAGCCAGTGACATAGCCGGCCGTCATCAGCGTCGCCATGGCGAGCGCCAAGGCGCGACCAAGGCGGACGAGTTGCACGGGAGCAAGGCGGGCAAGCAGGTGGTTCACGCTGGCATGGGTGGCACAGCAGCCCTCAACGAATGCTTGAGCGCGATCGTTAATGCCCGGGCAAATCCGCTACGCACAACGCCTGAGGAAGACTATCCCGGCTTTGGCGGCAATCTGCCCTGTGCGGCCGGCATGCCAGGCTGCTGAAACACTTGGCTTTGGCCAGATCGCTTGATCGTCAACGCGCAATGGCAGCCACCACGGCCGCCCAAGTGCCTCGGCAATGGGGGCGATTGCTGCTGCGGGGACGCGCCCCGGTGATACCAGACAGCCCATGGCTATGGTGGCAGGAGGCATGGTGCAACAGCAGCGACAGGGGGGTGGCGGGCTTGCCCATCCGGCGGTGGCAGGGCGGGCGCGCCGGTGCCGCTGGGCGCGCATGGCGGCGCGGTGGGGATCGCTTGCCGGGGCACTATCGTGGCCGATGCTCGCCGCCGGGCAAAGCGCGCCAGAGCGCCGCGCCGGGCCGGAAACCGTGGAGAACCGCATCCGCCCGGGCATGGAAGGCACCGGGCTCACGGCCGGATCGCTGCGCATCCTGCCCTCGGTGGCATTCGGTGCGGTGGCGACAGACGATCTCTATGCCCGCCGCGTGCCGCGCGTGGCCGATGTCGGCGCCAATCTGGCGCCGGCCGTGACCGTGCAATCGCAATGGAACCGCCATTCCCTGACGCTGCGTGCCGATGGCCTGTTCGAACGCTATGCCAGCCATGGCGCCGAAGGCACCGATCGCTATGGCGCCGGCGCTGCCGGGCGGATCGACATCGGCCGCGATACGCGGGTCAATCTTGACGCGGCGATCGATCGCCGGATCGAGGCGCGCGGCACCACTGGCGACACGCTCTTCGGCGTCAAGCCGATCGCCTATCGCCAGGCAAGCCTGGGCGGCAGCGTGGAGCAAGCGGTGGGCGCCACCCGCCTGGCGTTCGACCTGCGGTTCGATCGCTTCCACTATTTCAACCGGCATGATGGCAACACCACCATCGTGCTCGCCCCGCGCGACTACCAGGCGCTGGCAGGCGGGGCCAAGGTGATCCGCCCGATCTCCTCGGCGGTGGCGGTGTCGCTCGCCCTGCGCCTCAACAGCACGCGCTATCCCCACGAGGATCGCACGCAACCCAGCCGGCGCGGCCATGGCTATGCCGTGATGGCAGGCATTGCCTTTGGCCAGGATCGCCTGCTCGAAGGGCAAGTGGCGCTGGGATATCTGCACCAGCGCTTTGCCAGCCGGGCCTATCCCACCATCGCCGGGCTGGCTTATGATGCCGCCATCCAATGGCACGTCACGCCGCTGACCACCGTGTCGCTCGCGGCCGACAAGACCATCCAGCGCTCCCCGATCATCGACGTGGCGGGGATCGAGCAGCAGCAGTTCAGCCTGGGCGCCGCGCACGAATTGTTGCGCACGATGATCCTGCGCCCGAGCGTGAGTTATACGATCAACCGCTTTCGCGGCGGGGCGCGGGTCGATCGCTACGCCAGCGCCGGGCTTGCGGCCACGTGGCAGGCCGCGCCCCATGTCGTGGTAGAAGCGGCTCTGCGCCATGCCTTGGGCCGCACCAGCGCGCCCGTGGCCAAGCCGCGCGAATATGACCAGAACCGCGCCACGATCACTCTGAAATACGTGTTCTGAAGGGGTCGCGCCGCATGGCCAGCTTGCCGCTTGATCCATCCCTGCCGCTGGCCGATCCAGCGCCTGACGCCACCATCGACCGGGCGGCACGGCGCGCCGAACGCGCGCTGCGGGCGGCCATCGCCTTGCTGTTTCTGGTGGCGCTGGCAGCAGCGCTGCGCATCTTTGCCCCGGGGGCCGATCGCGCCGCCCTGCGCCTCGACCTGGCCAGCGCGCCCGTCCTCGTGCCCGCGGCGCCGCCGCCCGCCCTGCCCGATCCGGCTGCGCTGCTGGACGTGAGCGCCCAGGATGCCCGCGCGTCCAATGCGGCGGTACCCATCGCGGTGGCGCCAGTGGCAGCCGCGCCCTTTGCCGTGGACGGCGCAGCGCCCGCAGCGCTGGACCGGGCGCGCGATTGCCTGGCCGCTGCCGCTTGGTACGAGGCGGGAGATGATCCTTCGGGAGAGCGGGCCGTGGTGCAGGTCGTGCTCAACCGCGCGCGCCATCCCGCCTTTGCCGGACCCGGCGGCACGGCCAGTGTGTGCGGCGTGGTGTTCCAGGGATCGCAGCGCCAGACCGGCTGCCAGTTTTCCTTCACCTGCGATGGCAGCCTGGTGCGGCGCCACCCCGGTCCTGTCGCCTGGGCGCGCGCACGCGCCATTGCCGGGGCTGCGCTCGCTGGGACAGTAGACCCGCGCGTGGGCTGGGCAACGCATTACCATGCCGATTACGTGGTGCCGAAATGGCGCGACGGGCTGGCCAAGCTGGCACAAGTGGGCGCGCACCTGTTCTATCGCTGGCCAGGTTGGTGGGGCACCGGCCCGGCATTTCGGCTGAGCCGCGTCAATCTGGCGGCAGAGCCGGTAGAGCCAAGCCTTGCTGCCCTGTCTCCGGCGCACGACGGCGCGCTCGCTGTGGCTGACCCCACCCACCTCGCCGGCCTGGCAGACAGCGACGAGGCCGTGACGGCCGACACCCGCCTGGCTGCGGACGGCCCGCTGCCGGGCACGCCGCTGCGCGATGCCGGCCCCTCGACAGCGCTCGCGCCAGGCCGGGCCGCGCTCATGGCGCTGCACGGCAGCGGCGATGGCATGCCGGCCGACAGCGCGCCAATCCGCCTGGCCTTCGACGCCGCGCTGTTTCCCGGCCGCTATGCCATCCAGGCGCTGGAGGCCTGTGGGCACCGGCCGCGGTGCATGGTGCTGGGCTGGCGCGGCGCGCCAGGCAGCCTCGATACGCTGGCCTTTGCCTATCGCCGCAATCGCGACAGCGGCGGCGAAGGCGCCTGGTGGGATTGCACCATCACGCCGCGTAGCGACCACGCGCAGTGCCTGCCCCCCGCCGGGCAGCGCCAGGCCCTGCTGTCTGGCGGCGGCTGAGCGTATCGGGCGTCGTCTCCCCTTGCCCACCGCGCGCGCCCGCTTCACAAGGCATTGGGGGCTGCGGCGGCGCAAGTGGCAGGAGAGTGGGCAATGGCGGGACTGGCGCGCAACGCCTTGGCAGGGCTGGCGATGGCCGGGCTCATGCTGCCCGAGGCGGTCGCCTATGCCGGGATTGCCGGGCTCGCACCGGGCCGCGCGCTGATTGCGGCCGTCGTTGGCGGGCTGGCCTATGCCCTGGTTGGGCGCAGCCGCTTTGCCGTGGTTTCGCCCACCTCGTCTTCCGCCGCAATCCTGGCTGCAAGCCTTGCCAGCCTGGCGACGGGCCATGCCGGCGGGGCGATGCTGGCGGCCAATGCCACGACGCTGACGCTGCTGGCCGGCGGCCTGTTCCTGGCGCTGGCCGCCGCGCGCCTGGGCAGTCTAGCCAGCTTTGTCGCGCGGCCGGTGCTGCGCCGCTTTGCCCTGGGGCTGGCGCTGACCATCATCATCCGCCAGCTGCCGGCCTTGACCGGTCTGCCCGCGCCGCAGGGCAGCGTGGGCGTGGTCGGCTGGACCATGCTGCGCCACGCCGGGCAGTGGCATGGCGCCACGCTCGCCTGTGGCCTGGGCGCGCTGGCGCTGCTGTTGCTGCTGCGCCGCTGGCCCGGCGTGCCTGGCGCGCTGATCGTGCTGGTCCTGGGCATTGCCGCCGCCAGCCTGCCCGGCTTTGGCACACTGGGCGTGGCCCAGGCCGGCCCGGCGCCGCTGGTACTGAGCGCGCCGGTGCTGCCCGGCGATCCGGCGCAATGGCTGCGCCTGGTGCCGCTGGCCGCGCCGCTGGTGCTGATCCTGTTTGCCGAAAGCTGGGGCACGATGCGCAGCCTCGCCCTGGCGCGTGGCGATACGCTGGATGCCAATCGTGAGCTCGCCGGGCTCGGCCTGGCCAACGCCGCCGCCGCGCTGGCGCAGGGCATGCCGGTGGGGGCAGGCTTTTCCGCCGGATCGGCCAATGCCGCCAGCGGCGCCACCAGCCGCGCGGCCGGCGTGTTTGCCGCGCTGGCCCTGCTGGCCCTGGCACTATGGGCCGGGCCGCTGACCGCGCGCCTGCCGCAGCCGGTGCTGGCCGCCGTGGTCTGTGCGGCGCTGACCCACGCCCTGTCGCCGGCGCCACTGCTGCGCCCGTGGAAAGTGGGGCGCGACCGCTGGACCGCGCCGGCCGCCGCGCTGGGCGTGTTGAGCCTGGGCGTGCTCGACGGGCTGCTGCTGGCCGTCGGCCTCAGCCTGGCGCAGTTGCTCTATCGCCTGGCTCATCCCTCGCTCAGCCAGTTGGGGCAGCTGGGCACCAGCCACGATTATGTCGACATGGCCGCCCACGATACCGCGCACGCGGTGAGCGGGCTGGCGATCTTCCGGCCCAATGCGCCACTGTTCTTTGCCAATGCCGAAACCGTGCTGGGCCTGGTGGCCCGCCGCGCGCAAGGGCTCGGCGTGCCGGGGGGGGGCTTGAGCCGGGAAGAGAGTGACGATCTCGACACGACAGCCGCCGAAGCGATCGGCGAACTGCATGCCACGCTGGCACGGCGCGGCGGCCGGCTGATCCTGGCCCGCACGCACGATCGCGCGCGGGCGGTGCTGGCGGCATCGGGCCTAGATGGCCTGGCACGCGATGCCACCTTCAGCGTTGCCGATGCAGTGGCATTGGCGCAGACTGCGCCGAGGCAGGCGTGAAACATGGAGCGTGAGTCATGGGGCTGGCCGGTCCGATCCAACCGATTCTCAAGACCGTGGCGATTGCCGACCTGCGCCCCACGCAGATGACCGTTGGCCTGCGCGAGGTGGAGCGCAAGCGCCGCGACTGGGCGCGCCGCAACGAAGCCAGCGCCGCCGGCGAATTCCTGGGCGCGCACATGATCCCGGCCGTGGTCGGCCCGGATGATCAGCTGTGGATGCTCGATCACCATCACCTGGCCCTGGCGCTGCATCTGGAAGGGGTGGACGAGGTGCTGGTGTCGGTGGTGGCGCGGCTGGCGCACCTGCCGCGCAAGCGGTTCCTGGCGTTTCTCGACGCCAACAACTGGCTGCACCCCTATGACACACGCGGCCGCCGCCGCGAATGGAAAGCACTGCCCCATCACGTGGGCAAGCTGGAGGATGATCCCTGGCGCTCGCTGGCCGGCGACGTGCGCCGTGCCGGCGGCTACGCCAAGACCACGCGGCCCTATGCCGAGTTCCTGTGGGCCGATTTCTTTCGCGATCACATCGGCCCGCGCAAGCTGGCCAACAAGTTTGACCAGGCGCTGCGCGAAGCACTCGAACTGGCGCGTGGCCACAGCGCGCGGCACCTGCCCGGCTATGCCGGCGTCGAAAGCGATTGAGCGGTTAAAACTGGCTTCTGCGGCGCGCGCAGGTCAGCCGTAAGTGCCCGGGGCAAAACCGGTGGCGCCACTTTGCACTTCGAACAGGGCGCCATCGTATTCGCCCGGATCGGCCAGGCCGATGCGCGCGCTCGTCACGAACATGCGATCAAGCCCTTCGCCGGCAAAGGCAATGTTGGTGATGCGCCGCGCCGGAAGGGCGATCGTGCGGTCCAGCCGGCCATCGGGGGCAAAACGGCTGATCCGCCCGCCATCCCAATGCGCCTGCCACAGGAAACCCTGCGCATCGCAGATCATGCCATCGGGATAGCCATCATCCTCGGCCAGGCGCACGAATACCTCGCGCGGGCCAACGCCTTCGTCGGTCAGCGCAAAGCGATAGATCACCCGGCGCGCGCTGTCGGCGTGATAGAGCCATTGCCCGCATGGCGAGAACGCCGGCCCATTGGGCACGCCATAGCCAGTGTCGATCACCTGGAAAGTGCCATCGCTGCCCAGCCGATAGAGCGTGCCGCTGTCCTGTTCTTCGGCCATGTCCATCGTGCCGCACCAGATGGCGCCGTGGGCATCGGCCTTGCCATCGTTCATGCGGTTGCCGGGCAGGTGTGGCTCTGGCCCGCTGCGCGGCCCGATTGCGGGCGTGGCGGACGCGGGATCAAAGGTGATCGAGGCAATACCGCCGCGAAAGCCGCCGATCAGGCCGCCCGCCTTGGCGGCAGCGACCCAGCCCAGCGGCTCGGGCATGGTCCAGCGATCGATGGCGCCGCTGGCCAGGTCGATGCGGTTGAGCGCGGGGGCAAGGATGTCGGTCCAATAGAGCGCGCCGTCGCGCGGACACCACAGCGTGCCCTCGCCCAGGATATCGGCCACGTCGCGGTCGATCTTGCGCCACAAAGCCATCGCGCTCCCGTCCTCTTGCCCTTTGGTGGCGGGGCAGCGCGGATCGTGCCGCCCTGCCCCGCCCTGGTTTTTCAACCGTTTGCTATCAGTGGTTATCGCGCGGCAGGCCCATGGTCTGGGCGATCCGCTGATACTTTTCCGCGCCTTCCAGGATGGCGCCGGTGTTCATCTGGCCGACCAGCGCCCGCTGGATTTCCTGCCACGGCGTCTGGCTGGCGGGATAGGGATAGCCCCCCTTGGCCACCAGCGCGGCGCGGCGCGCCTCCAGCACGTCGTCGGCCACCAGCACGTTGACCGTGCCGGCCTTGAGATCGATGCGCACGCGATCGCCGGTTTCGAGCAGGGCCAGGCCGCCCATCGCCGCCGCTTCCGGGCTGGCGTTGAGAATCGACGGGCTGCCCGAGGTGCCCGACTGGCGCCCGTCGCCAATGCACGGCAGCGCGCTGACGCCTTCGGTGATCAGGTAGGCCGGCGGGCGCATGTTGACCACTTCGGCCGCGCCAGGATAGCCGATCGGCCCCGCCCCGCGCATGAACAGCAGCGTTTCGGGGGTGATCCCCACGGCGGGATCATCGATGCGGTGGTGATAGTCTTCCGGCCCGTCGAACACCACGCAGGGGCCTTCGAACGCTTCGGGATCGGCCGGGTTGGACAGATAGCGCGCGCGGAATTCGTCGCTGATCACGCTGGTCTTCATGATCGCCGCGTCGAACAGGTTGCCCTTGAGCACCAGGAACCCGGCCTCTTCCTTGAGCGGCTGGGCGAACGGGCGGATCACGCGCTCGTCCTCGATTTCCACGCCACGGCAGTTTTCGCCCATGGTGCGGCCGTTGACGGTCATCGCCCCTTCTCGGATCAGGCCCTGGCCGATCAGCTGGCCGACCACGGCGGGAACGCCGCCGGCGCGATAGTAATCCTCGCCCAGGTATTCGCCCGCCGGTTGCAGGTTGACCAGCAGCGGCACCTTGTGGCCCAGGCGCTGCCAGTCATCGAGCGGCAGGTCTACGCCCACGTGGCGGGCGATGGCGGCCAGGTGGATCGGCGCGTTGGTCGATCCGCCGATCGCGGAATTGACGACGATGGCGTTGTGGAACGCGTCGAGCGTGAGGATGTCCGACGGCTTGAGGTCTTCGCGCACCATGTCCACGATGCGCTTGCCGGTGTGATAGGCGCATTCCTGGCGATCACGATAGGGCGCGGGGATCGCTGCCGAACCGGGCAGCATCATGCCCAGCGCCTCGGCCAGCGAGTTCATCGTGGTGGCCGTGCCCATGGTGTTGCAATAGCCGGTCGACGGCGCCGATGACGCGACGAGCTTGATGAACCCATCGGCATCGAGTTCACCGGCGGCCATCATCTGGCGGCCCTTCCACACGATCGTGCCCGAACCGGTGCGCTCGCCCTTGTGCCAGCCATTGAGCATCGGCCCCACCGACAGGGCGATGGCCGGGATGTTGACCGTGGCCGCTGCCATCAGCAGCGCCGGCGTGGTCTTGTCGCAACCGGTGGTCAGCACCACGCCATCGATGGGATAGCCATAGAGCGCTTCGACCAGGCCGAGATAGGCCAGGTTGCGATCGAGCCCCGCCGTCGGCCGCTTGCCGGTTTCCTGGATGGGATGGACCGGGAATTCCAGCACGATGCCGCCCGCCTCGCGCACGCCCTCGCGGATGCGCTCGGCCAGCACAAGGTGGTGGCGGTTGCACGGGCTAAGGTCGCTGCCGGTCTGGGCGATGCCGATGATCGGCTTGCCGCTGCGCAGTTCTTCCAGGCTGATCCCGAAGTTCAGGTATCGCTCCAGATAGAGCGAGGTCATGTCGATGTTGTCGGGATTGTCGAACCAGGCGCGGCTGCGCAGCTTCGGGGTCTGGTGCTCGGTCATAGGGGCCTATCAGCGCGAGGTGGAAACGCGAAAGACCATGACATGCCGATAGGGCTTGCCAGGATCGACGCGCGCGGAAACGAACGACGGATGGTTGGGCGCATCGGGGAACTTCTGCGGTTCCAGCGCGATGCCATCGCCCATGCGATAGAGGTGGCCCTGCTTGCCGACCAGGGTGCCATCGAGGAAATTGCCGGCATAGAACTGCACGCCCGGCTCGGTGGTGAGCACTTCCAGCACGCGGCCCGAGGCCGGATCTTCAAGCCGCGCGGCAAGGCCCGGCTCGGCCGTCACGCCCTTGTCGAGCGCGAAGTTGTGGTCATAGCCACGGCCATAGACGATCTGCTGGTCACGCCCATCGCGCAGGCCATCGGCGACGCGGCGCCCTTGCGTGAAATCGAACACCGTGCCGGCCACCGGGCGCAATTCACCGGTGGGGATCAGCGTGGCGTCGATCGGCGTGAAGGCCTTGGCCGGAATGGTCAGCACATGATCCATCGCGCCTTGCGACGATCCTTCGCCCGCCAGGTTGAAGATCGCGTGGTTGGTCATGTTGATGATCGTCGGCTTGTCGGTGGTCGCTTCGAACGCGATCGTCAGGTTGCCGGCCTCGTCCAGCGAATAGGTCACCGTGGCCTTGACCGTGCCGGGATAGCCCGCGTCGCCATCGGGGCTGACATGGCTGAGCACGACGCTGGCCACCGCCCCGGACTTGACCGACACCACTTGCCACACCTGCTTGTCAAAGCCCTTGCCGCCGCCATGCAGGCTCGCGGCCTTTTCGTTGAGTGGCAGTTGATAGGTCTTGCCATCGAGCGTGAACTTGCCGCCGGCAATGCGGTTGGCATAGCGGCCCACGGTAACCCCGAAATAGTTGGGGTGATCGACATAGCCAGCCAGGTCGTCATAGCCGAGCAGCACATCCGCCGGCTTGCCGGCACGATCGGGCACGACCAGCGCCTGAAGCGTGGCACCATAGCTGAGGATGCGGGCCGAAACGCCATTGGCAGCCTTGAGCGTGACGGCAACGACCTTCTGTCCATCGGCCAGCGAACCTGCCGCTTCCTGGCTGGCCTGGGCAGCGTGCGCGCCGGAAAACGGCGCAAGCGCCAGCAGCGCGGCAAGGGATGCGGCCTTGGTGTTCATCCTGGTCTCCATGGTCGGCCTTTCTTGCCCCGGGGCGGCACGTGAAAACACGTGCGCAGCCATTGACGTGGCCGTACCCGAGCATATAGTCCGACAAATAGAAAGAGCGCAAGCCGGTTCGCAAGCATCACGCTGGGATGTCCAGGCCGCCCCTCGCCTCTGCGCCAACAACCCTTCGAGAGAGGATGGACATGCCCCCAGTTGCTTCTTCGGCTGCGGCTTCCGCTGCCCCTGGCAAGGGCTTGCCGCCCGGCGCCAGCTATGGCCGCGCGCTGGCGCTCTTGGCCACGCTGTTCTTCATGTGGGGCTTCATCACGGTCATCAACAACACCCTGCTGCCGCACCTGCGCGCGGTGTTCGACCTCAACTATACCCAGACCACGCTGATCGAATCCGTGTGGTTCATCGCCTATTTCGTCGCTTCGATCCCCTCGGCCAAGCTGATCGAGAAGATCGGCTACAAGATGGCGATGGTCACCGGCCTGCTGATCATGGCCGCCGGCGCGCTGGGCATGATGGTGGCGGCCTCGATCCCGTCCTACGGCGTCACGCTGGTCATGCTGTTCGTCATCGCCAGCGGCATCACTCTGCTCCAGGTTGCGGCCAATCCCTATGTCGCCGTCGTCGGCCCGGCCGAAACCGCCTCGTCGCGGCTCACCCTGGTGCAGGCGCTCAATTCCATGGGCACGATGCTGGCCCCGCTGTTTGGCGCCTATCTGATCCTGGGCCGCTCCAAAAGCGGCACGGCCAGCGCCACCACCGTGCTTACCCCGGCCGAGCGCCTGGCCGATGCGCATTCGGTGATCCTGCCCTATGGCCTGGTCGCCGCCGTGCTGGTGGTGCTGGCCGTGGTGATCGCGCGCTATCCCCTGCCCGCCATGGGCAGCGCCACCAGCCGCATGGCCGCAGAAGAGCGCAGGCATCACTCGCTCTGGGCCCACCGCAACCTGGTGTTCGGCATTCCGGCGATCTTCATCTACCTGATTGCCGAAATCGGCGTGGCCAACCTCTTCGTCAACTTCGTCAGCCAGGGTGACATCGCCAACCTGACGCACGAGGAAGCCGGCCGCTACCTCACGTTCCTGTGGGGCGGGATGATGCTGGGCCGCTTTGCCGGCGGGGCGATCATGCAGAAGGTGCGCGCCGAAACCGTGCTGGCCCTGGCCGCCGTCGGCGCGTTCGTGGTGGTGATGATCACGGTCGCCACGCACGGGCCAGTGGCGATGTGGGCGCTGATCAGCGTGGGGCTGTTCCACTCGATCATGTTCCCCACGATATTTACGTTGGGCATCAAGGGCCTGGGCCCCTTGACCGAGGAAGCATCGGGCCTGCTGATCATGGCGATTGCCGGCGGCGCGCTGGTGGTGGTGCAGGGCAAGCTGGCCGATGCCTTTGGCCTGCAGACCTCGTTCCTGCTGACCGCGGCGTGCGAGCTTTACATCATCTTCTACGCGCTGTGGGGCGCCAAGACCAAAACCGCAGACTGATAGCTCCTCCCCGTTTCGGGGAGGGGGACCAGCCGCAGGCTGGTGGAGGGGATTTTCGGGCTGAACCGCCGCTTTAGGTTGCCAATCCCCTCCACCACGCTTCGCGCGGTCCCCCTCCCCGTGCCGGGGAGGATCAGGATCGGGCTTTTGCGGCGGACTCGATTGCGCTGGCGGTGTCTTCCAGGGCGAGTTGCACCAGAACGCCCATTGCCTGGGCGGCTGCCTCGCCATCGCCATCGGCAATCGCGTCATAGACCAGGGCGTGATCGGGAATGGGATTGCGCGGCAATTCCCGGCTGCGCTGCTTGAACCGCGTGGTCCAGTGCACCGCCGCGCCGATGCTGGCCGACAGCACCAGCAGCGCGGCATTGTGGCTGGCGCGCAGCACGGCATCGTGGAAATCGCGGTCGGCGGCACGGCCGGCATCGTTGGTCAGCGTGTGCCGCCGCATCGCCGAAAGCGCATCGCGGATCGCCTTGAGATCGGCCTTGTCACGGCGTTGCGCCGCCAGGCGCGCAGCGGCCGGTTCCACCACGGCGCGCAGTTCGAACAGGTCGCGCACGAATTGCAGATCGGGCTCGCCGGCAAAGGCCCAGGCCAGCACTTCAGGATCGAGCAGGTTCCAGCGGTCGCGCTCCAGCACGCGGGTGCCGGCCTTAGGGCGGCTCGCGACCAGGCCCTTGGCGGTCAGCACCTGGATCGCCTCGCGATAGGCACTGCGCGACACTTTGAGCTCTTCCGCAAAGGCCACTTCGCCCGACAGGATATCGCCCGGCTGGTATTGGCCCGACAGGATCGCCGTGCCCAGCTTGTGGGCGATCGCCCCATGCAGGCGCCGGCCTGGGCCGCGCGCCGGGCTGTCGCGCTCATCGGTTGCGACACGTTCCGGCGCCGCGTTGCCGGCGGCGCTTTCCCCTGCCTTGCCCTTGCGCGATTTGTCCGGGAACTGCCGTTGCGTCACTGTCTCGATCGCCTCCTGTCCAGCGTGGGTAGCAGGGAGCGCCACGGGGTCAAACGACTATTATTGCGTTTGTCATCCTGCCGGAATATGTCGGAGTAAATAGGGAGAATCCGATGACCGAATTCCGCTCGACCGACGCCCGCACCGGGCAGCCCCATGGGCCCGCCCTGGCGGTGCACGGCCTTGACGATGTGGCCCGGCTGTGTGCCGCGGCCGAGGCGGCGTTCGACATCTATCGCGCCACGACGCGCGAAGAGCGCGCCCGCTTCCTCGAAACCATCGCCGAGGAAATCCTCGCCATCGGCGATCCGCTGATCAAGGCGGCGATGCGCGAAAGCGGGCTGCCGCGCGCGCGGCTGGAGGGCGAACGCGGCCGCACCGTGGGCCAGCTGCGCCTGTTTGCCGGCGTGGTGCGCGCTGCCGCTTGGCAGCAGTTGCGCATCGATCCGGCCCTGCCCGATCGCCAGCCCCTGCCCCGCCCCGATCTGCGCCTGCGGATGATCCCGCTGGGCCCGGTGGCGGTGTTCGGCGCGTCCAACTTCCCCCTCGCGTTCTCCACCGCCGGGGGTGATACCGCCTCGGCGCTGGCGGCGGGCTGCCCGGTGGTGGTCAAGGGCCACCCGGCCCATCCCGATACCGGCGCGCTGGTTGCGGGCGCGATTGCCCGCGCGGTGGCCGCCTCCGGCCTGCCCGAAGGCGTGTTTGGCCATCTCGTTGGCCCTGGCAACGAACTGGGCGCCGCGCTGGTGGCCGATCCGCGCATCGCTGCTGTCGGCTTTACCGGCTCGCGCGGCGGCGGGCTGGCGCTGGCCCGCATTGCACAACAGCGCGAGGTGCCGATCCCGGTCTATGCCGAAATGTCGAGCATCAACCCGGTCGTGCTGATGCCGGCAGCGCTGGCTGCACGCGGCGCGGCGCTCGGCCAGGCGTTCGTTGGCTCGCTCACCATGGGCGCGGGGCAGTTCTGCACCAACCCTGGCCTGGTGCTGGCCATCGCCGGCGACGGCCTCGACGCTTTCCTTGCCGCCGCGCGTGCGGGCGTGGGCCAGGCCCAGCCGCAGACCATGCTGACCAGCGGCATCCACGCCGCCTATGAAGCCGGGGTCAAGGCGCTGGCAGCGGCCCCCGGCGTGGAAACCGTGGCGACCGGCCCGGTGGGCGAAGGCCCCTGTGGCCAGGCCGCGCTGTTCGTCACCACGGCCCAGGCGTTCCTCGCCGACAAGGCGCTGGGGCATGAAGTGTTCGGCGCCAGCTCGATCGTGGTGACCTGCGCCGATGCGGCCGAGCTGGCCACGGTGCTCAAGGGCCTGGAAGGCCAGCTGACCGCGACCCTGCACATGGACGCGGCCGACGAAGGCCTCGCCAGCGAACTGCTGCCGATCCTGGAACGCAAGGTCGGCCGCATCCTGGCCAATGGCTGGCCCACCGGCGTCGAAGTATGCCACGCCATGGTCCACGGCGGGCCGTTCCCGGCCACGTCCGATCCGCGCACCACCTCGGTGGGCAGCCTGGCGATCGATCGCTTCCTGCGCCCGGTCAGCTACCAGAACCTGAGCCAGGCGGTGCTGCCGCCCGAACTGACCGACGCCGCGCGTGGCGATGGCGCGCCGCGCCTGATCGACGGCACGCTCACGCTCTGATCCTCTTCTCTCGCGAAAGACCCTGTTCCATGGCAACCCGCCTTCTTCAGCATCGCAGCGCCGATGGCACGCGCCGCGTGATCCTCGCCACCGGTGACAGCGCCGTGTTCCTCGACAGCCCCGCGACGGTGCGCGAGCTGGCCCAGGCGGCCATCGCCGCCGGGCAGAGCCTCGCCGATGCCGCTGCCGCCCGCGCCGGCACCCAGGCGGTGGACATCGCCGCCGAACTTGCCGCCGGCACGCTGCTGCCCGCGATCGACCACGATGACACCGCGCGCGTCTGGTTGACCGGCACCGGCCTTACCCATCTTGGTTCGGCCGAAGGGCGCGACAAGATGCACCGCGATGCCGCCCAGGCCGAAAAGCAGACCGATTCCATGCGGATGTTCCTGGAAGGACTGGAGGGTGGCAAGCCCGCAGCCGGCAGCGAAGGCCAACAACCGGAATGGTTCTACAAGGGTGATGGCACGCAACTGGTCGGCCCGGGCCAGCCCCTGACCATGCCGGCCTTTGCCAAGGATGGCGGCGAGGAACCGGAACTGGCCGGGATCTATCTGATCGGTGCAGACGGCACGCCCTGGCGCCTCGGGCTGGCTCTCGCCAACGAGTTTTCCGACCATGTGACCGAGCGTCACAACTATCTGTGGCTGGCCCATTCCAAGCTGCGCCAGGCCGCCCTGGGCGCCGAACTGCTGCTGGGCACCCCGCCCACCGATATTCGTGGCACCAGCCGCGTGCTGCGCGATGGCGCCACGCTTTGGGAAAAGCCGTTCCTTTCGGGCGAAGACAACATGTCGCACAGCCTGGCCAACCTGGAACATCATCACTTCAAGTATGGGCTGTTCCGCCGCCCCGGCGACATTCACGTACACTTCTTCGGCACGGCAACGCTTTCGTTCAGCGACGGGATCAAGACGCAGGAAGGCGATGCCTTTGAAATCGCGGCCGCGCCCTTTGCCCTGCCGCTGCACAATCGGTTGGCGCGCGCCGAAGCCGGCCCGGTGCCGTTCGCGGTCAAGGTGCTCTAAGCCATGGGCGCGATCCGCATTGCCGTGGTCGGCATGGGCAAGATCGCCCATGACCAGCACCTGCCCGCCATTGCCGGCAACCCCGCCTTTGCCCTCGCCGCAACGGTCAGCCGCAGCGACAGCGGCGTCGATGGCGTGCCGCATTTCCACACGCTTCAGGCCTTGGTCGATAGCGACGTGGCAATCGATGCCGTGGCGCTCTGCACCCCGCCCCAGGTGCGCTATGACCTGGCGTCGCTGGCGCTGGACCAGGGCCTGCATGTGTTCCTGGAAAAGCCGCCAGGCGCCACCCTCGCCGAAGTGGACGCCCTGCGCGCCCATGCCAACGCGGCCGGCACCACGCTGTTTGCCTCGTGGCATTCGCGCCATGCCGCAGGCGTTGCCCCGGCGCGCGCCTGGCTGGCCGATCGGCGCATTACCGGCGTCAAGGTGATCTGGCGCGAGGACGTGCGGGTGTGGCATCCGGGCCAGGCCTGGATCTGGGAGCCGGGCGGGCTGGGCGTGTTCGATCCGGGGATCAATGCCCTCTCGATCATCACCCACATCCTGCCCGATCCGTTCTTCCTGGCCGAAGCCACGCTGGAAGTGCCGGAAAACCGCGCCGCCCCGATCGCGGCAGACCTGCATTTCCGCGATTCCCGCGGCACGTCCATCCACATGGACCTCGATTGGCGACAGACCGGCCCGCAGAGTTGGGACATCGTGGTCGACACCGATGCCGGCACGCTGCGCCTCGCCAATGGCGGCGCCGTCTTGACCCTGCCGGGCGAAACCCTGCGCCACGAAGACGACGAATATCCCGGCCTCTATGCCCGCTTTGCCGATCTCGTCGCTCAGGGGCGAAGCGATGTGGACACCCGCCCGCTCACGCTGGTGGCCGATGCATTCTTGCGCGGCAAACGGCTGATGACAGACGCCTTTTTCGATTGATCCCGCCACCTTCGCCAACAAGGACGCGCCCCCGCATGATCAAGATGCTTTGCTCCGCCGCTGCCGCGCTGCTGGCCACCACTGCCCTGGCCGCGCCGGCGCTGGCCGATACCGGGGGCACGCCCACCACCGCCACGCTGCACGCCGACAAGCCCGGGCCGACCTATGACCGGCACATCTTCACCCAGTTTGCCGAGCATCTGGGCAACGGCATCTATGGCGGGCTGTGGGTGGGCAACGACAAGTCCATCCCCAACACCAACGGCTTCCGCAACGACGTGGTCGCCGCGCTGCGCGATCTCAAGGTGCCGCTGGTGCGCTGGCCGGGCGGCTGCTTTGCCGACGAATACCACTGGCGCGAGGGGATCGGACCACAGGCCAAGCGCCCGGTCAAGGTCAACACCAACTGGGGCGGCGTGACCGAGCCCAACAGCGTGGGCACGCACGAATACTTCGAACTGCTCCGCCAGATCGGCGCAGAGGCCTATATCTCGGGCAACGTGGGCAACGGCACCCCGCGCGAAATGGCCGAATGGATCGAATATGTCACCGCGCCTGCCGGCAGCCTGGCGGACGAGCGCGGACGCAATGGCCACAAGCAGCCCTGGGCCCTGCCCTATTTCGGCATCGGCAACGAACTGTGGGGCTGTGGCGGCAACATGCGCGCCGAATACGCGGTGGACGAAACCCGCCGCTTTTCCGCGTTCATTAAGCCCGTGGCCGGCACGCAGATCCTGCGCGTGGCCTCTGGCGCCAATGCGGATGACACCAACTGGACCGAAACGATGATGCGCTCGGCCCGCGACCAGGTCGATGGCCTGTCACTGCACTATTACACCGTGCCTGGTGGCGGCACCTGGCCGCCCAAGGCGCAGCCGGTGGGTTTTGACGAGCACGATTGGGCCGATGCCCTGGCAGGGGCACGCCGGATCGACGATCTGCTCGCCCGGCACACCGCGATCATGGACAAGTACGATCCGCAAAAGCGCATCTTCCTGGCCGTGGACGAATGGGGCGCGTGGTATGCCCAGGATGCCGGCACGCACCCCGGTTTCCTGCGCCAGCAGAACAGCTTGCGGGACGCGCTGATCGCCTCCACCACGCTGGACATCTTCGCCCACTATGCCGATCGCGTGCGGCTTTCGGCGATTGCGCAGATGGTCAACGTGCTGCAGGCCATGATCCTGACCGATGGCAAGAAGATGGTGGTGACGCCCACCTACCATGTCTTCATGATGTATCGCCCGTGGCAGGATGCCACCGTGCTGCCGATCGACATTGCCACGCCGTGGTATGCCAAGGATCAGTTCACGATGCCGGCGGTGAGCGGCTCTGCCGTGCGCGACAAGGCCGGCGTGGTGCACGTGGCGCTGTCCAACCGCGATCCGTCCCAGGCCAATACGGTAACGGTCAAGCTCGACGGCATTGCCGCCACCAGCGCGAGCGGCCAGGTGCTGACCGGCGCCGCGATCGATGCGCACAATACCCTTGCTGCACCCGATACCGTGCACCCGGTGCCGTTCAGCGCGGCAACGATCCAGAACGGCGTGCTCAGCGTCACGTTGCCCGCCAAGTCGGTCGTCGTGCTCGACCTGCACTGATCCCGCAAGCACCTGCCCAAACAAATGGTGCCGGGCCGCTGTCCCGGCCCGGCACCTGGAAGGCCAGCCTGGCATGCGCCGGGCTGGCCTTTTTTCGTTGTCTATCGATCAGATCTTGAAGCCGAAGCGCACGCCATAGGTGCGCGGCGGCTGGAACTGATAGGTATTGAGGCGCGAGTTGAAATTCTGTGCCGCATAGGCGAGCACGACCTTGTCACCCACGTTGCGCACAAAGGCCTGGAGCGTCCAGCGCGCACCCTCGGGGGCGTACTGCAGCGACAGGTTGCCGGTCACATAGGGACGCGACTGCGTGTCATAGGTGTTGAACACCGAGTAGTAGAACGAGGAACTGTACTTGGCATCGGCGCGCGGGGTCAGCGTGCCACCGAAAGCCGGGATGGCATATTCGATGCCGCCCGAGACAGACAGCTTGGGCGCGTTGGGCAGCTGGTGGCCACCGATGCTCTGCGGCGTGCCGCCACCATCGTTGACGGTGATGTTGTCGCCAAACCGGGTGTGCAGCCACGCGGCGTTGAGGTCGATCCGCCCGCCTTCGCCGAACAGGGCCACGGCCTGCGCTTCGGCACCATAGATCTTGGCCGTACCGACGTTGAACGTGCCGGCCGCGCCGTTGAGCGAGTCTGCCGTCTGCGAAGCCTGGTAACCGCGATAGTTGAAGTAGAACGCCGAGGCGTTGAGCTGCAGGCGGTTGCCCATGAAGCGGTTCTTGGTGCCCACTTCGAACGCATCGAGCGTTTCGGGACCATAGGGGATCGAGGCTGCCGAGCCGTTGGAGTTGAACCCGCCCGACTTGTAGCCGCGATCATACTTGGCATAGACCAGCGAGTTGGGCGCCGGAGTATAGTCCAGGCCCACGTGCCAGGTCGGCTGAGACTTGGTCATGCGGCCGGCACCATCGGTGAAACCGGTGGTGAACGGGAAGACAAAGCCCCATTCCGGGAAAGCCAGCGCCGGATAATTGAGCGTGGCGCCGCCGGTGCGCACCTTTTCATCGCGGGTATAGCGCCCGCCCACGGTCAGCTTCCACTGGTCGCTAAGCTTGTAGGCGATCTGGCCGAATACGGCGTCAGACTTGGTCTTGACGTTGTAGTCGAAGTGGATGCCGTAGGTGTTTGAAAAATCCAGGAACGACAGCGGGCCGCCCGGCGCATAGGGGCCGGTCATCGCCAGGTTGTAAATCCCGGAATTGATCGTGTTGGTTTCCTGGAAGTGGAACAGGCCAACCTGGAAGAACAGCGGGTTGTTCGACCCGTTGGACAGGCGAACTTCGTGGTTCCAGGTGGTCGGCGCCTCGTTCTGGATGAAATTGCGGATCGCCGGATAGGCAGGGCCAGTGGCATCGAGCTTGTGCGCCCAGGTCTGCTTGTCCCAGCCGCCGGCATAGGTCAGCGTCAGGTCGCCGGCAAAGTTGGCAACGGTGCCTTCCCAGCGGATGCGATCGCCCTTTACCCGGTTCGAGGTGAGCGCCTGGTTGGGAAAGCTGCGCGCATCGCCGAAATCGGGCCGGGTGCCCAGCGCCGAAGTCATCGCCACGTCACCCACGTTGCGGATGTCGTCATGCTGGTACGACGCCCAGAGCTTGACGTTGTCGGTCGGCTTCCACTGCAGCTGCACGCGGCCGGACGAGGTGTTTTCATCGTCCCCATCCAGGTTGATGCCGGTGAGGTGGCGATAACCGTCATGCTGGCGATGAATGCCCGAGAAACGCACCGCCAGCGTATCGGTCAGCGGCACGTTGCCACCCGCTTCGACGTTGAGCGCGCGATAGTTGCCCACTTCGAACGAGCCATAGGCGCCCGCCGTATCGGTGGGGCGGTTGGTGATCAGCGAGATCAGGCCGCCGGTGGAATTGCGGCCGTTGAGCGTGCCCTGCGGGCCCTTGAGCACTTCGATGCGGGCGATGTCGTACATCGAGGTGCCGATGGAGAACGAACGGTTGGTATAGAACCCGTCGCGCGCGATCGGCACGGAAGGATCGCCGATTTCGGTCACGTCGGTCGAGGCGATGCCGCGCACGGCAACATAAGCCGAACCCGAGCTGGTGCTGAGGTTGACGCTGGGATCGACCGTGGCGAGCGACTGGACGTTGCTGATGCCCTTCTGGGCCAGATCGGCACCGGTATAGACGGTCAAGGCCACGGCCGTCTTCTGCGCCGAGCTTTCGGTGCGGTTGGCGGTGACGACGATTTCGGCAAGGCCGGCGCTGTTGCCGCCGGTGCTGCTGGCCGCGTCTTGCGGCGCGGCGCCATCCTGCGCGTGGGCAGCGGTGGCGATGGTGGGCATGCTGGCACCGATCAACAGTGCCGCGATCAGGCGGTTCATCCGACGTCCTCCCCTTTTGAGCGTGGCGAGATCGTGACTCGCCATTTATAAAATCAAAATGCTGGTTCTTATTATGGCGGATGAAATTCCCGGTCAAGATGGTTTGACGCAGATCAACGAAGCGATTTTTTATCGTTCTTTTCCAGCATCTTGATCCATAAAAAAACCGCATCTTGACAGCGCGGCCCGGGAAAGCGATACGGAAAGCAATAAGAACTAAAGTTCTAATTATGGCGTGGCGACGGCCCGCCGCTGGGGAGAGCCATGATCACCACCGCCTTCTTTCCGCACCACGCCAGCGGGCCGGCCACAACCGCCCCGGCAGTGCGCCGCGGCCGCCCAACCGCGGGCCTCGTGCCCAGCACGCCAGATCCAGCCCGTTCCCTTTCCCAGCGCGCAGCGCTTCGCTGCCGCCCCTCCTGACGGAGCCATGAAAGCCATGTCCAAGATCCAACGGGGCGTCAGCCTCTATTCGTTTCAGGAAGAGCTCTTCCTGGGCACCATGAGCGTGGAGGACTGCATCGCGTTTGGCAGTTCGATCGGCGCCAAGGGCATCGAAATCCTGCCCGAGCAGAACATGCCCGAATTCCCCAACCTGAGCGATGCCGACGTGGCGCGCTGGCAGGACATGCTGGCCCGCCATGGCGCGCATTTCACCTGCTATGACATGTTCCTCGATACCAAGCTGCGCAAGGATCGCCCGATGAGCGATGCCGAGCAGGTGGAAAGCATCGTGCGCGACATCAAGCTGGCCAGCCGGCTGGGCATTCGCAACATGCGCGTGCTGGTGTTCGTGCGGCCCGATATCCTGGCCGCCTGCGTGCCCTATGCCGAGCAGTATGACGTGCACCTGGGCGTGGAAGTGCATGCGCCGTGGCATCTCGAACATGCCTGGATCCTGCGCACGATCGACGAGGCGGATCGCCTGGGCACCCGTCACCTCGGCATCCTGCCCGACATGGGCATCTTCATGAAGCACTTCTCGCCCGCCCTCCGCGCGCGGTTCGAACGCCAGGGCGCGCGGCCCGAGGTGGCACAGTTCATCGTTGACAGCCACGAGGCCAAGATCATGGCCGAATACACCATCTACGAAGTGGCCGTGAAGATGGGCGGCAACAAGGCCGAGGTGGCCATGGCCGAAACCCTGCGCCATACCCCCTATGCCAACCCCAAGCGGATCGGCGATTACGCGCCCTATTTCCGGCACATCCAGGCCAAGTTCTATGAGATGGACGAGGACTGCACCGACCCCGCCATCGCCTACGACGAGGTCATCCCCGAACTCGTCAAGTGCGGCTGGGAAGGCACCCTGTCGAGCGAATACGAAGGCAACCGCTGGATTCAGGACGTGTACCCGGTGGACAGCCGCGAGCAGGTGCGCCGCCAGCATGTGATGTTCGAGCGCCTGATCAACCAGGCAGAAGCCGCGTTCGGCGCCAAGGAGTCTGTATGATGTTCGACAAGTACCTGATCGATGCCGCCACGGTGCGCAACATCGGCCCGGCGGAGGCGCCCACCGGCTTCGCGTTCGAGGCCAAGCTGGGCTATTACCGTGGCCTGACCCTGTCGATGGTCGAGGAACTGGCGATCACGCTCGATGGCGTGGAACTGCCGCATGAAGCCGTGCAGTTCGATGAGGGCCCGGGCCCGATCACGCTCGATGCCATGGAAACCGCCTATGACCGGCGGTGGGCATTCGGCACGCCGGCCACGATCATCGTCAATCATCCCGGCGGCCTGCCGGCGGGCGAACACACCCTCGCGCTGCGGCAAAAGCTGCGCGTGTCCTACCTGCCCTTCCCCGCCTTCAACACCGACGAAAAGACGGTGCAAGCGGCCTGAAAGGACAAAAACGCCATGCATGCTGCCATCAAACCTGCGCTGGCCCTGGCCTTGTTCACCGGTGCGATGGCAGCATCGCATGCCGTTCACGCCAAGCCCAGCGCAGCGCCACACCATATCGCCAAGGCCACCGCTACTACGCGCCAAACCGCCCGCACGCGGGCAATCATCACTGACTTTGCCCGCCGCTTCTATACCCTGCGGCAAGTTCGCAGCGCGTTCGAAACCTATGTCGCGCCGAATTACATCCAGCACAATCCGGGGCTTGGCGATGGGCGCGAGGCAGCCATCGCGGCGCTCACACCGATGTTTTCCGATCCCGGGCACAGCTTTTCGATCCGCCACATCGTGGTCGATGGCGATCTGGCCGCGGTCCACATCTTCGTAAAGCCCGACCCGGCGGCGCGCGGCGCGGCCGTTGCCGATTTCTATCGCCTGAAAGATGGAAAGATCGTCGAGCACTGGGACGTGATCCAGCCCATCCCCGAAACGGCCGCCAACCCTCATCCCATGTTCTGATCGCCCCGCGGCGGGCGCACTCGCGCCGGCGATTCCGGCATGGCACGGAAATTCGGCTGGACAAAACATAATAATAGTTCCAATTCTATATAGTAACAGCAGCGCGATCTGGGAAACACGCTCGTGTTCCGACAATCCACGCCGGCTGCATTGACCTTTGGGGAGAGATCATGCGTTTTTCCGTGTTCCTGAATGCCCGTTCGATGAGCCCGGCCGAGGATGGCCGGTTGATCACCGACCTGATCGACCACGCCGAACAGGCCGCCGCCAACGGGTTCGAGGCGATCTTCATGCCCGACCACCACTTCAACGGCTATATGCCGGTGGCGAGCGATAGCTTCATCCTGGCCGGCTATCTCGCCGCGCGCCTGCCGCAGATGCATTTCGGCTTTTCGGTGGTGTCGGTGCCGCTGCACCACCCCGTGCGCTTTACCGAGCGGGTCAACGTGCTCGATCACCTCACCAAGGGCAAGCTGCTGGTCGGCGTCGGTTCGGGCACCACGCCCGAGGAAATGATCGGCTTCAACGTCAACTACAAGGACGCCGGCCCGCTCGCCGAAGCCAATCTTGCCGTAGCCGAAGAGCTGTGGGCCAAGCGCATGGATGATCCGGCCGTGCGAATCGACAACGGGCCGCATCAGGGCCGCGTGCTGCAGCGCATCACGCCTTCCCCCTATGGCGAGCAGCATGCCCGGCTGATGCCGGTGGCGATGAAGGAAAACAGCGCCCGCCGCGCCGCGCGCCATGGCTGGCCGGCCTTCATCCCGGCGTTCACCCCGCCCAAGATCGGCGGGACCGAACCGTTCACGCATGTGAAAAAGTACTTCGACATCTACAAGGGCCTGCTGCTGGAAGCCGGGCACAGCGATGAAGTGGTCAAGGATGCGCTGTCGTGGACCACGCACACCTATCAGGCGGTGCACGTGGCCGAAACCGACGAGCAGGCGCGCGAGGAACTGATGGTGATCCTGCGGTCGTACCAGGATGCGATCGAACGCGAGGCCGAATTCAACGCCCGCGCCGAAAACGATGAAGCCAATACCAAGACCGACCGCACCCCCAATGCGCTGACCGACGACTGGATCGGCACGTGGTGCCTCTATGGCTCGCCCGAAACGGTGATCGAGCATCTGCGCCCCTATGCCGAACTCGGCATCGGCAACGTGCTGTGCGGCACCACCACCGGGCCGCTGACCGACGAGCGCCTGCGCCTGGCCAACCAGACGCTTGACCTGATGGGCAGCAAGGTCATCCCGGCCCTCAAGGGAGCGTGAACGCCATGAAGATCGTGGGGATCGGCGGAACCCTGCGCGATGGCTCCAGCACCGAACGCCTGGTGGCGGCGGTGCTGGAGGCGTGCGCAAGCATGGGCGCCCAGACGCAGATGTTCGGTGGCAGCGCCTTGAAGGCCCTGCCCCTTTTCAACCCGGAGAGCGCAGAGCGGACCGTGGGCGAACGCGCCCTGGTCGATGCCGTGCGGGCAGCCGATGCCGTGGTGATCGGATCGCCGGGATATCACGGTGGCGTGTCGGGCCTGGTCAAGAATGCGATCGACCTGCTCGAAGACCTCGCCCGCGATTCGCGCCCCTATTTCGATGGGCGCCCGGTCGGGTTGGTGGTCAGCGCCGCCGGCTGGCAGGCCACCGGCGTGACCCTGGCCGCGCTGCGCGGCATTACCCATGCCATGCGCGGCTGGCCCACCCCGCTGGGCATTGCCGTCAACACCGTGGCGCAAAAACCCTTCGCCGCCGATGGCAGCCTGGCCGATCCCGAAATCGCCGGGGCCGTTGCCATGCAGGCCCGCCAGATCATGCAATTTGCCAAAGGTGCCGCATGACGCTTTCCCTTGCCGACGCCGCCCGCCTCACTGCCGGCGCCACGATGTGGACCACCGGCGCCGTTCCCGAACGCAATGCCCGCAGCCTGATGCTGGCCGATGGCCCGATGGGCGTGGCCAGCGGCCGAGTCGACGAACGCGACGTTTCCGTGCTCACCCCCGCCCCGGTGGCGCAGGGCGCCAGCTGGGATCTTGATCTCGTGGCGCAGATGGGCGCGCTGGTGGGCAACGATGCCATCACCATGGGTGTCGACGCGCTGCTCGCCCCCAACGTCAACATGGCGCGCAGCCCGCTCGCCGGGCGGGCGTTCGAATACTATTCGGAAGATCCGCTGCTTACCGGGCTGTGCGGCGCGGCCTGGGTGCGTGGCATCCAGTCCACCGGCACTGCCGCCGTGGCCAAGCACTTTGTCTGCAACGACAGCGAGACCCAGCGCGACACGATGAACTGCGTCGTGGATGATGCCACGCTGCGCCAGGTCTATCTGCTGCCGTTCGAAATGGCCTGTGCCGCCGGCTGCGGCGGGATCATGACCGCCTACAACCACGTCAACGGGGATTGGTGTGCCGAGGCATCGGGCCCGCTCGCCATCGTCCGCGATGAATGGGCCTATGGCGGGGTGCTGATGAGCGATTTCTTCGCCACGCACTCCACCGCCGCCACGCTCAACGCCGGGCTCGACCTGGAGATGCCCGGCCCCGCCCGCTTCCTGGGTGCCAAGGCCGAAGATGCCGTGGCCCAGGGCCTGGTCAGCGCCGACCGCGTGCAGGATGCCGCCGAACGGGTGGTGCGCTTCAACCAGCGGTTTGGCGGCGCAAAGACGCCCGCCACGCTCGATAGCGAAGAACTGCTCACCGCCGGCGCGGCCGCCGGCTTCGTGCTGCTGCGCAACGATGGCCTGCTGCCGCTCGCGCCCACGATTCGCACGCTGGCGGTGATCGGCCCCAATGCCACCGCGCCGTGCTATCAGGGCGGCACCTTTGCCCGCATCGCCGTGACCCCGGATGCGCTCACGCCGCTTGAGGCGATCACCGCCACGCTGGGCCAGCACATGGCGATCGTCCACGAACCGGGCGTCGATCCCCAGCCCCGCCTTCCTGCCATGCCGGTGACCCCGGCGATGGACCTGGGCGATGGCAACACCACCGGCCTGACGGTGGAATACTTCGCCGGGCACGATCTGACCGCGGAACCGCTTTCGCGGGAGACGCGGGCGACCAATTCGCTGGTCTGGTTCCACGGGGTGCACGATCAGGGCCGATTCAACGAAACCGGCGCCGTGCGTGCCAGTGGCTGGTACACCGCGCCCGGCGATGGCGCGCATCGCTTCTATGCCGGGGCAACCGGGCCGGTGGTGCTCAAGGTCGATGGCGTCGAAATCGTCCGCCGCGATGTCCAGCCCGCTGCGTCAGACATCATGGGCGTGCTCAAGGCGGGCGATGCCGAGGAAGGCGTAGTGACGCTCAGCGCCGGGCAGCGCGTGCTGGTCGAGGTGGAACTGCGTCATGCCCCGGCCCGCGTGCAAGGCCTGTGGTATGGCGTGCGGGCGCCCGATACGCCCGATGCCATGCTGGCCCGCGCCATTGCCGCCGCCGCCCAGGCCGATGCCGTGGTGCTGATGCTGGGCGAAACCGCCGATGCCAGCGTCGAAAGCAAGGACCGCAGCGATACCCGGCTCGATCCGACGCAGTTGCATCTGGCCCAGGCGGTGCGCGCGGCCAATCCGCGCACGGCGATCGTGGTCAACGTCGGCCACGCGTTTGACGCCAGCTTCGCCGCTGACGCCGCCGCCTTGCTGGTGGCCTGGTATCCCGGGCAGAACTTCGGCAAGGCCCTGGCCGACGTGCTGGTCGGCACCCGCGAACCCGGTGGCCGCCTGCCGATGACCCTGGCGGCGCAAGAGGCCGATTATCCGGCCTTGGGCCTGACGCCCGATGATCACGGTGACCTGCGCTATGATGACGGGCTGCTGGTTGGCTATCGCGGCCTCAAGGCACAGGGCAAGGCCGCGCTGTTTCCGCTCGGTGCCGGCATGGGCTATACCCGCTTTGCCCTGGGCGATGCGCGCGTCGCCGATGGCCGCATCGTGGTGAACGTGACCAACACCGGCACCCGCGCCGGCAGCGAAGTGATCCAGGTCTATCTGGCGCAAAGCCCCTATGCCCTGGTCGGCTTTGCCAAGCTGCACCTCGCCCCGGGCGAAAGCGCCACGGCCACGATCCAGCCCAGCCCCTATATCCTGCGCAGCGTGCCGGGCAGCGATGCCGTGCCGCTGGTAGTGGGGCGCAACGCACAGGACGCCGCCTTCACGCTGAGCTTGCCGCGCTAGGCACAGCCAGCAGCGGCAGCACATAAGGCCCGGAATGCCCATGTGGCGTTCCGGGCCTTTTGCTGTGGCGGCCGTCCGCGCCAAGGCGCTTCCTACGCCGACGCAAAAAGGCCCCGCCCGGTTTCCCGGCGGGGCCTTGTTTGATGCGCTTGGCGCAGGACTGCTTAGTGGGTCAGTCCGGCAATCGCATTGTCGACCAGGGCGCGATCAGCATCGGCGCCGTGACGGGCGGCGATGATCTGGCCAGCGGCCGAAGCCGCAGCAGCAGCGGCCGTGGCGCGCAGATCGTCAACCGCGGCGCGTTCGGCAGCGGCGATCTTGTCCGAAGCCATCTTCTCGCGGCGGGCAATGACCTCGCGGGTATCGGCTTCGGCCTTGGCGACGATCGCGGCGGATTCGGTGCGCGCATGCTCGAGCATGGCGGCCGCATCCTTTTCCGCGTTGGCGATGCGCGCGGCGTATTCGGCACGCAGCGCTTCGGCTTCGGCGCGAAGGGCCTTGGCATCGTCCAGTTCGCGGCGGATCGCGGCGATCTGGTTGTCGAGGCCCTTGGTGATTGCGCCCGGCACCTTCTTCCACACCAGGATCAGCAGGAAGACGAACATGGCGGCGGCAACGATCGCGCCGGCACCGATGCCGTGGATGGTGGGCTCGGCTGCTTCATGGCCGCCGGCGTGCTGTTCGACCGTGGCGGTCGTGGCGGTCGCGTTAGCCATGAGCGAGCACTCCCTGCACCGCACCGCGCGCGTCTTCGGCCGAAACCGAAAGGCCCGCCAGGCGGCTGACGATATCCTGCGCGGCCTGCGCGGCCACGTCTTGCACTTCCCCCTGCGCGGCGGCGCGGGCGGCGGCAATGCGCGCCTCTGCTGCGGCAGTGGTGTCCTCGATCCGCGCCGATGCGGCATCGAGGGCAGCCTGCGTGTTGCGGGCAGCCTCGGCCTTGGCGGCGGCGATCAGGTCATGCGCCTGGGCGCGCTGCTTGCCTTCGGCAATGCGCCAGGCCTGTTCTTCGGCATCGGCGGCGGCCCGGGCGGCCTCGGCCGCGCCAAGATCGTCGGCGATCTGCTTGTTGCGCTGGTCGATCGTCGACACCACGCCCGGGAGCATGCCCCGGCCGATGACGAAGAAGACCAGGCCAAAGCACACCAGCAGCCAGAAGATCTGGCTGGCATAGGTAGCGGCGAGTTGGGCTATCTGGGGCATCGCGTTGGTCCGCGCTTCCTGTCTGTCGTTCTGGCCGGCCGGGTTTTACGCCGGCCGGATGTCAATCAATGGTCCGCTTAGCTGCCCATAGGCAACGAAGATCAGGATAATCGCGACGACGAACCAGAGCAGGCCCACAAGTTCGGCGGCGGCGAAGCCGATGAACAGACGGCCCTGCTGGCCATCAGCGGCGCCCGGGTTGCGCAGCGCGCCTTCGAGGAACTTGGCGAAGACATTGCCCACGCCCAGCGAGGCCAGACCGGCGCCGATGGCAGCGAGACCAGCGCCGAGAAGCTTTGCGCTCTGTGCGTCCATGATAAAAACTCCCTCTTTGTCGTAAACCGGTGTGAAGCGGTATCAGGTGGTGGTGACGGTCAGTGAAGGTTTTCTGCGTCGTTGAGATAGACGCAGGTAAGCAGGGCAAAAACGTAGGCCTGGATGCCGGCAACCAGCAGTTCCAGGGCGCAGATGCCGATCATCAGCAGAAAGCTGGGCACGCCGGCCAGAAAGAAGGTTCCCACGCCCGCATTGGTGCCCGAGATGACGAAGCCCGAGAGCACTTCGAGGAGCACGTGGCCGGCCATCATCGCGACGAACAGTCGCAGGCCAAGCGAGAACGGACGCACCAGGAACGAGATCAGCTCGATCGGGAAGATCACCGGCACCATCACCGCCGGCGTGCCATGGGGCACGAACAGCGAGAAGAAGTGGAAGCCGTGCTTGGCAAAGCCCACGATCAGCACGATCGCAAAGCTCATGATCGCCAGCACACCGGTCACGGTAAAGTGGCTGGTGGCGGTAAAGGGATGAATGCCGACCAGTGCCAGCGGCAGCAGGCCGAGCAGGTTGGCAAACAGGATGAACGTGAACAGCGAGAACACGTAAGGCAGGTACTTGCGGCCCGCGTCACCGATGTTGGACTGCAGCAGGGTGTCGACAAAGCCGGTCAGCCCTTCGACAGCCATCTGCCAGCGGCCCGGAACCTGGGCCTTCTTGGCGCCACCACCCACGAACACGATCAGCACCAGGGTGGTGATGACCATCCACAGCGCCGAGTTGGTGAAAGCAATGTTGTGACCGGCAATCGCCCAATGATCGGTGCCAAACAGCGGCTCGATCGTGAATTGGTGTACCGGATCGACCTTTCCTTCGGCCACAGTGCTTGTCCCCGTTACGCGCAAAAACACCAAGGCGCCCCCTGCTCCGGCCAGTGTAATGGCCGGAAACCCATCGGATGCAAAGACCCGATCAGGAACGCCCGTTCGAGATCCTGTTGATATTGCGGAAGGCCACGCCCATCCCCACAAACAGCATCACCAGAAGCCCCCATGGTCGCGTTCCGGCAAACTGGTCGATGACCCAGCCAATGAACGCGCCGCCCGCAAGCCCGCCGATCAGTTCGGCCAAAACCCGGTTGCCCATGCGATAGTTCGCGTCGGACTTTGCCTGGTCTGGCGTTGGCCTGCGCGCCTGTTCCTTCTGGCGTGCGGCATCGAGCCGCGCGTTCAGGGTGGAAAGGCGTGCATCCTCACCGGTGGGCTCTGCGTCGGTCTGTTCGTCACTCATGCCATGCTCCGCCAAAGGATCGAACAGGGTATGTCCGTTCCCCCAACGGGGCATATCATGCGCAACGGCATCCCGC
The DNA here is from genome assembly GCA_964468165.1 of uncultured Novosphingobium sp. Classification (GTDB taxonomy): domain Bacteria; phylum Pseudomonadota; class Alphaproteobacteria; order Sphingomonadales; family Sphingomonadaceae; genus Novosphingobium. The sequence continues at coordinate 4,782 of CAYXUN010000015.1, read as the reverse complement.
CGAGGGCGCCTGCCCCTTAGGCGGGGGGTTTTCCCGAGTCAACCGCCGTGCGCCGAACTTGCCACAGTTGCACGCATACGTTTGCGTCAATCTTGCGACATTCCGATCGCAAGATGCTGGAAAACCGGAATTTTTACAGACAGCGCGAATCCCGCTGCGGCGGGGCGCTGGTGCGGGTCTGCCAGGTGCCATTGGGCGCCTGGTACTTCTCGCCCGGCTGGGTCTGGGCAATCAGCAGACAGCCCGAGGTGAAGGCATATTCTTCCACCGTCGCCTTCTGGGCCTGGGCCTTTTCGGAATAGACGGCCCGGCGCTTGAGGTTGATGTCCTCGACCACCGCCTTGAGCGCAGGGCTCGGCGGGGTGACATAGCCGAGATAGCCATCCATCTTCTCGCCCACCTGGCCTGCGGCGCGCGCGGCGGCATAGGCCGGATCGCGCTGCGCCAGCGCGGCCACGGGGGCAATCGCCAGCGGCAAGGCCACGGCAGCGGCAATCAGAGCGGAAAAAGCAGTGGTGCGTGCCATCTCAGAAGATGTCCTTGTTCTTGTCGATCGTCTGGCTGGCATCTCCGGCCAGGCGATAGACGACTTCCTGCTTGATATTGATATTCAGCTCGATGACGATCGGCTTGTCTGGGGCCTTGACCGATATGCATCCGCACAGCGTTGCGGCAAACCCTGCCAGCGCGCCTGCGGCCAGAACCTTGCGCCTCACGTCAGCACCCCCCTTTTGGCCGTTGCACCCGGCAATCGTTGCAGTGCCATGATGCACGGTCAAGAGAGGGCAATGCGTTTTGCGGCTCATGGCATGTTTCCACTTGCTGAAGGCTGAATGGCGGGCTGGCCGGCTGGCGTGGCGGCCGATGCCGGCGTGCGCGGCACGACGCGCCCCTTGGCATCGAGCAGGCCCACGGTGCGCGGATCGGCCACGACCGAGGGGTCATACATCGACTTGTAGGTACCCAGCAGGCTGTAGAACGGCGCCCGGACGTTGAGATTGAACTGGATCGGCAGGCCTTCGATCTGGCGGGTGAAGAAGTTGCGGCTTGCCCCAGCCCCCTGGCTCACGCCGCCGAACTGCACCTGGGTCACGAAATCGCCGGCGATATCACCGCGCAGGGCAATGGTCATGTGCTTGTAGTCCAGGGACCGCAGCGCCTGGAATGCATAGTTGGCCATGTACGAGAGGTCTTTGTAGGTCAGCGCGCCGACATACGAGACATTGCCGCCCCCGCGCGAGGCGAGCGCCCCGCCGACGATATGCCCGCCCGTGGCATCGAACACCACCGGCAGGCGCCCATCGAACGTGCCGGTGGCGGAAATGTTGGCCATTTCCATGCGCGAGACGAACTGCGCGGCATCGAGCCCCTCGATCACCAGGGCAAACCGGCGTTCCTCGGCCAGGGCAAAGCGCAGCGTGGTCGGCTCGATCGACAGGCGCCCACCCATGAACGGCCACTGCGCCCCGTTGACCTGGACCACCTGCCCGGCCTTGAGCTGCAGGTCCACCGTGCCATCGGTCACTTCCACCCCGGGGTTGATCGAGGCCACCTTGAGGATCTGGTGCGGGGCGGTTTCCATCGCCAGCAGATCGGTAAAGTTCAGCGTGCCCGAAAGCCCCTTCACCGGGCCGAACGCGGCAGCAAAATCAAGCCCCTGGGTGCCGAATCGGCCAGACGAGGTGACCTTGTCGCCCTGCCAGTCGATCCGCCCCTTGCCGCTGACCGCGCCATTGGCATTGGCGATGAGGCCAAGCGCCAGCGGCGTCAGCTGCGCGGGCTGGAGATCCTTGTCGAACACCAACTTGTCCACCACCAGATCGGCGTGGCCGGTGGCGCGCGCCAGATCATGCTCGACCGTGACGGCCGTGACCGGACGCCCGCTGGCCGCTTCGCGCAGCAGCGCCTGGGCGGCGATTCGCCCATCGGCCAGGGTCAGCGTGGCATCGCGTGCGGTCAGCTTGGCAAAGCGGGCCGGGCTGGCGCGATCGGTCAGGTCGAACGTGGTATTGGCCAGGGCCAGCCGGCCATCGGCAAAGCGCCAGGTGCCGGTGGCGCCGGTGATGTCGAGCGGCACGGCGGCCATGCGCGCTTCCACGCCGGAAAAGCTGCCGGTGAAATCCTGGCCCAGCCGCGCGGTGAGGTCGGCCAGGGTCAGGCGGGTGGCGGTGGCCTCTGGCCCCAGCGCCACGTTGACGCCGCGCGCGGTCAGCGTGCCGGGCCAGGCCAGGCCCACCGCGCCGGTTTCCAGGCGCAGCGGGGTTTCACCCATGCGCCCGGTCATGCGCAGCGCCGATGTGCCGAGCGCCACGCGCAGCGGCGCGCTGCCGGCCGAAACGATCGCCTGCCCGCCCACCGGGCACACCGTGAGGCTTTGCCCGTCGATCGCCATCTGCCCCAGTTCCAGCGAATCGAACGCGGGCTGGATGCAGCGCCGCCACAAGGCCAGCGCGCCATGGCGGCCATAGGCGCCGTTGATCGGCAGGCGCAGGTTCTCCACCCGTCCGCCCGGGATGGCGCCAGACAGGCGCGTCTGTCCCGAAAAGCCCAGGGAGCCATCGGGCATCTGCACCACGACCATCTCCGGCACGGCCAGGTGCCCGCCGCCCACGGCATAGTCCGCCATGGTCAGGTGAAACTGCGCGCCGCTGTTGCCCAGCCGCTCCATCGTGCCCGACAGGCGCGGCAGGCCGTTGCCGCCGGTCACGAAATTGCCGGCAAAGCGGGGTGTGGCGGCGCTGCTGCCCGAGACGCGCACCTTGTTGAGGCCGAGCAGCGCCTGCCCGCTGCCGCCGCGCAGCGCGCCTTGGGCCACGACCACGTCCCAGGCGCCATCATGACCGTGGCGCAGCGTGAGATCGGCGGCAAAGCGGCTGCCGCGCTCTTCCTCGTGCAGGCGGCGGCGCACCTGCGCCACCATCGGGGCGGCCAGCGTGCCGGCCACCGCGGCCTGGGCCGAGGCGAGCGCCTGGTCGAGCATCGGCCCACGGCGCAGCCCGCGCGCATCGACCGTGCCGCGAAATTCAGCGTCAGGCATGCCGCCTGCGGCCGCCGCCGGCCGCGCCTTGACCAGGCCATCCAGTTCCAGCAGGCCCCCCCCGCCCTGCGCGGTGCGCCCGCCGCCGGCCGTTGCCGCCACGCGCCCGCGCAGCGCGCCGTCGCGCCAGGCCAAGGCCGTGTCGAGGCCCAAGGTCTCGCCCGAAACCGCGCCGGCGCGAAACGCGCTGGAGCGCACCTGCCCCTTGACGCTCAGCCCGGCCAGGTCGCGATCGGCCAGCGCATCGAGATTGAGGTCGGCCCCGCGCACTGCCAGGCCGGCGCTGTCGCAGGCCAGGTTGGCCACGCGCACCGGGCCGGCAAAGCGCGGCTGTTCGTTGCGGATCGTCACGCGGCCAAACGCGGTTGCCCGACCGGTGCTGCAGGCACCCAGCGCCAGGCGCGGCGCCACCACCGCCAGCGTGCCGGCAAAGCCGTCGCGCAAGCCCCCTGCCCCATCGGCCTTGAATGCCACGCGCCCCTGGTCGGCATCGACCAGGCCGCGCCCATCGATGATCGTCAGGCGCCAATCGGGCAGGCGGAATGGTTGCTTGGAGGAAGACGGCGCATAGATCACCTTGTCGAGCGCGCCAAAGCTCGCATGCCCGCCATGAACCGTGCCATAGAGCCGCGGCCGCACCAGCGTGACCTGGCCGATGCGCGGGCCGGTCAGGCTCCACGCCAGGCTCAATTCCGCCCGTTCGATCACCAGATCGGGGCGCGCCGGATCGCCCACCACCACATTGGCAAGCACTTCGCGGCCAGGCCCGATCGAGACGATGGTATAGCGCGCCGGCAGGCCCAGGGCCGCCAGTTCGCGGGCGATCACCCCATCGGCGATGCGGTTGCGCGCCAGCCACAGGCCGCCGCCGACCAACAGCACCGCCGCACCCGTGGCCCAGAGCGCCACACGCCAATGCCGCCGCCGCCCCTTGGGCACCGGACCATCGGGTTCCGCCAAATCGGTCGTATCCGCCATTCGCCCCCTTCTTGCGCATGGCCCGCGCTTGGGCAATGCAAATCGCCGTAACATTCTTCCCGCCAACGCGTGCCGGTCGGTCCGGTGCCGTGCTTTTTGCGTCTACACCTTCTTGCCCGCACGAGGTCATGCCGGACGAACCCCGACTCTTTCCTGAACGATCGGCGCCCAGTGCCGATCTTGTGCCGGATCGGGTGCGCGAGGCGGCGCACGATCCATCCGGCCACCGCGCCCGGCTGCGCCGCCGCCTGCTGAACGGCAGCGACGATGCCCTGGCCGATCATGAAGTGATCGAGGCGCTGCTGATGACCGTGATCCCGCGCATGGACGTAAAGCCGCTGGCGCGCATGCTGCTGCAGCGCTTCGGCTCGCTGCCCGGCGTGTTCAACGCCGATCCGCGCGCGTTGCAGGCGGTGCCCGGCATCAAGGAAGCCGCCGCTGCCGCGCTGCGCATCGCCGGCGTTGCCGCGCGGCGCCTGGCCCGCGCACAAGTGCAGGAAATGCCCGTGCTGTCCAGTTGGCAGGCGCTGATCGACTATCTCACCATCGACATGGCGCACCTAAACCACGAACGCGTGCGCGTGCTCTATCTCAACACCCAGAACCGCCTGCTGCTCGACCAGATCGTGAGCGATGGCACGCTCGACGAAAGCGCGATCTACACGCGCGAGATCATTGCCAAGGCGCTGGCGATCGGCGCGGCCGCGCACATCCTGATTCACAACCACCCCACTTGCACATATTGAACCCAGCACACCCTAGCGCAT
>CAYXUN010000014.1:0-69522 GCA_964468165.1 uncultured Novosphingobium sp. | reverse complement strand
GGTCGTCAAGCTAACCCACTGATACCACTCAACTTAGTTTCGGATCGGGCTCTAATTCCCAATGGCATCGCCTCAGCCACTATCTTTAACAATCCAAATAAAGAACTTTCATTTTCCAATTTCAAATCTAGAATTTTCTTCCGAGCAAAAAAGTGCCCTTGGTCTGCAGCCTCAGTTAGCCAGCGCATACCCTCACTCATTTGATCTTGATCTTGTGCGGTTCTGATCATGAGCAGGCCCAGCGCTGAGATACACGGAAGATAATTTTGGTTTGCACCTCGCTTAAAGGCCACGAGCGCCGCGTGCAGATCGTTAGATTTTTTAAATATTCGCCCTAGTCTATACCACGCGTCCGACGATCCAGCCTCGCCTGCACGTTGATAAAGAGTCTTTGCAACCTCAAGATTTTGTTCCCCGGCCGTGCCTGTTTAATGTAACCAAGCTAGAGCCAACAAAGCATCCACATCATCCAGGTCTGCCAGTGCAGATAACGCCGGAACGGCATCTTTGTATCTATCGTTTCCAAAGGCTTCAAAGACCAATGCCTTCGACGTTAGGCTTTCCAAAGCAATATCTCGTCTGATTTGAATAAATTAGGAAAAGTCGATTCACATGACAACTTGGGCGTGGCCCGCTGCGCCGGGGCAGGAACTCTGAGTACAGCATACCTAATTCCAGGTCGACGACACCACCAAAACCGGCACCTGCGGCGCTTCATCCCCCAGCAGCCCCCGCCCGCGCGGGTCGGGGAAGACTTCGACAAACCGCGCGTAAGGCACAAAGCCCTGCGCCATGTAGAACGGCAGCGCCTGGTGGCCGTCGAGCGTGCAGGTGTGCACCCACACCCGTGACACCCCTTCCCGTCCCCAGGCCTTTTGCAGGGCGCGGCGCATCAGCCATTTGCCGAAGCCTTTGCCGGTGGCGCCGGGGATCAGGCCGAAGAAGGCGATTTCCGCTTCGCCGGCCTGGCGGAAATCGAGCTCCAGCATGCCCACTTCCACCCCGGCGCGGTCGGCCACGGCATAGACTTCCACTTGAGGGTCATGGACGATCGCGGCCAGCGCTTCGTCAGCCAGCGCGAGGCGCGACCACCACAGCCACTTGGCGCCGACGCGGCGATAGAGCAGGCGGTACTTGGCAAGGTCTGGCGCTTTCCAGCGCACCAGTTGCAGCGGCACGTCGGCCTCGGGCACCAGCCGCTTGAGGCTCGCGGGTGGCTCGTGCATCTCGAGCGCGGTGACGACGGCCGCAAGGTCACCCGGCGCCAGCGCGTGAAACCCGCTGCTGAGCGGGGCAGCGGCCTCGGCAATGGCCATGGCGTCAGCTCCACACCGCGCGGGGTGGCAGGCTCATCAGGATGGCATCGATATTGCCGCCGGTCTTGAGGCCGAACAGCGTGCCGCGATCGTGCACCAGGTTGAATTCGGCATAGCGGCCGCGCCATTCCAGCATCTGCAGTTCGTCTGCCGCGGTGAAATCCTGGTTCATCCGCCGCCGCACCAGGCGCGGGTAGACGTCGAGGAATGCCTCGCCCACCGCCTGGGTGAAGGCCAGGTTGGCGTCGAACCCGGCATCATCGGCGCATTCGAGGTGATCATAGAAGATGCCACCCACGCCGCGGTGCACCTTGCGGTGGGGGATGTAGAAATAGTCGTCGGCCCAGGCCTTGAAGCGCGGGTAATAGGCCGGATCGTGCGCGTCGCAGGCCGCCTGGAAGCGGGCGTGGAAATCGGCGGTATCCTGTTCATAGGGCAGCGGCGGATTGAGATCGCCGCCGCCGCCGAACCAGGCCTTGCGCGTGGTGAGGAAGCGGGTGTTCATGTGCACGGCGGGCACATGCGGGTTGGCCATGTGCGCCACCAGGCTGATGCCGGTGGCAGTAAAGCCCGGATTGTCGGGATCGGCGCCGTTGATGGTGCGGGCAAATTCCGGGCTGAACGCGCCCTGCACGGTGGAAACGTTGACGCCGACCTTTTCGAACACCTTGCCTTTCATCAGGCCCTGCACGCCGCCGCCGCCATTTTCCACCGGCTCGCCCTCGTGCTCGCGGTTCCACGGGGTGTAGGTAAAGCGGGCGTCGCTGCCCGCCTCGCGCTCGATGCTTTCGAATGCGGCACAGATCCGATCGCGCAGGGTTTCGAACCAGGCGCGGGCGCGTGCGGTGTGGGGTGTCCAGTCGGTCATGCCATCTCCGAAGGGCCAGCCAGGGCCCCATGCCAACCGCTTGCCAAATCGGCGGGGCTGCGGCAAGGGGAAGGCATGGTTCCCCTTTCGTTCGCTCCCTTCCAGTTTGCCGGCCAGGAATGGCTGCTCGGCCCGGCGCGGGCGCTGGCCTGGCCCGCGGAGCAGGCCCTGCTGGTGGCCGATCTTCACCTCGAAAAGGCCAGCTGGTTTGCCCGCACCGGGCAGATGCTGCCCCCGTATGACAGCCGCGAAACGCTCGACCGGCTGTCCGCGCTGGTGCGGCATGTGGGCGCGCGCCGGGTGTTCTGCCTGGGCGACAATTTCCACGATGCCCATGGCCCGGCACGGCTTGATCCGGGCGCGGCAGAGCGGCTGGCGGCGCTGGTGCGCGCGGTGGACTGGGTGTGGATCACGGGGAACCACGATGAAAAGGATGGCGCCCCGGCCGATGACCTGGTCGGCGGCACGATGCTGCGCGAAGTGATGGTGCGCGGCGTGATGCTGCGGCACGAGGCGCAGGGGCACGAGGCCGCACCGGAACTGTCGGGCCACTTTCACCCGCGCCTGCGCGTGGCGGCGCGCGGCCGCACGGTCAGCCGGCCCTGTGCGGTGATGAGCGAGCGCAAGCTGATCCTGCCCGCGTTCGGCGCGTTGACCGGGGGCCTCGATGCCGCGCATCCCGCGCTGCTCAAGGCGATGCAACCGGCGCGCAGCATCACCGCGCTGGTGCCCACGGCCGCGCGTGTGGCCCATTTCCCACTATGGCAGGCCGCTGCGGCTTGAAACCGGGCGCACGGCCGCCCAGATATGCCCGAAGGCTCTTTATCTGCGGCGCTGTTGTGATATGAGCGCGCCTTGAGTCCTTTCCATGACTCGCACCCGGATCAACGTCAGGAGATAGCACTATAGCTCCCCCACCCCGGCGCATGTTGGCGCCCCCCGTCAAGAGCGGCCCTCGCTACAACCAGATGATCAACGTGCCCAAGGTGCGCGTGATCGACGAAAACGGCGAGAATCTTGGCGTGATGTACACGCGTGAAGCGATCGATCAGGCAGCCGAAGTGGGCTTGGACCTGGTCGAAGTCTCGCCCAACGCCGATCCGCCGGTGTGCAAGTTCCTTGACGTGGGCAAGTTCCGCTACGAGGCGCAGAAAAAGGCCAACGCCGCCCGCAAGAGCCAGAAGACGCAGGAGATCAAGGAGATCAAGATGCGTCCGAATATCGATGATCACGACTATGACGTGAAGATGCGCAATGTGCATCGCTTCATCGAAGATGGCGACAAGGTGAAGGTGACGCTGCGTTTCCGTGGCCGCGAGCTTTCGCACCAGCAGCTGGGCATGAACCTGCTCAAGCGCGTGCAGGAAGATGTTGCCGAAATCGCCAAGATCGAAGCCTTCCCCCGCATGGAAGGCCGCCAGATGCTGATGGTGCTGGCCCCCAAGGGCTGAACCGTTCCAGCTGTGGCTTGACGAAAAAGGGCGCGCCTTGCCGGGCGCGCCCTTTTTCGTGGGCACGCCCTCAATTTGTTGCGGATCATGACCGGCAGGCGCGCGTTAGGCCGCGATGAACGGGGCCGCCACCGTCGGTTCAGGCATGATCACGCATGGTCAAGCCGGGACACGCAACGAAAGTGATACGCTATGCTGACATTTCGCAAGACGATGAGCATCGCCGCGGCCAGCGCGTTGGCCCTGGGCGTTGCTGCATGCAACCACTCCGCCTCCACGCCCGATGCTGATCCCTCGGCCGAGGCCAGCAACGGCCTGCCGGCGCTGCCCGCCGCCGTGCCGTTGCAACCCGGCGCCGCGACGGCCATGGCCCCTGCCCCGGCAGTGACGGCCCTGCCGATCCAGAACCGGGTGCGCGTGGCGCGCGTCGCCAACCCGAGCGATGCCTATGCCTATCTCGATCGCGCCGCCGGGGTGACCCGCGCGATCGGCGACGCGCCGCCCGATTATTCCTATGACGATGGCGGGGTAAATCCCTGGGTGTGGCAGACCAGCCTGGGTGATCGGCGCTATGCCGAGCCGGTCGATGGTGGCTATCGCTATTATTACTACCAGGCCGATTCCGATACGCCCTACCTCGTGCGGGACCCGCAATACAGCTATGCCTATTCGGGGCCGCAACTCGTCGCGGTCTATGACGATCGCGGCGATCTGCTGCCGCCCGATGAATACGAAACCCGCGTCGATTACGCCTCGCGCTATTATGATCGCGCGGCCTATCTCGCGCAGCTTTCGCAAGAGCGCGAGCATCGCGGCGTGATTGCCGCCAACTGGGCCGCGCGCCGCGCCGAAATCGCCGCGCAGCAGGCGCAGTGGTCGCAAGACATGGCGCAGCAGGCCGAATGGCAGGCCTATCACCAGGCGCACGAGGAGCAGGAGCGCGCGCAGTGGCAGCAGGAAGCGCAACGCCGCGCGATGGAAGCGCAGCAGTTTGCCGCGTGGCAGCAGGTGGGCTTCATGTCTCCCCCGCCGCGCCCGGTGGTCTATAGCCCGCCCCCGCCCCCGCCGCAGGCGCGCCCCTATGGCTGGTTCTCCAACTGGTTCGGCAACGATCGCCAGCGTGAGGAACAGCAGCGCCAGCAGGCGGCCTTTGCCCAGCAGCAACAGGCCATGGCCCAGCAGGCCGCGTTCCAGCGTGCGCGCCAACAGGCAGCGATGCAACAACAACAGCAGCAGTTCATGCAGCAGCGCCAGCAGCAGCAGTTCGTCGCGCAGCAGCAGGCGCAACAGGCCGCGATGCAGCGCGCCAACATGCAGATGGCACAACAGCGCGCGCAGCAGGCTGCCATGCAACATGCCCAGATGCAGCGCATGGCGATGCAGCAGGCGCAGCAACAGGCCCAGGCCCGCGAAGCCAACCAGCGCGCGCAGATGATGCAGCAGCAACAGGCGCGCCGCGCCCAGGAACAGCAAATGGCGGCTCAGCGCCAGGCCCAGATGCAGGCCCAGCACGCCCAGGCCCAGGCGCAACGGGCGCAAGAACAAGCCCAGCGCGCGCAGGCGATGCAGGCGCAGCGCGCCCAGGCGCAGCAACGCGCCATGCAGCAGCAGGCGCAGCAGCGCCAGATGCAGCAGCAGCGTGCCCAGGAAATGGCCCAGCAACGCCAAGCCCAAGCCCAGGCCCGCGAACAGGCGCAAGCGCAAGCCCAGGCCCAGGCCGCGCAACATCGCCAGGAAGCCATGGCGCGCGCCCAGCAGATGCAAGCCCAGCGTGCCCAGGCACAGGCCCAGCACCAGGCGCAAATGGCCGCGCAGCATCAGGCCGAACAGGAACGCGCCATGGCCGCCCACGCCCATCACGAGGGTGGCCACCCGGGCTGACCGCCTTGCCTGCCCTGCCGCAGCCGCCAAGCCGGCGCTGCGCGCAGGGCCTAGGCGGCGTGGACAAATTCCACAGCGCCACGGCTGGAGGCAAAAACCGCCAGTTCAAGGAGGCGAGGAAGCGCAATATCGGGAATATTGTGCGACGAGCCGACGCGGAAATGGCGGTTTTTGGTCCAGCCCCGCAGGGGTTGCCCTATAAAAGGCCCTGGCAGCGTTGCTCGGCCTTGCAAGAGGCCCACTCTTGCTTCGTCCCAATCATGCTTGGATGGGCGCCTCCCCAGGGCCTTTTAAAGGGCAACCGTGGCGTTGTGGAATTTGTCCACGCCGCCTAGCCAGCGCGGTTGAGCACCGCGGTGATGGTGATGCGCACGTCGTCACTCACGAACGGGGCGAACTTGGTCATCCCGAATTCGGAGCGGTGCACCACGCCCGAGGCATTGACCGAAAGGCCGGCGCCAGCCGGATCGGCAAAGGTCGCGTCGAGCAACAAGGGACGGGTGACGCCGTGCATCGTCACGTCCCCTTCGATCCGCGCAGAGTTCGGCCCGGTCGGCACCAGCCTGCGCCCGAGAAAGCGGATCGTGGGATAATGCGCCACGTCGAACAGGCCGGGGCCTTTGAGTTCATCGTCAAACGTGCCGTCTTGCGTGGCGATGGCCGTGGCGGGCATCACCACGTCGAGCGCCATGGCCTCGAGGTTGGCCGGGTCGAGCATGATCGTGCCACTGGCGCCAGGCACCATGCCCTCAACGTGGTTGATGCCGAGATAGCGCACCTTGAACCGTGCCACCGTCTGCGCCGGATCGACGACGTAGCGTCCCGCCGGCAGGCTTTGCAGCATGGCCGGCAAGGCGGGCGCGGGCGCTGTTGCCGGCACCTGGGCCAAGGCCAGGCTGCCGGGCAACGCCGCGGCGCAACTGGCAAGGGCCAGGACAATGGCAATGCGATTGCGGCGCGTCACGGCACATGCTCTCCCAACCGGGGGGTGGATGGCCCATGGCTGTGCCAAAGCCATCCTGACTGCCTGATGTATGTGCCGGCCGGCGGGCAAGGCCGGGAACGCCTTGGTCAGGCGTGCTCCTCATCCTCTGCCGGCGCAGGGGTGGCCTCCTGCCCGGCCCGGTCGCCCAGCGTTACGTAATCGACCTTGCCCGTGCCGAGCACCGGCAGAGCATCCAACACGCGGATTTCGCGCGGAATGGCCAGTTCGGCCGCGCCTTGCTGCCGTCCCCACTGCTGCAGGGCGCGCAAGGTTGCATCGGCCTGGGTGGTGAACAGAACCAGCTGCTCTCCCTTGCGGGCATCGGGGCGGGTGACCACGGCATGGGCGCCCTGCGGCCACAGCCCGCCCGCTAGCGCCTCTACCGCGGGCAGGGACACCATCTCCCCGCCGATCTTGGCAAAGCGCTTGGCCCGGCCGCGAATGGTGACGAACCCTTCGGCATCGATGGTGACGATATCGCCGGTATCGTGCCAACCGTCTGCCGGCGGTTGCAGCGCGGCCGGCTGCGCGGGCAGGAAATAGCCAGCCATCACATTGGGCCCGCGCACATAAAGCCGCGCGCCTTCGGCAATGCCGGGCACCGGCTCCAGCCGCGCCTCGATCCCGGGCAGCAGGCGGCCGACGGTCCCGGCGCGGAAGTGCATCGGCGTGTTGACCGCGATCACCGGCGCGCACTCGGTGGCGCCATAGCCTTCGAGAATGCGCAGGCCAAACTTGTCGGCCCAGGTGCGGCGGGTTTCGTCCTTCACCTTTTCCGCCCCGGCAAAGACATAGCGCAGCGCATAGAAATCATAGGTGTGCGCCATGCGGGCATAGCCGGCCAGGAACGTGTCGGTGCCGAACATGATCGTGGCATTGGCATCATAGGCCAGGGCCGGCACGATGCGGTAATGCAGCGGGCTGGGATACATCACCACGCGAATGCCATTGAACAGCGGCAGCAGGGTGCCGCCTGTCAGGCCAAACGAGTGAAACACCGGCAGTGCGTTGAGCACCACGTCGGCACTGTTGAAATCGATCCGCGCCGAAAGCTGCGCGCAGTTGGCAAGCAGGTTGCGGTGCGACAGCACGACGCCCTTGGGCAGCCCTTCCGAGCCGCTGGTGAACAGGATCACCGCCGCCGCATCCGCATCGATCCGCCGCCGCGCATGGGCGCGGGCCAGCCGGCCGACACGCAGCAACGCCCAGAGCTTTTCGCCCGCGCCGATGGTGGCGCCGATATCTTCGAGATAGCGCACCGCCACGCCATCCTGTTCCAGCGCGGCAATCACCTCTTCCAGCTTGGCCTGGGCCACGAACGCGCGCGCTGTCACCACCGTGCGCACCGCCGCCGTAGCGCAGGCCGAGCGCATGGCCGCCGCGCCCACGGTGAAATTGAGCATCGCCGGCACCCGGCCGATCGCCTGCAGGGCAAAGAACGCGGCCATCGCGCCATTCACGTTGGGCATCAGCAGGCCCACCGCCTCGCCCACGCAGGTGCCCTGCTCCAACCGCTTGCCCAGCAGGCCCGCGCCCACCAGCAGCTTGTCATAGCTCAGCGCCACGCGCTTGATGTCTTCGAGCACGCGGGTCTTGCCGCCATGCAGGCGGCGCGCCTCGGCCAGGGCGGCAAACAGCGTGGTCTGCGTGTCTGACGTGGCAAAGATCATGCCGCTCATCTCGTCATAGAGGCGGCGGCCGGCCTCGGCGCGGCGGGCGCGCGCAGTCATCTCGCCCTCGATGGCAAAGCGGCGCGGCGGCAGCACGGTAAGCGAAACCTTGGGGAACCAGCGCAGCTTCACCTTGCCCTTGAGATAGGAAAACGGCGAATACTGCGGGCCATCCAGGCGCACCGGAATGATCGGCGCGTTGGCCTTGTCGGCCACCATGCCCGGCCCGTCGAACACTTTCATCAAGGCGCCGGTTACCGTGATGCGCCCTTCGGGAAAGATCACCAGGCACGCGCCATCGCGCACCGTGCGGACCATTGCCTTGGCCGCCATGGGATTGGTTGGATCGACCGGAAAGGCCTTGAACAGCTTGAGGAACGGCTGGATCCACCACGACTTGGCAATCGCGGTATGGACGGCAAACGTGGGCTTGCCCGGCAGGAATGCGCCCAGCAGCACGCCATCCAGGAATGACAGGTGATTGACCACCACCACGGCCCCCTCGCCTGCGCGCGGCATGTGCTCAAGGCCTTGCACCTCGACGCGGTAAAGCACCTTGAGCGTCAAGCGGATCACGTCCTTGAACAGCGTTTCGGGCAACAGCCACACGCTGGCGAGCGCCACGGCGAGCGTGGCAAAGCCGAGCACGCCGATCAGATCGGGCACGTCAACGCCGAGCGCGAGCAGGCCGGCCACCACCAGCACCACTGCCACGGTGAGCGCGGCATTGACCACGTTGTTGGCCGCGATCAGGCGCGAACATTGCTCCACCGGGCTTTTCACCTGGATGATCGCATAGAGCGGCACGATGAACATGCCGCCGGAAAAGGCGATCACGCCCAGGTCGATCAGGATGTGCCACGCCCCATCGGTCGCCAGGAACTGCGCGATCGAAGCGCCGGCGACTTCCACCGAAAAGCCGCTGGCGGCAATCCACAGGTCGATCAGCCCGGCCGCCAGGCCCAGCGCCGAAAGCGGCACCCATCGCGCCGAAACTTCGCCCTTGAGCAGCAGGTTGACGCAGACCGAGCCCGCGGCGATCGCCAGCGAGAACACGATGAGGAACAGCGTGGCGACATCCTGCCGCGCCGCCAGCGTGCCGCTGACCAGCGGGGCAAACTCTGACACCAGCACGGCGCCGGCGGCAAAGAACCAGCTGGTGCCCAGGATCGCGCCCCACACCGGGCGGATCGCGCGGGCATCGTCGAGAATGGCCATGGTGCCGCGCCACAGGTTCCAGTCCAGCCGCTCGACCGCGCGACCTGCGGGCGCTGCCGGCACGGCCAGGCTCGCCAGAAAGCCCACCAGCGCCAGGCCTGTCAGCGCCAGCCCGGCAAGGTGCGAGGGCATGACGCCCGCCAGCAACTGCCCGCCGAGGATGGCCAGGAACGTGCCGCCCTCGATCAGCCCGGTGCCGCCCATGATCTCGTCCCCATGCAGGTGCTGGGGCAGGATCGAATACTTGACCGGGCCAAACAGCGTGGAATGCAGCCCCATCAGGAACAGCGCGGCCAGCAGCAGCGGCACCGACAGCAGCCAGAACCCGGCCATGGCCACCGCCATGATCGCCAGTTCCGCCCCCTTGATCCAGCGCACCAGGCGCGCCTTGTCCATGCCATCGGCCAATTGCCCGGCCAGCGCGGAAAACAGGAAATAGGGCAGAATGAACAGGCCGGTAGCCACCGCCGCCAGCATCTTGGCCTTTTCGGGCGCGGCGGCGTAGAGACCGAAGTTGGCCAGGAACAGCAGCGCGAATTTCAACAGGTTGTCGTTGAACGCGCCCAGGAACTGCACCACGAAAATTGGCCCGAACCGACGCGTGCCCAAAAGCCCGATATCAGATTTCGCCATGCGCCTTTACCCCGTCTGCGCTGCCCCGGCCCGTGCTTGGCCGACAACAGCTTAAGGTTTGCCGAATGTTACCCATTCCTGCCGCGACTCGCCGGCGGCGGCTCACTACCTCCCACGAAATTATACATCGTTCAATTAAAAAATTAGACGGTGTTCATTTTCTCAAGTAAAGCAGTGGGCATGGGCCGCCGATCAGATCATACCCGCGAAGAGCTCCACGCCATGATCGTGCGCGAAGGGCATCGCCAGCTTTCCGAAGTGGGCTTTGCCCGCTTTTCCGCACGCGAGGTGGCCAAGCGCATCGGCTATTCGATCGGCACGATCTACAACGTCATGGGCAGCCTCGATGCATTGATGCTGGCCATCAATGGCCACACGCTGGACCTGTGGCGCGCCGCGCTGGAAGATCGGCTGGCGGGGCAAAGCGAAAACCGCCTGGCCCAGGCGATCGCCGCCTATTTCGATTTTGCCAGCCACCACCGCCACGCCTGGACCGCGCTCTACGATTTCCGCCTGCCGGAAAACGAAGTGCCGCCACCCGATTACACCGCCCGCGTCACCGCCATCACCGATGTCGTGGTGCGCGAGGTGGCCGCCGCCCTGCCCCCCGCCCGGCGGGCCCAGGCCCAGCCACTGGCGCGCTCGCTCTTGGCAACGGTGCATGGCCACTGCTTCTTCGCGCTCAACGGCACGTTCCGCCTGCTGGGTGAAACCGATCCGCTCGCTGCCGCCCTCGCCCGCGTGGAAGACGCCATCAAAGCGCACTGAGTGGCGCCCGCGCGCTGGACAGCGCCATGATCGCCCGCCACAGTTCTGGCCGGACGGGGGCAATGGCAGACATCAGGCAGGGCAGCGAATCGGCATTCTCGCATGGCGCCAACAGCGTGCTGGGTTCGCCCCTGCGGCTGCTGGCGGGCACGCTGCTCTATGTCGTCGCGCTGTTTGCGGTTTCGACGATGGGCTATGTCCGCGCCGGCTGGCCACTGGGCGATGCGGCCTACATGGTGCTGCTGACGATCTTTTCGGTCGGCTATGGCGAAGTGCGGCCGATCGATGGCACGTTCCTGCGGCTGTGGACGACGATGACGATCGTGCTGGGCTGCACCGGCATGATCGTGCTGACCGGCGCGCTGGTCCAGGTCTTCACCCTGTTCCAGTTCCGCCGCCTTCTGGGGCTTGATCGCATGCACACCGAAATCGAACGTCTGAGCGGGCACACCATCATCTGCGGCTATGGCCGCATCGGCGTGCAACTGGCCAAGGCCCTGGCCGAGGCGGGCCACCCGTTCCTGGTGCTGGAACGCTCCCCCGCCAAGGCCGAGGAAGCACGCAGCCATGGCTTCCTGACCCTGGTGGGAGAGGCAACACTGTAAGAAACGCTCAAGGAAGCGGGCATCGCCCGCGCCAAGGTCTTGGCCACGGTCCTGCCCGATGACGCCGCCAATGTGTTCATCACGCTCTCGGCCCGCAATCTCAATCCCGCCGTGCAGATCATCGCCCGGGGCGAGGCGCCGTCCACCGAAAGCAAGCTGTTCCACGCCGGGGCAGACAAGGTCGTGCTGCCCACCCACATCGGGGCCGAGCGCATCACCGAGTTGATCCTCTATCCCGCCACCGGCGCGGCAATGGGGGAAAACAGCCCGATGGGCGATGTGAAGCGCAAGCTGCACGATTTCGGGCTGGACCTGGAAGTGGTGACCTGCCCGCCCAAGGGCGCGCTGACCGGCGCCAGCGTGGGCGAGGCGGAGCGGCGCGGCAATGGCGCCTATTTCATCGTCCAGATCGATCGCGCCGGTGGGCAGCAGATCCAGCATCCCGGCGAAGACGTGCGGATCGAGGCGGGCGACCGCATCCTGCTGGTCGTGCGCGGCAGCCGCCTTTCGGCCGGCGCAGTGTTCCACTCCCCGGCCCGGCCGGTGAAGCACGGCCGCACCCTGGTGCGATGAACGCGGCGCAACTGCGAATGCAAGAATGGCAATTGCTGCGCCCCCTGACGCTGGGCAGGAGCGCGGCTCTGCCATGCCCGATCCCGCCCCCGCCCCCGCTCCTCTTGCCACGCTGCCCGCCATGAGGCGCCGCCCCGACAGCATGCTGCGCTGGGTGGCGCGGCGGCTCGAACTGCGCTCGTTCGGGCTGGTGCCAGAGCATTTCGACCTGGCCGAGGGGCTGCGCGCCGCGCTGGCAGTCGGCGCGCCGCTGACGCTGGCCCTGGCCAGCGGGCTGCCCGTGCTGGGCTGGTCGGTCTTCGCGGCGTTCTGGACCTGCCTGTGCGATGCCCCGGCACCCGATGCGGTGCGGCGGCGCATGCTCGGCACGTTCCTTGGCGCGGGCACGGCCATGGCCTTTGCCGGCAGTGCGCTCGCCGCGCTCTGGCCCATGGCCGGGCTGCTGTTGGGGCCGATCCTGGTGTTTGCCGTGCTGCTGGCCTGTGGGCGCATTGCCTATGGCGGGTTGCTCGGCACGCTGCTCGGCGTGGTGGCAGTGGTTGCCGTGGGCTTTCCGCAGGGGCTGCACCTGGCTGGCGCGCAGGCCCTGGCCTTTCTCGCCGGGGCAACCTGGGCCTATCTGCTGATCACGCTGCTCTGGCCGATCGATGCGCTGCGCCCGCTGGTGCGGGCCAGCGATGCCGTGATCGTGCGCCTGCTCGACATGGCCGAAAGCCTCGTCAGCCTGGGTGAAGGCCCGCACCGCGATGGCGCCTGGCACAGCGAACATGCCGAGCATCGCCGCACCGTGCGCCTGGCGGTGGAGCGGCTGCGTAGCCTGCTCGACCGCTATGCCGTGCAGACCACCGGCCTTGCCCCTCATCACCAGGCGCTGGCCACGGCCGAAACCCTGTTTGGCGCGCTGATCGCACTGGACCAGGGCTTTATCGAGCAGGTCGGCTCCGCGCGCGAGCGGCTGGCCGTGGCGCGCGCCTGCCGCACCGCGCTGCTCGCCTGGATGCACGATCGCGCCACGCCGCCCGGCATCGCCCAACCTGCCGCCCTGCCCTGGGCCCTGCGCCGCCTGCATGCCCTTGCCCAAGGGCTGCACGACGACCTTTGCGCCGGATGTGCCCTGGCCATGGCCCGGTCCTTTGCCGCCCCCGCCCCGCCCGCCGCACCGTTGCCGGTAGCGGGCGGTGTGCTGCGTGCCCGCCGCCTGTCGCGCGCGGCGGTGCAACAGGCCCTGCGGCAGACGGCGGGGCTGGTGGCGGTCTATGCCGCCGCGCTTACCTTTGGGCTGGGCTATCCCTATTGGGCGGCGATGGCGGTCGTCGTCGTCTTGCAAGGCGGGGTGCGCGTCACCTGGGCGCGCTGCCTCGAACGCATTTTGGGCAGCGTGCTGGGCGGGCTCTTCGCCTCCGCCCTGCTGCTCGGCGGGGCGTCAACCGTGCCGCTGGCCTGCCTCGCCACGCTGCTGGCGGGCGTGGCGATTGCCCTGCGCGCGGTGAACTATACCGTGTTCGTCGTGTTCCTGACGATGCTGTTCGTGATCGTCACCGCCATGCTCCATCCCGGCGAGGGCATTGCCGCAGCGCGCATGATCGACAATGTCATCGGCAGCCTGGCCGCGCTGCTCGCGGTCTTCCTGCTCTGGCCCGATTTCGGCGCGTCCCTGCCCGGGCGCATCGCCGAGGGCATTGCCGCCAACCGCGCCTATTTCGACGCGGTCAGCGCCGCCCGCCCCTTTGCCGAGATCGAAACGGTGCGCCGCGCCGCCGGCCTTGCCAGCATCGAGGCCGAAACCGCGCTGCATGATCTGGGTGGCCTGATCAACCGCACCAGCGGCGCAATGGCCCATGCCCAGGGGCTGGGCACCTTGCGCATGCTGGCGGGCACGGCGGCGATGGCCTGGCACCGCCGCCTGGGCGAAAACCGCGGCGTTTAAGCCGCGCGGCTTGGCTTAGCCGTGGGCGCCGAAGTAGTTGGCCACGGCCACCGCCACGCGCAGGTTGAGCGCGTGGGCCCGCTCGATCGGGTCGATGAAGCGGGCGCGGATCGCGCCGTAATCTTCGCCCTCGTGGTCGGGAAAGTCGCTCGGCTCGTCCACGCTGAAATCAGCCACGTGCGGCATCGCCACCGGATAGGCCCGGCGCAGCTGTGCCAGGGCATCGTCCACGCGCAGTGACAGCACCATTTCCAGCGCGTCGTCGCGGCTCACGTCGTTGGAGCGGGAGAACGGCGGCACCTGCACCGCACGCAGGAACATGTGCATCAGCAGCGACAGGCGCACGGCCTGCAGCAGGCCGATATTGCGCCGTTCGGCATCGACCACGGGATCGCGCCCCGACGGCATGCCCGGCACCAGCGCCAGCAGGCGGTGCAGCTTCATCCAGTCCACCCGCAGGCGCGAGGTAAGGCGGCGGAACACGCCCGAACGATCGTCCTTGGTCAGGTATTCGGCCAGGGCCATACACGCGGCTTCGAGCGCGGTTTCGGTGCCGCGATAAGGCCGGCTGGCCCAATAGGCGGAATTGAACAGCTCGCCATAGGCGGCCACCGTCTTGATCGAGGCCAGGCCATTGGCTGCGCGCAGCAGGCGCACCAGCTGGTTGCCGCGGTCAGACTGGCCCAGGAGTTCGGCAATCGCCTCCATCTCGTCACCGGCCGCCGTGCCCGCGCCGGCGATCACGTTCACCGGATAGCCGATCTGTTGCAGGATGGCGTTGTGCGGGATTGCGCGGATCTGGCGCAGGCTCATCGAACGGTCAGCCGAAATATCGGACTGGCGGCGCGACACGCGGCTGCCAGTGGGCGTCAGCATGCCCAGGCCAAACGCCGTCACCGCGCGGGCATAGGTCGCGCTCTTGAGGTGATCGCGCTGCACGCGGCGGATCGCGCGATAGAAATCGAGGCTGAGATCGGTGCGATCGTAGAACGGATCGCGCGAGGCCGGTGCGGTAAAGGCCACTTCGGCTTCGGCGATGCGGGCCAGCGTGGCCAGGGCCAGTTCGTCGTTGCGGAAGAACAGATAGCCATCGCCACCCTGGAAGCTGGCTTCGGCTTCCAGCGCGATGCCCGCCTTGGCAAAGCGGCGGCGCGCCCAGCGGCTGAGCGGCCAGGTCAGGCGATCGGCAAAGCCGGCCGGATGGGCGCCGCGCCCCATGGATTCGCCGTGGGTGTCAAACACCAGGGCCGCCACATCGGCCAGCCCGTTGTTGGTCATCGCCTCGGCCAGGCGGCCTTGCAGGCGCTCGATCGCAAGCGCGGCCGGCAGCTGGCCGATAAAGCGCCCGGCGTCGGAAAAGCCGGTCTGGATCGATACGCGGCCACGGCGGCGCACGTAATCGCGATAGGCTTCTTCGGCCAGCAGCGCTTCCAGGAAGCGGCCGCCGTGTTCCAGCGCGGTTTCGGTTTCGAACAAGGGCGAAACGTCAACCTTGTCATCAATGCCGAACAGCTTGGCGAAATAGAGCGCGGCCAAGACCGTCTGCGGCTGCTCGCATTCGGCGATCAGCATGCGGATCGGCGCATCGGCATCGATATGGTGCAGGATCTGCGCCATCGCCAGGAACTGGCGGATCGCGGTGCTGGTCTCGATCGCCAGCGCGGCAAAGTTGACGCGCAGCGGCTTGACCTCGGCCAGCAGTTCGCGCAGCCGCGAGATCGCGCTCTTGCTGGCGATGTCGAGCGTGCCTTCCGGGTCGATCCGGCGGCGCAAGGCGTTGTGAAGCTGCGAGGAATTGACGCGGAAGTGGATCCACCCCATGCCCAGGCCATCGGCGCGCATCGCCCCGGCCAGGGTAGCCAGGCCCACTGCCAGATCGCCATCCTCGGCCGCGCCCGCATCGGCTTCGAGCGTCTCGATCAGCGGCGTCAGGCTCAACAGCTTGGCCGGATCGTCGGCCGTCATGCGGTTGGCGGCAGCAGCCAGCGCCTCGGGCGTATCGAGCGGGCGGGAAAACAGCTCCGCCATTTCAGAGGCGTGGATCTGCGCCGCATCGAGCGTGGCAATCAGCCCATGATCGGGCGCCAGGCCAGCCAGGCTGGCGCGATAGCTGCCCAGGCGCCGCGCCTTTTCGCGCAGGCGGAACGCGATCGAGGTGTGCCAGCCGATGTCGGTGCGGCCATCCATGTCATAGCCGACCCAGGTGGCAAAGCGGAACGGCAGCGGGCGGAAATCGAGCCAGCGGCCCGGCCAGCGCTGGCGGGCGTGCGAGAGCAGCGTGGCGTTGATGCGGTCGCGCGCGCGGCCGGCGCGCTCGATCGCGTTGCACACCTCAAGGTGTTCGAATTCCAGCGTGATCTTGGGGCCGTGGGCCGGCAGCGCGCAGACCGTGGAGGCCAGCGGATCGTCGGCCAGCGCGGCCGTGGCCACGGCATCGGCCTGCGCCGGGTTGAGCAGGAACGTGGGGTGGGCGGTAAACACGCCGTGCAGCAGCGGCTTTTCCCAGCGCGCGCGGAACTGGCTGAACCCGTCTTCCTCGTCCAGCAGGGCGGCGATGCGCGAGAGGTTTTCCTGCGGATCGGTTGGCGCGACCAGGCGGCGCAGGCGTCCGGCGCGGCTTTGCAGGGCCTCGCATTCCAACTCGGCCACCAGGCCTTCCATGTCGTCGAGCGACAGGGCGCCGGTTTCCAGATCGCGCGACAGATCGTGGCTCAGCTGGAAAACCGGATTGAACAGCGGCGTTTCTGCGGTGCGTTCGTGCAGCTTGCGCAAACGGTCCCTAAGCTTTGCGACGGTCTTCATCTGCCGTTTCCCCCCTGCTGGCCTTGCTGCGCCATGCGGCTTTCCTGTCGAGCGAACTTTCCGGCCCGCCACCCGCGCCTGGGCCCCTCAGCCCTTGGCGAGGGCCGAGGCCTCGTGCGCCAGGCGCTCGATCTCGGCCTCGTCCGGCGCGCCCTTGGGCACGACCCAGCTGCCGCCCACGCACAGCACGCGATCGAACGCCAGCCATTCCGGCGCGGTCGCCGCGCTGATCCCGCCGGTGGGGCAGAAGCGCGCCTGATAGAACGGTGCGGCCAGCGCCTTGAGCGCGGGCAACCCGCCCGAGGTGGACGCCGGGAAGAACTTGAAATGCGTCAGCCCCAGGTCAAGGCCGCGCATGATATCGGCAGCGCAGGCCGTGCCGGGCAGGAACGGAATGCCCGCATCCACGGCTGCCTGGCCCAGGCGATCGGTCAGGCCGGGCGACACGATGAACTCGGCGCCAGCGTCGATCGCGGCCTTGAGTTCATCGGGATTGGTCACCGTGCCGGCGCCGACGATCGCGCCTTCGACGCTCTTCATCGCGGTAATCGCCTCGAGCGCGGCAGGCGTGCGCAGCGTGACTTCAAGAACGCGCAAGCCGCCGGCCACCAGGGCGCGGGCGACTGGCAGGGCATGGCCCACATCATCGATCACCAGCACCGGAATGACAGGCGCCGTGCGCATGATGGCTTCGATCGGCTTCATGAACTCTCCCCGCATTTGGCAGGAGAAAAGCCTAGCCCCTCAACGCGCAGTTGTGCACCCGCTAACAGACCGGGCGCATAGCTATTTCCTCAAAGTGTGGCAAAAACCGCGCCAGCCGCCTGGCTGCCGCGCCTTGCCGTCACACCGCCGAACTGAACTGGTGCCCGCCGCCGCGATAGGCATCGAACAGCACGGCGATGGAGCGGTGATAAGGCGCGCTGTGCGGGGCCAGCACCAGGCGCTGCCCCTCGATACGGGCCAGGCCGCGCGCGACGAACGGCGCCAGGCCATCGCGCGCCTCGTCCAGCAGGTCGGCGGGCAGGTTCACTGCTTCCTGGCACAGCAGCGTCTCGATCACCGCGGCGCGGCGCTGGTCCTGCACGGTCTGCACCACGCCGCGCGTGCCAGCGAGGCGCCCGCTGTCCAGCTGCTGGCGATAGCGCCCGGCATTCTTTTCGTTCTGCACCAGCAGGCCGGGAAACACCCCAACCGACGAAGCGCCAAGGCCGATCAGCGCGCCGGCGCTGTCGTCGGTAAAGCCCTGGAAATTTCGGCGCAGCGTGCCGGTGCGGCGCGCCTTGGCCAGGTCATCATCGGCCAAGGCAAAGTGATCGAACCCGATCGCCTCATAGCCCGCCGCGCGCAGCCGCGCCGATCCTTGCGCGGCCATGGCAAAGCGGGTGCGCTGGCCCGGCAGCGCGGCCACGTCGATCCGCCGCTGGCGGGGTACCACGTGCGGCACATGGGCATAGCCGAACAGCGCCACGCGATCAGGCGCCATGGCAATGGCGGTATCCAGCGTCTGGTCGAGCACGGCCTCGTCCTGATGGGGCAGGCCATACATCAGGTCGAAATTGATCGAATCCACCCCGGCGCCGCGCAGGCCATCCATCGCCCGGGCAATGTCGTCCTGCGGCTGCACCCGGCCGATCGCGGCCTGCACGCGCGGATCAAAGGTTTGCACGCCCAGGCTCGCCTTGATCACGCCGATCCCGGCGATCGCGGTGAACCACTGCGGCACCAGGCTGCGCGGATCGAGTTCGAGCGAGATGACCGGGCGCGCCAGGCGGAAATTGAGCGTGAGCGTATCGATCAGGCGCACGAAATCAGTGGGCGAAATCGCATTGGGGCTGCCCCCGCCAAAGGCGATCCGCGTGATCCGCGCCTGCGGCCCGATCAGCTGGGCCACCATCTCGATCTCGCGGTGCAGCGCGCCGAGATAGGCGGCCAAGCGCTGGCTGCGGTTGGCAGCGCCGGTATTGCAGCCGCAATACCAGCAGATTTCCTGGCAATAGGGGATATGCAGATAGAGCGAGACCGGGCCGCGCAGCAGGCCCAGCGCGCGCGCCTGTGCGTCGGCCAGATCAGCATCGGCAAATTCGGCCGCCGTGGGATAGCTGGTATAGCGCGGCACCGGCCGCGCCAGCAGTTCGGGATACCAGGTCCAATCATCGAATCGCTCGCCCGATTGCGGCGGCATCGCCCCGCCAATCGCGGCGACGGCGGTGGTCATCTGGGCAGCTGGGCCTGCTTCAAGCGACATCGTCATCGTCCTCCTCGCCACAGCAGCTATCGCCCGTGGCCCGCTTGCGCATTGCGCTATGGCAAATCGCGCAACACGGCGCGGTGCCATCGCCCTGCGGCTTGCGCTGCTGGCCCTGGCCGGGAATGCGGATCACCAGGACGTGGCCCGCCTCGCCACAGATCGGCACGGCAAAGGCGCTGCCACTGCCCCCCTGCGCCAGCGCGGGCGCCGGCAGCACCAGCCGCAGCACCGCCAGCGCGCAAGCCGGCATGACCAGCCACAGGCGGCCGCGGCGGGTCATGGCTGCCGATCCGCTTCGTCGGCTTCCTCGATCAGGATACGCGCCGCCGCGCCATCCAGATCGACGAATTGCCCACGGCGCAGGGCCCAGAAAAACGCGCAAAGCCCGATCAGGCCCATGCCCAGCGCAATCGGAATGAGAATGGCGATCGAGGTCATGCGGCGTCTCCCCTCACCCAGGACAGGCGCAAAGAATTGGCCACGACGATCAGCGAGGAGGTCGACATCGCAAGTGCCGCGATCAGGGGCGTGACCATCCCCGCCATCGCCAGCGGCACGGCCATGAGGTTGTAGGCAATCGCCAGGGCAAAGTTCTGGCGCACCACCCGCATCGTGGCGCGGGCCATGGCAACGCTGCGCGGCAGTGCCATGAGCGACGTTCCCGTAAAGACCACGTCTGCCGCCTGGCGCCCCACATCGCTGGCCGTGCCGGGCGCGATCGAGGCATGGGCCGCCGCCAGCGCCGGGCCATCGTTGAGCCCATCGCCCACCATCAGCACCCGGCGCCCGCCGGCCGTCAGCCGCGCGATCGCGTCATGCTTGTCTTGCGGAGAGGCACTGGCCTGCGCCATCAACCCGGTTTCGCGCGCAACCTGGGCCACCGCCTGGGCATTGTCGCCCGACAGGATCGAGGCTTCCAGCCCCTGGCGCCGCAGCGCCGTAAGCGCGGCCAGGGCATCGAGCCGCAGGCTGTCGGCAAAGCCGATCAGGCGCACCGGATCTGCCCCCAGGGCCAGCGCCGCCGCCATGCCCCCGGCGGGGGAGGATGGCCGGCCCAGCGACACGGCAATGCCCTGCCACAGCGCGGTAACCCCGCGTCCGGGCACTTCCTCCACCTCACTCAGCGGCGCGGCCTTTACCCCGCGCGCGGCCAAGGCTTCGGCCAGGCCCAGCGACAGCGGATGGCGGCTGTGGCTGGCCAGCGCCAGCGCCACGCCGGCTTCCTGCGGCGTCAGCGCATCGAGTGCGCCGGCGTCGGGCACCGGGCGCCCCAGGGTCAGCGTGCCGGTCTTGTCGATCAGCATGCGGTCCACTTCGGCCAGCCGTTCCAGCGCGGAACCGTCCTTGATCAGCACGCCGCGCTTGAGCAGCGCACCCGCCGCCACCACTTGCGCCACCGGCACTGCCAGCCCCAGCGCGCAGGGGCAGGTGATGATCAGCACGGCGATGGCAATCACCAGCGCCTTGTAGAGCCCGGCCCCCGCCAGCATCCAGCCGACAAAGGTCAGCGCCGCCAGGCCATGCACCGCTGGGGCATAGAGGCGCGATGCCCGATCGGCGATCCGCACATAGCGCGAGCGTGACTGGCCAGCCGTTTCCATCAGGCGGGCGATCTCGGCCAGGGCGGTATCCTCGCCGATTGCGCGCACTTCCACGTCCAGCGGCGCCTCTTCATTCAGCGTGCCGGCCAGCACCAGGTCGCCCACCTTGGCGGCAACCGCAGCGCTTTCCCCGGTCAGCAGCGAACGGTCGAGCCGGCTCGCCCCGCGCAGGATCACGCCATCGGCAGCCAGCCGCTCTCCGGCCGCCACGCGCATGACCATGCCCGGCGCGAGGTCGGTTGCCGCCAGCCAGGCGGGCGTGCCATCGGCGGCCACCACCATGGCCCCGGGCGCAGCCTGGCGCAGCAGGGCATCCACCCCCGCTCGCGCGCGATCGCGCATCATCGCATCCAGCGCGCGCCCGGCCAGCAGGAACAGCAGCAGCATCAGCGTGCCATCGAACCACGCCTCGGCGCCATGGGTTACCGTTTCATAGAACGACAGCGCGGTGGCCAGCGTCACGCCGATCGAGATCGGCACATCCATGTTGGTGCGCCCGTGCTTCAAGGCACCCCATGCCGAGGCAAAGAACGGCCGCCCGGCATAGGCAATCGCCGGCACCCCGATCAGCGCCGAAAGCCAGTGGAACAGATCGCGCGTGGCGCCATCGGCCCCCGACCACACGCTGACCGACAGCAGCATCACGTTCATGCAGGCAAACGCCGCCACCGCCAGCGGCGCCAGCAAGGGCCGCACGGCAGAGGGTGCCTGTTCCAGCACGGTGGCGCGCGGCTGCGCGGCAAAGCCGGTGGCCGCCAGCGCCGCCACCAGATCGGGCACGGCCACCCCGGCCGCGTGATCGACGCCGACGCTACGCGCGGTGAGATTGGCGCGCGCGGCAACCACGCCGGGCACGGCGGCCAGCGCCCGCTCCACCTTGCCCATGCAGCCGCCACAATGCATGCCCGGCACCGACAGCGCGGTGTGCAGCGGCGCCGGTGTCACGGTATCGGCCGGCGCCAGGGTCTGGGCGGCGCGGGTCATCCCACGTCGCCCATCATGCGCCATGTGGCGCCATGCTGCATGACCTTGACCTTGATGCGCCAGCGCCCGCCAGGAAGCGCGGCGCAATAATGGCCCGGCGCCGTCTCCGTCAGGCTCAGCGCCAGATCATCGCGCAGGCCCAGCGGGTGTTCAGCCAGCGCGGTCACCCCCGCCCCGGCAAGCGGATGGCCTTGCGCATCAGACAGCACCACCGCGAGCGCGCCAGTCCCGTCGCGCGCGATGCTGCCGGCAAAGCCCAGCGCCTTTTCGCTACGGGCCTCGCCCAGCCAGCGGTTGAAGTTCTGGCTGGCGACATAGGAATTTTCCACCACCACTCCGCCAAAGGTGGAGAGGGCAAGCCGCGCCATGACGACGTTGACGATGATCACCACGCCAAAGAACGTGATCAGGATCGCGGCCATGTGGCGGCCGGTAAATGGGCGGGCAGTAAACGGGCGGACCACAGGGCTGCGCGCCGTGGCATCCTGCGAAAGACGATGCTGGGTCATCGGCTGGGCTCCTTGCTAGTCGGTGTCGCCGGGGGCGGAAAATTCGGTCTTCACGGCATCCTGCGCCGGCTGCTCGCCGGGCCGGGCCTGGGCCGTCAGGCGGAAGGTGAAATGCCGCTCTTGCGCGGCACCGCCGGGCACCACGGCATAGATGCGCAGGCGCTGCGTGGTATCGGCCGGCACAGTGAAGCCCAGCGCTGGCCGCGCCGCGGCGGCGTCCATCTCGTCGCTGTAGATCGCGCCATGCGGCAAGCCATCGAGCGACAGCACGACCTGGCGCGGGCGGTCTTCCATGTTGCGCAGCTTGACGGTGAAGCCATTGCGCACCGACCCGTTGGAAAGCTGGACGAATTCCGGGTTGCGATCGCGCGCGACCGACAGGTCGAGGCGCGTGCGCTGGCCCAGCATGAACAGCAGCGCCAGGCCGATCCCACCCCACAGCCCCAGATAGACCAGCGTGCGCGGGCGAAAGATCGCGCGAACCAGGGGCTTGGCCGCGCCGCCGCGCCGCTCGTGTTCGGCATCATCGAGCGTGCAATAATCAATGAGCCCACGCGCGCGGCCCACCTGGCCCATCACCCGGTCGCAGGCATCGATGCACAGGCCACAAGTGATGCAGCCGATCTGCGCGCCTTCGCGAATGTCGATCCCGGTGGGGCATACCGCGACGCACTGCTTGCAGTCGATGCAGTCGCCCACCGCGCCAGGCAGGCGCTTGGCCTGCTTGAGCGATCCGCGCGGCTCGCCACGCCAATCCTTGTAGGTAACGATCAGCGACTTTTCGTCGAGCATGGCCGACTGGATGCGCGGCCAGGGGCACATATAGACGCAGACCTGCTCGCGCATGAAGCCGCCCAGCCAGAACGTGGTGAACGTGAGCACGGCAACGCAGGCATAGGCAACGCCGGGCGCCGTGCCGGTCCAGAATTGGCGCTGAAGCGTGGGCGCGTCAGCAAAATAGAAAATCCACGCCCCGCCGGTGGCAAAGCTGATCGCCAGGAATATCGCCCACTTGGCCACGCGCCTGGTCACCTTGCGCGCGCTCCACGGGGCGCGGTCCAGCGCCAGCTGGGCGTTGCGATCGCCATCGATCAGGCGGTCGACATGCTGGAACAGGTCGGTCCACACCGTCTGCGGGCAGGCATAGCCGCACCACGCCCGGCCCACCGCCGATGTGACCAGGAACAGGCCGATGCCCGCCATGATCAGCAGCCCGGCCACGAAATAGAACTCGTGCGGCCAGATTTCGATGCCGAACATGTAGAACCGGCGATGCGCCAGATCGATCAGCACGGCCTGGTTGGGCGCCCAGGGCCCGCGATTCCAGCGTAGCCACGGCGTACCCCAATAGACCGCCAGGCAAAACGCCATGACCGCCCATTTGAAGCGCCGGAACCGCCCGTCGATCTTGCTTGGGCACACCGGTTCGCGCCGGGCATAGAGCGATGGTTCGTGGGGTGCCCCACCCCCGGCCTGTGGCGCGGGGGTGGAAGCGACCAGCTTTAGCTTGGGATCAGCGGGCATGGTCTGGGTTACCTCGCTTGGGCAACGGCGGCCGTTGCCGGCGCTTCAGCCGCTGCAGGTGGCAGCGCCTCCCCACCCCCGCGCGAGTGGACATAGGCGGCCAGCATCTTGATGGTGACCGGGTCCAGCCGCTGGCCCCAGGCCGGCATTACGCCCTGGCGGGCATAGGTGACGGTCTGCGTCAGCGTGGCGCGATCCCCGCCATAGAGCCAGATCTTGTCATTGAGGCGCGGCGCGCCCACCGTGCGGTTGCCCTCGCCATTGGCGCCGTGGCACACGCTGCAGTTGTCGGCAAAGATCTGGGCACCGCGCGTGGACGAAGCGCTGGGCTTGTCCTGGCCGCTGATCACGCGCACGTGGCTGACCACGTCCTGCACCTGCGCCGCGGTCAGGATGCCATCCTTCCCGAACGCGGGCATCTGGCTCATGCGGGTCTGTTCGTCACCGGGATAGCGGATGCCGTGTTCCAGCGTCTGGTGGATGGTGGCGATATCGCCGCCCCACAGCCAGTCGTCGTCGTTGAGGTTGGGATAGCCCTTGGAGCCGGCCGCACCCGCGCCATGGCACTGCAGGCAGTTCTGCTTGAACGCGGCAGCCCCGCCCTCGATCGCGGCACGCAGCAATTGCGGATTGTCCGCCAGCTTTTCCACCGGCGTCGCCGCAATCGCCGCGCGGGTCTGGGCCCTGGCGGCGTCGGCCGCCTTCAGGTCCTTGTCCAGCGCGCCACGGCTGGTCCAGCCCAGCGTGCCCGCGGTTGCCGCATGGCGGCCGGGGATCGCCGGATAGACCACCACATAGCCGATCGCGAAAACGATCGTGGCGTAAAAGGTCCAGAGCCACCAGCGCGGCAATGGGGTGTTGAGTTCTTCGATGCCGTCCCATTCGTGTCCGACGGTTTCAACGCCGGTGGGCTCGTCGATGCGCTTGTCAGCCATCGTGATCCTCCGTGAAGATCGAGTTGGCCGCTTCCCTGCCGGAGGACTTGCCCCCGCGGCGGAACGGCCAGATGCACAGGGCGAGGAAAATCGCGCCCATCACCACCAGCGCCCAGCTGTCGGCAAAATGGCGCAGCGCGTCATACGTGCTCATCGCCCCTTCTCCTTGGCCAGGTCTTCCTGCGCGGCCGGTGCATTCACATCCACCAGCGTGCCCAGCATCTGGAGATAGGCGACCAGCGCATCCATCTCGGTCAACTTGGTGGGATCGCCATCGAAATCGCGCACCTGGGCCTTGGGCCAGCGCTTCTTGAAATCAGTGGCGTTTTCGGGGTCTGCCTGGGCCTTGAGATCGTCATTGGCCTTGGCGATCTGCTCCTTCGTGTAAGGAACCCCGGTGGTGTAGAGCGTCTGCAGCTCTGCCGTCATGTCGCCCTGGTTGAGCGGACGCCCGGCCAGGAACTGATAGGTGGGCATGATCGATTCCGGCACGACCGAGCGCGGGTCTTTCAGATGCTGGACATGCCACTCATCCGAATACTTGCCGCCCACGCGCGCCAGGTCGGGCCCGGTGCGCTTCGATCCCCACTGGAACGGGTGATCATACATCGATTCCGCTGCCAGGCTGTAATGGCCATAGCGTTCGGTCTCGTCGCGGAACGGGCGGATCATCTGGCTATGGCAGACATAGCAACCCTCGCGCACATAGATGTCGCGGCCGGCCTGCTCCAGCGGGGTGTAGGGGCGCATCCCCTCCACCTTCTCGATGGTGTTGTCGATCCAGAACAGCGGGGCGATTTCCACGATCCCGCCGATCGTCACCGCGGCAAAGGCAAGGACTGCCAGCAGGGTGACATTGCGCTCCAGCGTCTTGTGACGCTCAACAATGCTGGACATTGTTCGAGTTTCCTTATCTCGCGGGCGGTCAGGCCGGCTGGGCCACGATGGGGCGATCCTTGGCGGGATCGAATGCGGCATCGTGCATGGGGGCTTCGGTGCGGTACTGGCCCAAGATCGTCTTGGTGATGTTGATCACCATGATTACCCCGCCGCTCAGGTAGAGCAGGCCGCCAAAGGCACGCAGGGCATACATCGGGTGCAGCGCGGCGACGGTTTCGGCAAAGCTGTTCACCAGATAGCCGTCAGGCCCGTATTCGCGCCACATCAGCCCTTGGGTGATCCCCGCCACCCACATCGAGGCGGCATAGAACACGATGCCCAGCGTGGCGCACCAGAAGTGCCAGTTGACCATGCGCAGCGAATAAAGCCGCTCGCGGTTCCACAGGCGCGGCACCAGGTAATAGAGCGCCCCGAACGTCACCATGCCGTTCCAGCCCAGCGCGCCGGAATGCACGTGGCCGATGGTCCAATCGGTATAGTGCGAGAGCGAGTTGACGCTCTTCACGCTCATCATCGGGCCTTCGAACGTGCTCATGCCATAGAACGCCAGGCTCATCACCAGCATGCGCATGATCGGGTCGGTGCGGATCTTGTCCCACGCGCCGTTCAGCGTCATCAGCCCGTTGATCATGCCGCCCCAGCTCGGCATCCACAGCATGACCGAGAAGACCATGCCCAGCGTCTGCGCCCAATCGGGCAGCGCGGTATAGTGCAGGTGGTGCGGGCCAGCCCAGATATAGAGGAAGATCAGCGCCCAGAAGTGGATGATCGACAGGCGATAGGAATAGACCGGGCGTTCGGCCTGCTTGGGCACGAAGTAATACATCATGCCAAGGAACCCGGCGGTCAGGAAAAAGCCCACCGCGTTGTGGCCATACCACCACTGCACCAGCGCCCCCTGCACCCCGGCAAAGACCGGATAGGACCGCGATCCGAACAGGCTGATCGGGATGTTGAGGTTGTTGACGATGTGCAGCATCGCCACGGTGAGGATGAACGATAGGTAGAACCAGTTGGCCACATAGATGTGCGGCTCATGGCGCTTGATGATCGTGCCGACGAACACCGCCAGATAGGCCACCCAGACGATCGTCAGCCACAGGTCAGTGTACCATTCCGGTTCGGCATATTCCTTGCCCTGGGTAATGCCCAGCAGATAACCGGTCGCCGCGATGACGATGAACAGCTGATACCCCCAGAACACGAAACGGGCGAGGCCGGGGAAGGCCAGCCTCGCCCGGCAGGTGCGCTGCACGACATAGAACGACGTGGCGATCAGCGCATTGCCTCCGAAAGCGAAAATGACCGCCGAGGTGTGCAGCGGGCGCAGGCGGCCGAAGTTGATCCACTCCAGCCCCAGGTTGAGCTGGGGCCAGGTCAGCTCCAGCGCGATCCACAGGCCGGCGGTAAATCCGGCAATCCCCCAGAAAACCGTGGCGATGACGCCCCAGCGAATCACATCGTCGTCATAGCGGCCCTGATCGGGCATGCGCAGGATGCCGCGCACGGCATTGTCGACGCTCTTGCCGCTGATGGTCACCCACAGCGCGATGGCGGCAGCGATCCCGAAGATCGCCATGTGAATCGCAAAACCCTGGTCAACTGCCAGAGCACAGGCAACCACCGCCAGGACAAGCGCGCCAAACCATAGGCCGGCGCGCAACAGAACCTGTTCCATGGACCCTTCCCTTCCATGCCAAACTACAGATTGTGCCCCTGCGCCGGTTCGCGGTCTTTCACATTGATACGAGTCAAATAACCCCTGCGGTGAACGAATTGTTGGGAACTTGCGCTTTTTTGCGTTGCGTCAATGTAGCGAATCGCGCCGCCCGCCATTGACGGTGCCACGCCAGAGGGAACGGAGCCTGCGAGGGGCAGGCCGCCTGCAGTGGCGCAGCCGGCAGCGGTGCACGCTGCATCTGACTAGGAAACGCGTGATGAAAAAGGTTCTTGGCAAAGCTCTTGGTGCCGCCGCCCTGGCGCTGGCGTTCGCTTCTCCCGCGCTGGCGGCCGACGAGGCGCCGGCCGGCAAGTGGCAGGTCAAGGTGCTGGCAACCTCGGTTCTGGCAGATGGCAAGATCACCGCGGTGCGCAAGGATCTGATCGGCCTGCCCGCCGGCGCGCAGACCGACGCCAGCAACAACAGCTTCACGCCGACGCTGGCGATCGAATACTTCGCCCTGCCCAATGTCTCGGTCGAAACGATCTGCTGCTTTACCGCGCACCACGTCACCGGGGCGGGCTCGCTTGCCGGTGCGGCGCTGGTCGATCACGCGCTGATCCTGCCGGCCACGGTCACCGCCAAGTATCACCTCACCCTGCCCGGCGGCATCAAGCCCTATGTCGGCGCCGGCGGGGCCTGGTTCTTCTATATCGACGAACGCGCCGGGGCGACCGCCCAGGCCCTGGGCGCCACGCGGGTAAAGCTCGATAACGATGCCGGTGTCGTGGTCCAGGGCGGCATCGATATTCCGATCACCAAGACCGGTCTTGGCCTCACGCTCGATGCCAAGAAGTATTGGATCAGCACGACCGCGCACTTCTACACCGCCAATGGCACCGAAGCGCTGGCCACCCGCCACCGCATGGACCCGTGGGTGCTGAGCGCCGGCGTCGCCTATCGCTTTTAAGCCTTTCCACCGATAGCCCTGCATATCCGTCGTATGCAGGGCCAGCGGGCGGGTCGGTCCAGGGTCTGGGATCCCCTGGCATCGGCCCGCCCGTTTTCATGTGTGCCAGTCAGGCGCGTGGGCACGCCGCAGCCTTGACAGACGACCGTCTCCGTCACAAAAAATTTCAAATAAATAGAATATGCTACATCAAGCGGACGCGGCCGGTTGGCGGCCGTGCCCAACACCACGACGCAAGCAGGAGACAATAACGTATGGCTGCCAAGGCGAACCGCAGGATTCTCATCTCTCTCGGGCTGATGCTGGCCGGTGAGATCGGCGGCGTGGAACAGGCCTTGGCGCAGCGCGCACAGGCGATCACCTATGCCGGCAAGCTCGATCGCCGCAATCCCCGCGATGGCGAGATCTATGACAGCTATCCGATCCAGTTGACCGCCGGTAAGCGCTACGAAATTGGCGTGGATTCCGAGGTGTTCGATCCGGCGATAACACTGACCGATCCCGATGCCGAAGTGATCGCCGAGGATGATGACGGCGGCGAAGGCAACAACGCGCTGCTCGATTTTTCCCCGACGCGAAGCGGCACCTATCGTGTCCGCGTCAAGGCCGTGGACGGTGCCAAGCCCGGCGCGGCCTACAAGCTGACCTTGCGCGAGGTGCGCCCCCTGCCCGCACCGATCAAGGCCAAGCCGCAAAGCACCACCGCGCTGCGCCTGGAAACCTATGGCGGCACGCTGGAAGCGTCAGACGGCGAGATCCGCGGCAAGTACGAGGATGAGTTCATCTTCCACGTCAACAGCGGCCAGACCATGCTGTTCTTCCTGAAAAGCGACGCGATCGACCCGGTGCTGCAGATCTTCGATGCGCAAGGCAAGACGACCGACCAGCCGATCACCCAGGACGATGACAGCGGCGGCGGCAAGAACGCGTTCATTGCCTTCACGCCGGATACCGAAGCCGACTATATCGTCCGCGTGACGAGCGCGAACAACGGGGAAACCGGCGCCTATTCGCTGCGCGCCGCGGCCATGCCGGAAAACTGACGCAAGGAGAAAGCCGTTGTGTGCGGTAAACCAGCCGGTTTACCGCACAGGCCCGCGGCAAAGCGACCAGCCCAGCGGACCGATCAACCAGCCAGCGCCACCAGCGAGGCGCGATCGAGAATTTCCACGTCGCGGCGCGCGGGCAGGTCGATCACGCCCTCGTTCTTGAGCTTGGTGAACTGGCGGCTGACAGTCTCGATCGTCAGGCCCAGCACATCGGCCACCTGCTGGCGCGAGAACGGCAGGGTAAAGCGCTTGGCCGGGCCGCGCGTGATCGGGGTGCAGCCGGTTTCGGCCAGGCGATCCGACATTTCGAGCAGGAACGTCGCGATCTTTTCCGGCGCGGTCTTGCGGCCCAGCAGCATCATCCACGACCGCGTGCGATCAAGCTCGGCCAGGGTGCGTTCCAGCAGCTTGTGCTCCAGCTCGGGATGAGTGCGGGCAAAGCGATCGAAATCATTGCGCGAGAATACGCAGACCCGCGCATCGGTCAGCGCCACGACACTGGCCTTGCTGGTCTGCCCGAACGGGCGCCCGATGAAGTCGGACGGATAGGCCACGCCCACGATCTGCTCGCGACCGTCTTCGGTGCTGGTGGTCAGCTTGAGCACGCCATCGATGACATTGGCGACGAGCAGCGAATCATCGTCTTCCCAGATCAATGGCTCACCAGCAGACACGCTGCGGCGGCGGCCAATGGCGTTGAGCGCGACAATCTCCTGATTGTCGAGTCCGGCACAGATGGCCCGGTTGCGTACGACGCAGGTTTCGCAAGAAGACATGGCCGGCCAATTACCATCTTGCGCGCGCCAAGACAATGACAAGACACGGCCTTATTAGACCAAAGTGTGATAAGGCCACCCCAACGAAAAGGGGGGCGGCAAGCAAGGCATGCCGCCCGAGTTGGGGAGAAATCACGCGAAACGAACAGGCTGTCCGGGTTGGAAAGACCTGTTCCCTTCGGCGATTTCCGGTCTAGACCGATCGCGCGGCATGCGCTTTGATCCGCGTCAACCACGCCACAATTATCGCGAAAATGGCGCAAATCGGTGGCGTCACGCGGGCGATCACACGCCTTGGGCGATCTCCACCGCATCGTGATACTGACCGCGGAAGAACAGCAGCGGCGTTCCCCCGGCTCGCGCGTCCAGCGCTTCGACCGCGCCGACCACCAGCCAGTGATCGCCGATATCGTCCACCCGCTCGATGCGGCAATCGATCCAGGCCAGCGCATTGTCGAGCAGCGGTTGCCCGGACGGCGTATGGCCATGGGCCAGTTCGGCAAACTTGTCATCGGCGCGGGCGGCAAAGCGGCGGCACAGGTCAAGCTGGTCAGCGCCGAGCACATTGACGCAAAACCGCCCGGTGGCGGCAATGCGCGGCCAGGAACTCGATCGCTTGTCGGGGAAAAAGCCCACCAGCGGCGGATCGAGCGAAATCGAGGTGAACGAACCGACCACCAGGCCCGTGCGCACGCCCGCCTCGTCAACCGAGGTGATCACGCAAACGCCAGTGGGATAGGCGCCCAGAACGGTGCGGAAATGCTTGGGATCGATCATGGGGGTCCTCGCCTGGGTCAAAATAATCGCTGCGCTGCGTCAATCGCCGATCCGGGCGACTTCCTCAAGCACCCTATCGGCCCATTCGCGCCGGCAGATCAGAACATCGGGCAGCCAGGTATCGGCGTTGTTATAGACCAGCGGCGTGCCGTCGATGCGCGAGACATGCAGCCCGGCCCCGGCCGCCACGGCCACGGGCGCGCAATTGTCCCATTCATACTGCCCGCCCGAATGCAGATAGATTTCTGCCTGACCGCGTACCACCGCCATGGCCTTGGCCCCGGCACTGCCCATCGGCAACAGTTCGCCGCCGATCGCACGGGCCACTTCCACCGCTTCATGCGCGGGGCGCGACCGGCTGACCAGCAGGCGCGGCACCGCCGGCATGGCGGGCATCACGCCCACCCCGCCGCTGTCGAGCACGAGGTCTTCTCCCGGCAGCGCCACCGCGCCCAGCACGGCCTTGCCATCGATCGCCAGGCCCACATGCACCGCCCAATCGGCGCGGCCTTCGCCATATTCGCGCGTGCCATCCAGCGGATCGATGATCCACACCCGGCTTTTGCCAAGCCGCGCCGGCGTGTCGGCCGTTTCCTCGCTCAGCACGCCATCGTCGGGGCGGTGCTGCGCCACCTGCGCCATGAGAAAGGCATTGGCCCGGGCATCGCCTTCGCAGCCCAGCGCCTTGCCCTCGTGCGTGCCGGCGGCGCGCAGATCCATGAGGATGCGCCCTGCCTCAGCGGCCAGGTGCCGCGCCAGCGCCAGATCGTCCATTCGCCTTCCCCCCTGCGGCCCGGTCAGATCGTCAGATCACCGGCATCCATGCGCCGATCACCCGCTCCACGATCCGCTCGGCGGCGTCTTCGGGGCTTTCGCGGGTGGTGTCCACCCGGATTTCGGGATTTTCGGGCCGTTCATAGGGACTGTCGATCCCGGTGAAGTTCTGCAACTGGCCGCTGCGCGCCTTTTTATACAGGCCCTTCACGTCGCGCTTTTCCGCCTCTTCCAGCGGGGTGTCGATGAACACCTCGATGAACTCGCCGGCCGGCAGCAGGCTGCGCACCAGCTCACGCTCGGCGCGGAACGGGCTGATGAACGCGGTCAGCACGATCAGGCCGGCATCGGTCATCAGCTTGGCCACTTCGCCCACGCGGCGGATGTTCTCGATGCGGTCGGCGTCGGTAAAGCCAAGATCCTTGTTCAGGCCATGGCGCACGTTGTCGCCATCCAGCAGGAACGTGTGCTTGCCCAGGGCATGCAGCTTCTTTTCCACCAGGTTGGCAATGGTCGATTTGCCCGAGCCGGACAGCCCGGTGAACCACAGCACCGCCGGTTCCTGCATCTTGAGCGCGGCATGCGCCTTGCGCGTCACGTCCAGCGCCTGCCAGTGCACGTTCTGGGCGCGGCGCAGACTGAAATTGAGCATGCCGGCGCCGACCGTGGCGTTGGTGATCTTGTCGATCAGGATGAACCCGCCCAGCGTGCGGCTTTGCGCATAGGGTTCGAACACCAGCGCCTTGTCGGTCACCACTTCGGCCACGCCGATCGCGTTGAGCTCCAGCGTCTTGGCCGCCAGGCGCTCCATCGTGTTGACGTTGACGACGTATTCGGGCGCCCGCACCGTCGCCGAAACGGTCTGCGTCCCCAGCTTGAGCCAATAGGCGCGGCCGGGCGTCAAGGCTTCGTCGGCCATCCACACCAGTGTCGCTTCGAACTGGTCGGCCGCCTCGGGCGGGTTGTCTGCCAGGGCGATCACGTCCCCGCGCGAGCAGTCGATTTCATCGGCCAGCGTCAGGGTGATGGCCTGCCCGGCCTGGGCCTGGTCGAGATCACCTTCCAGCGTGACGATCCGCGCGACCGTGCTGGTCTTGCCCGATGGCAGCACGCGCACGGCATCGCCCGGCTTGACGCTGCCGCTGGAAATCAGGCCGGAAAAGCCACGGAAATCCAGGTTCGGGCGATTGACCCACTGCACCGGCATGCGAAACGGACGGGCCAGGTCATCTGCCCCGCGCACCGGCACGGTTTCCAGATGGGCGATCAGCGAGGGGCCGGTGTACCAGGGCGTATTGGCCGAAGGCGCCGTCACGTTGTCGCCGGCAAAGCCCGAGATCGGCAGCGCGGTGAACGCCTCGATGCCGATGCTGCTGGCAAAGGCGCGATACTCGGCCACGATCTCGTCAAAGCGCGCCTGGCTGTAATCAACCAGGTCCATCTTGTTGACCGCCAGCACGATGTTGCGGATGCCCAGGAGGTGGCACAAGTAGGAATGGCGCCGCGTCTGCACCAGCACGCCCTTGCGCGCATCGATCAGGATTACCGCGAGGTCTGCCGTAGAGGCGCCGGTCACCATGTTGCGGGTATATTGTTCGTGCCCGGGGCAATCGGCGACGATGAACTTGCGCTTTTCGGTGTTGAAAAAGCGATAGGCCACGTCGATCGTGATGCCCTGCTCGCGCTCTGCCGCCAGCCCATCGACCAGCAGGGCAAAGTCGATCGCCTGGCCCTGCGTGCCCACCTTCTTGCTGTCGTTTTCCAGCGCGGCCAGCTGATCTTCGAAGATCATCTTGGAATCATACAGCAGCCGCCCGATCAGCGTGGACTTGCCATCGTCCACCGATCCGCAGGTGATGAAGCGCAGCATGGTCTTGTGCTGATGGGTATCGAGATAGGCGTCGATATCCTGCGCGATCAGGGCATCGGTGACGTAAACCGGATCGGTCATCAGAAATACCCCTGCTGCTTCTTCACTTCCATGCCGGCGCCGCCAGCATCCTTGTCGATCACGCGGCCCTGGCGCTCGCTGGTGGTGGTCAGCAGGGTTTCCTGGATCACTTTGGGTAGCGTCGCCGCGCTGCTTTCCACAGCGCCCGTCAGCGGGAAACAGCCCAGCGTGCGGAAACGGATGGAGCGCTCGACGATCTCGGGGCGATAGCCCAGCACCTTTTCCAGGCGCGGGATATCATCGGCCATGAACAGCTGCCCGTCCCATTCATAGGTCGGGCGCACCGCGGCAAAATAGAGTGGCACGATCGGCACGTCGTTGAGGTGGATGTATTGCCAGATGTCCAGCTCGGTCCAGTTGCTGATCGGAAAGACGCGGATGCTCTCGCCCTTGTTCTTGCGGGCATTGTAGAGGTTCCACAGCTCGGGCCGCTGGTTCTTGGGGTCCCAGCCATGGCTGGCGGTGCGGAACGAGAAGATGCGCTCCTTGGCGCGGCTCTTTTCCTCGTCGCGCCGGGCGCCGCCAAACGCCGCGTCAAAGCCATAGAGGTCCAGTGCCTGCTTGAGGCCCTCGGTCTTCCACATGTCGGTGTGAAGTGCGCCGTGATCGAACGGATTGATGCCGCGCGCCTGGGCTTCGGGGTTCTGATAGACCAGCAGGTCCATCCCGCTTTCGCGCGCCATGCGATCGCGCAGAGCATACATGTCCTGGAATTTCCAGGTGGTGTCGACGTGGAGTAGCGGAAACGGCGGCGGCGCGGGATAGAACGCCTTGCGCGCCAGATGCAGCATCACCGCGCTATCCTTGCCCACCGAATAGAGCATGACCGGCGCCTGCGCCTCGGCCACGACTTCGCGCATGATGTGGATCGCCTCGGCTTCAAGGCGCTGGAGATGGGTGAGCGATGGGCTGGTCATGGCGCCGCCTTTGGCACAGGCGGCGCCTGGAATGACAGGGCGAATTGGTTAAGCGCCCCCAAGCCAAACTTTGGTCACAGATGCGTCGCGCTGCATCGCCATGCTCCCCTCCCGCTCGCGGGAGGGGCCGGGGGAGGGAATGTCGCCGCACACGCCCCGCGCCAAATCTCG
Organism: uncultured Novosphingobium sp.; assembly: GCA_964468165.1. Classification (GTDB taxonomy): domain Bacteria; phylum Pseudomonadota; class Alphaproteobacteria; order Sphingomonadales; family Sphingomonadaceae; genus Novosphingobium. The sequence continues at coordinate 35,076 of CAYXUN010000014.1, read as the reverse complement.
CCCGCCAGCGGAAGAGCTTCCGTCAGTCGAAATAGGCGATGCAGCGCACCTCGATACTGCTGCGCGTGCGCGCGTCGGGCAGGCTGGTATCGTGGAACGCGGTGTGCGGGCAGCGCCAGGTGACGCTTTCGTCGCTGTCGTTGAACTTGAACAGCAGCACGTCGTCGGCCGCCATGTTGGCAAAATACCACCAGCGGTGCGCGGGCGAATAGCGGAAGATCGTCGCGGCGATCATGTCTTCCTCGCCCGCCACCGGTGCGGTCAGCGCGTCGCCTTCGGGAAATTCATCCACCACGAACAGGGTGTTGGATGCGGTTTCCGCCTCGCCCACGCTGCGCCCATCGCACACCGCCAAGGGCCAGTCCTGCGGCCCCGGGGAAAACGTGCGCCACAGCGAAAAGCAGATCGCGCGGGAATAGCCACCATGATCGGCAAAGCGCTGGTCGTGCACGCGCCGTGCCGCGCGCCGCGCGGTAGGGCGATTGTAATCCACGTGGGCTTCGCCCGCAGGGGGCTGGATGCCGCCATTATGCTGATAATTGGCAACCTTTTCACGCGCACGGGCAGAAAGATCGGCCGAGGTGCGGATCATCCAGCCTTGCGCGGCGACGCGGCTGGCGCCGCATAGCTGCGCCACCAGCGCTTCCACTTCGGCAAGGTAGTGCGCATCGACAGCGGCGGCATCGTGGAAGTCTTTCACCGCCGAACGATGCTGCCCCAGCATGAAACCGTGGGTATCGAGCGTGAAGTGATCGCGCAGCGGCATGCCGTCGCGCACCACCACGGCATGATCGGTATAGATGCCGGTATTGATCTCCGCCCCCTGGCTGACATAGCGGCGGGTGACGAAATCGCCCTCCCCCAGATAGCGGATCATCGCTGGCGCCCGGCGCGCGGTATCCTCGATCGGGTCGAACACATCGGGGCGGGCATGCAACGCGGCGTCCATGGCAGATCCTCTCGCACGGCAGGGCGATCTGGCGCGCCCCACTCGTTCGCAAACCTAACAATTGATAGCGTGCAAGTCCAGCACTGCGGCACGCCACGGTTGCGCGTGGCAATCGCCACCCTACCTTGGCTGGCATGACCCAGCCTTTCCCCGGTCGCGCGGCCGACAGCGCCCGCCTTGCCGATATCACCCGCATCCTGGCTCGCCACGGGCTCGGCTGGCTGGCGGCGCGCTTCATGCCCGGCAGCGCTGCGGCAGAGACGCCCGACGGCGATCCCGCCACCACGCCGCGCCGGGTGCGCCTGGCGCTGGAAGAACTGGGCCCGGCCTGGATCAAGCTGGGGCAGATCCTGGCGACGCGCGCCGATCTTCTGCCCGCGCCATGGATCGCAGAACTGGAGCAGTTGCAAAGCCAGGCACCCACCCTGCCCTTTGCCGCGCTGCGCCCCGATCTTGAGCAGGCGCTGGGCGCGCCGATCGAGACGTGCTTTGCCACGTTCGATGAAACCCCGCTGGCGGCCGCCTCGATGGCGCAGGTGCATCGGGCGACGCTGCCAGATGGCACCCCGGTCGCGGTCAAGATCCGCCGCCCCGGGATCACGGGGCCGATGCTGGCCGATCTGCGCCTGATCGCCGCAGCAGCCGCTCTCGCTGAACGCAGCAATGCCCAAGCGCGGCAGTTGCGCGCCGGGGCGATGGCAGCCGAATTGGCCGATGCCTTGCGCCAGGAACTGGATTTCACCGTGGAAGGGCGCAACGCCGATCGGCTGCGCGCTGATTTCGCGCGCAATCCACGCGTCGTCGTGCCCATGATCCATTGGCCGCTCAGCAGCGAAAGCGTGCTGGTGATGGATTTCGTCGACGGCGTTGCCCCCACCAGCGGGCAGGCTTTGCGCGAGGCCGGCATCGATCCGGCCAGCATTGCCGCGCTGGGCGCCGACGTGGTGCTGGACATGGTCCTGATCAATGGCCGCTTTCATGGCGATCCGCACCCCGGCAACCTGCGCTGCCTGCCCGGCAATGCCATTGCCCTGCTCGATCTTGGCCTGGTCGGCCAGGTTTCGCCCCGCCGGCGTGAGGAGTTCATCCGCTTTACCCAGGCCCTGATCGCGCGCGACGATGCCGCCATGGCCGACGTTCTCTCCACGTGGGACGAAAGCGGCAGCGCGCCGGCATCAACCGTGGCCGCCGCCGGACGCCGCCTGGTCGAAACCCACGGCGGCGAAAGCCTGCGCCTGGCCCCGATGGTCGCCGATTTCCTGCCCCTGCTGCGCGAGACCGGCATCGTCATGCCATCAGACCTGCTGCTGATCTTCAAGGCGCTGGTCACGATCGATGGCGTGCTCAGCCGCATCGAACCCGGGTTTGAACTCTCTGCCGCGCTGCGCCGATCTACCCTGCGCCTGGTGGCCGCGCGGCTCTCGCCCGATCACTGGCAACCGATCCTGCGCGCGCTGAGTCTGGAACTGGCCCATCTCGGCAATGACGCACCACGCCTGTTGCGCGCCGGGGTGCAGCGCTTGACCGAGCCGCCAGCCCCGATCGAACCGGCCCCGCAATGGGCCGCCCTGCTCCGTCCGGTTACGCGCGCGATCTGGGGTTCAGGCGCGCTCGTCGCCGCAGCCGTGGTGGTATCCCGCCTGATCGGGTGATCAGTCGGCGCTCGGCTGCACCTCGGCAGCGGGCAGCGGCATGCCGCCCTGGACCATGACCGAGCGCGTCGGCTGCGCCAGCACGATGCCGGCCGCCTCGAACCGCTCCATGATCGTCAGCAGCACATCCTGGCGCACCGCCATCGCCGCGTTGTAATCCGGCCCGGCGAGGTACGACCACACATCGATCGTCAGCGCGCTGTCGGCAAAGTTGGTGAACGTGGCACGCACGCCATCGTTGAGCACGCCATCGTGGTCGAGCAGGGTCTGGCGCACGATATCCACCGCCTCGCGCACCTTGGCCACCGGCAGGCCATAGGCGATGCCGATGGTGGGATTGAACAGGAAGCGGTCGCGCGTGGCGAAGTTCTCGATCTGCCGTGCGGCAAAATCCCCGTTGGGAATGGTCACCAAGGTGCGATCGTTGGTGCGGATGCGGGTGGAGCGGATGCCAACATCCTCCACCGTGCCCGAAACATCGCCCACCTTGCAGAAATCACCCACCTGCACCGGCTGGTCGGCAATGACCGTCACGCTGCCCACCAGGTTCTCGACCGTCTTTTGCGCGCCCAGGGCCAGCGCGATGCCGCCGATGCCCAGTGCGGCAATACCAGTGGTAACATTGATACCAAACGTATCAAGAACCCCCACGACGGTGAACGCCAGCAGCACCAGCTTGGCCCCGCGCCGCAGCAGGTTGACCACCGAGATGACCTGGCGCCGCTGATAATGACGCAGGCGCCGCGTGGCCAGTTCGGCAATGGCATCGATCAGGCGCAGCGCGAACCACACCAGCGCGACCAGCCCCACCGTGCCGCCATAGCGCAGCAGCGTCTGCCGGGCGACAATCGCCACGGGCAGACGGTTGGCCCACATGAAGAAGATCATGATCGACAGGAACAGGCTGAGCGGTGGCAGCGCCGCCGCCAGGAAGCGATAGACCGCACTGTCCTGGCAGCGCGGGATCACCTTGCGCACCACCAGCAGCACCAGCGCCGCCAGCACGCGGAACACCGCAAAACTCACCGCCGCCAGGCCCAGCAGCAGGGCCCAATCGCCCACCGGCGCGCCACCCACGATCCAGCTGTCGGGATTGGTGCTAGCGACCGGCGCTTCGCGCGGAACATCGGCCTTGGCCAGGATCTGCAGCGTTTCGGGCGCCACGCGCCAGACCACCACCTTGCCCTGCTGGCTGCTGGCGAGGAGCACCGGTACCTTCTGGTCGCCCACTTTCATCGTGCCGACCTGCTCACGGTTGAACGGCAGGTCATCACCCAGGTCGCCGACCGGATCGTTCGACAACGCGCCAAACGGGCGCAGGCTGCCGCCCTTGTCGAGCAGCACCTGCAGCCGCCGCGCCAGTTCCTCGGCGCCATTGGCCAGGCGTGGCGTATCCAGCCGCACCGACATGAAATGCGCCGCGCGCTCGTAATCGCGCCCGGCCAAGGCCTGGATCAGCCCGGCGACCGCCGAACGCGGCGTCTCCCGGCCATAGGGATCGCTGGGCGCGGCGGGGCTCGATGCTGCTGCCGGCGTCAACTGCGCATGGGCCAGCGGCGCCGCGCCCAGCAACAGTGCGAACAGGCCCAAGCGGATCAGAGCCAGTCGGATCAGGCGGAAAATGGGCAAGGGTCCTCCGGTATTGCTGCAGGCGCGAAAGCGCCTATCCAACGTAACCGGATAGCGCGCGGTTCGGTTCCCCGGCCCGCGGCGGATAAGACCCTATTCCTCGCCCATGCGCAGCGCGGCGATGAAGGCTTCCTGCGGAATCTGCACGTTGCCGTATTCGCGCATGCGCTTCTTGCCTTCCTTCTGCTTTTCCAGAAGCTTCTTCTTGCGCGTGATGTCGCCGCCATAGCACTTGGCGGTCACGTCCTTGCGCATGGCGGCAATGGTTTCGCGCGCGATCACCTTGGCGCCGATCGCGGCCTGGATCGGAATCTTGAACAGGTGGCGCGGGATCAGATCCTTCAACCGCTCGCACAGCCCGCGGCCGCGCGCCTCAGCCTGGCTGCGGTGCACGATCATGCTCAGCGCATCGACCGGCTCGTTGTTCACCAGGATGTTCATCTTGACGAGGTCACCCTCGCGCAGGCCAATCTGCTCATAGTCAAAGCTGGCATAGCCGCGGCTGATCGACTTGAGGCGATCGTAGAAATCGAACACCACTTCGTTGAGCGGCAGTTCATAGTTCACCTGCGCGCGCCCGCCCACATACGTCAGGCCGGTCTGGATGCCGCGGCGATCCTGGCACAGCTTGAGGATCGAACCGAGGTATTCGTCCGGCGTATAGATCGTCGCCTTGATCCACGGCTCTTCCATGGTGTCGATCTTCACGACATCGGGCATATCGGCCGGGTTGTGCAGTTCCATGTGCGAGCCATCGGTCATGGTCAGGCGATAGACCACCGACGGCGCCGTGGTGATGAGGTCGAGATCGTATTCGCGGCTCAGGCGCTCCTGGATGATTTCCAGGTGCAACAGGCCGAGGAACCCGCAGCGGAAGCCAAAACCCAGCGCCGCGCTGGTTTCCATTTCAAAGCTGAACGAGGCATCGTTCAAGCGCAGCTTGCCGATCGAATCGCGCAGCTTTTCAAAATCGGCGGCATCGACCGGGAACAGCCCGCAGAACACCACCGGCTGCACTTCCTTGAAGCCCGGCAGCGCTTCGCTGGCGCCGCCCTTGACCGTGGTGATCGTGTCACCGACGCGGGCCTGCGCCACTTCCTTGATCTGCGCGGTGATAAAGCCGATTTCGCCCGGCCCCAGTTCGGCCAGTTGCTCGATCTTGGGCCGCATGCAGCCCACGCGGTCGATCAGGTGCTCGGTGCCGCCAGCCATGAACTTGACCTGCAGGCCCTTCTTGATCACCCCGTCGATCACGCGCACCAGGATGACCACACCCAGATAGGGGTCGTACCAGGAATCGACCAGCATGGCCTTCAACGGCGCATTGCGATCGCCACCCGGCGGGGGAATGCGCGCCACCACGGCATCGAGCACTTCCTCGATGCCGATGCCGGCCTTGGCACTCGCCAGCACCGCCTCGCTCGCGTCGATCCCGATCACTTCCTCGATCTCGTTCTTCACCTTTTCCGGCTCAGCGGCGGGAAGATCGATCTTGTTGATCACCGGCACGATCTCGTGGTCGTGCTCGATCGACTGATAGACGTTGGCCAGGGTCTGCGCTTCCACGCCCTGGGCCGCGTCCACCACCAGCAGCGCGCCTTCGCAGGCCGCCAGGCTGCGGCTGACTTCATAGGCGAAGTCGACGTGGCCGGGGGTGTCCATCAGGTTGAGCTGATAGGTCTGGCCGTCCTTGCCCTTGTAATCCAGGCGCACGGTCTGGGCCTTGATGGTGATCCCGCGCTCGCGCTCGATATCCATGTTGTCGAGCACCTGCGCGGTCATCTCGCGCTCGGCCAGGCCGCCGGTGTACTGGATCAGGCGGTCGGCCAGGGTGGACTTGCCGTGGTCGATGTGGGCAATGATGGAAAAATTGCGGATCAGCGCGAGGTCGGTCATGCGCCGCCGTTAGCAGGCCCGTTGCGCGCTGTCATCAGGGGCAATGGGCAGTTTCGCCGGGGCCTTTCAGGTTGGCTCACATGCCCTCCCCCAGCCCCTCCCGCAGGCGGGAGGGGAGCAACCCGTCAAAAGCCCTCCGCAAGCGGGAGGGTACGACGCATTGAAGCCCCCCCCGCCTGCGGGAGGGGTTTGGGGAGGGAATGTTGCCCCCCTCACCCCACCTTGCGCTGCAGGGGCCGCTCCAACACTGGCACCAGCGCCGGCGCGCGCACCGGGACCACGGCGAGACGGCCATCGTCGTCGGCCTGGAGCGGGGCGGCAAATTCCACGCCCATGCGATCATCGTTGCTCCAGCGGCAGGTGCCCGTCACCACGTGGCCATCGGCCAGCTGGATGCGGAACACGGTGCCTTCCGGCACATTCCACAGCCCCTCGATCAGAGCGCCGGTCATCGAGATGTTGCGCACCATGCCGTTGTATTTGTGCCCGGCGTTTTCGAGCACGACCTTGCGCAGCATCGACTGGCGGCTGGCCCGGGCGGAGCGCGGCCCCTGGGCCACGGCCACCAGTCCGGTCGAAAGCCGCGCCGCGGCGTTGAGCGCCGAGAGCGGCCGTTCATAGATATAGCCCTGCACGTGGCTGCACCCAAGCATGCGCACCAGGTCCAGCTCGTCCAGCGTTTCCACGCCCTCGGCCGTGGTTTCCATGCCCAGCGCCTCGGCCAGGCTGACGATCGAGGCAATGATCGCGCCGTTGCGGCTGCCCGGCTGGGTCGCCCCGCGCACGAACGACTGGTCGATCTTGATCTTGTCGAACGGGGCAGAGCGCAGATAGCCCAGCGAGGAATAGCCGGTGCCGAAATCGTCGAGCGCCAGGCGCACGCCGATCGCCTTGAGCTGCTTGAACATCTGGTCGGTGCCCTCATCGTTGTTGAGGAACACGCTTTCGGTGATTTCCAGCTCCAGCCGCTCGGGCTCAACCCCGGCGTGGGCCAGGGCAGAGGTCACGATCGTGGGCAGCGCCGGATTGGCAAACTGCAGCGGTGAGACGTTGACCGCCACGCGCACATCCTTCGGCCATTGCGCCAGATCCTGGCACGCGGTGCGCAGGGCCCATTCGCCGATGGCGGCGATCAGGCCGGTATCTTCGGCAATGGGAATGAACTTGGCCGGCGAAATAAAGCCGTGCTGGGGATGGTGCCAGCGCAGCAGGGCTTCGAAGCCGGTGATCCGCTCGGTCGCGGTCTGCACCACCGGCTGGTAATACAGCTCCAGCCCGCCGTGGGCCACGGCATCGCGCAGTTCCTCTTCCAGCTGGCGCCGCTCCTCGGCATCGCTGTGCAGGTCTGCGGCATAGAAGTGATAGCGCCCGCGCCCGCCGTCCTTGGCGGCATAGAGCGCCAGGTCGGCATTGCGAATCAGCGCCTCGCTGGTCACGCCGTCATCGGGGGCAATGGCAATGCCCACCGATGCGCCGATCATCACGCGGTTGCCGTCGATGGCATAGGGCGCGGAAAGCTGCTCGATCACCTGGTTGGCGAGGTAGGCCAGATGATCGCGCTCGATCTTGCCGGGCATGATCACCTGGAACTCGTCGCCGCCCAGGCGCCCGACGCGGCCGACATTGCCGATCACGCCTTCCAGCCGCTGCGCCACCTGCTTGAGCAGCGCGTCGCCAGCCGGATGGCCCAGCGTATCGTTGACCTGCTTGAACCGGTCGAGATCGAGCAGGAACACCGCGCAGGCGCGGTGCTGCACCTGCGGCGCCACCAGGATCTTTTCCAGCGTCTGCGACATGCGCAGGCGATTCGACAGGCCGGTGAGCGAATCGAATTGCGCCAGGCGCGAGGCATGCTCGGCCGAGCGGCGTTTCTCGGTCAGGTCGGTGCCCGATCCGCGAAAGCCCTGGAAATTGTTGAATGTGTCATAGGTCGGGCGGCCATTGATCTGCCACCAGCGCTCTTCCAGGTCGGTCGCCGCGCGCACGGCCAGTTCGGAAAAGCTCGATCGCGCCGAAAGATGGAACGCCAGCGTGCGCTCGCCCTCGCCGGCCTGGTCGGCTAGGTTGAACAGCTCGGGGAACGGCCGGCCGATCAGCTCTTCCACGCCGCGCCCCAGGATCTGCGCGACCGGGCGCGACAGATAGGTGATCTGGCCGCGGCGATCGGTTTCCCAGAACCAGCCCTGGCCGGTTTCCTCGTAATCGGCGAGGATTTCCTGCGCGCGGGTCTGGATGCGGGTCTCGATTTCAATCTGCTCGCGCGCGCGCGCTTCGATCTCGCGCTGGCGGAAATAGGCTGCCACGGCCACGGCCAGGCCAATGCCCAGCGTGATGAGCCCGCCCAGGCGGTTGGCGGCGCAAGCCACCCCGGCCCAGATCGCCACTTGCGCCACCAGCACGCTGGCCAGTTGCCCGCTTTCGAACACGGTGGCGAGCAGCGACACGGTAACCAGCAGCGCCAGCCCCTGCAGCCACGGCACGGCCCCGATCTCGGCCCAGTGGCCCACTGCCGCGCCAAACAGGAACATCGGCATGCCCACGGCCAGCGCCATCAGCAGCATGCGCGGCGCCGTGCCGACGATGCCGGCGTTTTCCACCCTCACCGCGAGCGCGCCGAGCAGCGCCAGCATGACTGCGGTGATTCCCACCGACACCACGGTCCCATCGGGAATCACGCCATTGAGCAAGCCCAACACGGCCAGGCCCACCGCCATCGGCGCGGCGATCTGCGGCCATTCGCGCGCAATCAGCCGGTTGGCCGGGCGCGGACCAGGCGCATGGCTGGCCGGCACGCGTTCGCGCCGCCGCTGCGTGCGTGCAAAGTCACGGCGCTCCTCGCTCCGCGCTTCGATTTCGATCTGCTCTGCCCCGGATACATCTGCCATGGTTACCCGCATGCCCCCAATGGCTTTGAAAAACCGTTAAGCAGACCTGACGAGGCCGCGCGAAATCTGCCCACTTTTACCTCCGTATTGAAACTGCTAGGCGGCGGGGCGAACGTGGGTGGGATTTTGTCGGGGCGAAGGTTGGCGGGATTGCCGGCGCGCAGGCGCCATGCACCCGGCAGGAGATGACGGGATCGTGGCGAGTTTTACCGCTGATTTTTCGATGGTTGGCGTGGCCGGCCGGCGCCTGCGCCTGGGCCAGTGGCATGTCGGCGCGCAAGGCACGCGCCCGCTGGTGCTGCTCGGTGGCATCGGCATGAACATGGAACTGCTCGAGCCGGTGGTTCGCGCCATGCCGTGCCGGCGGATCATCAGTTTCGACATGCCGGGCATCGGCAAGTCGCCCGATCCGATCATTCCCTATACCATGCCGTGCATCGCCCTCGCGCTGGCCGCGCTGCTCGATCGCCTGCATCTCGATGCGGTTGACGTGCTGGGCATCAGCTGGGGCGGCGCCGTGGCGCAGCAGTTCGCGTTCCAGCATCGCGCCCGCATCGGCCGGCTGGCGCTGGCCGCCACTGCCGCCGGGGCCGCGATGGTGCCAGGCAATCCCGCGATCCTGAGCCACATGGCCGATCCGCGCGAATATACCGTGGCGCGCACCCTGCAACGCAACCTTGCCTCGCTCTACAATGGCGGGGGCCACCAGGCGGTCTCGCTCAATGCGGCCATGCCGCCCTCGCCGGTCGGCTGGGCTTGTCAGTTGGCCGCCTTTTCCACCTGGAGCAGCGCACCATTCCTGCCATTGCTGGCGCTGCCCACCTTGGTCATGCATGACGAGGAAGACCAGCTGATCCCGCCCGCCAATGCCCAGTTCCTGCACGGCGCCATCCCCGGCAGCCGGCTGGAAATGTTCAAGGGCGGCGGGCACTTGTTCATGCTCGCCGATCCTGAAGGCTTTGCCGCCACGCTGCGCGGATTTCTCGACGCGGCGTGACGGGCCGCAGCGCCGGGTCAGGCCGCGCGCCGCGTCGCCTTGGCCTGGTGGGGCACCACGCCCTCCACGCGGAAATGGCCCACCAGATCGGCCATGCGATCCGCCTCGCCAGCAAGGCTGCGCGAGGCGGCCGTCGCCTCTTCCACCATCGCCGCGTTCTGCTGGGTCATCAGGTCCAGTTCGTTGACCGTCGCCTGGATCTGCCGGATATTGGCCGCCTGGGCGCGGGCGCCTTCGGCAATATTGCTGGCAACGTCGGCAATTGCGCCCACGCGGTTGACGATCCGCTCAAACGTCTCGCCGGTCTGGCCCACCAGAGTCACGCCGCGCTCCACTTGGACAGAGCTTTCGCCGATCAGCTTCTTGATATCGAGCGCTGCCTCGGCCGATCGCTGCGCCAGCGCGCGGACCTCGTTGGCGACCACGGCAAAGCCGCGCCCGGCATCGCCCGCCCGCGCCGCTTCGACCCCGGCGTTGAGCGCCAGAAGGTTGGTTTGGAAGGCAATACCATCGATCACCGCGATGATCTTGCCGATCTCGGCGGCGGAGCGGTGAATGTCGTTCATCGCCTGCACCGCTTCTTCCAGCACGCCGCCGCCCTGGCGCGCATCGCCATGGGCATCCTGCACGGCCGAATGCAGGTGCGTGGCCTCTTCGGCCGTGGTGCCCACGGTGCCGGCCAGCGTGGTGATGGAGGCAGACGCCTCCTCGAGCGAGGCTGCCTGCTGCTCCGTCCGCCGGGCAAGATCATCGGATGCCTCGCGGATTTCCTGCGCCCCGGTGTCAACCGCGCGCGAGGTCTGCGATACCGCGCCCAGCGCGCCGCTCACCTTCTTGCGCATGGTTTCGAGGTCTGCTTCCAGCGCGGCATAGGCTTCCGGCAAGCCGGTCAGCGCCACGGTGAAATCGCCCTCGGTCATCTTGCGCACGGTGTGGCCCACCTGGGTAACCACTGCCTGGCGCTTGGCGTCCTCTGCCTCGAAATAGGCCGATAGCGCCACTTCCATGTCGAGCAGCGCCATCTTGACCAGCGTGGCCACGGCCTTGGCGCGCGCCGTGCCCAGCTTGCCCAGGCCGCGCCCCAGGAACCGCACGATCACCTCGTCCAGGACAGAGGCATAGGCGCCGATATACCAGCCCGGCTCCAGCCCGATTCGCGCGTGAACATCCCCGATGCGCTGCGCGCGTTCGGCATAGGCCATGCCCGGCGTGCCGCTGAACATATTGCCCCAATGCTCGATCTGCTTGTCCCGGGCGTGGGACATGGCCGCGCGCGAGGGGAAGAAGCGCGCCGTTTCCGGCGTCAAGGCAATGCGATCATAGAGGCGCTCGAGCGCGGGCGGAGCCAGGCCGTCCATGGCGCCGGCAATCTGGCCAAAGCGGGCCACGTCATCACTGCTGATGTTGAAGAACGTCAGCTTGCGGTCAACGTCCTGCTGGGTAAGCGCCATGGGATCTACCTGTCTATCTCCAATGCGACAGACATAGGCGCGCGGCGATCAAGACGGCTGAAAGGGCGTATAGGGATTTGCCCGAGGGGCCCGGCCGCCGCCCGCATCGCCGAAACGCGAAAGGGGCGCGATCAGCCTGGCCGATCGCGCCCCTTTGGTATCTTGCCGGGCTGGCCTGACCCGCGTCAGACGCGCATCGGCATCAGCACATAGAGCGCGGGCGACTTGTCATCCTTGCGGATCAGCGTCGGCGCACCGGCATCGGCCAGGTGCAGCTCCACCGTGTCGCCATCGATCTGGCTGAGGATGTCCTTGAGATAGTTGGCGTTGAAGCCGATCTCGAAGCCTTGCGCGGTGTAATCTGCCGGCAGTTCTTCGGCTGCGGTGCCGTTGTCCGGGCTGGTGACCGACAGCGTCACCCGATCGGTTTCCAGCGCCATCTTCACCGCGCGGGTCTTTTCGGTGGCGATCGTCGCCACGCGGTCAACGCCTTCATAGAAGCTGCGCGGATCAAGCTTGAGCAGCTTGTCATTGGCCGTCGGGATCACGCGGCTGTAATCGGGGAACGTGCCGTCGATCAGCTTGCTGGTCAGCACCACGCCATGTTCGCCGCCCAGGGTAAAGCGCACCTTGCTGGCCGAAAGATCGAGCAGCACGTTGGTATCGAGCACTTCTTCCAGAAGCTTACGCAATTCGCCCACGCATTTGCGCGGCACGATCACGTCGGGCATGCCCTCGGCGCCTTCCGGGCGCGTCAGCGTATAGCGGGCCAGGCGGTGGCCATCGGTGGCGGCCGCCTTGAGCACTTCATCGGCCACGTGGAAGAAAATCCCGTTGAGGTAGTAACGGGTTTCCTCGGTCGAGATGGCAAAGCGGGTGCGGTCGATCAGTTCGGCCAGCACGCGCGCGGGAATTTCAAAGCTGGTCGGCAGATCGCCTTCCACGATCACCGGGAAATCGTCGCGCGGCAGCGTGGGCAGCTGGAAGCGGCTGCGTCCGGCCTTGACCACCATGCGGTTGTCAGCGGTTTCCAGGCTCACTTGCGAGCCATCGGGCAGCTTGCGCGCAATATCGAACAGCAGGTGCGCCGAAACGGTGATCGCGCCCGGCCCTTCCACCGAAACCGCCGGCATCGATTCCACGATCTGCAGATCAAGGTCGGTGGCCATCAGGCGCACCGAATTGTCGGCCGAAGCCTCGATCAGCACGTTGGACAGGATGGGAATGGTGTTGCGGCGTTCGACAACCGACTGGACGTGGGACAGGCAGCGCAGAAGAGTCGCGCGTTCGATGGTCGCCTTCATTCTCGTCTCGATCCCCAGTCTCGTAACCCGGCCACTTCAGAACCGATCTGAAGCACACCGGACTGGACGGACAGGTGCCGTCCGGGTTGGCTGCACACCAGAAGGCCATGGAATCACAGCCCGCAGCGTTGCGTTTCGGACCACCTTTCTTAGCGTGGAGTGCCCCTTGGGCAAGGCTCGCCTTGCATGGCCCAAGTGAAACTGTGCATAAATGACCCGAAAACTCGAAAAAAATGCCGTTTCAGTCCAGATCGCGCTGCCCATCGAACATCAGGGCGGTGGCCACGATCCAGCCGGTGATCAATTGCCAGCCCTGCGCGGTCACGCTGGCGGGCGGCTTGCCGGCCTTGTCCAACGCCTCGCTCACGATGCGCAGATCGCCCGGCGTCACCTTTTCGGCCGGGTTGTTGGTATTGCCCGGCCCGATATCGAGCGCCCGGTCGATCAGCGCCGAGGGGATGCCCAGCGCCGCCATGCGGCCATCGAGCGCATCGCGGCCCATGCGGCCCCAGGTATAGCTGAAATAGGCATCGCGCTGCTTGTCACCCAGCAACTGGTCGGTCGCGCAGGCATCGGTGATCGCGCGCAGATCGGCCTGCGTGGCATTGGCCGTGGGGGTGCCGGGCGTGAGGATGGCATCGGCCACCTTCTGGTCCAGCCCCTCGGGCGCGGCCTTGATCGCGCAGGCCAGCGTTTCGGGCGGGCGCGCCACGGCAGCTGCCGGCGTCGCCAGCCAAGCCGCCGCCACGGCCAGCGCCCACCCGCCACGCATCAGGCGAACATCGCCATGCCGCCGTTGACGTGCAGCGTCTGCCCGGTGACATAGCCGGCTTCCTTGCTGGCGAGATAGGCCACCGCCGCGCCGATATCCTGACCCTCGCCCATGCGGCCCATCGGGATGCGGCCGTTGAGCGCGTCCTTCTGCGCATCAGGGAGAACGTCGGTCATCGCCGTGCGGATGAAGCCCGGCGCCACGCAGTTGACGGTCACGTTGCGGCTGGCCAGTTCCTGCGCCAGGCTCTTGGACATGCCGACCAGGCCCGCCTTGGCCGCGGCATAGTTCACCTGGCCGGGATTGCCGGTGGCGCCGACCACGCTGGTGACCGAGATGATGCGGCCAAAGCGCGCCTTCATCATCGGCTTGGTGGCGCTGCGCATCAGGCGGAACGCGGCTTCGAGGTTGACGCGGATCACCGCGTCCCATTCCTCGTCCTTCATCCGCATCGCCAGGTTGTCGCGCGTGATGCCGGCGTTGTTCACCAGGATGTCGATCTTGCCCAGCGTATCGAGCGCGGCAGGCACCAGCTTTTCCACCTGCTCGGGGTTCGACAGGTCGCAGGTCACCTCGACGTGATCGTGACCATAGGTCTCGTTCAACTCTTCGCGAAACGCGCGCAGCTTGGCCGGGTTCGTCCCCGAAAGCGCCAGCCGCGCCCCCTGCCGGGCCAGGGCGTGGCTGATCGCAGAGCCGATCCCCCCGGCCGCGCCCGTTACCAGGGCCGTCATGCCCGTAAGATCAAAAAGACGGTTTTCCATAATCTTGGCTCCGATTTTTATAGTTCGCGCAGAGGCGCGGAGGCGCAGAGAGGGTCAGGACTGAGGGCTATAGCTATTGACCAGCCGCCGGATACCTTCCTTCATCGTTTCGCCGGAAAAATTCAGCAACAAGCCAACCGGCAGTTTCATCAAGCGCAGATACGTCAGCACCTGTTTGGCATGTGCCGCGCTGAGTTTCTCCACGGACTTGATCTCCACGATCAACCTGTCTTCGATAATCAGATCGGCACGAAAAGCTGCCGGAAAGCGCATTCCATCGAATTCGATATCGACCGGCTTTTGCCGGTCGACCTTGTAGCCGCGACGTTCCAGTGCAGCGGCAAGCACGATTTCATAGACGCTTTCCAACAGTCCGGGACCAAGTTCCTTGTGAATGCGCATCGCTGCATCGACCACGTCGCCGCTGATGGAGTCGATTGCCGTCATGCACCTCCCCTCCGCGCCTCTGCGCCTCTGCGCGATTCATCTTGCTTGATCTGCTTGCTTCTCAGAGATCCTTGGCCAGGGCTTCGATGTCGGCCATGGTGATCACGCTGGTCACGGCAAGATCGGGCCCGGCCGAGCGGGTGATCATCGGCGCCAGCACCTTGCCGCCCAGTTCGACGAACGCCTCGACGCCCGCGTCCTTCATCGCGATCGCGCTTTCGCGCCAGCGCACGCGGCCGGTGACCTGCTCGACCAGCAGTTGCTGGACCTGCGCCGGATCGGTGACGATGGCGGCGGTGACATTGGCGAACAGCGGCACGCGAAAGGCCTGGGGCGGCGTGGCGGCGAGCGCCTGCGCCATGGCATCGGCGGCGGGCTGCATCAGCGGGCAGTGGAACGGCGCAGAGACCGGCAGCAGCACGCCGCGCTTGATGCCGTGGTCCTTGACCAGCGCCACCGCGCGCTCGATCGCGCCCTTGTGCCCCGAAAGCACGACCTGGGTGGGATCATTGTCGTTGGCAACGGTGCAGACTTCACCCTGCGCGGCGGCCTCGGCCAGCGCGGTGGCCTTGTCGATATCGGCGCCAAGCAGCGCGCACATCGCGCCTTCGCCCACCGGCACGGCGGCCTGCATCGATTGCCCGCGCAGCTTGAGCAGGCGGGCGGTATCGGCCAGCGAGAATGCCCCGGCGGCGCACAGCGCGGTATATTCGCCCAGGCTGTGGCCCGCCACGAAATCGGCCTTGTCGGCCAGTTGGATGCCGCCTTCCTTTTCCAGCACGCGCAGCACGGCGATGGCATGCGCCATGATCGCGGGCTGGGCATTTTCTGTGAGGGTCAGCGCGTCATCCGGGCCCTGGGTCATGATCTGGAACAGCTTCTGGCCCAGCGCGTCGTCCACTTCCTCGAACACTTCGCGCGCGGCCGGGCTGGCGGCGGCGAGTTCGGCGCCCATGCCCACCTTCTGGCTGCCCTGCCCCGGAAAAACGAATGCCCGCATTGATCGATGCCTCCTGAAAACTGGCGCGCGCCCTATTGGCCCGGCGGGGTTCCTGCAAGCCCGAACGGCACGATGCGGTTGCCCGCATCATGTCCGATATCCGCGCGGCCGAGGTAGGGCAGGCCGTTACGCGCGCACCAATGCCGCGCCATATCCTCTACCCCGATGCCAAAAGGTCTATCGTTTTCAGGCACCTGCGTCACACGGCCAAGCCGCAGCCCGGCCACTTTCATGGTCGCCAGCCCGGCGCTGACATGAAACAGCAGGCGATCGACGGCATAATCGTATTCGCTCACTTCTTCCACCATCACCACATGCCCGGCCAGATCGGGCATGACCGGCGTGCCCATGATCATCGACAGGGTCATGAGGTTGAACGCCACCACGGGCGCGTCGGCAGGAATTGCCGGCTCCAGCCCGGCGCCATCGCCCTGCAGCCAGGCCAGCACGCGGCGCACGGCCGCCTCGCCACCATCGCGCCGCACATCGGCCGGCATCGGCGCATGGACCGGGCGGCCCACCCTGGCGCGATAGAGCGCAGCCAGCATCACCCCGCCATCGGAATAGCCAAGATAGGCCTTGGCTTGCGCGGCTGGCGCCAAGAGGCCCACGGCATCCTGCGCGATCCGCCCCGCGCCATAGCCGCCGCGCGCAAACCACACCGCGTCAAACCCAGGATCGTTGGCGCATTCGACAAACGCGTCCCTGCGCTGCTGGTCGGTACCGGCAAAATGGCCACTTTGCGCAAAGCACTGTTCGTGAAAGTGGATTTCCAACCCGGCATGCTCGGCCACCAAGGCGGCAACCCGCCCGGCATCGGCACGATCGAACGGGGCGGACGGGGCACAGACGGCAATGCGCAACATGGGCGCGGTGTTATCGCCTCTGCGGGGGTTCGTCCATCGCGCATGGCCACCCCCATGGTTAGCGAAACCTTGCCCAAATACTTAGCATGCGATTTTCGGGAAAGGTTTTCGCGCCAGCCGCGTTAGAGGGCATGACGGGGCCGAACGGGCACCCTGGCAAGCCATGATGGCGTGTCGAGCGTGGGCCGCTCCGGTGCTGTCACACCTTGCGCCTTAGACCGCATCGCGGACCGGGCGTCGGGCGAAACGGGCTTGGCCGAACCGGTGCCCACGCTTGCCGTGGCACTGGCTCCGACCTTGCCCCCTCGCCCGCCAGCCTGGCCCGGAAAAGAGCCTGGCCGAACCCTGCGCCACGTGCGCCCGGCTCCGGCCAGCCTTTTCATCCCGGCGCTGCGACCAAGCGCGGCAAACCTGTCGCAGCGATCTTGCCACGCCCCCTGATTGCTGTAGTGCCCTGTGCCCATGGCCCACACTGCACCTGCGCCAGATGGCGCGCTAACTGCCCATCCCTGGTTCTTTTGCGGCATCGGCGGATCGGGCATGCTGCCCTTGGCGCTGATCCTCAAGGGCGCGGGCGCGCAGGTCGCAGGGTCTGATCGCAGCCGCGACCAGGGCCGCACGCCCGAAAAGTTCGCCTGGCTGGAAAGCCTGGGTTTTGCCCTGTTTCCACAAGACGGCAGCGGCATCACCTCGGCCGACCAGGCGCTCGTTGCCTCGGCCGCCGTGGAAGATACCGTGCCTGAAGTGGTGCGCGCACGGGCACTCGGCTGCCCGCGCTTTACCCGCGCGCAATTGCTCGCCCGCCTGTTCAATGCCGCGCCGATGGGCATTGCCGTGGGAGGCACCAGCGGCAAATCCACCGTCACCGGCATGATCGGCTGGCTGCTCACCGCAACGGGCCGCGATCCCACGATCATGAACGGCGCGGTGATGAAGAACTTTGCCACGCCTGATGCGCCCTTTGCCTCGGCACGCGTGGGCCAGGGCGGGCTGTTCGTTTCGGAAGTGGATGAAAGCGACGGCTCGATCGCGCTCTATCGGCCGCAGATCGCGGTGCTCAACAATGTCAGTCTCGATCACAAGAGTCTGGAGGAACTGCGCGATCTGTTTGGCAATTTCCTGACCACGGCAAGCACGGCGGTGATCAATGCCGATGACGCGGAAAGCATGGCCCTGGCCCATCGCGCGCGCGCCATGGTCACCTTCGGGTTTGCCGATACGGCAATGATCGGGGTCGTGCCGGGCAGCGTGGTGGAAAGCCCGACCAGCATTGCCGCCACGGTGATCGACCGGCGCAGTGGCGCGCAGCATGCCCTCACGCTGGCCGTGCCGGGCCGGCACAACCTCGCCAATGCCCTGGCCGCCCTGGCCGCCGCCGACGCCGCAGGCCTGCCGCTGGGCGAGGCCGTGGCGGCCCTGCGCGGTTATGCCGGCCTCGCCCGCCGGTTCGACATTGTCGGCACCAGCGCCGGCGGCGTGACCGTGATCGATGATTTTGGCCACAACCCGGAAAAGGTTGCCGCCACCCTCGCCACGCTCAAGGCCCATCCCGGCCGCGTGCTCGCGCTGTTCCAGCCGCACGGCTATGGCCCGCTGCGCCAGATGGGCGCGGAACTGGCGCAAGTGCTGGCCACGCGCTTGGGCGCCGAGGATCGCGTGATCCTGACCGACCCGGTTTATTTCGGCGGCACGGTGGATCGCACGCAAGGGTCTGAACGCATCGTCGGCCTGGTCAACGCGCATGGCGGCCAGGCCGAACACGTGGCGGAGCGCGCCGAGGCCGGCCAGCGGCTGGCGGCCCTCGCCCGTCCGGGAGACCGGATCGTGATCATGGGCGCGCGCGACGATACGCTGTCCGCCTTTGCCCGCGACGTGCTCGCCAGCCTTCCCTGACAAACTGGGCTGGTGCATGCCCCCGGTCGGGCCGGGGGCCGTACGCCTGATCTTACCCCAGCCGCTTTTCCAGCATGACGAGGTGCGGATCGCCCTCAACGCCGTGGGCGATGAAGCCATAGTCCTTTTCCAGGTCGATCGCGGCCTGGTTGGCGCGGTCCTCGATCGCGATCACGCGGTCCAGCCCGCGCCGTTCGCCTTCGTGGGCCAGAAGGTCGAGCATGGCCCAGCCCACCCCCTGCCCGCGAAAATCGCCGCGCACCGAAACCGCCACTTCGCCAGTCTCCATTGCTGCATCGCAGGCCAGCATGCCCGACGCCACCAGATCGCCGCTTGCCTGGTCGAACGCCAGGAAGCTTTCGGTGCGCCAATGGTCCACCCGGGTCAGCGGCAAGAGGCGCTGGTGATCGAGATGGCCGGCCGCCGCGAGAAAGCGAAAGCGGCGGTCTTCGGGCAGCACGGCATCGAAAAACGCGGCCAGCGCATCTTCGTCTTCGGCAAAGGCCTGCCGCACGCTCAAGGTCACGCCGTGGCGGGTGACAACGGTGGCGGCGCGGGCCAGGGCAGCCAGGGGGGGCGGTGTTTGGGTGGCAGTCATTGCGGCAACTCCCGTCGTGCGGATTGGATGCACGATCCCTAGTCTGCCCGCGCGCCGATCGCCTTGACCTTGCGCAAAGCGGGCATTTGCAAAACACGCGGTTTTGCTTGCATTTCACAAGGGGCAGGCCTAAGCGC
Organism: uncultured Novosphingobium sp.; assembly: GCA_964468165.1. GTDB lineage: Bacteria > Pseudomonadota > Alphaproteobacteria > Sphingomonadales > Sphingomonadaceae > Novosphingobium. The sequence goes on along the minus strand of CAYXUN010000014.1, from coordinate 15,836 downwards.
GCCAGGTTCTTTCCCGATAGGGACAAGAATGCCTGCGCGGGCATCCGGCCCGCATGGGCGGATCGGCCCTTTTGGCCCATCATCCTGCATGGGGCAGGTGATGGAGAAAAGACCGGCGGACCCAACCGCCTGGCCGGAAACATCGATACCAAGGAAGACTTTTCATGTCGACCAACCCGACGCGCGACGATTTCGCCGCGCTGCTTGACGAATCGCTGGGCGCAGGCGCCAGCGGCGGCTTTGAAGGCCGCGTCGTCAAGGGCACCGTTACCGCCATCGAAAACGACAAGGCCGTCATCGACGTGGGCCTGAAGAGCGAAGGCCGCGTGGCCCTGCGCGAATTCGCCGCCCCCGGCCAGCCGCACGGCCTCAAGGTCGGCGACGAAGTCGAAGTCTTCGTCGACCGCGTCGAGAACGCCGAAGGCGAAGCCATGCTCAGCCGCGACCGCGCCCGCCGCGAAGCCGCCTGGGACAAGCTCGAAGCCGAATTCGGCGAAGGCAAGCGCGTTGAAGGCGTGATCTTCGGCCGCGTGAAGGGTGGCTTCACCGTCGACCTCGACGGCGCCGTGGCCTTCCTGCCCGGCAGCCAAGTCGACATCCGCCCGGTGCGCGACGTGACCCCGCTGATGGACATGCCGCAGCCGTTCCAGATCCTCAAGATGGATCGCCGCCGTGGCAACATCGTGGTTTCGCGCCGCGCCGTCCTGGAAGAAACCCGCGCCGAACAGCGCTCGGGCCTGATCCAGAACCTCAAGGAAGGCCAGATCATCGACGGCGTCGTCAAGAACATCACCGACTACGGTGCGTTCGTTGACCTCGGCGGCATCGACGGCCTGCTCCATGTCACCGACATGAGCTACAAGCGCGTCAACCACCCGAGCGAAGTGATCGCCATCGGCGACACCGTGCGCGTCCAGATCATCCGCATCAACCAGGACACGCAGCGCATCTCGCTGGGCATGAAGCAGCTGGAAAGCGATCCGTGGGATGGCGTCGCCGCCAAGTACCCGGTTGGCGCCAAGCTGCGCGGCACCGTCACCAACATCACCGAATACGGCGCCTTCGTGGAGCTGGAACCGGGCATCGAAGGCCTGGTCCACGTTTCGGAAATGTCCTGGACCAAGAAGAACGTCCACCCCGGCAAGATCGTTTCGACGAGCCAGGAAGTCGACGTCATGGTGCTGGAAGTCGACAGCGACAAGCGCCGCATCAGCCTGGGCCTCAAGCAGGCGCAGCAGAACCCCTGGGAAGGCTTTGCCGAAAAGCACCCGGTCGGTTCGATCGTGGAAGGCGAAGTCAAGAACGCCACCGAATTCGGCCTGTTCATCGGCCTGGATGGCGACGTGGACGGCATGGTTCACATGTCCGACATCGCCTGGGGCATCTCGGGTGAAGACGCACTGGCCCTCCACCGCAAGGGTGAGCAGGTCAAGGCCGTGGTCCTCGACGTGGACGTTGACAAGGAGCGCATCTCGCTCGGCATGAAGCAGCTCGAAAAGGGCGCTCCGGCTGCTGGCGGCGTTGCCACCTCGGGCTCGCTGCGTCGCGGCGAAGTCGTCACCGTCACCGTGCTCGAAGTCCGCGATGGCGGCCTCGAAGTGCAGGCTGGCGAAGACGGCGCGACCGGCTTCATCAAGCGTTCGGACCTGGGCCGCGATCGTGACGAACAGCGTCCCGACCGCTTCCAGGTTGGCCAGAAGATCGACGCCATGGTCACCGGCTTCGACCGTTCCAAGAAGCCCAACTTCTCGATCAAGGCCCGTCAGCTGGCCGAAGAAAAGGAAGCGGTGGAACAGTACGGTTCGTCGGACTCGGGCGCTTCGCTCGGCGACATCCTCGGCGAAGCCCTCAAGGCTCGCGGCTGATCCCGGCCTGGCGGGGGCCATGCGGCCCCTGCCAACCGAGAGACCGAAAAAGGCCCGCCTGGCATCACGCCGGGCGGGCTTTTTCATGAGGTGGCGTTTTCCAGGCGCTCGGCTTACATTCGATGTGTATCGATGGGTCATCCGCCAACACCGCCATGCCTTCCGTTCGCCCTGAGCTTGTCGAAGGGCTGTCACCCCCCAGCGCTGCGCCTCGCGTCCTTCGACAAGCTCAGGACGAACGGAGCACGCGAATGCCATCCCCAGAGATCCCGAGAACGGACCGCGCGCATGCCCTCACCCACCCAGCCCGATCCCAGCCGCGCGCTGCGCCTGCGCGAGGCGACGCGCGATGTGCATGCGGCGCTGGATGCGGCGCTGATGGCGCGGGAAAGCTTTGCCAGCCGCGACGGCTATGCGAGCTTCCTTGCCATGCAGTTGGGCTTTCACCGCACCATCGCGCCGCTCTATGCCGATCATGCGCTGCAGGCGGCCCTGCCGGGCCTGGCTGAACGCTGCCGCCTGCCGCTGGTGCTGCAGGACATGGCCGATCTTGGCCTGGACACCTCGACGCCGCAGCCCCGCGCAGCTCCGCCCGCGTTTGCCGCTGCGCTCGGCTGGCTCTACGTGGCCGAAGGCTCGAACCTGGGTGCTGCGGTGCTGCGCAAGCTGGTCATGCGCATTGGCCTTTCCGACACATTCGGCGCCCGCCACCTGGCGCCGTGGGGCGATGGACCGGCCGCGCATTGGCGCGATTTTACCGACGCGCTCGATGCCGTGCCGCTTGCCGCCGGGGAGGAAGCCGAAGCGATCGCGGGCGCGCGCGAGGCCTTTGCCCACGTCGCGCGCCTCGCCCGCATCGGCTGAGCAGCGCGGCCGCGCCGGTCAGCCGCCGTTTGCCGTCTTTTGCTTTGCAGCATTTCCGCTATGAGGGAACCCGAGGAGCGAGGGCGATGATCGAAGTTCACCAGTTTCCCTGCCTGTCTGACAACTATGGCTACCTCGTGCATGACAGCGCGAGCGGCGAAACCGTGTGCATCGACACCCCCGATGCCGATCGCTATCTGGCCGAGGCGGCCGCGCGCGGCTGGCAGATCACGCAGATCTGGAACACCCATTGGCATGCCGATCATGCCGGCGGCAACGCGGCGATCAAGGCGGCCACCGGCTGCACGATCAGCGCGCCAGCCCAGGAAACCGCCAAGATCGCGGGCGTCGATCGCGCGGTCGATGGCGGCGATACTGTGCGGCTGGGCGATCATGTAGCGCAGGTGCTGGCCGTGGGCGGGCACACGCTGGGCCACGTTGCCTATCACCTGCCCGATGCCGGGCTGGCCTTTGTCGGCGACGCGCTGTTCGCGCTGGGCTGCGGGCGCATGTTCGAAGGCACCCCGCCCCAGTTCTGGGCCAGCCTCACGCGCCTCAAGGCGCTGCCGGGCGAAACCCTGATCCACTGCGCCCACGAATATACCGCCAGCAACGCCCGCTTTGCCGTGCATGCCGATCCCGACAATGCCGCGCTGGCCGCCTATGCCCAGGATGTTGCTGCCCGGCGCGCGCAGGGCCTACCCACCGTTCCCACGCCGCTGGCGCGCGAACTGGCAACCAACCCCTTCCTGCGCGCAGACGAGCCTGCCCTCCAATCCCGCTGGGGCGGCGGCGATGCCGTTGCCACCTTTGCCGCGCTGCGCGCGGCCAAGGACAGCTTCCGCTGACTGTCGCCCGCGAAAGAGACCTTGATCCATGGCCGAAAAGCGCCTGACCCGCGTAACCAGTTTCGACGTTGCCGAAGCAGCCGGCGTCAGCCAGTCCACCGTCAGCCGCGCGCTGGCGGGTGACCCGTCGATCAGCGCGCCAACCCGCCAGCGGGTGATGGAGGCAGCGCGCAAGCTCAACTACCAGGTCGATGAAAACGCCGCGCGGCTGCGCCGCGGCAAGACCGGCACGCTTGCCGTGGTCATGGTCTGCCGTCCGGGGCAGGATCGCAAGGATCTCAATCCCTTCTACTATGCCCTGCTTGGCAGCACCTGCGCCGCCGCATCGGCGCGGGGTTACGAGGTTCTGGTGGCGTTTCAGGACAGCCCGGAGAATTTCTGGGGCCATTACCAGGAACGCCGCAAGGCCGATGGCATGATCGTGATCGGCACCAGCGAGAACACCGCCGCGTGGGACTATTTCGGCGCCCTGCCGCAGGGCAGCCACTGGGTGTGCTGGGGCGCGACGCAGGACGATTTCCCCTGGGTGCGCAGCGACAACCACGCCGGGGCCACACTGGCCACGCGCCACATGCTGGTGCGCGGCTATCGCCATATCGTGTGCCTGGGTTCGGAAACCTCGCCACAGCGCCAGTTCAAGGAACGCTATGACGGCTATGCCGCGGCGATGGAAAGCGCCGGGCTGGAACCGGTGCTCCAGCGCATCGAGCGCGGCCTGCCGCGCGAGGAACAGGGCCGCCGCGCCGCCGTGGCGCTGATCGAAAGCGGCCGCCCGTTCGATGCGATCTTTGGCGTGAGCGACGAAATCGCGCTGGGCGCGCTCAAGGAACTGGCCGCGCGCGGGCTGGTCGTGCCCGACCAGATCGGCGTGGTCGGGTTCGATGGCGTGCGCGCCGGGGCATGGTCCACGCCGCCCTTGACCACGGTGGAATCCGATTTCGAGGTCGCTGGCTCGCTGCTGGTCGATCGCCTGCTGGCGATGATCTCGGGCGAGACGGCGACGGCGCGGCGCGTTCCCGTGCGCCTGGTCGTGCGCGGCTCTACCCGCCCCTGAACGGCCCGGCCATGGAACAGCCGCCGCTCGACCGTATCGACCTCAAGATCGTCGAAGAACTGCGCGTCGACGGGCGGCTGAGCATCAACGAACTGGCCCGCCGCGTGGGCCTGAGCAAGACCCCGTGCCAGGCCCGGCTCAAGCGCCTGATCGCCGATGGCGTGATCCGCGGCTTTCGCGCCGTGGTCGATCCGCACAAGCTGGGCCTGGCGCATATCGCGTTTACCCAGGTCAAGCTGTCGGACACCCGCGAAAAGGCGCTCGATGCGTTCCGCCGCGCCGTCCTCCAGGTGGAGGAGGTGGAGGAATGCCACATGATCGCCAGCCATTTCGACTATCTGCTGAAAATCCGCACTGCCGATATCCTGGCCTATCGCCGCGTGCTGGGGGAGCGGATTTCGAGCCTGCCCAATGTCGCCAGCACATCAACCTATGTGGCGATGGAAACGATCATCGAGCACGGCGCCTGAACGCGGCCCCGCTTTTGCGCCATCACGCCAGCACCGCATCCCCCGCCGCGGCGCGCGGCACCGGGCGGCGGGCCAGCGCCACGACCAGCGCGACGACCAGGCCGACAAGCGCCTGGCCCGCGAAATTGGGCACGAAGCTGCCCATCGTATCGTGCAGGTGCCCGCCGATGCTGGGCCCGATCGCGGCCGAGGTGGAAACCACCGTCATCACCGAATAGAGCTCCAGCGAAGCGCGCCCGCCAAACCAGCCGCGCAGCAACAGCGCCGTGCCCACGGTGGAAACCCCGATGCCGATGCCAAAGGTCACCGCGAAAAAGCCCAGCGCGGCGGTGCCCAGCGGCAGGATCAGCGCGAGCGAGGAAAATGCCGATCCCACCAGCGCCACCACGGTCAGCGCGCGGGCATCGACCCGCTGACCGGCAAAACCGGCAAGCGCGGCTGCCACGGCCGCCACGAAGGCCGCCGCCGAAATGAACCCGGTGGCCACGCCCGGCGCCACGCGGTGTTCGAGCATGTGCTGATAGGCAAAGCTGTGCACCGTGGTGTTGATCAACAGGCACGCGGTATAGGCCAGCACCACGATCCAGAACTGCCACGATGCCAGCGCGGCGCGCGCCGTCCAGCCTTCGGGCGGCGGCGGCGTTTCGTCGGCCGGGCCATGGACCACGCCGACGCGGCGTTCATAGCGGCCACAGACCGCCGCCGCGAACAGGCCCAGCACCAGCGCGCCGGCGGCACAGACCAGCCAATAGAGGCGCCAGCTGCCGGTGGCCGAATGGATGGCGAAGAACGTGAGCGGCCCGGTGACGGCGCCCACGTTGCCGGCGGTGAAATAGAGGCCGATCGCGGTGGCGCGCTTGCGGTCAAATGCGTTGCCAATGGCGTCAACCGCCGGGATCGAACCACAAAAGCAGAAGCCCAGTCCCAAAAGCAGCGTGGCGAGCAGATACATCCACACGCCCTGCATCCAGGCGAGCGCGGCAAATCCGGCGATCAGCTGCACCATGCCGATCAGCAGCGTAACCGCCACGCCATGGCGGCGGATGACGGCCGCCGGCAGCATCGAGGCCGCCCCGCAGGCAATCCCCAGCACGGTAAAGCCCATGCCCGCCTGCGCCCAGGTAAAGTGCAGATCCGCCACGATCATCGGCAGGACCTGGCCCAACGAATTGAACGTGGAAGCCATCAACAGAAAATAGAGCGCGGCAAACGCGCCCAGAATGACGATACGCATCGGCTTGGTGCCCTTGGTGATACCCGTGCCCGGCTGGGTTGCCCGAACCGACATGGTCAAGCCACCGGCCAGGCGCAAGGGACCGAAAGGCCGGCCCGCGCGATCACGCCCGGTGCCGCCGCCTGCACGCTGGCATAAAGCGCTTCCTCGTCCACGTTGGTCATCCGATAATTGTCCACCAGGCGTTGCCCATCCACCCACACACTGTGCACGCCGCGCCCATCGGCCGACCAGACCAACTGGTTGATCACGTTGAGCAGTGGGGTCCATTCCGGCCGCTGGCGATCATGGGCCACGAAATCGGCTTTCATGCCCGGCACCAGCGCCCCGACCGTTCCTGCCAGGCCCGCCGCCGCCGCCCCGTGAAGCGTGGCGCATTCCAGCACCGCGTGCGCCGGGAACAGATCACCATCGCGCCGCGCGTCCTTGAACAGTCCGGCAAGCAGGTACATCGCGCGCATCAGATCGGCGATGTTGCCGTTGTTGTTGCCATCGGTGCCCAGTTGGATCGGCACGCCGGCGGCCTGCAGCTCGGGAAACAGGCCGTGGCTGGTGGCGCCATAGCCACCCTTCATCGCGGTGAGCGGGCAATGCGTCACCCGCATGCCGCTGCGCGCCACGGCCGCCACTTCCGCGTGATCGAGGTGGATCATGTGCGTCAGCGACAGGTGATCGCCCAGCACGCCCAGTTCCTCCAGATGGAGCAAGGCGCGCTTGCCGGTGGTGGCAAGGTAATACTCTGGATCGGCCGGGTCGGCGCTCATGTGCGCGGTGATGCCAAGGCCGCGGTCGCGCACCATGGCCGTCGCCGCGCGCCACAGGTCATCGGTGGCGGTATTGTGACCGACCAGGCAGCCCCAGGCCGCCAGGCGCTTGTCATCGGCCACCGGCCAGCGTTCCAGCTGGTTTTCGAGCCGGGCGATGGCATCGCGCGTAAGCGTGGCCTGATCGTCGGTGGGTGCAAAGGCGCGATCCTGGACCCACTGCCCCAGCCGGCCGCGAATGCCCACGGCATCGACCGCCTCCATCACGGCGGGCAGATCGAGGATCGTGCCTGCCTCGATGAACGTAGTCACCCCGTTCTTGAGCATTTCGACCGATGCCAGCGTGGCGGCCAGTTGCTCCTCCGCCGGCGTCTGGGCCAGGTAGGTAGGGATCAGCCAGTCGAACACGTTGGTGCGCCAATCGGTATCATCGGGCACATAGCCGCGCGTGATCGGCTCTCCGGTGATATGCACATGGCAATTGACCAGCCCCGGCGTCAGCACGAAGCGGCTGCCATCGATCACCTCGCGCGCCGAGACATTCGCCATGACCTGCGCGGTCGGCCCCACCGCCACGATGCGATCGCCCGCGACGGCCAGGGCGCCATCGCGCCAGATCTGCCGCGCGGCGTCCATCGTCACGATCCACGCGTTGCGGATCACGAAATCGGCGGCGATCGGTCCCTCAGGGCTCATGCCTGCCACGCCTCGACCACGGCGGCGCTCGTCGTTAGCAGCGAGCAGTGCTGCGCCATGGCCTTGAGCGCGTGCACATGCAGGTCAGGCTCGGCCGCGGCGCAGGCATCGGACACCACGAAGGTGTGGTAATTGTGATGAAAAGCATCGCGCGTGGTCGAATCGACGCAGCAGTCGGTGGTCAGCCCGGTCATCACCAAGGTATCGATATTGCGCGCGCGCAGCTGCATATCAAGGTCGGTGCCGTGGAAGCTGGAATAGGCCAGCTTGGCAATCTCGATGTCCCCCGGCCGGGGCGCCACGCGCCAGTAATCCTCGCCGCCGCTGCCGATCCGGCAGATCGCCTCCCCGCCGGGAGAGCCGCGCCTGGCCATCCAGGTTTTCAGCGCCTGGCTATCGCTTTCCGGCCGGGTCATCACGCGCATGAAAGCCACCGTGACCCCGGCGGCGCGGGCTGCGGCGATGAGTTCCTCGATCCGGTCGACCGCCTTGTCGGATTCGGTCATGTCCGCGCCATAGCCGGCCACCACGCCATGCGGCGCAGCGAAATCGACCTGCACGTCGACCACCACCAGCGCGGTGCGCGCCGGGGCGATCATCGCGCCGGGCTGGGCCACGTGCGGCAGGGCGGTGGCCGGATCGATCACGGTCTGGGCCGCCGCCTCAGGCATCGATCGCCTCCTTGATCTTGCCGGGAAACCGCGCGCGCAGCACCGGCAGGATCTTTTCGGCAAAGACCGGCAGCATCGTCAGATAATCGGGGAAGATCAGCATCAGCCCATCGAGCGCCGTCTTTTCAAAGATTTTGGTCAGCTGTGCGAGCACCGTCTCGGCCGATCCGGCCACATGCGGGGCCATCAGGGCCGATCGCGCCTTGCGGGTGAAATCGTTCTCCTTGCCGATTTCCGCGTCGAGCATGCCATAGGCCCGCATCATGCCCCACAGCGTCTCTTCATCCAGCCCCTCGCGATAGGATTGCACCATCGCCTCGGCCTCTGCATCGGTTTCGCCAATGACCAGGATCATCATCGAATAGGTGCGGATGGCGTGGCCCAGTTCCAGCGCGCCGGCCTTGGCCTTGTGCGTGTTGGCGATCAGCTCGTCCAGGTTGTTGCCCGCCAGGAACAGCGCATCCATGTGCTCGGCAGTAAAGCGCACGCCGGCCTTGGACGTGCCGGCGCAGACCAGGAACGGGCGCTGCTGCGGCTTGGGCCACGATGTGCAGTCGTCCAGCGTGAAATACTTGCCATGGGCAGTGACCCGCTCTTCGCCCCACAACCGCTTGATGTTCTCGATCCACTCGGTCGCCAGGACATAGCGCTCGTCATGGTCGACGCCGTCGGGCCAGGCGCCCATCTGGGCAAATTCGCCCTTGTAGGCGCCGGTCACCACGTTGAGCCCGGCACGCCCGCCGCTGATCTGATCGAGCGTGGCGATCATCTTGGCCGCCACGGCCGGGTTTTGCAGCAGGGTGTGGATCGTCGCCCAAACCTTTACCCGGCTGGTCGCCTGGGCGAGGCCGGCCATCATCAGCGGGCTGTCGAGCGAGGATTCCCAGTGCTGGATCTCGCCGCCATAGCCCTTGAACTTGGCCATCGCCATGATGAAGTCCAGCCCCATGGCATCGGCCAGCTTGGCCACTTCCAGGTTGTAGCCATAGGAGCCATCGAGCCGTGGCGAATTCTTCGAAATGATCCAGCCGCCGTTGGCCATGGGCATGAAGATACCGATGTCGCGCCCGCCGCTGTCGGAAGGAAGGCCGAAATGCGCAACCGTGGTAGTGGGTTCGGTCATGGCTGGTCCGTGATTTTGCAGTGATGAACAGGATGTGTGGCGCGGGTTGGGATCACGGGCAAGCTAGGGCGGCTTGGCCCGCGCATCTTGTCACCACGCGCACGAAGGTTTGTGCAGCGCGCGAACCGCCGCGCTTGCGCACAAATCCATGCGCGCCACGGCAAGACGCGGCGTGTCTGACTGCATAGCTCTTGCACGAGGCGGCATCCCACAGGCCACCTCGTCACCCCGGGCGTGACCCGGGGTCCCGCTTTGTCTGCCCGCCCGCGGAACAAGCGGGACCCCGGATCAAATCCGGGGTGACGAACCCAAGAGATCAACCAATTCACCCCAGCACAAGGAACGAAAGCGCATGGCAAACTGGTTCATCACCGGCGTCAGTTCGGGCCTGGGTCTGGCCCTGGCGCGCGCCGCGCTGGGGCGTGGCGATGCCGTGGTGGGCACGGTGCGCGCGCAGGCCGACGCGGAAATGTTCACCGCCCTTGCCCCCGGCCGCGCCCATGCGATGAAGCTGGACGTGACCGACGAAGCCGCCGTGCAGGTGGTGATGCGCACCGCGCAGGGGCTGGTGGGCCCGCTCGATTACGTGGTCAACAACGCCGGGCGCGGCTTTACCGGCGCGGTGGAGGAAACCAGCCTGGCCGATGCGCGCGCGCTGTTCGATGTCAACGTGTTCGGCCCGATGGCGGTGATCAAGGCCGCGCTTCCCGCCATGCGCGCGCGCCGCGCCGGGCACATCGTCAACATCACCTCGGTGTCGGGCCTGGCGGCCTGGCACGGCACGGCGATCTATGGCGCCACCAAGTTCGCCCTGGAGTGCATCGGCCGCACCCTGGCGCAGGAAGTCGCCCCCTTGGGGATCAAGGTGACCAACGTGGCGCCCGGCGGATTGCGCACCGCCTTTTCCGCCGAACGCCTGCCCGGCGCCGATCCGGTCATCGCCGATTATGCGGGCACCGCCCACTTGGCGCGCCAGATCCTGCAGGACAAGCACGGCAGCGAGCCGGGCTGCCCCACGCTGGCCGCGCAGGCGATCCTGGCTGCGCTCGATGAGCCCGAACCACCGCTGGTGCTGCTGCTGGGTGACGACGCGCTGCACTATGCCGAACACGAACTGGGCCACCTGGCCGGGCAATTCGATCGCTGGCAGGGCTATACGCTGGCCATCGCGGCAGAGCCGGTGCTGACCGCCTGATCGGAAAGTATTCCCAACCTCACGTCGGCAAGCAGCGGGACGCGCAACGCAACCGTCGATCAGCTGGTGAACAGCGCCTTGCGGATCACGGCGTGCACGCCCCAGTTGCCATTGGCCACCTGGCTCACCCCGAAATCCACGCCCACCGACAAGAGCGAGATCGCCTCGTCCTCGGTCAGGTCGCGGATGGTCATCAGGAAGCGGCGCGCCTTGCGGAAGGCGTCGCGCATTGCGGCATCGATCGATGATCGCTTGTAGACCTCGCTCTGCGCCTTGCCGCCCAGATCGCGCAGGTAATCGGGGTTGGAAAAGCCCAGGATCACGTATTCGGTGGGCGTTTCGATCATCGGATAATCCAGCTCGCGCACATGGGCTGGCGCGCCCTTGGCCTTGTGCAGGATTACCTGGATCACCGCCGTCATCGAGCATTCGATCGCCGTGCCGCACAGTTCACCATCGCCCTGGCTGGCGTGGGGATCGCCCAGCGACAACAGGCCGCCCGGCACGGCGACGGGCAGGAACACGCTCGCCCCCGGCCCCAGCCGCCAGTTGTCGATATTCCCGCCGAAGTTGGCCGGCGGCACCGAATCGACAAGGTCGGAATGCGCCGGCGCCATCGCCACCACGCCGAAATGCGGCCGCACCGGTATTTCGATATCGCGCAGCACGTTGAAGTTCTTCTCGATGGTTTCCGGGTCCACCGGCACACCGGGGTAATCGTACATCGGGTGGATCACGCCCGACGGGTCTTTCTGCGGCGTCCAGCGATAGTTGTAGACCGCGTGGGCCAACGGCAGCCCGGCGCCCTTCTCGATCTCGTAGATGGTGATCACTTCGCGCGGCTTCGGCTCCGTGATCAGTTCAGCATAGTGAAAACCCCAATAGGCGGCCACATTGCTGCCGAATGCGCGGCCGGCAAAGCGCGGATTGCGGCTGGGACGCGGATCGATATCGAGGATGCGCACCTGCACCACGTCCCCCGGTTCCGCCCCGGAAATGGCGATCGGGCCGGTGCAGATATGCACGCCAAAGCCCTCGCCCGGCCCGCGCCCCAATACCGAGGCATCGAGTGGCCCGGCCCCGCGGCGATCGACCACCTTGCCCTCTGCCGTCCAGCGATAGACCGCTTCTGCCGCCGGATCGCCGTGGATCATCCGCTCGGCATCGTCATTGGCGTGGTGGGTCAGAGTTTCCACCGTGACGTAATCGCCCGAACAGACTTCCAGCGCGGGTTTCAGATGCTTGCTGAAATAGCCCCAGTGGATCGTATCGGGGCGCACCGGCAGCACGTGGTGGCGCACGCCCGGTGCGGCATCGACCTGCACGTCCTCGACCAGGCCATCGGCCTCTACCGCCGGATCGAGCGCCATCGCGGCGGGCGTTTCCTCGCGCTCTTCGGGCCGGGCGTCCTTTTGCGCGCTGGGCCGCCCGCGCCGGGGCGCCTCGATCGCCTCTTCCGGCAATGCGCCCACCTTGCGGTATTCGCGCGGGCTCATGCCATAGCGTTCGCGGAATGCGCGGCTGAAGCTGGCGCTGTCGTTGAAACCCCACTGAAAGAGGATTTCGGAAATGGAGCGCTGCGCGTGCAGCGGGCTGCCCAGGTCGAGCCGGCAGCGTTCCAGCCGGCGGAACTTGACGAACTGGCTGAAGCTTTCGCCGGCGCTTTCGAACAGTTTCTGGAGATAGCGCGGGGAAATGCGATGCTCGGCCGCGATCTGGTGGATCGACAGGTTGGGATCGGACAGGCGCATTTCGATCGACTGGAACACGCGTTCGAGGATCGCCGCGCGCGCGCCGGCCGCGCCGCCCAGTTCCTTGACCGGCGCCTTGTCGAGCAGGGTGGCGGCGATGAATTCGGGCAGTGCCAGTTCGACCGGGCGGATCTGGTCGTCCGACACGTCGACGATGGTATCGGCGACCGAGCGCAGCAGCGCCGAAAGCATGCGGCCGATCGCCTCATCGGCAATCAGGTTGCTGATCTGCGATGGCAGGGCTGAGCGTGAGCGCAGCGCGGGCAGCGCGTGCGGCACCTTGACCAGCAGAAAGCGGTGTTCGCCGTTCAAGTCGATCTGCGTGCGGGCAGAGCCGCCGCCATAGAGAATGTCCCCTTCGGACAGCTCGATCGCGGTGGTGCCCTGCGTCGCACCCAGGCGCCCTTCGAGCAGCAGCACCAGCCAGAAACTGGGCGCATCCTGGGCCATGTCGATCGCCAGGCGCTGGCCATTGCCGGTCACGCGCACGAACTGGATGCCCTGGCCGCTGGTGAAGCTCACCAGCTCGCCATAGAGTTCGTCCGCCGTGCCAAGCACTTCGAGGCTGACACGCTGCAGCGCAAAACGCCAGGCGTCCTGGCGCTGCTCGCGCGGGTAGGCATTGGTGGTAAAGCGCAACGGCTTGCCCCCTAGGTTGAGCGACCCTGATGGCGGCGCGGCTTATGGTTGCCGGCCTGGCAACCACCTTACGCCATCTGTGATGACACGCAATGCTGCACCGCAAACAAAACGTGCCCCGGATCGGATCAGGCCCGGGTCATTTCCCGGCCCGCCAAGCGCTGGTGGGTGGCGCGATAGCGGTGCACCAGCCACTTGTTGAACTGGCCCTGCGCGCCTTCCTGCCAGGAATAGCGGCCACGCGGGGCAAAGCGTGAGCGCAGGCCCTGCTGCACCAGTTCATCAACGTGCAGGTCCTGCGCGATGATATGGCCCGAGGCGCGGATATTCATGTCGAGCTTGTGATCAAAGGCCGGGTCGGCCATCGCGCCCGGCGCAAACAGGAAGCCGGTGTCCATCTCCAGCGATTCCGGGCCATTGGGGCGCAGGATCAGATAGATCACCATGTCGCTCATCATCACGAGGCTGAGCGTGGGCGGGATGTTGGCAAAGGTCATGCGCATGCGCGCTTCGTCAGAGAGGCCGGGGAACACCGGCAGCACGGCCTTTTGCGTGGCGTTGAAGCTGGCATCGGCGTGGAGCGTGCCGTTGAAGCGCAGGAAGCCGCCATCGGCCGGGTCGCTATCGGGAAACACCGCCAGGCCCGATGGCACGAAATCGTGCAGCGGGCCGTGGTGCAGCCGGCTGGCATGATAGCCATCGTTGTTGTTTTCGAACATGACCTTCCAGTTCCACGGCAACGTGGGTGCCGGATCGGGGCGCGGCCCTTCGGCCCCGGCGAGGTCATAGCCGGCAATGGCCTCGGCCACAGCCGTCAGGCGCGGCGCCAGCGGCGCGGCATCGGCGTCAAAGTTGATGAAGATGAAGCCGTTCCACAGCTCCACCTTGAAGGTCGGCAGGCTGTATTGCGCCTTGTCGAAATTGCAGGTCTTGCTCATCGCCGGGGCGGCCACGAGCTTGCCATCCAGGTTGTAGCTCCAGTGGTGATAGGGGCACAGGAAACCGCGGGCATTGCCATGCCCTTCGGCCACCAGCATCGCGCGGTGCTGGCACACGGCCGACATCGCGCGGATTTCACCGTCCAGCGTGCGCGATACCAGGATCGGTTCGCCAATCACGCGGGTGGAGAAATAGTCCCCCGGCTTGGCCACCCAATCGGCGCGGCCCACGCACAGCCATTCGTGGTTGTAGAGCGCCTCCTTCTCGAATTCATAGAATTCCGCGCTGGTATAGCACTCGGGCGGCAGGGTCTCCGCCTCGGCGAGGTCGGTCGCCGAACTCTCAAGCGAGCGGATGAAGCTGTCGGTAACGAGGGTCACAAGCGCAAACTCCTGAAACGGGCTGGATCGTCGCCCTGTCTAGCGGCGTGGCAGGCCACTGGTCTTGAGCCGGGCAGCACGAATTGTTGAGCGTGGGATGTTGGGCAGTCTGCGCCAACTCATGCTGCATCGCAACAGGATTGGAACACAAATGCGGCAGTGAGCGGCGGGAGTTTTGCCCCCGCCGTCGCCATCATTCGCGGGTAAAGTCTGCCGGCACCTGCGGATCGGCCCCGGCTTTGCCCCACAGCAGGATCTCGTTGCCCCACGGGTCCTGGAAGGCATGGTTATAGCCGTTGAAGGTGGACCAATAGTGATTGCGCCACAGGATCGTGGCGCCGCGTTCCTCCGCCGCGGCAAGGATGCGATCGGCGCTGTCATCGTCGCTGATCAGGATCCAGATGCGCGGCTTGCGCCCATTGCTCGCCAGATCGCGCGGGGCCACGCCGGCCGCATCGGGATGCGGGCGCGCATTGGCGGCGGCAAAGATGCCCAGGTGCAGGTTGCCGATCGCGCTGTCGCTGCCATCGGGGTTCTTGAACTGTCCGCCCGGCACCATGCGGTGATAGACCCCGGCCGGCTTTTCATCGTTCTGCCAGCCGAACACCTCGGCATAGAATCGCGCCGCGGCAGCCGGGTCATCGGCGGGCATATCGACGAAAATCAGGGTATTGGGCATTGGCAGCGCCTTTCCTTGGCCAGCAGGATCAATGGCCACCTTGTGGCAAGGCACGGCCCTGCCCGGCTTGGACCTAGGCGCACCGATTGTTGATCACCGCGCCAGGTTCAAGCCCGGCGCGGCCCAGTAATAGGGCGCACGCAAACAACACCCCCCCGCCCCAATGGCCCCCACTGGGCCTCCAACAGGGACGAAAGCCCCATCGCCTGCGCAGTCTTCGCCGTGGACATGGCCCTGCACTGGACACAGCGATCCCTGCGGTTCGAGATCGCCCCGCACGGGTGCTTCATCAAGGGCGAGGGGCACGCTTCCCACTACGACGCCTTCAAGGCCGCGTGGGTTTGGCCGAATCCTCCCCCCCAGCCGGGGGATCAGGACAGCGCCGGGGACGAGAACCATGTGCTCCCCCATGATGAGGATGACCTCGCCGAAGAGTCGGACACCATGATGCCGGTGCCGCTGATGGCGACCGACCTCGCCCGGCTACGACACCTCCACCGAAACCTCGGCGAACTCCACGCGGACGCCACACTGCCCGCGTCGTGGATGCCGAAGACGAGGACCAGCATCTACTCCTGCGACGTGCTGCGGCCTCCGGTCGAAGCCCTGTTACTGATAAGGCACGCCCTCGCAGACCTCGCCCCGGAATGCCGGGCGTTCGACA
>CAYXUN010000013.1:0-69566 GCA_964468165.1 uncultured Novosphingobium sp. | reverse complement strand
CCGCGATCGCGTGCATGGGATTGGTTTCCACCGAGGAGGGACTGGCCTTCGAGAGCATCGACGGCCGCCCCGCGCGCCTGGTCGTGCTGCTCCTGATCCCCCGCGCGCAAAAACTCCTGCACATCCGCACCCTGGCGGACGTCGCCCGCGTGCTCTCGAGGGAAGAGGTTCGCCGCGAGCTCCTCGACGCGGCGGATGCGCGCGAGGCCCACCGGGTGTTGGCTCGGAGCGAGCCGTAGTGCCCTCCCCTCGCCGCGCGGGTCCCCCGCCGCGCCACCACGGCCTCGCCCTGCTCTTGCGCGATGTCGCAGAACGCCACACGCGCGCCCTGGGCCACGAACGCTTCGACCAGGCCTTCGCCGATGCCGCTGCTGCCACCGCTGATGAACACGCGCTTGCCCGCCAGGCTAGGATAGATCGCGCGGTGGGATGCACCGTTCAGCGCGCCGTTGGCGCCGCTCATGCCGCGCGCTCCAGCAGGCCACGTTGCGCGAGGTTGGCAAAGAACGCGCCGATGCCCAGGGTCCACGGCGCGGCTTGCGGGCAGGTCACCACGGTATTGACCAGCTTGCCCAGGCGCGGGGTGGCGATCGTCACCACATCGCCCACTTTGTGGGTAAAACCACGGCCGGGCTCGTCGCGATCCTGCACCGGGGCAAACAGCGTGCCCAGGAACAGGCAGAAACCATCGGGATAGTGATGTTCGCTCAAGGTCTGGCGCACCAGGTCGAGCGGATCGCGGCTGATCTGGTTCATGCTGGAATGGCCCTCCAGGCGATAGCCATCGGTGCCTTCGATCAGCAGGTCCACTTCGGCCTGGCGCACATCGTCGAGCGTGAAGCCGGCATCGAACAGGCGCACCAGCGGACCGAGCGAGCACGAGGCGTTGTTGTCCTTGGCCTTGCCCAGCAAGAGCGCGCTGCGCCCCTCGATATCGCGCAGGTTCACGTCGTTGCCCAGCGTCGCGCCCACCACCGTACCGGCAGCGTTGACCAGCAGGACCACTTCGGGCTCGGGATTGTTCCAGGTGGAATCGCTGCGCACGCCGATCTCGGCCAGCGGGCCAACCGTCGCCAGCACCGGCGCCTTGGTAAACACCTCGGCATAGGGCCCGATCGCCACTTCGAGATATTGCGACCACAGGCCGTCCTCGATCAGCAGCGCCTTGAGCGCCTCGGCCTCGGCCGAGCCCGGCACGACCGAGCGGATCGAGCCACCGACGCGGTCCTCGATGCGGGCGCGGATTTCCTGCGCCTTGCCGGCATCGCCGCGCGCGCGCTCTTCGATCACGCGTTCCAGGGTAGAGGTGGCAAAGGTAACCCCGCAGGCCTTCACGCACTGCAGGTCGATCGGGCTGAGCAACGGCAGCGCCAGCGAATCGAGCCGGCCCAGCGCGACGCCGGCGCTGGCGTCGAGCGGCAGCATGTCGACGAGCTGGGCAACGGTGGGTGCCACGCCGGCCATGTCGTAGGCCACGCCCTGTTCCACCAGAATCGGACTTGGTCCGGCCGCGGTTTCCACCCGCCCGAGGAATCGCCCGGATTCCCAGTCTGCCGGCAGCAGCGCTGCGATGGATGAAACCCCGTCCATTTCCTTCTCCCCACCCTCGGGCAATCGTTGACAAATTCTGATAGCGCTACCATCATGCAATGCGGTCTGCTGTCAAGTGGTTTTGAATTGGCACGACAAAGAACCCGGCCGGTCCGCCTCGGGCCAGAGCCGAACTTAGCAACAGGGAGAAGACGATGCGTGGTGGTGCGCCCAACAGCCAAACGGATTTGCAGCCTCGCCGGCGCGCGGCCAAGGCCCTGATCGCGGCCCTGGCCGGCCTGCTTTCGCCCCTGACGGCGCAGGCGCAAGGCGCCGCGACGCCAGGCGCCGCCCCCCTTCCCCGCATAGAGCGCACGGCAAAGGGCGCGATGCTGATCGTCGATGGCGCGCCGTTCCTGATGCTGGGCGCCCAGGCCAACAATTCCAGCAATTATCCCGAGCCGCTCAAGAAAGTGTGGCCCACGATCGATGCCATGGGCGCCAACACGCTGGAAATCCCGGTCGCCTGGGAACAGATCGAACCGCGCGAGGGGCAGTTCGACTTTTCCTGGGTCGATCATGTCGTGGGGGAAGCGCGCAAGCATGACAAGCGCCTGATCCTGCTGTGGTTTGCCACGTGGAAGAACACCGCGCCGGCCTATGCCCCGGAATGGGTCAAGCTCGATCCCAAGCGCTTTCCCCACATGCTGACGGCCAAGGGCGACGTGCACTATGCTATGAGCCCGCTGGGCAGCGAAACGCTCAAGGCCGATACCCGCGCCTTTACCGCGCTGATGCACCACATCGCCCAGATCGACCCGCAGAACACCGTGATCATGATGCAGGTGGAAAACGAGGTCGGCAGCTATGGCAACGTGCGCGACTTTTCGCCCATGGCGCAAAAGCTGTTTGCCGGACCGGCGCCGCAGGCCCTGCTCAAGCACTATGGCAAGCCGGCCGGAGCGAGCTGGGCCCAGGCCTTTGGCAGCGATGCCGACGAATATTTCCAGGCGTGGTATGTCGCCAGCTATCTCAACACCGTGGCCAAGGCCGGCAAGGCCGAAAAGAACCTGCCGATGTATGCCAATGCCGCGCTCGCCGCGCCGTTTGGCCGCCAGAGCGCGACGACCTATTCCAGCGGCGGACCGGTGCACCACGTGATCGACATCTACAAGGTGGCCGCGCCCGCGCTCGATCTGGTGGCGCCCGATATCTACAACCGCGACGAAAAGGCGGTGCACGCCTATCTCGATCTCTATGGCCGGGCCGACAATCCGCTGATGGTCCCCGAAATCGGCAATGATGCCGAATATGCGCGCTTTTTCTGGGATGCGCTGGGCAAGGGCACGATCGGCTATTCCCCGTTCGGCATGGACCAGACCGGCTATTACAACTTTCCGCTGGGCGCCAAGGGGATCGATGACACGATCAACGGCTTTGCCCGAATCTATCACCTGTTCGCCCCGATGCAGTCGGTCTGGGTCAAGGCGGCGGCGCAGGGACTGGTGCATGCGGCCAGCGAACCGGCCGATCCCGCAGCGGGCCACACGCGCGAACTGCTGATCGGCCGCTACAAGGCGACGCTGGGCTTTGGCCAGGACGCGTTCGGCTTTGATCCGCCGCGCGGCAATCCGCATCCCACCGGCGGCGCGGCGATTGCCCAGCTTGGCCCGGATGAATTCCTGATCACCGGGTTCGATACCCGCGTCACGCTCAATCTCGCCGCGCCCGCGCCGGGCGAAACGCTTACCCTGCTGCGCGCCGAGGAAGGGCATTATGCGCCCGATGGCAAGGGCGGGCAGGCCTGGGTGTTTGATCGCGTGTGGAACGGTGACCAGATCGACTATGGCTTCAATTTCACCGGCATCGGCCAGGTGCTCAAGGTGCGCTATGCGCGGATGAAGGGCACCGGCGTGATCGCGGCCGGCGCCGAGCACTGAGACGGAAAAGCGGCCGGCGGGACAAGTGATGCGTGGCGCAGATCAGGGGCCAAGCCGCCCCAGCGCCACGCGCAGCATGACCGGGTGTTCGGGCAGATTGAGGCCGTAATCGGTCTGATCGCCGTTCCACGGCCGCTCGGCCACCCAGGCGCCCGTGCTGTCGAGGTGACCCTGCTCCACCGCCAGATATTGCCATGGCGCCGATCCCTGCCCCGCAGGCCGGGAAAAGCGCACGCGCACATCGCTGCCCACCACCAGAAAGCTGTTGGCATCGAGCGGGAAAATCGCCGCGCCGCCAGTAAGCTTGCCCTGCATGGGTGCCGGATCGGGGTGGGCAAAGGTCCAGCTTTCATCGCCGATCATCCAGCGATCGAATTGCAGCGCCACGCGCCATTCGCCAAAATCGTGCACCTCGTCGGCTGCATCGGCGTGCTTGGCCGCGCCCCAGCCGGTGTGGCGCGCGGCAAAGCTGGCCCACCCCCGCGCCATCGGCGCCATGAAGCGATACTTGCTGGCAAAGGCGGCGATCGTGGCAGGGTCGAGCCGCTTGGCCCCCAGCGGATAGTTGACATAGCCGGTGGCATCCATGCCGAACGGGGCAAAGCCGATCGCACCATGGGCCAGCGCCGGCCAGAAGAACCGGGCATAGTCGGCATCGTTGCCGATTTCCGGGATCATCAGGGCATTGTCGGGCCGGGCATAGGCGTTGAGATAGGCGCGCACCTGCGGCCAATCGCGGGTGTAGATATCCGGCGCTACCAGATCGAGGTGCGGCGCGGCCACTTTCCAGATCGCGATCATGTTCCAATCGGGCGATCCGCTCGATATCCATTGCGGATCGACCGTCTTGGCCAGGGGATCGCTGAGCGCGGCATTGCAATACATCGGCAGCGGCAGGACCGCCTTGCCCGCCGCCGCCACGACATCGATAAAGCGGGCGGTGTGCCAGCTCATGAACGCCTGGTCTGCCAGCGGGCCGAACGCCTTCTGCCAGCTGCCGGCGGGCAGGCCGAGGGCGCGTTGCAATGGTTCGGGCGGCGGCTGGGCAAACGCAGCCTCTGCCGCCGGGCCATGATCGCGCGCGATGCCAAAGGCGCCGGGTTCGTTTTCAACCTGCACCATGATCACGCGATGATCGGGATCGTGCTGCGCCAGATGGCGCATCAGCGCCACGAAGGCGGTGCGATCGGCCGCCAGGGTGGCCGGCGCAAATGGCGAGAGCGCTGCCAGTGGCCGCCCTTGCGCATCCAGTTTGCGCGGGAAACGGACGAGATCGGTCTTGACCCACAGCGGGGTATAGCCTGGCCCGCCATTCTTCCACGTGCCAAACCACAAGAGCACCAGCCGCACCTGGTGCGCGCGGGCCTGGGCAATCAGGCTATCGACGAAGGCGAAATCGAACTGCCCCTCGCGTGGTTCGATCTGGGCCCATGCCACCGGCATTTCCAGGGTATTGGCACCGAGTTCATGCAAAGTCTGCCAAACCTGCGGCAAGACACTGACGTGGTTGGACGAATTGTTGGCCTGCGCGCCCAGCATGAGGAACGGGGCGCCATCCACCAAGAGGACCGGGCGGCCCTCGGGCGCAGCGAGCTGCGGCAGCGGAGCGGCGCTGCCAGCGGCCAGGGCCTGGCTGCCCAAGGGCAAGGCCAAAAGAGACAGCGCCGCCGCCGCGATCGCCTTGGCCGCGCGGCCCGTCATGCCCCGGTGCACGGTATCACGCCAGGGCCAGGCCGAATTCGGCCGCGATCGCCGCGCTGTGTTCGCCCACGCGGGGTGCGCCCCGCGCCGATCCCGGCCGCTGGCCATCGATCCGCATCGGGCTGGCGGTGGTCAGGATATTGCGCCCACGCCCGCTGATCGATTGCAGCATGTCGAGCGCGCGAAAGCTTTCGGCCTGGAGCAGCTGCTGCCAATCGAGCACGGCGGCGGTCCAGATGCCCGCCGGCTCCAGGATGGCGAGCCATTCCTGCGTGGTGCGGGTCGCCAGGCGCGCGGCAATGCGATCGAGCAGCGCATCGCGCCCGTCAAAGCCGTTGCCGGCATCGCCCAGGCCGGGCAGATCGAGCAGCTCGCCCACTTTGGCCAGCGGCGTCATCGCCAGGGCAAGATGCCCGTCGCGCGTGCGATAGACGCCATAGGGCGCAGCAAGATAGGCATTGGCGCCATGCGCCGCCGCGCGGGTCGGCGGGCGCTGGCCATCGTTGAGATAGGTGGTCAGCAACTCGAACTGGAAATCCACCAGCACTTCGAGCAGGCTGGTTTCCACCCGTCCGCCCAGCCCGGTGCGCGCGCGCCGCACCAACAGCGCCAGGATGCCCTTGGCCAGGACGTGGCCGGCCAGCATGTCTGCCACCGACAGGCCGATCGGCATCGGCCCGTGATCGGCGCTGCCGGTCAGCCACATCACGCCCGAGCGCGCCTGCGCCAGCAGATCCTGCCCCGGCAATGTCGCCCACGGCCCCGCGCTGCCAAAGCCCGATACACTCGCATAGACCAGGCGGGGGTTGATCGCCTTGACGTCTTCATAGCCCAGCCCCAGCCGCTCGATCACGCCGGGGCGGAAGTTCTGGATGATGACATCGGCCTGCGCCACCAGCTGGCGCAGCTGATCGAGATGGGCGGGGTTCTTGAGATCGACCGCGAGGCTTTCCTTGTTGCGGTTGATCGCGTGGAACAGCGTGGAATCGCCGGCAATGTCGGTATCGCTCAAATAGAGATCGCGGCACAGGTCACCCGTTTCGGGACGCTCGATCTTGATCACCCGCGCGCCCAGATCGGCCAGTTGCAGCGCCGCCGAAGGGCCGGCGAGGAACTGCGCCATGTCGAGCACGAGCAGATCGGACAGTGGCCCCGGGCTGCTGTCAGCCGGCCCCGTTTCCGTTGCCGATTCCGCGCGGATGAGCCGCTGTTCCAATCCCGTCCTCCACATCACTGTTGTTTACAGGCTAACATACATTCTCTATATAAACAATCAATGCCATTCATGCTCCATCCTGGCGGCACTTGCCATCCCGCGCCGGATTCGCCCGGAATGGCCCCCGTGCGCCGCCTGCGCGGCACATGCTGATGACACCGGCCACGCCCATGGGTTACGGAACCATCCAGATCGCCAGACCAGCCGCGGAAGGACAGATGATGGATGCGCCCACCGAATCGGACAGCCTGACCGAGGGCCTTGCCGAGAGCACCTTGTCGACCGACGAGCGGCGGCGGAAATATGCCGTGCCGGCCTTGGAAAAGGGGCTGGATATCGTCGAATACCTGGCCGATCAGGCCGTGCCGATGACGCAGTCGCAACTGGCGCGCGCGCTCAATCGCCAGCCGGGCGAACTGTTTCGCATGCTCGCCTGCCTGGAAGGGCGCGGCTATGTCAGGCGTGATCCCACCAACGGCGGCTATGCCCTGACGCTCAAGCTGTTCCAGCTGGCGCGCATCCACTCGCCCTATGAAACGCTGATCGCGGCCGCGCGGCCATTGATGCGCGCGCTGGCCGATGATGTGCGCGAAAGCTGCCATCTTACCGTGCTGCAAGGCAACCAGGTGCTGGTGCTGACCCAGGAAGAAAGCCCCAATCCGTTCCGCCTGTCGGTGGAAGTGGGTTCCACCCATTCGCCGCTGCGCACCAATTCCGGGCGCTTGCTGCTGGCGGGCATGGCACCGGCCGCGCTCGATGCCTGGCTCGCCCATTCGCGCGAATGGCAGGCGATGGCCCCGGCGGCTCGCCATGACCTGCTGGCGCGCATCGCCGATGTGCGCGCCTGCGGCCACGCCCGCTCGCTGGGCGAACGCTTCCTGGGCGGGGCCGATATCGGCGTGCTGGTGGGCACGCCGGGCGCGCCGCTCAACGCCGCATTGACGATTGCCACGCTGATCGATGCCAATGGCGACGCCCGGCTCGATCCCCTGCTCGAACCGCTCAAGCGCACCGCCGGGGCGATCAGCCTGGCCGCCGGGCTGGGGCTGGAAGGGCTGCCGCTGGGCAGCAGCGCGGAAGCACCAGTTCCGGCCAAGCCGGCAAAGACCCGCAAGAAGTCAAAACAGGAGAGCCCATGATCCGCCCAAGGCCCGCCACGCTCGGCACGCACAGCGCCCTTATCGCCCTGCTCGGCGCACCGCTGCTGATCGCGGCCAGCCCACCGCCGCAGCCCGATTGGGCTGCCGGCTGGTTCAGCGCGCCGTTTGCGCCGATCGCCGGGCAGCCGGGCGGAACCCCGGCGATCTTTGCCAACCAAACCGTGCGCCAGGTCTTGCGCGTCGATGCCGCAGGCAGCGCCATCCGCCTCAAGTTGACCAACGAACTGGGCATTGCCCCCCTGCGGGTGGCCGGCGTGCACGTGGCGCTGGTCGGGCCAGACGGGCACATCGTGGCGGGCAGCGATCACGCCGTCACCTTTGCCGGGGCGGCCGAAGCCTGGCTGCCCACCGGCGCCCCCTTGGTGAGTGACACGGTGGCCATGCCGATCGCGGCGCTGCAGCACATTGCCGTCTCGGTCTATTACAAGGACAGCGCGATGCCCGCCGCGCACCACGCTGACCTTGTCGTGGCGCCAGGCGACCAACTGGCCAGCGACACCATGGCCGGCGCCCGGCCCCTGCGCGGCCCCGCACTGGTCTCGCAGGTCGAGGTAGCCCGCGCGGCGAAGGCCCCGGTGATCGTGGCGTTTGGGGATTCGATTACCGAAGGCGCGGCATCGACGCCGGGCAAGGACATGAGCTGGCCACAGCAGTTTTCCAAGCGCCTGGCCGCCGATCCGCGCTATCGCGGCTGGAGCGTGGTGAATGCCGGGATGAGCGGCAACCGCCTGCTGCACGAAGGGTTTGGCCTGCCCGCGCTGGCCCGGTTCGATCGCGATGTGCTGGCGGTCAGCGGCGTCACCCATGTCGTGCTGCTGGAAGGGATCAACGACATCGGCTGGTGGAACAAGCCGGAAAGCGACGTGACCGCCGCGCGCGTGATCGACGCCTATCGCCAGATCGTGGCGCGCGCGCATGCCCGCGGGGTCAAGGTGATCGGCGCCACGATCCTGCCCTACAAGGGCGCGGTCTATTTCACGCCCGAAGGCGAAGCGATGCGCCAGGCGGTCAATGCCTTCATCCGCACCGGCGGACTGTTCGACGGCGTGGTCGATTTCGAAAAGGCCGCCGCCGATCCGGCAGATCCGTCGCGCATCGATCCGCGCCTTGAGCCGGGCGACCACCTGCACCCCAACGATGCCGGCTATGCCGCGCTGGCTGCCGCCGTCTCCCCCACCCTGTTCGAAACGCCGCGCAAGTAAGCCGCTCGCGCGCCGGGTTCAGCCCGGCGCGCGGGCCGTCCAGCGATAGTGGCCCGAACCGAGCGTCACGCGCAGCTGGTCGCGCGTGATCGCCACGTCTGCCACACCGCTGACGCGCGCCGGCACGCTGCCACCTTCGCGCAGGGTGGCGGCGATTGCACTGGGCAGCGACAGTTGCGCCGTTCGGCCGGGCGGGACGGCCACCTCGATCGTCCACTGCCGGCCATCCTGCCGCCAAGCGCAGGCCAGTTCTCCCTCGCGCAGGCGGTGGCTGGCCGCTGCACCGGCGATACCCGGCATGATCTGTGGCGCCAGGCGCAGCGCGGCGGCAGGGCCGCGGCCGTGGTCAATATCGAGGCCGCCGAGCCGGCGGTAGAACCAGTCTTCCGCCTGGCCGAGCATGAAATGGTTCAAGGATTTGGTCGGGTTGGCGTCCCACGCCTCGGTCAGGGCAGTGGCGCCGCGGGCCAGCTGCATGGCATAGCCGGGCCGATCACGCACGCGCAGCATGTCGAGGATCACGTCATCGCGCCCGGCCTGCGCCAGGGCTTGCAGGACATAGCGATAGCCGATGTCCCCGGCCGTCACGCCATTGCCTTCGCGCCGGATCGCCGTGATCAGCGCGGCAAGCGCGGGCGCGCGCAGATGCGCGGGCACGAGATCGAGCGCCAGCGGCATGGCCTGCGCCGTCTGGCTGGCGCGCTCATATCGGCCGGTCTGCATGTCGAGAAAGCGCGTATTGAACTGGCGCGTGGTCAACGCTGCCTCTGCGGCCAGATCGGCAGCCAGCGCGCCCTGCCCTACCAGAGGCGCAATGCGCACCATGGTCTGAAGGCAGGCGATCCGCGTGGCCGTGCCCACCAGCGCGCGGCTGGTCAGCTGCGCCTCTCCCGGATCGTTGGGGCCGACATCGTACCAATCGCCCATGCCGAAATCGACGATGCCCGGCGCCCCATCAGCGCCCGCCCGTTGCGCCAGATAGCGGCAATAGCGCAAGCCCGCCGGCCACGCCGCGGCCAGCACCGTGGCATCGCCCGAAAAGCGATAGGCTTCCCACGGCGCCAGCACGGCCGCCGCGCCCCATTCGGGCGAATTGCGCCAGACCTGGTCGTGCCCCTCAACGTCCTGGAATGCCACGTATTCGGGCGCGATGCCCGGCACCATGCCATCGCCCTGCTGCGCCTCTGCCACGTCGCGCACCAGCTTGTCGTAAAGCGGCGCGGCGTCGCGGTTGTAGAGCACGGTGGGCGCATTGAGATAGGTCTGCTCCAGCCAGCCGAGCTTTTCGCGGTGCGGGCAATCGGTCAGCACCGAGACCATGTTGCTGGTCGCGGCCTGGTCGATCAGGCCATGGATGGCGGCGAGCAACGGATCGGCTGTCGCGAACTGGCCGATGCGCGGCAGATCGGCGTGCAGCACCACGCCCTGCACCGCGCCGATCGCGCGGCGTGGCAGGCCATGGATCTCCAGCCAGCGAAAGCCGTGATAGGTAAACAGCGGCTCGAACCGCTCTGGCCCGCGCCCGGCGCACACCTGGCTGAACTGCACCACGTTGCCCGGCCCGGCATTGAAGCTGCGTTGGCTGACGCGGCCCTGCGCATCGAGGCTTTCCCCCGGCACCAGGGTGACGGTAGCGCCAGCCGCACCATCCACCACGATCGCCGGCCGCCCGGCAAAGTTGACGCCGAAATCCACCAGCACAACCTCAGGCGCCACTTCCACCATGGAGCGGGGCGCGAGGTTTTGCGCCGCGACCACCGGCGGCACCAGGCCGGCGCGCAGCGTGCCGCCGGGCCCTGCCACCTTGTGCACCGGCTGCCAGGCACGGTCATCAAAGCCCGGGCGCGTCCAGCCATCCGGAACGGCACGCGCGTCCCAATCCTCGCCGCCATAGATCGATGAAAAGCGGATCGGCCCTTCGCGCCAGCGCCATTGCGCGTCGCTGGCAAGGTGTTCGATCCGGCCATCGGCATGTTCGATGGTCAGCGCCAGGATCGCCTTGGGCTGGCCGAAACTGTCGAGAAACTTGGTATAGCGGCCCGCCTTGGCTTCCACGTTGTACATGCCGTTGCCCAGCATCAGGGCGAGCACGTTTTCCCCTGGCGCGAGCAGCGCCGCCACATCGTGAGTGTCATAGAGCACACTGCGGCGATAGTTGGTCCAGCCCGGCGTCAGCGCCGCGTGGCCCACGGCCTGTCCATTGATCATCAGGCGATACTGGCCCAGCCCGCAGACCGAGAGGACCGCGCGCCGCACCGGGGCGGGCAGATCAAAGGCACGGCGCATGATCGGCAGCGGCGCGGCCGGCACCATCTCGGGCTTGGCCTGGCCGACGCGGTGCGCCGGCAGCGGCTGATCAGGCGTGGCGGCGATCCAGTTGGCCGGCCAGGCCATGGGGGCGATCATGCCGGTGAGGAAGCTCGCCGGCGCGCTCCATGCGCTGGGCTGGCCGGCAGCATCGAACACCCGCACCGCCCAGAAATAGCGGCGGTGCCCCTCCAGGGGCAGCGCGCGGGACGGCACGGCCTGCGTGTGCGGCCCGGCAGCGGGCGCACCGCACCACAGCGCGCCATGGCCCGCCGCAATGGCCTCGCGATCGGTCCCGCCGATGATTTCAAAGCCGCGCTGCATGAGCCCGCGCGCCTGCGGGTCGCGCGCCATCAGCGCCCAGGAAAAGCGCGGGCGCACCAGGTCCAGCCCGGTGGCATCGGCCACCCCTTCCACCCGCAGGTCATGGGGCAGCAGATCGCCCAGCGGCGCCGCCTTGACAGCAGCGCCGGCCTTGCCCGCCAGCAATGGCGCGGCTCCCATCGCCAGCAAGGCACGGCGCCGGTCCAGCGTCATCAGGCGGGTATGTCCACCAACGTTTCGGGCACGATCCGCACCGGGCCGACCAGGCCCGCCGGCAGCAGCGGAGCATCCTTGGCGGGCAACCAGTCCTTGGTGCCGCGCAGGCGGGGATAGACCCAGGCAATGCGCTCTGCCTCGGGCAAGTACCGGTCGCCCACCAGGCGGTTGTGCCACACGTTGGTGACCGTCACCGCAATCGTATTGCGCCCGGGGCGCAGAAATGCAGTGATGTCGAGGCGATAGGGCGCGATCCAGCACAGCCCGGCGCGGCGGCCATTGACGACAACCTCGGCCATCTCGTGCACCGCGCCCAGATCGAGCAGCAGCCGGCGATCGCGCGCAAACAGACTGCGCGGCAGGGTGATCTGCGTGGCATATTCGCCCGATCCGGCGTGAAAGCGCACGCGATCGGGGCCCAATGTGTTCCATAGCGCCGGGCGCGCCAGGGTCAGGCGATCGGCCGGTGCGCGCCAGCCGGAAAAGCGCAAGGTCCATGGCTGGTCCAGCACGATCGGCGGCGGCGCGGGTGCCACCACCGGGGCCAGGCTGCGCCCGTCTGCCCGCACCAGCGCGGCAGCACCCGCCCTGGCCAGCATGATCCGCCCATCCTGGCTGGTCAGGGCTTGGCCAGCGGCCAGGCGTGCCTGCGCCAGATGGCGCGGCGGCGGCCCCTGGTCGAGCACGATGAATCGGCTTTCTCCCGCTGCCAGGTTCAGCGGCAGCACGGTGCGCCCGCCCTGCGCCTGCCACACCGGCGCTGCCATGCGCTGCCCGGCCACGGCATCCCACATCGCCACGCGCGGCGCGGCGGCGCGCAGTGAAAGCATGGCCTCGACCGTCGCTGCGCCGGTGTTGGCGATGAAATAGATATCGCGCCCGCCATCGTGCCTGTGCGTCCATTCCAGGCCCGGTGCCTCGGCCCCGGCCAGGTCGGCGGTCACGCCCAGGCTATCGAGCACCTGCGATGGGCTTTGCCCCCACACCACCCGGCCGGCGCCGAGCCGCGTTTCGCCCTGATCAGCGCCATGCGGCCACAGCCTGTCGCGCAGCGCGGCAAATCCACTGGGATCGCGCTCAAGCCCCACCGGCCCCAACGGCGGCGGGGCCAGCACCGTGGCGCCCGCGCGCACCAGCCGTTCCACGGCCTTCAGGAACCCGCTGGAATAGCGTGCCCCCTGCCGCAGCACGAGCAGGCGATAGCGCATGCCACCGGGCAGCACGATCGCTCCCTGGTCCACCTGCGCCAGGCGCACCAGCGCATCGCGGTTGATCGAGTCATAGGCAATGCCCGCCGGCAGCGGCGCATCGAGCTGGTGGGGCAGCAGGGCACGGTTGGGGATTTCCTCCCCGGTGAACACCGCCACATCGCTCACCGGCACGCCACGCTGCAACACGGCCTGGCAGCGCCGCAGGTAGTCGAACCAGCCACGCGCCTGGGTCCACCAGGTCTGGGTGCGGCTGAACACCGTGCCGATGCCGTTGAGCGTCAGGCCCGGGGCGCGATCGAGGAACGGCTGCGCGGTATAGACATGCAGCATGAAGCGGTTGACGCCACGGCAATAGTGCTTGTCGCCCAGTGGTTTGAGCATGGCGGGATGCTCGTCCCAAAGAATGTCGTTCTCGGTAAAGCTTTCGGTGGCGATGATCCGCTTGCCATAGATGCGCCCGCCCGAAACCGCATCGGCCACGTCGGTCGGCTTGTCGTTGCGCGGGGTGCGCAGCCAGAATTCGCCCATCGGCACGTCGGTGGCCTCGGCCCAGCGCAGGCCATCGACGGCATAGGTGGGGCTGGCCGGCTCGCCGCTGAAACGGCAGCCGCGCGCATGGGCGAGGCCGGCAATCGTGGCGAAAAATTCGCTCTGGGTCAGTTCGGCCAGGGTCTGGCGGAAATCGTGCAGCACGGCCTCGCTCTGCGCGGCACTCGCCACCGGCACCGCGGCCAGCACCGGCAGCCAGGGCGCCAGCGCATAGCCGCGCAGCGCCGCAAACCGCTCGGGCAAATCGGCGGTCCAGTTCTGGCCGCTCGCCTCCCAGCTATCGACATGCACGGTATTGAGCACCTTGCCCGCCCGCGCCGGCCCGATGCGATCGAGCGCGGCCCCGAACCAGCGGTTGAACTGCATCGTCACCGCCGCGCGGTTGAAGCGGTCCACTTCCAGCCCCTGCGCCCCGCCGGCCGCGGAATTCTCGCGCCGATTGCTGGTGTGGCCCAGGCGCACGATGCGCCAGCGGCCGGGCGGCGGCACCCAGGCCAGCGTGCCATCGGCCGCGAGATGGCTGGTCAGGTCGAGCACGCTCGCCGGATCGACGCAGGCCGCATCGGGCACGTCGCGGGCATCGGTGCGGCGGCTGATCGACCATTGCGCGGCGGTCTTGCCCACGATCTGGTGGATTTCGGGCCGCGCCGACAGCTCCAGGCTGAACAGGCGCAGGCGCACGTCCTGCCCGAAATCATAGTTTTCGTAATAGGGCCCGGGCGCCTGCGGTTCGTGCACGAAGCGGAACACCCGCGCCCGCGTTTCCGGCAGGGCATGGGTCAGCGTGGTGAGGTCGGTCTGCCAGCCGTGCTGCGGATATTCAAGCCGCCCCACCGGGCGGAACGTCACGCCATCATCGCTTGCTTCCACGCGCAGCGAATTGGCGGCGCGATAGACCCCGGGCGAATAGCCCCAGGGCGATGGCGTGCGCACCGTGACAGAGCGCAGCGTGAAGGGCTGATCGAACGTGAAATCGACATGGCCAGCCTGGGTCGTGTCAAAGACATCGCGATCGTTGCCGGGATCGAGAATGCGGGCAAGATCAGGCGTCGCCAAGGGCAGATCGCTGGTCACGCGCGGCTTGCGTGCCGCGCTGGTCTCGTCGAGCGCGGCGGGCCAGGGAAAGGCCAGCACGGCCACATCGCGATACCAGTCGCGTCGCTGCGGCGGTGTGGCCAGGCGGATCGCGCGCTGCCCGCCGGTTACCCGCGTGTCTGACCAGGTCAGCACCTGCATCGACAGATCGGGCGTGATCCACGGGCCGCTGGCGGTGGCCCAGCCATCGCAGATGTTGAGCGACAGGGTTATGCCCAGCCGCTCCGCCTCGGCCACGGCGTGATCGATCAGGCCCCACCATTGCGGGGTCAGGGCGTCAGCCGGCGGATCGACCAGCGGCGGCTTGGCCGACGCACCGATGGCAAAGATCATCGCCGTGGTGATGCCGTTGGCCTGCATGCCTTCAAGATCGGCGGTGATCCCGGCCGCGCTGACCGCGCCATCGAGCCAGTACCAATAGACGCCCGGCCCGGCTTCTGCTGGCGGGCGGTCAAACGCCGCAGCCAAGGGATCGGCCGGCCCTGCATCGGCGCCGGGGCCAGCCCCCGCCACGGCCGCACCATGTGCGGCACCGGCCCACATCAAGGCCGCCGATCCACCCAAGAGGGCAGACCGGCGATCAAGGTTCAAGCGAGAATGGAATGACATGAACCGCCTTCACCCGGGCCCGGCATCGGGCAGGCCCGATCACGAGCCTACCCGATGCGTGGGCGCATTACAGCTTGAAGCGCACCCCGAAGATGATCTGGCGATCATCGATCTGGGTTTCGTGGGGCCGCGTATCCATGTTGTTGTAATAGGAACGGCGGATCACGCGCGTGAGGTTGTTGCCTTCCAGGCTGATCGTGACATTGGGCGTCACGTCATAGCTGAGCGAGGCGGCCAGCCAGCCATAGCCACGGCGGAAGCTGGGCTGCCCGACGCCGTTGAACAGATAGGTGCTGTCGAAATAGCTGCTGCGCCAGTTGTAGGCGACCCGGGCGGAGACACCGTATTTCTCATACATGCCGACCAGGTTGTAGGTATGCTTGGACAAGCCCTGCAACGGCGTGGTCTGGCCCACGATCGAAGAGGTCGTCTTGCTGTCGACATAGGTATAGTTCGCCTGGATGCCCAGACCCGAAAGGGCTCCCGGCAGGAAATCGAAGAACTGCTGATAGCCGACTTCGGCCCCCTTGATCTCACCGCCCTGGTTGTTGTCGGGTCGGCTGATCGTATAGGTGATGCCGTCATAGACCTCGACCGAGGGATTGACGGAGATGAAGTTGCGCACCTTCTTGTAGAACAGCGCGCCATAGATCGAGCTGCCGCGCGCGAAATAGTATTCGAGCGAGGCATCGAGCTGGTCGGCCTTGAGCGGCTTGAGATTGGGATTGCCCGCCGAACCGTTCTGCTGCACCGAATTGAGCGTGAGCGAGGGCGAAAGATCGCTGAAGTTCGGCCGCGTCACCACCTTGGAAGCAGCAAGGCGCAGCTTGAGCTTGTCGGTCAGGTTGAAGCGGATGTTGGCCGAAGGCAGGAAATCGTCATAGCTCGAATTGACCGCGATCGGCCCGACGCCGCCGCCCGAAAGCGTGCGGTTGCCATTGAGTGCGGTCTGGGTGTGGACATAGCGCAGGCCGACATTGCCATCGACCAGGCCATCGGTCGACGCAAACCGCGCCATGGCATAGAGCGCCGTGGTCTTTTCACTGACACGGTAGAACGCCAGCGGCCCATCCACCGGATCGGTGGCGGTAAAGCCCAGCGCCTGCTGCACCTGGCTGAGATGATCGCGCAGCATCGGCACCGGGATCACCAGATAGTTCGACAAGAGCGGCGTCCCGCGCGAGGCGCGGCTGAAGAAGTCGCTGGCCGGGTTGGCTGCCAGGATCGAGGGCGCGGCCGTGCCCGGTGCACCGCTGAACAGGAAGAAGCTGGTCTGGTTCGATTGCGCGGTGCGGTTGCCATAGCGGAAGCCGACATCGATCGACTTGAGGAACCCGCTGTCGACGGCATAGGACGCATCGAGCGTGCCGGCAAACTGATCGGCCTTGTTCTGCGTGCCCTGGTACAGCAGGAACTGGAAATTGGTGTTGGCCTGGCTGAGCAGGTCATAGCCATTGGCGCTGGAACTGGGCACGAAGGCAGTGTTGTCCACGCTGAACCGCGGGATCGTGGCGCCGGTAAAGCCGCTGTTGAACACCACGCTGCCGGTGGCCTTGGTATAGCTGATGTCGGTAGAGATGGTCAGCTTGTCGCCAGTCCATTTGCCGCCGCCGGCAAACTGGGTCATGCGGTCACGCGTGTCATAGGCATAGGACAGCACGGTGAGCGGCGCGTTGAGATAGGTGGCCTTGGTCACGTCACCATTGGCGGCAACGGTCGCCCCCGGTTCGGCGGTCAGCCCGCCCAGGCCCACCGAGCCGCCATAGTTGTCATTGAGGTTGTTGAAGCGCGCGTATTGCCCTTCCAAATAGATTTCGAGATTGGGTGACGGTTTCCACTGCAGCGTGCCGCTGATGCCCAGGCGGCGGCGATCGCCATAGGGCGTCACGTCATAGGCGCCATTGGGCGCGACCACGGTCTGCCCCGGCACGATCGTGGTGCTGCTGGCGGGCGTGCCGGTAGAGATAAGGTCAGACCGGAACTTGCGCTCCTGATAGGAAACACTCAGCAGCGCGCCAAATTCGCCCGCGCCGGTATCCCAGCGATCGGCGATCAGGCCCGAGACGGCCGGGGTCAGTTCCTTGGCAAGATCGGAATAGATCGCGCGCACGTTGCCGGCCACGGTCAGGCCCTTGAAATCGAGCGGCCGCCGCGTGCGCAGGTCGATCAGCCCGCCCAGCCCGCCTTCGATCTGGTTGGCCGAAGGAGACTTGTAGACATCGATCCCGGCCAGCAGTTCGGCGGGAATATCCTGCAGGTTAAGCCCGCGCGCGCCCTGCGCGGTGAAGATTTCACGGCCGTTGAGCGTGGTGTTGACCTGCGCCAGGCCGCGCACATAAACGGTCGATCCTTCGCCATAGTCACGCTCGATCTGCACGCCGGTCACGCGCTGCAGCGCATCGGTGGTGTTCTGGTCGGGCAGCTTGCCGATGTCTTCGGCCACGATCGAATCCACGATCTGGCCGGCGGCGGCCTTGCGGTCCTGGGCGCTGCTCAAGCTGGCGCGCACGCCGGAAACGACAATGGCATTGTCATCCGTGGGCGTTGCCGCGTCAGCGCTGGCGGCGCCGTTGGTGGCCGCTGCGGTGGCCGTCACGCTTTGCGCCATGGCGGCGGCACCCGGCACGATCAGGGCGCACAGCGCCGCAGTGCCAAGATAGGAACCCATGTTTTTCATAGCAAAACCTCCCCATTGTCCCAAACTTGTGTCAGCTTGTGGTGTGCGATCGCCCCGTTGTGTTCAGGTTCGGGGCGCAAATTCGATGCGCAAGGCATAGGGCATGTCGGGCTTGGCCGCGGTGGCGGGCAGCGCCACGTGCAACCCGTCCTTTTCCTGGCGCCACGCCAGCGGCGCGTCGCTGCCGAGCAGCCGCACGGCCTTGATCGGCGGTGCATAGGGATTGCCGGCAAACAGCACGCCCACGCGCACCTTGCCATCGGCCGGATGGGCCAGGCCCATGGCATAGAGATAGCCGGCCCGCGTGGTGAAGCGGATGTCGGCCGGGGTATAGGCGGGATCGCCGCCTTCCTTGAGCGAGCCGACCGCATTGCGCGTCGGCCCTTCACCAAACATCACCCAGGGCCGCGTGCCATAGATCGCCTCGCCATTGACCGAGAGCCAGCCACCGATCTCGTCCAGCACCTTGGCCGCCTGGTCGGGGATCGTGCCATCGGCGCGCGGCCCCACGTTGAGCAGCAGGTTGCCGTTCTTCGACACCACGTCCACCAGTGTCGCCACCAGGCTGGGCGCGGTGCGGAACGTATCGTCCTCGATATAGCCCCAGCTCTTGATGCTGATCGAGGTATCGGTCTGCCACGGCAGCAGGCGCAGCGCGTCAAGCCGGCCGCGTTCCATGTCGAACACGGCGGTGCCTGCCGGAAAAGCTTCTTCCTTGTAGGTCAGCACCGGGCCGGTCCCGCGCCGCGCCGCGCTGTCATAGTAATAGGCGGCCAGTCTTTGCAGATAGGGCGCAAAGGCCGGTTGGTTGATCCACCAGTCGAGATAGACGAATTCGGGATTGTACTTCTCGATCGCCTCGCCCGTGCGTGCCAGCCAATCATCGAGAAACGGCTTTGACGGCGGGTTCCACTGTTCCAGGTGGTTGGGATCGGGCTCCACCGTCGCATCTGCCCCGGGCAGCGTGCGCGGCGCCGCCGGGCCATAGAGGTCGGCATAGGCGGGGTTCCACACGTCGCTGCCGGCCGGCGCCTGGCCATACCACCAGGCATGCTCGGCGCGGTGCGACGAGAGGCCGAAGTGCAGGTTGGCGGCACGGGCCGCCTTGGCCAGTTCGCCCACCACATCGCGGTGCGGGCCCATCGCTGCCGCATTCCAGCGGTTGATGGCCGAGGCATACATCGAAAAGCCGTCGCAATGCTCGGCCACCGGCACGACATAGCGCGCGCCGGCCCGCTTGAACAACGCGACCCAGGTGGCCGGATCAAACTTCTGCCCGCGGAACTGGGGAATGAAATCCTTGTAGCCGGTCACCGTCTGGTCACCGAACGTGGCACGCTGGTGCACGAAGTCCGGGTGGCCGGGCACGTACATATTGCGCGAGTACCATTCGCTGCCCGAAGCCGGCACCGAATAGACGCCCCAATGGACGAATATGCCAAACTTGGCATCACGGTACCATTCCGGCACGCGATATGCCGCCAGCGACTGCCAATCCGCCTTGAACCTGCCGCCTGCCACTTCGCGGTCCATGCGCGCAATCTGGGCGGCAGCGGCCTTGGGATCGGACGAGATGCCCGGCTGCGCCAGAGCAGGCACGGCCATGGCAAATCCCCCGGCAAGGGCTGACGCCAACATGATGCGAGACATGCCTTTCATGGCCGCGGCCATATCCTCAATCCTTTCTCCGCCCCTCTGCGAGGGCTGTGGACTATGTGCCAGATTGTTCGTATATGAACAAGATGTTTTTTAACAAACACACTTTGGTGCGTAACACTGCGTCACGCGGCGCCCTGGGCGAACAGCCGGTTGAGCGTGGAAAGCAGTGTTGGTGCAGGCATTTGCCGGGCAATCGCGGCCAGGATCAGGCCCGAGGCTTCGTCCTGGAAAGGCATGTATCCGGCGTGGCGCGGGCGAATCCAGGCGTGGTCCAGGGTGGCACGAGTCGCCCGGTAGAAATCGAGCGTGGCAGCATTGGCGGGCACATCGCTCCACGCCTGGGCATGGGCTGGCTGCCCGCCGCTGGTGGCAATGATGCCGGTCTGCACCGGCCCACTGGCCAGCCAGCGGGCAAAGGCCATGGCACCGGCCGGATCGTGGCCCAGGCGCGATACCGCGATCCCCGTGCCACCCAGCACCGAGCCGGTCGGCACGCTGCCGGCCAGCGGTGGCAGATCGGCAAAGGCCACGCGCACATCGCGAAAACCGGCCTGGGCATAGCTGACATAGCCATAGATCAGCGGCGCAGCGACCAGCGGCGAATCCGCGCGGGCCATCTCTTCGAGCACGGCGATCGGGTCCTGGCCGCCGGCAGCGGGCGCCACGCGCGCTGCCAGGGCATAGAGCCGCTCCACCGCTGCGGCTGCGCTTTCGGGAAACAGCACGCGCGGCTCTGGCCGCAGGGCAATGCCCATCAGGCCGCACAGCGTCATCAGGCTCATCAGGCTGTGCGGCGCACGCAGCGGCAGGCCGATCTGCCCCGCTTCGGCATGGCGCAACACGCTGTCCCAATCGCGCAAGGGCGCTGCGATCCGCGCCGGCACCCAGGCCTGGATCTGGGCCGCTGCGTCGATCGGCAAGGCCCACTGCGCGCCATTCCAGGCATAGCTTTCATAGGAACCACCCACGCTGCCCGCGCGGGCATCGGCGTCGCCGCCGGCAAACGGCAGCAACGCGCCCGATTGCGCGGCAATGCCGACATGGGGATGATCGATCACCACCAGGTCATACGCCTGGGCGAGGTCTTCCACCGGATGGGTCTCGAAATCCTGCAGCGAGCGGCGCTCCCACGTGATCGCCACGCCGGTCAACCGTTCCCATTCGGCCGCAGCCACCACCAGCGGCTCGTAACCACGCGGGTGATCCCAGGTCATGCCCTTCATCGCATCCTCCATGTTGCCGGCCCCGCCATCGACAGCGGTTGACTCCGGCCGTGATAGAGCATATCCATAATATTAATCATATAAAAATACTATTGAGAATCTGCGGAGAGGCCTACGCCATGATCATCGAACAGTTTTTCGAGGATTATGTTGTCGGATCAGAGCGAAAGAGCTTTGGCCGGACGATCACCGAAACCGATTTTGTTGTGCACGCCGGCCATACCGGTGACTTTTTCCCGCATCACATGGATGCCGACTGGTGCGCGACGCAGGATATTGGCCAGCGCATCGCCCACGGCACGCTGGTCTTCAGCATCGGCATTGGTCTAACCGCAACGGTGATCAACCCTTGCGCCATGTCCTATGGCTATGACCGCCTGCGCTTTATCCGCCCGGTGCACATCGGCGATACCCTGACCACGATCACCCGCATCGCCGACAAGCGCGATCATCCCAAGCGCAAGGCGCAAGGCGTGGTGACCGAGGCGGTGGACATGCGCAACCAGCGGGGCGAAACCGTGCTGGCGTGCGACCACCTCTATCTCGTCAACCGCCGCCAGGCCCTGGCCTGACGCCGTGCGTCGGCCCCGCCCCCTGCCCCTGCTGGCCGCCGCCGCCGTGGTGTTCACCGGCAGCCTGTCGCTGGTCGCCCTGGCGCACCGTGGTGATGGCGGCGATGCTGGCCTGCCCAGCCCGCCAGCGGGCGCGCCACGCTATGCCCTCTCCACCGTGGGGATGAGCTTTCCCTTCGCCGCCGCGATCGCCAAGGGGTTTCGCCGCGCCGCCGCGCAGGCCGGGGCGCAGGCCTTGGTGGTGGATGGCAAGGCCACGATCCAGAAGCAGGCCAACGATGTCGATGACCTGATCGCCCAGCATCCGCAGGGCCTGGCGATCATGCCGCTGGATTCGATCGTGGCGCAAGGCTGGGTCGCCCGCGCCCAGGCCGCCGGCGTGCCGGTGGTGGCCGTGGCCGCGCTGGTCGGCGATCCGCGCAAGCGCACCGTGCGCGATGTCTATCCCGGCCTTGCCGCGCTGGTATCGCAGGATGAAGTGGCCGCAGGGCGCGCCGCGGGCGATCTGGCCGCACAGTTGCTGCCGGCCGGGCGCGTGGCGCAGATCGCCATCGTCGAAGGCGCGGCCGGCTTTCCCGAGGTGGAGCAGCGCACGCGCGGCTTTCTTGCCGGCCTTGCCGCGCGGGGCCAGCGCTATCGCATCGTGGCCGCGCAGCCCGGCAACTGGACGCCCGAAGGGGGCGAGGCCGCCTGCCAGAACATGCTCGCCGCCAACCCGCGCATCGATCTGTTCTTCAACCAGGCCGATGACATGGTGATTGGCTGCGCGCGCGCCGTCAGGGCCGCCGGATCGCGCGCGCGGCTGATCGGCATCGGCGGCTCGCGCCTGGCCATGGCCTCGCTCAAGGCCGGGGCAATCGATGGCACCGTGTGCTTCCAGCCAGAGGCGCTGGGCGCGCTGGCCTTTCGCGCGTTGCAGCAGCCACCGCGGCCCGGCGCGGAACGGTTCCTGACCTATCCCATTCCCGCCGTCACCCGCGCCAGCGCCAGCACGTGCACCGGCCAATGGTGACCGCCCCGCCCTTGCTGGCCTTGCGCCACATCGCCAAGCGCTATCCCAACGGGACGCAGGCGCTGGTCGACGCCACGCTGGAACTGCGTGCGGGAGAAGTGCATGGCCTGCTCGGCGCCAATGGCGCGGGCAAGTCGACGCTGATCGGCGTGCTTTCGGGCGCGACCCAGGCGAGCGGCGGCGATATCCTGTGGCACGGGCAGCCGGTGCACTGGCGGCGCCCGGCTGAAGCGCGGCGTGGCGGCGTTTCCACGCTTTACCAGCACATCCCGCTGGTCCCGACGCTGACCGCGCTGGAAAACATCTTGCTCGATGCGCCCGGCTGGCAACGCCACGATCGCACGCAGCGCGCCCGTGCCGCGGCCGTGGTGGCGCAACTGGGCGATCCCTTTGCGCTCGATGCCCTGGTGGCAGACCTGCCGATCGGCGCGCGCCAGATGGTGGGCATCGCGCAATCGCTGCTGGGCGGGGCGCAGGTGCTGGTGATGGACGAACCCACCGCCTCGCTTGCCGCGCACGATCGCCAGGCGGTGTATGATGTGGTGCGCCGCCTGGCCCACGAAGAAGGCAAGGCCATCGTGTTC
Source organism: uncultured Novosphingobium sp. (assembly GCA_964468165.1). Classification (GTDB taxonomy): domain Bacteria; phylum Pseudomonadota; class Alphaproteobacteria; order Sphingomonadales; family Sphingomonadaceae; genus Novosphingobium. The sequence continues at coordinate 46,779 of CAYXUN010000013.1, read as the reverse complement.
GTCTCGCACTTCCTCGACGAGATCCTGGCCTTGACCGATTGCGTCACGATCCTGCGCGATGGCCGCGACGTGCTGCACTGCCCAACCGCCGGGCTGGATGAAGCCGCGCTGGCCACGGCGATCAGCGGGCGCGAGGTGGCCATGCTGGCGCGCCGCGACCGTGCCGTGGGCAGCACGGTGCGGCTGGCGGTGCGCGCGCTTGCCTCGCCCGCCGGGCTTGCCCCCACCAGTTTCGATCTGCACGCGGGCGAAGTCCTCGGCATTGCCGGCATGCTCGGCGCCGGGCGCAGCGAGCTGCTGCACAGCCTGTTCGGGGCCGATCCGGCAGCCCGTGGCGAGGTCTTGGTCGATGGCGTGGCCGTGGCGGCCGAGCCCGGCGCGGGCGTGGCTGCCGGCCTGGCGCTGGTGCCCGAAGACCGCAAGCGCCAGGGCTTCATTGCCGATTTCAGCATTGCCGACAACATCGCCCTACCCCGCCGGGGCTGGTTGATCGACCGCGCGGCAGAGCGCCGCGAGGCAGAAGCCGCCATCGCCACCCTGGGCATCAGGGCCGATGACGCCGCCCGCCCGGTCGGCACGCTATCGGGCGGCAACGCGCAAAAGGTGGTGCTGGCCAAGTGGCTTAACGCAAACACGCGGGTGCTGCTGCTGGACGAGCCCACCGCGGGCATCGATATCGGTGCGCGCGTCGATATTCTTGAACAGGTTCGCCGCCTCGCCGACGATGGCCTGGCGATCGTGCTGGTGTCATCCGATTTTGCCGAACTGCTGGCCTTGAGCGACCGCATCCTGGTGATGCGCGATGGCGCGGTAGTGGCCAGCGTCGATCCGGCCCGGACCAGCGAGATCGACCTCACCCTTCTGGCGAGCGGCAGCGCGCCCGCCAGCGACGGAGTTTCTGCATGAGCCCCTCCTCCCCCTGGCCGCGTGATCTGGGCAAGCACCTTGGCCTGCGGCAGGCCGGCGTATTCTATGCGCTGCTGGCGCTGCTCGGCGTTTTGGCCGCGCTCGCCGCCAGCCGTGGCCTGCCGCCCTATCTGGCGCCAACCAATCTCGGCAACATTGCCTATCAGGCCTCGCTTGTCGGGATCATGGCCGTGGCCATGACAGTGATGCTGATTACCGGCGCGTTCGATCTGAGCGTGGCCTCGGTGGCGGCACTGGCAGCGGCGGTGCTGGTCGGGCTTGCCGGGCAGATCGGGTTTGTCCCGGCGCTGTTTTGCGCGCTGTGCACGGCCGCGATGATCGGCATCCTCAATGGCGTGATCGTCGAGCTGGTGGGCATCAATGCCTTCATCGTCACGCTCGGCACGCTCACCGCCGTGCGCGGGCTGGTGCTGGTGGTGACCGATGGCCGCTCGCTGATGGTCGAAGATCCCCAGGTGCTGGCGCAGATGCTGGCATTCGAAAGCGCCCGCGTCGCGCTGTTCTGGCCGCTGCTGGTGCTGGCGGCGGTGGCGCTCGGCGTGGCCACGCTGCAGCGCGCCTGGCCCATCGCCGCGCTGGGCGTGGTGCTGCTGGGCCTTGCCGCAGTGCTGGGCCAGGGCTTCACCGTGGCAGCGCCAGTGGTCTATCTGGCCGTGTTCACCGCCGCCGCATGGTTCGTGATGGAGCGCACCGTGATGGGCCGGCGCATCCAGGCCGTGGGCGGCAATGCTGAAGCCGCGCGGCTTTCGGGTATCAACGTGCGCGCCTATCGCATCGGCGCGTTCATCCTGTCGAGCCTGGCTGCCGGCTTTGCCGGGTGCCTGTTCGGCTGCCGGCTGGGCGCGATCAATCCCACCGCCATGCAGGGCGCGGAACTGACCGTGATTGCCGCGGCGATCCTGGGCGGCACCTCGCTCTATGGCGGGGCGGGCAGCGTGATCAAGACCGTTGCCGGCGCGCTGATCCTGTTTACGCTGACCAACGGGTTCAACATCCTCAACCTGGGCGCCAACTACCAGGGCATCATCGAATTATTATTTTTTATGGTTTCCGCCGAGATCTATACCCTGGGCAACCGCAAACGCGGGGAAACACGATGACCGATACCGTCCTGCGCATTGCGGTGCGCGAATTTGCCCCGTTCGAAAGCGCGATTGCCGCCCAGTTTGCCGATTTCCTGCGCCACAGCGGTGTATCGGCGCGCCTCGAACTTGACGTGATGGATCTCAACACGCTGCACCACAAGGCGATTGCCGATGGCGGCCTGGCGCGCGGCGATTACGACATCGCGTTCCTGTGCACCGATTGGCTGGCGCAGGCCCAGGCCATGGGCCAGCTTGCCGATCTTGCCCCGCTGTTGCAGCGCCGCCCGGCGGCTGACTATCCTGCCGGATGGAGCCCCTCGCTCACCACAATGCAGGCCTTTGCCGGCGGCGTCTGGGGCCTGCCCTATCACGATGGGCCCGAATGCCTGGTCTATCGTAAGGATCTGCTCGCCGCTGCCGGCCTGGCCGTGCCCGGAACCTGGGCCGAATACCACGCCGCCGCCCGGCGCTTGCACGATCCGGCCAATGGCGTGAACGGCACCGTGCTGGCGCTGTTCCCCGATGGCCACAACGGCTTCTATGATTTCTGCATCCACGTCTGGTCGCGCGGCGGCGAGCCGTTCACCGCCACCGGAAAGCCCGATTTCGCCTCACCCCAGGCGCACGCCGCGCTCGATTTCCTGCGCGGCCTGGCGCGCGATGATGGCGCCGTCGCCGCCGATGCCCGCGCCACCGACAGCGTGCGATCGGGCATGATGTTTGCCGCTGGCCGAGTGGCGATGATGGCCAACTGGTTCGGCTTTGCCGCCTATGCCGATACCGCGCCCGACAGCGCGGTGCGCGGGCTGGTCGATGTGGCGCCGCTGCCGGCCGGGCCGGGCGGCGGCACGGTGTCGCTCAACGTGTTCTGGGTGCTGGCGCTGGGCAGCGGATCGGCCAATGCCGATCTGGCGTGGGATTTCATGCGCCACTGCACCCGGCCTGAGATGGATTTGCTGACCACGACGCACGGCGCGATCGGCACGCGGCGATCGACCTGGGCCGATCCGGCCGTCAATGCCGCGATCCCCTATTACCACCGCCTGGAATGGCTGCACGCCTGCGCGCGTACCCTGCCCAACACCACGCGCCTGGCCGACATTTCGCACATCATCGACGATGTGCTGGGCCAGGCAGTGACCGGCACGCGCACCACGGCAGACCTCCTGGCGCAAGCCCAGGCCCGCGCCGAGGCGCTGGCATGAGCGCGCCCCTGCGCCAGGCCTGGGAGCTGCCCGCCGATCCGCGCCCGATCGTGCTGATCGGCACCGGCGGGATCGCCCGCGATGCGCACCTGCCCGCCTATCGCAAGGTGGGGCTGCCGGTGCGCGGCGTCTATGATCCCGATCCGGCCCGCGCCGCAGACCTTGCCGCGCAATTCGGCGTGGCGCAGGTCTATCCCACCCTCGCCGCTGCAGCCGCGCAGACCGACGTGGTGTTCGACGTGGCCGCGCCGCCGGTGGCGCACCTGGCCATTCTCGAAGCCCTGCCGCGCGGCGCCACGGTGCTGCTGCAAAAGCCGATGGGCCTCGATCTCGATGCCGCGCGCGCCATCCGCGCTGCCGTTCAGGGGCGTCAGCAGACCGCGGCGGTCAATTTCCAGCTGCGCTATTCGCCAATGATGCTGGCCCTGGCCGATTGCATCGCGCGCGGTGACCTTGGCACGCTGCTCGAGATCGAGGTGCACATCAACCTTGCCACGCCGTGGCATCTCTTTCCCCACCTCGTGCCCAATCCAAGGGTGGAGATCGTGTCCCACTCGATCCACTACCTCGATACGATCCGCGCGCTCGCCGGCAATCCGGCCGGAGTCTTCGCCCGCGGCTTTGGCTATCCCGGCAGCCCGCTGGCCGACACGCGCACCACCATCATCCTCGATTATCCCGCGCCGTTGCGTGCGACGCTGTCGATCAACCATCACCACGATTTCGCGCGCCGTTTCCAGGATGCCGCGTTCCGGGTGGAGGGCACGCAGGGCGCCGCGATGGTCAAGCTGGGCCTGTTGCTCGATTATCCGGTGGGCGAGCCGGACGAGCTGTGGATCGTGCGGCGCGGGGGCGATTGGCAGCAGGTGCCGCTGGCCGGGGCCTGGTTTCCCGACGCGTTCCTGGGCCCGATGTGCAACCTGCAACGCTTTGCCAGCGGTGAAGACAGCCACCTTGCCACCCATGTCGACGATGCCTGGCAGACCATGGCCCTGGTCGAGGCCTGCTATGCCGCCGCGCGCCAGCCGGCTTTTCCCATTCCGCAAGATTGAACATTCCGCCTGCCAACAGGGGTTTTTTGATGATCCGCTTGTCCCGTCCCGCCCTGGCGCTTGGCCTGCTGCTGTCTGCCTGCGGCGCAGCGCTGGTCCAGCCGGCCGCCGCCGCCCCCGCCACTGCACCGAATGCGGCCCAGCCTGCCCCCGGCATCGCCTTTGGCACGGCATGGTATCCCGAACAGTGGCCCGAAGCGCGTTGGGACACTGACCTGGCGCTGATGCAGCAGGCGCATATCAACACCGTGCGCATTGCCGAATTCGCCTGGAGCCGGATGGAACCGGAGGAAGGCAAGTTCGATTTCGCCTGGCTCGACCGCGCGATTGCCGCCGCCGCGCGCCATGGCATCCGCGTGGTGCTGGGCACGCCCACCGCTGCCCCGCCGGTGTGGATGAGCGAGCGCTATCCCGATATCCTGCGCGTCGATGAAGACGGCACCCGCGCCGGCCATGGCGGACGACGGCATTTCTCGTTTGCCAGTGCGCGCTATCGCCAGTTCGCCCGCCGCATCGCCAGCGAAATGGCGCGCCGCTATGGCCACAACCCCGCCGTGATCGGCTGGCAGATCGACAACGAGATCGGCATGCCCTCGTTCGACGCCGAGGCGACCAAGCTGTGGCATGCCTTCCTGGCGCAACGCTATGGCACGATCGACACGCTCAACCAGCGCTGGGCCACCGCCTATTGGAGCCAGACCTACCAGCGCTTCGACCAGGTGCCGATGCATCTCACCGGCCAGCAGAATCCGGGCCTGCTGCTCGATTTCCGCCACTTCCTGACCAGCACCTGGACCAGCTATGTGATGAACCAGGCCGATGCCATCCGGTCCCAGGCCGATGCGCGCCAGTTCATCACCACCAACACCATGTTCTGGAACGACGGGTTCGATCATTTCGCCCTGCACCAGGGCCTCGATATCGCCGCGTGGGACAACTACATCCAGGATGCCGAGCCGGACTGGATCGCCAATGGCGCCGATCACGATCTGGTGCGCGGCTACAAGCAGAAGAACTTCTGGCTGATGGAAACCCAGGCCGGGCGGATCGACTGGGTGCCGGTCAACCGCGCCATGCGCCCGGGCCAGGTACGCGAGATGGGCTGGCAGGCGGTGCAGCATGGCGCCGACGCGATCCTCTATTGGGAATTTCGCCCGGCGCGCAACGGCCAGGAAACCAACTATGGCACGCTGCTGGCACCCGATGGCACCCCCGCGCCGATCTACGCCGAAATTGCCGGGCTGGGCGGCGAGCTGGCCAAGGCCGCGCCGCTGCTGGCCGGCACCGATCCGGTGGCCGACATGGCCTTCCTGTTTTCCTATGACAGCCGCTGGGCGATAGATATCCAGCGGATGCACAAGGATTTCGATCCGATCCGCCAGTTCACCGATTTCTACCGCCCGTTCCGCCTGGCAGCGCAAGGCGCGGCGGTAATCGCGCCCGAGGCTGATCTCACGCGCTATCGCCTGGTCGTGGCGCCCAGCCTCAATGTCTTGACCGCGGCGCAGGCGCAGCACCTGGCAGACTATGTGCAGGGCGGTGGCACGCTTGTGCTCGGCCCGCGCACCGGGCAAAAGGATGATGCCAATGCCCTGTGGGACGTACGCCAGCCCGGCCCCTTGCGCGACCTATTGGGCGCGCATGTCGACCAGTTCTATGTCCAGGATGGCACCGTGGCGCTCACCGGATCGCTGGGCGCGGGCAAGGCGGCGATCTGGGCCGAGGCGCTGGTGCCCGATCGGGCCGATGCGCAAGTTCTGGCACGCTATAGCGAGCCAGGCGGCTGGCTCGATAACCAGGCCGCCGTGGTTTCGCGCAAGGTCGGCAAGGGGCGCATTGTCTATGTCGGCGCCTGGCTCGCGCCCGAGGCCATGGCGCGCCTGGCGGGCATGCTCGTTCCCCAGGCCGGGATCACGCCGGTGCTGCCCGGCACCGCGCCTGAGGTGGAAATCGGCCTGCGCCGGGGTGGCGGGCGCACCCTGCTGATCGCGATCAACCATGCCGACGCGGCGCGGCCACTGCCCTTGCCGGCGGGGGCCAAGCCGATCGTGGGCACGCTGGCCGGCGGCGCACTGCCCGGCCACGGCGTGCTGGTCGCGCAGATGCCCTGATCGCTAATGCGGCCGGCGCGCGCGACCAGGCGCGCGTTCCGGCCGCCGTGCCTCACGCCCAGGGCCGCGAGCGGCATACCGAAATGCCGCGCACATCGTTGGGATAGGGCCCGCTGACGGCGGTGTAGAAATGATAGAGATCCCCCTTCCAGAAGATCACCGACGGCTTGTGGGCATAGCCATCGTCCACCGAGCCGGGCTTGCCCACGTCAACCAGGACTTCGTCCACCTTGCGGAACGTGAAGGGATCATTGCCCAGCGCCAGCAGGTCGCGCGCCTTGAAGTCGGTGCCCGACAGGCCGAAGTAGAACATCGCCCACTTGCCCTGATGCGTCATCACCACCGGATCGCTGGCAAAGCGGGAATCGGGCGCGGGCGGCGCGCCATTGCGCAGGATGGGATTGCCGGGATGGCGATGCCAGGTCACCAGATCGCTGGAGATCGCCACGCCGGTCTGCTCGTGCCAATCCTTTTCGGCGGTCTTGGCGTTGTAATACAACAAGAAACGGTTGCCGTGCTTGACCAGGTAGGGCTTGTAGAGCCCGCCACGCTCCCACGCCGCGCCGTCCTGGGCGCTCAGGATGGGCGGGCCGCGCCGCCAGGTCTTGAGATCGCGGCTGAACGCCAGGCCGATCACTGCCGGTCCTTCTTCATAGCCCGGGCTGGGATAGGCGTGCCAGGCGCAGACATATTCGCCGTTCACCTTGATCAGCTCGCCCGGTGCATGCATTTCGGTTTCGCGCAGGATCGAGGCCGATGCCACGTTGAAGCGCGTGACCGGATCGGCCGGATCGCGCGCCAGGATCACGCCCTGGCGCTCCCAGTGCACCAGATCGTCCGACACGGCGATGCCGGTTTGATAGCCGGTACCGTCAAAGCCCACGTACGTGAGATAGAAACGCCCCTCGTGGCGGAACACGAACGGGCAATCGACGGCCTTTTCGTCAAAGCTGCCGGCCACTTTCGATCCGCCCAGGATCAGGTGGCCCAGCTTGTAGGGCGTGCGGAACGGCGCCACCGCATCGCGCCCGCGAACTGCTGCCTTGGCCGTGGCCGCGCCCGGCAACACCAGCGTGCCCGCCGTGGCCGCAGTGGCGGCAAGCACGGCGCGGCGCGAAAGACTATCCTGCATGGTTCCTGATCTCCCTTTGGCGCTGTTCGACAGCGTCGCTTCTTTCCTGGCCATGGCGGATCACGCCGCGCACGGCATGGGCCGCGGCAACGCCATCGCGCGCGGCAATCGCTTCGACGATGGCGGCATGGCCGCGCACGCTGGCCATGTGATCGGCCAGATCGTCCACCGGCGAACTCAAGGTGAACGAGGCGAACAGCGCCGTCTCGATCACCGCGTCGGTCCCGGCCATCAGGCGGTTGCCCGAGGCCAGCGCAATCAGCTTGTGCAGCGCCAGATCGACCTGGGCAAACGCGAGGCGCGAGGACTGCGCCTGCGCCATCGCGGCCACCAGGCGGCGCATCTCGGCAATTTGCGCGGGCGTGGCGTGGAGCGCGGCCAGCGCGGCGGCAGCCGGCTCCATCGCCAGGCGAAAATCGGTCAGCTCGGCGCGCAGGCTGCCGTCCGCCCCGTTGATCACGTGCCACGACAGCACGTCGGGATCGAACAGGTTCCACTCTTCGCGCGGCAGCACATGCGTGCCCACCCGCGTGCGCGAAACGATCATGCCCTTGGCGGCCAGGGTCTTGAGCGCCTCGCGCAGCACGGTGCGCGATACCTTGAGCTGCGCCAGCAGCGCCTCCTCCTGGGGCAGCGGCCCGCCCGGCGCCAAGCCACCCGACACGATCGCACAGCCAATGGCATGCACCACCTGGTCATGGCTGTTGCGCAACACCGCCCGCTCTCCCGCGCTGACCAACCGGGCACGGCGGCGCGGCGCGGGCGAATCGGAAGGTGGGGCGGCGTTGCGGGTCATGGCCATAGTTTACGCCACTCTCGCGGCTCAAAATAGCATATTATATTATTATATGATTTTAATGCGATGGATCGTTGGTCGCACGCAACCTTGCCCGCGGCCGGGCGTTGCGCCAGGCAGGCCTGCCCCCATCACCACAGCGGATGCGTGAAATGCCCCATGTCGATACTCTCGATCATATCGTCATCACCGTGCGTGACGTGGCCGCGTCGGCCCACTGGTATGAACCGTGTTGGGCATGGTGCGCGAAGAACGCAGCACTGATGGCGGCGCAACGCGCACGAGCATGCGGTTTGGCCACAACAAGATCAACCTGCGCCCGGTCACGGCAAGCCAGGAGGATTGGTTTACCGGCACCGCTCCGTCAGCGGGCAGCGACGATCTGTGCTTCCTGACTCAGGAACCGCCCGAGGCCGTGATCGCCGATCTGGCGCAGCACGGCGTGGCGGTGGAACTGGGCCCGGTGATCAAGGCAGGCGCGCGTGGGCCGATCCGATCGGTCTATGTGCGCGATCCCGATGGCAATCTGATCGAGATCGCGTCCTACCCCTGAACCGCCCGGCGCCTCATACCAGGCCCGGTCCATCCAGCCGCACCACCGGCACCATGGCGCCTGCCGGGCGGGGCGGCAGGGTCAGGACCAGGCCATCGGCGTCCTGGCGGAACGGCACCGGCCCGCCACCGAGCAGGCGCGCGGCGGCGACCTGGCCGGCCTGCTGGCCCAGCGATGCGATCCGCAATGGGGCGTCGGGCCATTCCAGCATGGCGGCAAACAGCGCGCCGTCCTTGGTGGTAAAGCGGATATCCTGCGCGGTGAACGGGCCAGACTTGCCCTCTGCCATGATGCCGGTGTCCAGCTTGGTCGGCCCTTCGCCATAGCGCCGCCACGGACGGCTGCCATGGATCATCGCATCGCCGTGCACCGCCATCCACGCCGTGATCCCGTCAAGGATCTTGCTCTCTTCGGCGTCATACGTGCCATCGCCGCGCAGCGGGATGGACAACAGCAGGTTGCCGTTCTTGGATACCACGTCGACCAGGCGCTGGATCACCTGGTGGGCGGGCAGATAGGATTTCTGCTCGAACCGGTCGCGGTTGTAATGCCAATCGCCGATGCAGGTGCAGGTCTGCCATGGGCGCGGGCGGATATCGGCGGCAAAGCCACGCTCCACGTCTTCGACCACGGCGCGCTGCTGGTCATCGCTCAGGCGCTTGGCCGTGAGCACCACGTCGGGGCTGCCATGCCAGGCGGTGGCCTGGTTGTAGTAATGCGCGGCTGCCTCCAGGCCATATTGGCCGAACGGCAGGCCATAATCGTCGAAATAGACCATGTCGGGGCGATAGCGCTCCACCAGGTTCTTTTGCCGCGCCAGCCAGCGCGCGGCAAAGGCCGGGTTGCGCGCCGGCACGGTTTCCAGCCACTGCCCGTCGTTGGCCTGGTGCCACTTGTCCATCGCCGCATCGCTGGTGATGCCATCGGGCGGGGCCATGTTGGGCCCGGTGTAAAGCGCCTGGGGATCAAGGCCCTGCCACCAGGTGCCCTGCCCATCTTCGCGGCGCAGGTGCCAGGCGTCATAGCGCTGCCCGGCATGGGGGCCTTGGGCATCATAGCCATAGGCGGTCTGCCACCAGTGCCAGGCGTGGCTGGCATGGTTGGACACACCGAACCTCAGGCCCGCCCCGCGCGCGGCCTTTTCCCAGCCGGCGATCAGATCGCGCTTTGGCCCGACGCGTGTGCTGTTCCAGCCGTGATGATCGCTGCTGAACAGGTCCAGGTTGTCGTGATGGCAGGCCATCGCCATGAAATAGCGCGCCCCTGCCGCCTTGTAGCGGCGCACCAGGAACGCGGGGTCCCAATGCTCACCGTGCCAATCGCCGATCACGTCGATGAAGCCGTGGCGCGTGGGATGGCCATAGGTCGCTACCTGGTGCTGGTAGGCCGGGGTGCCGGGAATATACATCGACCGGCCATACCAGTCGCCGCGCTCGGGCTGGCACTGCGGGCCCCAGTGCGCCCAGATGCCGAAGCGCGCCTCTTTGAACCACGCCGGCACCTGATACCCCGCGGCGAGGGACTGCCAGTCGGGCGCCAGCGCGCCGGGCCGGGCGCGATGGCCGGCCGCCCCGCGCGCCTGGCCCGCGCCACCCATGGCGAGCGCGGCCAGCCCGCCACCCAGCACGCCGCGCCGACTGGCGTCGAGCCATCCCCGGGCCATCAGCGCACGACCTCGACCGGCGGACGCGCCGTGCCACCCTTCATCCCGCCGGGCCATTCCACCTGGCCGCTGGCATCGTTCCAGCGCACCACGGTCTTGCCGGCCTGACTGGTCTTGTAGGCATTCGTCTGGCCATCATCGTCATAGAGCGTGGCTTCGCCATTGGCGCCGGCAAAGGCGCGGAGCTTGGCAATGCCCTGCTTTTCTGCCGTGGAAAGGATCGGCGTGCCCAGCGGCACCACGCTGCCCGCGCGCACGAACAGCGGGATATGCGCGATCGGGGCATCGGCCTCGATCGTCTGCCCGCCGGCAAACTTGCGCCCGGTCCACCAGTCATACCAGTCGGTGCCCTTGGGCAGATAGACCGGGCGGTGGGTCTGCCCCTGCCGCGTGACCGGCGCCACCAGGAACGCCGGGCCAAACATGTATTGGTCCTTCACCGCCAGGGCCTGGGCATCGCCGGGGAAGTCCATGAACAGCCCGCGCATGATCGGCGCGCCGGTGTCATAGGCATGGCGCGCGGCGGCATAGGTATAGGGCAGCAGCGCATAGCGCAGGCGCAGCGTGTCAGCCAGGATCGCCTCTGCCGCCGGGCCATATTGCCACAGCGCCGTCCCCGGCCGCTGGCCATGGATGCGCAGCGTGGGGGTAAAGGCGTTGTACTGGAACCAGCGCACGAAGAGTTCGGGATAGTCCTTGTAATCAGGCGCCATCGCCGTGGCGCCAGTTGGATCGACCAGCGGCGCCGTCGTCGCCTCGCCCGCGCCGCCGGGATACTGCCAGCCGCCGGTGTCGCTGCTCCAATAGGTCATGCCCGATGCGGCGGCGTTGATGCCGGTGGGGATCTGGCGCTGCAGCGCTTCCCAGGTGGCGTCCACGTCGCTCGACCAGAACAGGCAGCCGTTGCGCTGCGCACCCAGATAGGCAGCACGGCACAGGATCATGTTGCGCTTGTTGGGCCGGTCCTGCGCCGAGCCATCGGCCACGCTTTGCGTGTGCAGCAGCGGGAAAAGGTTGTGATAGCGATCGCCCGAACCGATCGAATAGAAATAGCCATCGGGCACCAGATCGGGCTCGGTCTCGTCCAGCCAGGTCCAGTCAAAGCCCTGGCTCAGGATATTGTCGCGGATCTGGCTCCAGAACCACTTGCGCGCGGCCGGCACGGTAGGGTCGATCAGCGCGCCTGCGCGGTCAGAGCGGATCGGCAGGCCATCGACCGGCTTGCCATCCTTGTCGTGCAGCAGCCAGCCCTTGGCAGCCAGCGTGTCGAAGTTCTTGGAAACCTTTTCGAACCGCGGCCACACGCTGATCAGCGAGCGCATGCCCATGGCGTTGAGCTGGGCATTCATGCCCTTGGGATCGGGAAATGCGCTGCGATCGATATCCAGGTTGCCCAGCGCGGTCCAATAGAACCAGTCGAGCACCATGATATCGAGCGGCAGGTTGCGCGCGCGATAGCCCTTGGCAATGTCGAGCAGTTCGGCCTGGGTTTCATAGCGCGCCTTGGACTGGATCAGGCCCAGCGCGGCCTTGGGCGGCAGCGGCGTGGCGCCGGTCAGGCGGGCATAGCCGGCATAGATTTCGTCGGTGGTCTTGCCGGTGATCACGAAAAAGCTGACGCGCTCGCCCACGTTGGATTGCCAGTGCGTCTTGCCGTTGACCCCGGCTGAAACCGTGGTGGCCGAGGGGTTGTCCCAGACGATGCCATAGCCCTTGTTCGTCACCAGGAACGGCACGCACACGCTTTCGCCCTCGGGCGCGTCATAGTTGTGGCGGCAATCGATGGTGCGGCCGCGCAGATCGGCAAAGCCCTGCTGGTTCTGGCCCAGGCCCCAGAAATGCTCGTCGGCCGTGGTGGAAAAGCTGGCGCCGACGCGGAACGTGTGTTCGCCCGCCACATCGTGCGGGCTCATTTCCCAGCCGTTCATGCGGGTGAGCGGGGCGCCGCCGGGCTTGGCAAAGCCGATCGAGACGCTGGGCAGCGACGGCGCGAAATAGCGGGCCATCATCGTCGGCGCGCTGGGCCAGGGCTGCGCGTCGACGCGCACTTCCAGGTCGCCGGATCGGAACACGTCCGCCCCGTTGTCGCTGGCGTGGCTCCAGCCCGCGGCATCGGGCGTGGCGTTGGGCCCCTCGCCCGGCGCGCTGCGCGCCACATCGGGATCAGTGGCGATGGTCACGCGCACGATGTTGGGGGCATAGGGTTCGATGCTGACCGCGGCGCCATTGCGATCGAGCACTGCCAGCGGCGCTGCCAGGGCGGGCACCGCGCAACCGGCCTGCAACAACAGCGCGAGCGTGAATGTACGTGCCTTGGCCTTCATGCGATTGGTCCCTTCCCGTCTCGTTCGTTCTGTCGCGGCCGAACCTTGGCCCCATGCGCGCGACGAAGTGATAGCGCTATCATTATGGCGCCACAATCGGCTTTGCAACTGTTCCCTCGCCTGGCCGCCAATTCCGCGGCAGAGCGGCAAAATCGTTAGAAATCAGCCCACCATGCTGGGCTGGCGTGCCACCTGTTCCAGCACGGCCTGCTGCGAGGGCATCGCCTGGGCGGCCTTGGCGATCAACTGGCGCATGCCACGCAGCATGCGGTCCAGCTCGATCGGTCGCACGCTTTCGGTGAGGGGATCATGGCCCTGCGGCATGATCCCTTGGCCCAGCAGCACGGCCAGCCAGCTGGCGTCCTTGAACAAGTCATACCCATGCGAAACCAGGCGCCCGCTGCGCCGGAAGATTTCCATCTTTTCGGCCAGGGTATCGGGAATCGGCCGCTCTGCCCGTTCGCGCCAGAATGGTTCATCGCCACGGGCATTGGCGTGATAATGCAGGATCAGGAAATCACGGGTGCGATCATATTCGTTGGCAATCTCGCGGTTGAAGGTCGCCCTGGTGAACGGATCAAATCCCCGATCGGGAAACCAACCCAAAAGCTTGGTAATCGCGATCTGGATCAGGTGAATGCTGGTCGATTCCAGCGGTTCGAGGAACCCTGCCGAAAGCCCGATCGCAACGCAGTTGGCCGCCCAGCTCTGCGTCCGGCGCCCGGTGGTAAACCGGATCGGGCGGGGATCAGCCAGCGGTTGGCCATCCAGATTGGCCATCAGCGCGTCATGCGCCTGGTCGTCGCTCCAATGCGCGCTGCTATAGACCATGCCGTTGCCCATGCGGTGCTGCAGCGGGATGCGCCATTGCCAGCCGGCGGCATGCGCGGTTGCCCGCGTATAGGGCCGCGCCAGGTCGATGCAGTCGGTGGGCACCGCCAGGGCGCGGTCGCACGGCAGGAACGGGGTCCAATCCTCGAACGGCACACCCAGCGCTTGACCCAGCAGCAGGCTTTTCAGACCGGTGCAATCGATGAACAGATCCCCTTCGATCAGGCCGCCGTCATCGAGCCGCAGTCCTTCGATCCGGCCACTTTCGCCGTCGAGCAAGACCTCGTCGATCAGTCCCTCGCGCCGGATCACGCCGCGCTGCTCGGCCAGGCCGCGCAAGTATTGGCCATAGAGCACGGCGTCAAAGTGATAGGCATAGGACAAGGTCGAATAGACCGAACGCGGATCAGGATCGGGCGCGCGAAACCGCCCGGCATACGCGGCCTGCTCGTTGAGCGAGAAATCCCCGAACGGGGTGGTATCGCCCAGCGCCTGAGCGCGCAGCCAGTGCTGATGAAAGGGGCTGGCGCCGAAATCATCGCCATAGCGCCCGAAGGGATGGAAATAGCGGTGATTCTTGTCGCGCCAGCCGACAAACTCGATGCCGAGCTTGAACGTGGCGCGGGTGGCGCGAATGAACTCGGCTTCGTCCAGTCCGGCCATCTGGTTGAACAGCTGGATCGGCGGAATCGTTGCCTCGCCCACGCCGATCGGGCCAATCGCATCGGATTCAACCAGCGTGATCGTGCAGATTTGCGGGGCGATCGTGGCCGACAGCGCCACCGCCGTCATCCAGCCGGCCGTACCGCCTCCCGCAATGACGATCGAACGGATCGGATTGGCCTGGTTGTTGGTCTGCGGCATGGAATGATCCGTTCGATCAGGCCGCGGCCTGGCAGTGGCGTTCAAGGTAAAAGCGGTGATCGGGGGCCGATTTGCCCATGCGCGCCAGATCCTCGCGGCGGCGGGCCATGTGCGCGCGGACCAGGTCCAGCGGCAGACGGTCGATCAGCGGATCGTGGCGCTGCGGCAAGACGCCATTGCCCAGCAGGATCGCCGCCCAGCTCGGCTCTTGATAGGATTCGCCATCGAGCAGCGGGATCTTGCCCGTCGCGTGCCAGCTATCGAGCTTTTGGCGCAGGGTATCGGGCAGCGCCATGGCGCGCGCGGCCTGCCACAGCGGCTCGGGCCGCTGCGACACGCAATAGTGCGCGATGATGAAATCGCGGATGCGGTCCCATTCCACCTGGCACACGCGGTTGTATTCGGCCGCCACGCGCGGATCGAAATGCTTGTCGGGAAAGAATTCGATCAAGCGGCCGATGCCGTTCTGGATCAGCTGGATACCGGTCGATTCCAGCGGCTCCAGAAAGCCGCTCGCAAAACCCAGCGCCACGCAATTGCGCTGCCAGAACGCTTCGCGCCGCCCGGCGGTAAAGCGAAAGCGGCGCGGGCTGGCCAGCGGCGCCCCGCCCAGGCTGCCCAGCAAGGCCTCTTCCGCCGCTGCATCGCTCATATGGGCAGAGGCATAGACGATACCGTTGCCCTCGCGGTGCTGCAACGGAATGCGCCATTGCCAGCCGGCGGCCAGCGCGGTGGAGCGGGTGAACGGCGCCGGCGGATCATGCCGCGCAGAGGGGACGGCAACGGCACTGTCGCACGGCAGCCAGTGCGACCAATCGACATAGCCCGTGCCCAGCCGCTTGCCGATCAACTCGGCGGCAAAGCCGGTGCAATCGATGAAGAATTCGCCATCCACCACCTGCCCACCCGCAAGGCGCAGGGCACGGATATGCCCGGTCTGCGGATCGAGCGGCACATCGACCACGCGCCCCTCGATGCGGGTGACGCCCCAGCTTTCGGCCAGGGTGCGCAGATAGCGGGCATAGAGCACCGCATCGAAATGATAGGCGTGCAGATAGCGTGGCTGGCGCGGATCGGTTGGCGTGAACTTGCCGCGCTGCGCCAGGGCATAGGGCGCAGAATAAGCATCGATCGGTGTGGTTTCGCCTGATCGGGCCAGGCGCAGCCAGTAATGGTGCGGGGCGATGCCGTCGATCGGTTCGCCATAATCGCCAAAGCCGTGGAAGTGGGTGTTGCCCACCTGGCCCCAGTCGCAAAATTCGATGCCCAGCTTGTAGCTGCCCATCGTCGCCTGCATGAACGCATGCTCGTCCACGCCCAGCAGATCGTTGAACAGGCGGAACAGCGGTACGGTTGCCTCGCCCACGCCGACGATGCCGATCTCTTCGGATTCGACCAGGGTAATGCGCAGCGCCTGCCGGTCAAATTTCCGCGCCAGCAGCGCAGCGGCCATCCAACCGGCCGTACCACCCCCCAGGATGGTGATCGATTGAATGGCTGCCTCGTTCATCAAACCCTCTTCCCCACACCGACCCCGGCCTCATGCGCCGCTAGGATACCTTGGCGCATGAGATAACCGGAGCCGGCCTTGTGCGGCAAGATGCCGCGGCGGTCAGAACTTGCTGCGGACCAGGAACGCGATGTGACGGTCGGTTTCTTCCCAAGCATAGCGCGGATGCAGGCTGACCGGGCCGACGTCGATATAGGTCTTGGCCTTGAGCAGGTTCTGCGCCTGGAGGCCCATCTTCACGTGGCTGTTCACGTCAAAGATGATCGAGGCGTCGAGCTGGCCATAGGCTTCGTTCCACACCGGCTGGTTGACGTTGGCACCGTTGGCATTGGCCAGGTATTCCGAACGCCAGTTGTAGGCGAGACGCGCCGACACCCCATACTTTTCATAAAGCAGCGCGGCGTTGAACGAATGCTTGGACAAGCCCTGCATCGGCAGGTTGCCCGGCAGCAGGCTGCCCACCGCCAACTGCGGATTGGTGGGATTGAGCCCGCCACTGTTGCTGATGAAGGTGTAGTTGCCGTTGAAGCCAAAGCCCGAAAGCGCGCCCGGCAGGCTATCGAAGAACATGGTGTAGCCGGCTTCGAAACCCTTGATGGTGCCGTGGCCGCCGTTGACCGGAGTATTGTTCTGGAACGTCTGGGTCACACCGTTGCGCGTCAGCGACACGGTCGTGGCCTGCGCGCTGATGTAGTTCGAGATATCCTTGTAGAATGCCGCGAAGGTAAATGCGTTGGCCTTGCCGAAATAGTATTCGAAGCTGGCGTCAAAGTTCCACGCGCGGATCGGCTTGAGGTAGGGATTGCCACCATTGAGCACGGCCGGAGCGATCAGCGCCAGCTGATAACCGTTCGACTGGAAGTTGAAGTTGTACGAACGGTTGGCCTGCATGTCGGTGAAGCTGGGCCGATAGATGGACTTGCCCACGCCGAAACGCAGGATGGTCTTGTCGTTGATGTAGAAGCGCGTGTTGAGGGTGGGCAGGATGTCGGTGTAGCTGCTGCGCGCATCCACCGGCGTCTTGGCGCCGCTGCCCACGAAGGCGGTCACGTTGATCAGATCCTGGCAAGCCGCGGTGCCATGGTCGGCGATGCACTGTGCCGGGGTGGTCGTGGCCGAACCGCTGCCGCTCAGCGCGGGCAGGAATTCGAAACCCTGGGCAGAGTTGCGGGTTCGCACCACGCGCACGCCGATGTTGCCGTCAAACCGCCCGATAAAGCTGTTGTCGGTGCCGAAGCGGGCCATGGCATAGCCAGCCAGCGTCTTTTCCTGCTGGGTGTTGGTGCCATAGGCGTTGGACGTGTTGGCACTGGACGAGAACGCGGCAGAAGTCAGCGGCGACCAGCCCCAACCGGCGGTTTCGGTGGCCTGGAGGTACTTGTAGGCGTTGGCAGTGCCATTGCTCACCAATCCAGCCGAAGGGAACCAGCCGCCCGGCACGCTCACGTTGCCGCCCAGGAAGCTCGGGAACGTCTTGAGAGTGGTCTGGCTGGTAAGGTTGACGCCCTTGGGATCGTTGAGGAACACCGGCGTGCCGCCGCCCCAGAACGCCGCGCTCAACAACGCCCAGTTGTAGTTGGTCGACTGCGTGAGCAGATCCTTGCTGGTGTTGCGCACGCCAACGCGGAAGGCCTTGAAGAAATTGTCGTCATCAAAGGTATACGTGATATCGGCGCGTTCAGCCCACGAAGACGCAGAGTTGTCTTCCAGGTGGTCCATCGCCGCGGTCCAGAAATAGTTGGCCGGATCGCTCAGGCTGGCGCCGTTGGGCATGATCGAGAGACCGGGGGTCTTGCCCGCGAGGTTGAACGACACGGTCGGCCGCGTTGCTGCGTCAGGACCAAAGCTGTCGAACGCTGTCATGCTGTAAACGCTGGCATGCGAGTTCACATGATCCACGTCCACGTTGACGGTCCAGTGGTCGCCAGCATTCCACATCATCGAGGCGGAGAACTCGCGCGTCACCTTGTCCTGCTGGCCCGAGCGGTTGTCGAACACCATCTGCGCGTTGTTGACCGTGCCGGTGGCCAAGGTGTGCTGGGGACCGGTGAAGGTAAAGCTGGGATCGAGGTTGAAACCGCCGCTGCTGTCGTTGATGGCCACCGCGTTCTCAAGGTCGCGCGGGGTCACCTTGGCAATCAGGCCCTCGAACGTGAACAGCAGGTTCGACGACGGCTTGAGCTGCAGCACGGCATCGTAGGAGTGGCGGACCTGGGTCCATTCCACCGTGCGATAACCCAGGCCGCTGGGCAGGGCCACGTTTGTGCCCGCCGGCAGGCCGGACTGCGGCGCGGTCAGCGTGACGGTGCGGATCGAACCGGTCTGTACGGCGTCGGTACGGTTGCCGGTCTTGCCAGTGGCAGCCGACAGTAACA
Organism: uncultured Novosphingobium sp.; assembly: GCA_964468165.1. Lineage (GTDB taxonomy): Bacteria > Pseudomonadota > Alphaproteobacteria > Sphingomonadales > Sphingomonadaceae > Novosphingobium. The sequence continues at coordinate 28,351 of CAYXUN010000013.1, read as the reverse complement.
GGCCGATTTCCATGCCGCCCGGGGTCTGCCAGCGGTGGCTGAGCACGGCGTTGCCCGAGAAGAAGCCTTCCTTGCGCTTGTCCGCATAGTTCCAGTCACCCGAGACGGCGAGGAAGTTCTTCGAATCCAGCGGCTTGCGCGTACGCAGGTCGACGATGCCGGCAATGCCGCCTTCGACCATGTCGGCAGACGGCGTCTTGTAGACATCCACCGAACCCATGAGGTCGGGCGAGACGTCTTCAAAGCTCAGGCCACGGCCGCTGTTGGCCGAGAACACGTCGTGCCCGTTGATTTCGCTGCGCGTCCAGGAAAGGCCGCGAATGAACACGCCGCCGCCTTCGGCCGGCACGCGGCCGGGGTCGCTGCCTTCCAGGGTGTTGACGTCACCGGTACGCTGCAGGGTGATGCCCGGCACGCGCTGGAGTGCTTCGGAAACCGTGCGGTCGGGCAGTGCGCCGATGTCCTGGGCAGAGATCGAGTCCACGATCACCTGCGAATTGCGCTTGGTGTTGAGGGCGTTGCTCAGCGAGCCGCGAATACCGGTAACGATGATCGACGGCACGCCCGGTTCGTCGGCAGCAGCGGCCTTGTCGGCGTCTGCGGCGGCGGCGGCTTGCTGGGCATGGGCCGTGCCCGCCACCAGCGAAGCGGCCATCACCAGGCTGGACGTGGCAAGGAAACCGATCTTGCGCGCATTGCGGCGCGTGCTGCGCCCGAAAACGTTGTGCATAACCCCTCCCAATTAAGGCTATCTCTAAAGAATTTCGTTTTTACAGATACTTCGACGCCACCGTCAGTCTGCTGAGAGACGCGCGGCCATGGCGAGAAACGGAACTGGTTTCCTGAAGAGCCCCCTCCTGATTGCTCCGTGTGTCAGAGCACCTCATCTGAGTTAACGCTACCATTTCACAGCACGATTCGCAAACCGGATTATTGCGGAAAGCCCCCGATGCTGAGGGTTTGCTGCTGGACAGCCGAATTCGGCAACACAACGGCAATTTTTGCCGCTTTGCATCATTTGTTTTTTATCAATATCTTAGAATTATCACATCAATGAGATAACTAGGATTTATCGCACTGCCTTTTGCGGTGCGGAACGCCCGGAAAAGCGGGCCTGCGATAGCGCTAAAACGATTGCAGGACTGTGGCAAAGCCGCAACGGTCACCCACTATTCGTGCGTGGTCATGGCAAGAGCGTGCGGTGAAAAACGGCGCGATGCGTCCCGTCTCACGGCGCGGGACGCGTCGGTGGGGGTCAGCGCGCGCGCGGCGCCATCAACGTGGCGTCGGACGCGCGCAGCACCAGCGAGAAATCGACGCGCACATGGCGCGGCGTGCGCGCCTTGGGATCAAACACGCTGTCCACCAGCAGGCGCACGGCTTCGCGCGCCATATCGGCGACTGGCTGGCGCGCGGTGGTGAGTTCGGGCCAGACATTGGTGGCCGATGCCGTATCGTCGAACCCGCAGACCGACAGTTGGCGCGGCACGTCGAGGCCCATGCGGTGCGCTGCGGCGATGGTGGCCGCGGCCATGTCGTCGTTGCTGGCAAAGATTGCCGTGGGCGGCTCGTCGAACGAGAGCAGCGCCAAAGCGCACTCCATGCCCGAACGGAACGTGAAATCGCCCGTGGTTTCCAGGCGCCGGTCACCATCGATGCCCGCTTCGGCCAAGGCACGGCGATAGCCGTTGCGGCGCAGGGCGCTGGCCGTCTGGTTGGGCGCGCCGCCGATAAAGCCGATCCGCCGGTGCCCCAGCCCGGTGAGCCGCGCGGTCAGCGCATAGGCCGCCGCCTCGTCATCGATCGTTACGGCATGGGCCAGCGGCGAAGGCGCGCCGGTGGCCACTTGCGCCATCACCATGCCGGCGCGGTTGATGCATTCCAGCAGCAGCACATCGTCAGACAAGGGCGGCGGCAGCAGCACGGCATCGACGCGGTGCGACAGGAGCTTGGCTGCCAGCGCGTCGCGGCTGGCCTCTTCCTCGAAATGTTCGACCAGCAGCTGCGCGCCCATGGCGTTGGCCTGCTCGGTCGATCCCACCAGAAACTCGCTGAGATAGGCGGCGCTGGGGTTGGAATGGAGCAGGCCGATACGGCATTGCCGGCCGCCGGCCAGGCTGCGCGCCGCCAGGTTGGGCACATAGCCCAGTTCGGCAATGGCCTGTTCCACTTTGGCGCGGGTCGCCTCGTGCACTTTGGGATCGCTGTTCACCACGCGCGACACCGTCATCGGCGAAACCTGCGCCAGGCGCGCAACATCGGCCACCGTCGGCCCACGCGCCCCCCGGCGTTGCCCACGCTTGACGCGGCCGTTGTCCTGATCAGTCATCCCCGCCGTCCTAAGCCTGGCCATGGCGGCATGCAAGCGAAACGGCCAACCCGATACCAAATTGATACCGCTATCGCGCGTCTGGCCTCGGCCAGGCTCACACTGCCGCGATCAGGGGATCGGCATGGTGAAAGGGCTGAGCGGGCTGCCATCGGCATCGAACAGGTTGGCAACCGGGCTGTCTGCCCAGAGATAGCGCAGCGTCACGTCACCGGCCTGCACCGGCATGGCCACGGTATCGGCGGCATCGAGCTTGGCCGGGGCGAACCGGCAATGGCCTGCCGCGTCACACAGTTCAAAGCCGATCGGCACGGCATCGCCGATCACCCGTAAGGGCCGGTTGAAGCGCAGCCGCAGCTGATCCACGCCGGCGCGCTGTGCCAGCGGCAGCGCCGCCACTGGCTTGCCGGCCAGGGCCTGGGCCAGCCGCTCGCCCACCGGCTTCTTGCGCGTGGGGTGGATATCGTCGGGGTCACCCACGTCGATCGCCACGGCCAGGCCGGCGTCGGGATCGCTCGCTGCCACGTCGCGCTGCGCCTCGCGGATATGGGGCCAGAACGCATCGGCTGGGCCAACCACCTGCGGGCCATACCCCGCAATCTGCACGATACCGAACGGCCGCGTGGCAAAGCGGCTGCGCCAATCGGCGATCAGCGCGCGCAGCAAGCCGCGATAGCCGGTGGCATCGCCGGCATTCGATTCCCCCTGGTACCAGGCGATGCCGGCGAGCGGGATATCGCCCAGCGGGGCGATCATGCCGTTATACAGCGTGGTGAGCCCGCTCGCCGCGATCCAGGGCGGCATCGGAATCTTGCCGGCGCTGCCCAGCGGCATGCCCTGCACCACCCGCCACGACGCAATCGGCATGCTGCCATCGGCCAGTTCCAGGGCCGGCAGGCCATCGCCATGCAGCCCGCCGCCACCGCCGGTATCGAGCACGTTGACCGTGATCGTGTTGGTGCCGGCATGCAGGGTGCCGGCCGGCAGCGCATAGTGACGCTGCGTGTTCCAGCCCACCCCCGCACCCACGGCGACGCCGTTGACCAGCGTCTGGTCGATATCGTCAACCACGCCGAGGCGCAGCGCGCGGGCTGCCTTGGCCTGCGCCGCGCTGAGGCTGACCGTGGCGGTATAGGTGGCGGTTCCGTCAAAATGGGCATAGGCCGGATCGCCCCAGTCTTCCCACAGCTTGCCCACGTCGGCGCTGCGGGCCGGCCCCTTGCCTGCCGTGCGCGCGAAAAAGGCATGCAGCTGCTTGCCCCAGGCCTGCTCCGCCGCAGCCGGATCGCGCCGGCGCAGCGCGAGCAGGTCCAGCCCATCGTCATGGCCGCCGGCCTGGCGCAGCGCGGCTGGCGACATCCAGTCCTCGATGATCGAACCACCCCACGATGCCGCGATCAGGCCCACCGGCACCTTGCGCCTGGCCTGGAGGCTGGCCCCCATGAAATAGCACACGGCAGAGAAATCCGGCGTGCTCGCCGGCCCGGCCGGCGCCCAGGCCACCGCCGCGCCAAATTGCGGTTGTGGCGTCAGGCTGCTTTGCTTGGGCACGTTGAACAGGCGCAGATCGGGATTGGCACTGCCCGCAATCACCACGTCGGCATTGGTGGCATGGCGCAGCGTGAACTCCATGTTGGACTGGCCCGAACACAGGAACACGTCGCCAAACGCCACATTGGCAAGCTGCGCCTGCCGCCCGTCAGACGTGGCGAAGCGCAGGCGGTGGCCGCTGCCCGCCGCCTGGGGCGGCAGGGCGATCTGCCATGTTCCATCGCCGGTCACGGTCGCATCGGGCAGCGCGCCACCGTCCAGGCTGGCGTGGACCAAACTGCCGGGCTCCCCCATGCCGCGCAGGGGCACCGGCTTGCCCCGCTGCAACACGACATTGTCGGTCAGCACCGGCGCCAGGGCAAAGGGCGCGGCCTGCGCGGCCACGGGCAAGGCCAGCAGCGGAATGGCGGCGGCAACAGCGGGCACCGCAAGGCGAATTGGACGCATGGCCGACAAGGCTCCTCTCTTTCCGCCAGGTCGGCACCATTGTCATGGCGCCTGGTGGCGGTTTGTTTGTGGTGCGATTGTTAGCGCTATCTTGACGGCATTTCGAGCGCAAATTATGCCTCGTGCGCACAAACCAAAACACAAGGGCACCGGCCAGGCGGCGATCGCGCCGGCGCGGCCACCGCCAGGGAAGGAGAATGTCATGCCTGGAATCCCGTTCCGTGGCGCATGCCAGATGGCCTGCACTGCCTTGGCCAGCGTCCTGGCGCTCGCCGTGGCCGCGCCGGTTCATGCGCAAACCCCGCCAGCCGCCAATGCCGCCGCCGCTCCCTTGGCGAGCGGGCCTTATCACTGGCAGACCGTGCCATTTGGCGCGGGCGGCTTTGTCGACGGTTTTCTCTATCATCCGCGCACGCCGGGCATCCTCTATGCCCGCACCGATATCGGCGGCATGTACCGCTTTGATGTCGAAAACAAACGCTGGATTCCCCTGCTCGATCACCTCGGCCACGACGATGGCGATCTGATGGGCGTGCTAAGCTTTGCCGTCGATCCCAATGCGCCCGACCGCGTCTATGCCGCCACCGGGCTCTATCTCTCGCAATGGAGCCGCAAGGGTGCGATCCTGCGCTCGGATGATCGCGGCCGCACCTGGCAGAAGACCGAACTGCCGATCGGCGTCGGCGGCAACAGCGACGGGCGCGGCACGGGCGAGCGGCTCGCGGTCGATCCGCGCCAAGGCGACGTGCTCTATTTCGGCTCCAACCGCGACGGCCTGTGGAAAAGCACCGATCGCGGCCAGACCTTCGCCCGCACCGGCGCAAAGGTAAGTGGATTCAGCCTGGTGGCGGTCGATCCTGCGGTATCCGGCGCGGTATGGGCGGGATCGACCGATGGCACCGGCGCACTGCTGCTGAGCCGCGATGACGGCGCCAGCTTTGCCGCCGTTCCCGGCCTGCCGGCGATGGTGCCGCAACACCTGGTGTTCGGCCCGGATGGCAGCCTCTACGTTACCTTTGCCGGGGGCGATCAGGCCACCAGGCTCAATCCCAGCAATATCAAGACCGGCGCGGTGTGGAAGCGCGATGGCCGCGACGGCCGCTGGCACGATATCACCCCCACCCCGCCCGCGCCCGGCCTGCCCGGCGGCTTTTCCGGGATCGACCTTTCCAGCGATGGCACGCTGGCCGTCTCGACCATCGATCGCTGGGCGCCGGGCGACGATATCTATCTGTCGCGCGATGGCGGCGCGCACTGGGATGCGCTGTCTGCCCATGCGCGGCACGATCCCGGCGCCTATCCCTGGCTGGTCGATTACACGAAGGGCCGGGACACCATGGGGCACTGGCTGGCCGACCTCAAGTTCAACCCGTTCAAGCCCGACGAGATGATCTATGGCACCGGCTATGGCCTGTGGATCAGCCGCAACCTCGCCTCGGCCAAGGCCGGCCAGCCGGTGACGTTCGATTTCACCGTGGCCAATCTCGAAGAGGCCGCCACCTTGCAGATGGCCTCTCCCACCGGCGGCGCGGCCGTGTTGGCCGCCTTTGGCGACGTGGGCGGCGGTGCCTGGGAAGATCTGGCGCGCACCCCGCCGCGCAAGGGCCTGTTCACGCCGGCGAGCGAGACCGATTTCAGCATCGACTATGCCGGGGCCAGGCCGGGCAGCATGGTGCGCCTCGTCGATCATGGGCCCAGCTATGGCTATACCTCTGCCGATGGCGGCGCGACGTGGACGCCGTTTGCCAGCGCCGCCTATCATCCTCCCGCCCCTGGCGGCGATGGGCGCAGGCCGGGCGTGGCGGCGATTTCGGCCAAGGCCACCACGCTGGTCTGGGCGCCGGAAAAGGATGGCCTCTATGTCTCGAAAGACATGGGCAAGACCTGGCAGCCTTCCACCGGCATCGCCGCGCGGGCGGATGCCTCGTACCTGCCCGTGGCCGACAAGGCCACCGATGGCCTGTTCTATGTCTATGACCAGGCCAATTCGGCCGTGCTGGCCAGCGGCGATGGCGGCAGCAGCTTTACCACTCTGATCGCCGGCCTGCCCAAGGTGGAAAGCTGGCAGAAGGGCACGCTCGCGGTGGTGCCCGGCCGGGTAAGAGACCTGTGGCTGGCGCTGCCGATGGGGCTGTTCCATTCGCCCGACAGCAAGACCAAGGTCACCCAGATGCGCAAGGTGACCGAGGCCTGGCTCGTCAGCTTTGGCGCGCCGGCGGTCAAGGATGCCTATCCCGCGGTGTTCCTGTGGGGCAAGGTCATGGGCCAGGAAGGGCTGTGGCGGTCTGACGATGCCGGCGCCAACTGGGTGCGGATCAACAGCCCGGACCAGCAGTTCGGCACCTTGCGCGCGATCGCGGGCGACATGCTCGATCCCGGCACGCTCTATCTGGCGCCGCACGGGCGCGGCATCATGGTCGGCATGCCGGCCAACAAGCCGCTGCCTGTCGCCGGCCCGGCACCGGGTGCGGCGGCCGCCCCTGCCCCCTCCCCTGCTCCCATGCCCGCCGCGCGCCAGATCGCGGTGGACGTGGCGCGCGATGGCGGACCGATCGATCGCTTCTTCGATCTCTCGATCGGGTCAGACTATCCCGGCACGCTGCGCCGCCCGGAGAACATGGCGCAGCTCAAGCTCGCCAGCGAGGAACTGGGCTTTCGCACCATCCGCTTCCACGACATTTTCCACGATGCGCTGGGCACGGTAAAGCGCGTGAACGGCAAGATCGTCTATGACTGGACCGCGATCGATGCGCTCTACGATGATCTCAAGGCGCGGCACCTGCGGCCGTTCGTGGAACTGGGCTTTACCCCCGATGCGCTGAAAACCTCTGACCAGACGATCTTCTACTGGAAAGGCAACACCTCGCACCCGCAGCCCGGCCCGTGGCGCGATCTGGTCGATGCCTTCGTACGGCACATGATCGCCCGCTATGGCCAAAACGAAGTGCGGCAATGGTATTTCGAGGTGTGGAACGAGCCCAATCTCGCCGGCTTCTGGGAAAATGCCGACCAGCAGGCCTATTTCGATCTCTACCTGCTGACCGCCAAGACGATCAAGGCAATCGATCCCCAGCTCAGGGTCGGTGGCCCTTCCACCGCCGGCGCGGCGTGGGTGCCCGAACTGCTCGCCGCGGTGAAAGCCAAGGGCGGCACGATCGATTTCGTCACCACCCACACCTATGGCGTGAACGGCGGCTTCCTCGATGAAATGGGCAAGGACGATACCAAGCTCGATCCCAGCCCCCAGGCGATCACCGGCGATGTCCTGCGCGTGCGTCAGCAGATCAACGCCTCGGCCTTTCCCGGCCTGCCGCTCTATTTCACCGAATGGAGCACCAGCTATACCCCGCGCGACCTGGTGCACGATTCCTATGTCAGCGCGCCCTATATCCTGTCCAAGCTCAAGAGCGTGGAAGGCGCGGCGCAAGGGATGAGCTATTGGGTCTATTCCGACCTGTTCGAGGAGCCCGGCCCGCCGACCACCGAATTTCACGGCGGCTTTGGCCTGATGACCAAGGACGGCATCCGCAAGCCGGCATGGTTTGCCTACAAATACCTCCACGCCCTGCAGGGCCGCCGCGTGCCGGCTGACGATGCGCAAAGCTGGATCGCGCGCGACGGACGCAAGGTGGCCGCGGTGGTGTGGGATTTCGAGCAGCCCGCCCAGCCGACCAGCAACCGCAGCTTCTTTGGCAAGCTGGTGCCCAATCATCCGGCAGCGCCGGTGCGCCTGGCATTCAGCCACCTTTCGCCCGGTCGCTATCGCTATACCCTGCACCGCACCGGCTATCGCGCCAACGACGCCTATTCCGCCTATATCGACATGGGCGCGCCCGCGCAGCTGACCCCGGCCCAGCTCGCCAGCCTGGCCGCGCTGGCGCAGGACAAGCCGGAAGCGAGCGAGACGGTGACCGTTGGCGCCGACGGGCAACTGCTGCGCGAGGTGGCGATGCACAGCAACGACGTGGCGCTGGCGACGCTCGAACCCGTGCCATGACCATGCGCAAAGCGGCGCGGAAAGGATTGCTCCCTTCCGCGCCGCCGCGCTGGTTCAGCCGCTCAGCCCCGCGTTGCCGCGCTTAACCGACGGCCAAGGGACAGCGCGACCACGCCGGCGACGATGGCACTGGTGCGGGGATGGTTGCGCACCAGCTGCTCGCCGCGTTCGATCAGAACCACGGCCCGGTCGATCGCCCGGTCGATGGTCTTGCCGACCAGGCCCTCAATGCGGCCTTCGATGCGGCGGCTTTGGCCGCGCAGGCGGGTGGCCTCGTCACCGGTAGCCGCGCCGATGCCCTGCTCGATGGTGCCAGCAGCTTCCTTGATGGCACCGGTAATGCGATGTTCGTTCATGGTCATGCTCCTTGACGAAATGGGTGGTGAAACATTCTCGTGGCGTGCTTCAGGCATCGTTGCGGCGCGTGGCGGCAACACCCCCGGCGGCAGCGGCGCTGGCGCCCAGCATCATCACCACGAAAAGGGCAAAGGCGGTGCCGGCGGCCAGGTCGGCGCCCTTGCTGCCAGCGTCGATCGCGGTATCGATCGCGCTCTGCTTGGCAGCCAGGAACTGCTGGCGGGCCTTTTCGACGCGGGCCATGGCTTCATCGGGCGTGATCTTGTTCTGCGCCGCCACGATCATCGCCACGCGCTGTTCGGCCGCGCGCCCTTCTTCACCGCCCTTGGCCATGGCCGGCAGTTCGGCCACGATCGCCTTGCGGCCCTGCTCCGGCGTCATTGCGGCCGGATCGTTGGGCGTGGTATCAAGCAGGGCGGAAACCTGCGCGTCGACATCAGCCTGGTCCACGCCGGCAGCCTTGGCCACCGTGGGCGTTACCGCGCCCGCACCGCCGGCTGCCGCACTCGCCACGCCGCCCACGGCGCGGAATGCCCCGCCAACGATGCCGCCCACGGCCGACGTCAGCAGATAGAACGTCAGCAGCAGGGTCAGGCCCCAGATCGCCAGGCCGTGCATCACGCCATCAACCGGGCGGCGGCTGCGCGACACCAGCGTGGCGCCATAGGCCCCGGCGGCCAGCGCCAGCACACTGCTGACCGTCCACCAGATCAGCGCGCCCAGGCCAAGCCCGCCGGCACTGGCGCCGCTGGCCGAACCAGGGTTGATCGCAGAAAAGCCGATGCCAGCGCCCAGCAGGCCCAGCGTCACTTCAATGGCCAGCGCGATCACGGTGCCGGCCAAAAGGGCCCACCAGTTCATGCGCGGGTCCAGGCGGTCGTCAAAGCGACCGTCGATCATGGTCGTTGCCATGCAAATCTCCTGAGGGAAGAAATCTATCGTGGTGTGGTGGTAGGAAAGGCGCGCCGCGCGCGTTACTTGCGGGCAGACTTGCGCACGGCTTCGGCCGCGGCGGCTGCCTTGGCCTGGACTTTGCCGGCGATCTTTTCGGCTGCGCCTTCGGCCCGGGTCTGGTCATTGCCGGTGATCTTGCCGATCGCTTCCAGGATCGAACCCTTCAACCGGCGCACTTCGCCTTCCATGCGGTCTTCGTTCATGGGGAAACTCCCATCACGTGGCGCGACAACCGCGCCGATGATGGAGAGATAGGCCGCCCCAATCGCCCGCGAGAGATGCAGAAGTACCAAATCGTATGGTACAAACTGGCCAAATCGGCGCGGCGGGTGGCGGTGCGGCTGAGCAAGCTGGACCCCGGATCAAGTCCGGGGTGACGGTAATCTATAGCTACATGTTCTTCGTCACCCCGGACGTGATCCGGGGTCCCGCTATCCTCCGCGTCAGCGGATCGGGCGTTGCAACGGATAGCCACGCTCGCGCGCCCAGAGCACGGCCTGCGCCCGGCGGTTGACGCCGATCTTGGCATAGACCCGCGCGACGTGATTGCGCAGCGTATTGCGCGAAACGCCCATTTCGCGTGCGATCGTGGCATCGTCGCCGCCTTCGCACAGCAGGCTGAGCACTTCCTTTTCGCGCCGGGTCAGCTCGCTGGTTTCCGCAGGGCGCTCGCTGCCATGCGGCGCGCGCAGGTTGGCGAGTTTTTCCACCACCGTGCGGCTGAACCAGTTGGTGTCCTTCATCACCGCCTCAATCGCGCCGATCAGTTCCAGCTCGCTATGGCGGCGTTCGTGGATGTCCTGGATCACCCACAGCGTGCAGGTATCGCGCCGCAGCGGAATGGCGGCGGCCGAAACCAGGCAATCGGTGACGCCGCCATCCTTGCCGCGCACTTGCGCATCGCGCCCGCGAAAGGCGCTGCGTTCGACCAGCTGCTCGGCCACCGACGGCAGGAACGTGGCATCGGACCACAGCTTGAGCGCGGGCATGGTCTTGCCCATCGCTTCGTCCGATGACCACCCGGTCAGCTGATGGAACGCGTCGTTGGTGTCGCACAGCGTATGGTCGCCGCGCGTGGTGATCGCCATCGCCACTGGCGCCAGGCGAAACGTGGTGACAAAGCGTTCCTCGCTGTGGCGCAACTCGTTTTCCGCCTGGCGGCGCGGTTCCAGGTCGGCAAACGAGAACAGCATGCAGGGCTCCTCGCCCAGGTCTACCGGCTGCCCGGCCACGATCACCAGCTTGCGCCCGCCATCGGGCAGTTCGAGATCGGCCTGCATCTGCGGCACGGTACGCGCCTCGCGGATGCGTTCCTTGGCCGTGTCGATATCGGCCGCATCCTTGAGCACGTCGATCTCGTACAGCGTGCGATCCAGCACTTCGTCTTTCTGGTAGCCGGTCAGATCGAGGAACCCCTGGTTGACCTTGACATAGCGCAGGTCAGACAGGCGCATGATCACCGCTGGCGCGGGATTGACGTTGAAGGCGCGTTCGAACCGCAGCTCGGCCTCGTAGCGCAGCGATACGTCCTGGATGATCAGCACCAGCAGATCGGGCGTGCCACCCGCGTCGGACAGGATCAGGCTGCGGATCTGGTGCACCCAGCGCGGCTCGTCCTCGCCTTGCGGGATCACTTCGACCACCACCTCGTCGAACGCCTCGCCGGCGATCACACGATCGAGTGGATAGTCGCCGCGCTCCAGGCGGTGGTTGTTGCGATAGCGCAGCTGGAAGCGGCGGCGATAATCGTCAACGTCCGCGCCCAGGTCTGCCAGCCGTTCCACGCCATGCATGACAAGCGCTGCCGGGTTGGCCCAGACGATGCGCTGTTCGGCATCGACCAGCAGCACCCCCTCGCTCAGGCCGCCAATGATGTGGCGCAGGCGCTCCTGCTCGATCGACGGGTCTGTCGCTTGCTTGTCCATGGCCGCTTCAATGCCCGAGGGCGCAGGCCGATCCCGGCGTTCTTTGGCTTAGTCGAAGAGCTTGTGTGGCAGGCGCCAGGCCAAATTTGGTACGTGGGCACCGGAAGCGCGAAAAGCGGCCGTTCGCAGCCCGCCATGGGCTGTATCGCCGCACACCCTAGTCGAAGAGCTTGTGCGGCAGGCGCCAGGCCAGCCCAATGCACACCAGTTGCAACGCCGCGATCGCGGCCAGCGCGGCCATGGCGGGCGGGGCGAATGCCCTTGCGCCGGCAGCGAAGTAAAGGCTGCCAACCAGGGCCACGCCCAATGCCGCGCCAAATTGCTGGCTGGTCTTCAACAGCGCGCTGGCCGCCCCGGCATGATCGCGATCGACGCGCGATACCACCACCGGGCCAACGCAACCCGAAGTCATCCCCATGCCCGCGCCGGCGAGCATCAGGCACAGCCCCACCGCAAGCCACGGCAAATGCACCATGGTGATCCCCCACAGCACCAGCGCCGTTGCCGGCAGCATCACGCCTGCACCCAGCATGAGCACCCAGCGGCCCAGGCGCGGCAGCAGGTTGCGGCTCATCACCCCGATGCCGAACATCGCGCCAAGGCCATAGGGCACATGGAGCAGCCCGGTGAACAGCGGCGTCTGGCCGCGTTCGGCCTGCATGGCAAAGGCAAAGACCAGCAGAAAGCCTGCGCCCACCGCGCCGAACACGATCGCCAGCGCCAGCCCTTGGCGAAAGCTGGCAATGGTGAACAGCGCCGGATCGAACAGCGCCGGCCGCCCGGTGCGCACGCGCTTGCCGGCGTGGCGCCAGGCCAGCAGGCCGAGCGGCACCACCGCCACCAGGGGCCACAGCATGGCGCCGCCATGCCCGGTTTCGGCCGCACTGATCAGGGGATGGAGCAGCGCCGCCATGGCCAGGCCGAACAGCACCATGCCAACCAGGTCATACCCCGCAGGCCGGCTCGATCGCGCCTCGGGCAAAAAGACCAGGCCGGCGATCACCGCGCCCAGGCCCACCGGCAGGTTGATCAGGAACACCACGCGCCAGCCCAGATCGAACAGGTTGGCCTCGATCAGCAAGCCGCCCAGCACCGGCCCGGCAATCGCGGCAAGCCCGCCGATCACCCCGAACAGCGCCATGCGCGACACCCGCTCCAGCGGGGAAAACATCACCTGCACCATGGCCATCGCCTGGGGCGCCATCACCGCCCCGGTCGCGCCCTGCAACAGCCGCGCCGCCACCAGCGCCGTGCCGGTATGCGCCAGCCCACAAGCTGCCGACGCCAGGGTGAACCCCGTCACCCCCACCAGGAACATGCGGCGATAGCCAAAGGTATCGCCCAGCCGCCCGCCGGCCATCAGCAGCACGGCAAAGGCCAGCGAATAGCCCGCCACGATCCACTGCGACGCCTGGGCATCGGCGCCCAGGCTGGCCTTGATCGCCGGCAGTGCGGTGTTGACGATCGTCATGTCGACGATCTCCAGCACCAGGGCAATGATCAGGGTAACAAGCGCAAGGGTCTTTTGGCGGTGCGTCAGGCTGTGCGGGTCCAACACGCTCAGATCTTGCCTTCGCGCAGCATCGATACCGCGGCATCGGCCGCGCGCGCGGTCAAGGCCATATACGTGAGCGAGGGATTCTGGCAGGCAGACGAACTCATCTGCGCGCCATCGGTGACGAACAGGTTGGCCACATCGTGCGCCTGGCTCCACTGGTTGAGCACGCTGGTCTTGGGATCGCGGCCCATGCGCGCGCCGCCCATCTCGTGGATGGAACTGCCGCCCGCGCCCGGCCGGTCAAAGCCCATGATCACATGGCCGCCGGCAGCGGTCAGCATTTCGGCGGCATCGGCCTTGGCCTGGGCCAGGGCAGCATGCTCTTCCTTGCCATAGGCAAAGTCGACCTTGAGCTGGGGCAGGCCATTGGCGTCGGTCTTGGTGCGATCGAGCGTGAGGCGGTTGGTCGGCCGCGGCACGCAATCGGCAAAGGTCACCAGCACCATGCGCCACGGCCCGGGCTTGCGCAGCGTGTTCTTGTAGTCGGTGCCGGTGCCAGCCAGCCGCTTGCCCTGCGTCCACGTGCTTTGCAGCGCGCCACCCTGGAACGAATAGCCGCGGGTGTGGCCAATCCCGTCCATGGTATCCATGTTGCGATAGCGCGGGATGACGATGCCGGTCGGGCGATTGCCGAACGAGGTATGGCTTTCGAACCCCGGCATGATCGCCGCGGCCGACAGGGTGTTGGCATGGTCCATGATATGCGTGCCGAGCACGCCGCTGGAATTGGCCAGGCCCTGGGGCATGGCATCGGTGGCCGAATTGAGCAGCACGTGCACCGAATTGAACGCGCCGGCATTGAGGAACACCAACCGCGCCGTCGCGGTCTTGTGCACGCGCGCCTTGGTATCGAAATAGCGCACGCCGCGCGCGCGCTGGGTCGCGGGATCGAAATCGACTGCTTCCACCACGGCATCGGTGATCACGGTCAGGTTGCCCGTGGCCATCGCGGCCGGCAACGTGCTCGATTGCGTGGAGAAATAGGCGCCATACGAGCAGCCACGCGCGCAGATCGAACGATACTGGCACGGCGCCCGGCCTTCCTCGGTCTTGGCCTCGGTCAGGTTGGCGGTGCGCCCCACGGTCAGGCAGCGTTCGGGCCAGCGCTTGGCGATTTCGGCGCGGGTGTGCTGTTCCACCACGTTGAGCGCCATGGGCGGCTGGAACTGCCCATCGGGCAATTGCTTGAGGCCTTCGTTCGCGCCCGAAACGCCCACGAAACGCTCGACCTTGTCATACCACGGCGCCACATCGGCATAGCGGATCGGCCAATCGGTGCCATGCCCGTCGCGCGCATTGGCGGCAAAGTCATAGTCCGACCAGCGATAGCACTGCCGGCCCCAGGTGAGCGAGCGCCCGCCAAGCTGATAGCTGCGAAACCAGGTGAAATCGGTGCCGTCCCCGGTCTGATAGGGGTTCTGCGCATCGTTGACGAAGTGGCCTTCGGTAAACTCGTTGAAATGGCGGTTGAGCATCTGCACCGGATATTCGCGTTCATAGAGCGCGGTATCGCCCTCGCCGCGGAACGGCATCTCCCACGGCGCCTTCATCTCGGTGTCATAGTCCTGCTGGTGCCGGATCTCGCGGCCCCGCTCGATCATCAGCACCTTGAGCCCGGCCTGGGTCAGTTCCTTGGCCGCCCAGCCGCCGCTGATCCCCGAGCCCACCACAATTGCATCGAAATCCATGGGAAAATCCTGTCTGCTGATCAGCCGAAGTCGATCGCCGTCCAATCGCTGGAATAGGCGCGCGTGGCGGGCGTCACGGGCACGTCGGGGTCCCACCGGCCGGGCACGAGTTCGTAGTTGAGTTCCTTGGAACCGCCGGTTTCCGAGGTGTAATAGCCGTTCAAAATCAGGTTCTTGATGGTGTGCCAGGGCTGTGCCGCCGGCACATCGGCAAAGGCATCGCGATCAAGGCCCGCAACGGCCGCCTGCCGCGCCGGCAACCCGGCATGGGCGAAATCACCACCGGCGCGGCGATCGAGTTCCAGCGCCAGCCAGCGCGCATGATCAAAGCGCCCGTCTGCGCCGGAAAAGCCAGCCAGCGCCGGCACCGTGACCGGCTGGTGCGCCCCGCCCAGGCCGTGCGCCAGGCCGAGCAGCACGAAGGCACCCGTGCCCACATCGCCTGCACCTGCCGTGTCGGTGCGCGGAATGACGATCTGCGCCACATCGCGCATCAGGCCCTGATAGCGCGCCATGGCTGCGTCCTGCGGCGCCGAAGCGGCGACGGCAGCAGCGGCCGGGCCAACGGCCAGGCCCAGCAAGGCCAGACCGGCGAGGAAATCGCGGCGCTGCCATCCCGTGTCGGCTGGGTGCGGCGGTGTGGCGGCGGCAGTCATGCATCCCTCCCGGTGTGCGGTCATGCGGGCGCCAACGCGGCCCGCGCGCCCGTTTAATTAGAATTTTGATTATTGTTTCGTGCCACACCTGTCAAGCCCGCCGCGCCCACACGAATGGGCAAACGCTGGCCTGACAGGCACTTGGCTATGGCACGCTCAAAAGCCCATCAGCTTGCGATTGAGCGCGCGATCGGCGCCACCCGCGGCGAAATCATCAAACGCATGCTCGGTCACGCGAATGATGTGGCGGGCGATGAACGGGGCGCCTTCGGCCGCGCCCTGCTCGGGATGCTTGAGCGCACATTCCCATTCCAGCACGGCCCAACCGGCGAAATCGTATTGCGCCATCTTGGAAAAGATCGCGGGGAAATCGACCTGCCCATCGCCCAGGCTGCGAAACCGGCCGGGCCGATCGACCCACGCCTGATAGCCGCCATAGACCCCGCTGCGGCCATTGGGGCGGAATTCGGCATCCTTGACGTGGAAGCAGGCGATGCGCTCGTGATAGATGTCGATATAGGCCAGGTAATCCAGGCACTGCAGCACGAAGTGGCTGGGATCATAAAGGATCTTGGCGCGCGGATGGTTGCCGGTGCGCTCAAGGAACATCTCGAACGTCACGCCATCGTGCAGGTCTTCGCCGGGATGGATTTCATAGGCGGCATCAACGCCATTGTCCTCGAACACGTCGAGGATCGGTTTCCACCGCCGCGCCAGTTCGTCAAACGCGTCGTCGACCAGCCCCGCCGGGCGCGCCGGCCAGGGATAGAAATAGGGCCAGGCCAGCGCGCCGGAAAAGGTGGCATGGGCCGACAGGCCCAGGCGCCGGCTGGCGATCGCCGCCTTCTTCACCTGGTCTACCGCCCAGGCCTGGCGCGCGGCCGGGTTGCCGTGCACGGCAGCCGGGGCAAACGCATCGAACTGTGCATCAAACGCGGGATGCACTGCCACCAGCTGCCCCTGCAGATGGGTGGAAAGCTCGGTGATCGCGAGGCCCTTGTCGGCCAGCATGCCCTTGACCTCGTCGCAATAGGTCTGGCTTTCCGCGGCAAGGTCGAGATCGAACAGGCGCTTGTCCCAGCTGGGGATCTGCACCCCCTTGTAGCCCAGCCCGGCCATGTAGGTGCCGATCGCATCGAGGCTGTTGAACGGGGCGGCGTCGCCGGCGAACTGGGCGAGGAAAATGCCCGGCCCCTTGATGGTCTTCATGGTCTCAGGCTCCGTCAAACAGTCAGGGGCACCCAGCCGGCACCGGCGCGGCTGGCGGAAACGGCAGTGGCGATGAACGCCATGCCCCGCAGCCCGTCGTCCAGGCCGGGCAGCAACGGCGCAGGCTCGCCGCGCAGCTGGGCGGCAAAATCACGATAGAGGTTGGCAAAGGCCTCGAGATAGCCTTCGGGATGGCCCGCCGGCGTGCGCGTGCGGGCCACGGCATCGGCGCCCAGCTGGCCGCTGCCGGCGTGAACGATCTCGGTGCGCCCGTCCAGCGTGGTCAATTCCAGCATGTTGGGCGTTTCCTGCCGCCAGGTGAGCCCGCCGCGATCGCCATAGAGCCGGATGCGCAGGCCATTGCGCTCGCCCACTTCGATCTGGCTGGCCAGCAGCACGCCGCGTGCGCCGTTGTCGAAACGCAGCAGCACGGTGCAGTCATCATCCAGCGCGCGGCCCGGCACCACGGTGCCCAGATCGGCCAGCAGCGAGGCGACTTTCAGCCCGCTGATGAATTCAGCCAGGTGAAACGCATGAACCCCGATGTCACCGATGCAGCCGCCCAGTCCGGCGCGGGCGGGATCGACGCGCCATTCGGCCTGCTTGCCCGTCGCCTCGGTCGCCAGCCAGCCCTGGGGATATTCCACCACGATCTTGCGCACGGTGCCGAGCGCGCCGGACGCCACGCGCGCCCGCGCCTCGCGCACCAGGGGATAGCCGGAATAGGTATAGGTGACGCCGAACGGCAGCGCGGCGGCGCGCACCAGCCCAGCCAGTTCATGTGCCTCGTCCAGCGTGGCGGTCAGCGGCTTGTCGGTCATCACCGGCAGGCCTGCGGCCAGCGCCGCGCGGGCCGCGGGCAGGTGGTGGTGATTGGGCGAGACGATCGCCACGAAATCGATGCCGTCGGCCCGGGCGCGTTCGGCGGCAAACATCGCCTCGAGCGTGGGATAGGCGCGCGCCGGATCGACGCGATAGACATCGGCGGCAGCCTTGCCGCGCGCGGCATCGCTGGAGAAAACCCCGGCAACCAGCTCGATCTCGCGATCCATTTCCGCGGCATAGCGGTGCACCGGCCCGATGAAGGCGCCTGGCCCGCCACCGATCATGCCCATTCGCAGACGCTGCAAGTCACTCTCCCCACGCAGTTTCGTTTGTAATCCAAATTCTAGTTTGATAGGGCCTGCGTCGTCAAGCAGGAATGGCCGCGGCTGAACGGCCCCGACGGGAGAATATCGAATGCAGCTCGCCCGCAAGTTTTACGGCTCGCTCACGCTCAAACCCCAGGGCGCCACGATGATCGTGGCCGGCTTCCTGCCGGTCTTTGCCATCATCGCGATGTTTCCCGTGGTTGCCGCGATGATCACCCATTTCAAGAACGTGCCCGATGCGGCCATCCGCGTGCCGGCCATGGTCACCGCGCCCGGCTATGCCATTGCCGTGCTGGCGCCTTTTGCCGGGCTGTTTGCCGATCGCTTTGGCCGGCGGCCGCTGCTGCTGATCTGCACGTTTTTCTATGGCATCGTCGGCACCTTGCCGTTCTTCCTGGAAAACCTTGACGTGATCTTTGCCACGCGCCTGCTGCTGGGCGTGTGCGAGGCCGGCATCCTGACGATAGTCAACACGCTGATCGCCGACTATTGGGAAGACGGCCAGCGCCGCAACTGGCTGATGCTGCAAGGCCTGGTTGGGCCGGCGTTCCAGTCGCTGGTGTTCCTGCTGGTGGCGGCCGTTGCGGCGTGGCGCTGGAACGGCAGCTTCCTGGTCTATCTGATCGCACTGCCGATCTTCGTCGCGATGTATCTGTGCATTTTCGAGCCCAAGCATCCGCAGGCCAGGACGCTTCAGGCCGGAACGCCGGCTGCCCCCGCCGCAGATGGGCCGTTCCCGTTCGGCACCGCCTTTCTGGTCGGCGGGCTGACGCTGTTCTGCTCGGTTCTCTATTACGTGTTCATCGTCAATGGCAGCATCGCCTGGGCGGAAGTGGGCGTGACCAACCCGATGGCAGTGAGCAAGGCCACGTTCGTGCCCAGCTTCTTCATCCTGGCGGGATCGATCCTGTTCCGCATCGTTTCGCGCTTTGGCAATGCCGTGCAGATCGCCACGTTCCTGCTGCTGTTTGCCCTCGGCCTGGGCGGCGTGGGCCTGGCGCATTCGGTCCTGGAAATGCAGCTGGCGCTGGCGGTGCAGCAGACCGGCGCGGGCATGGCCGTGCCGGCGCTGATCGCCTGGGCCCAGACCAAGTTCTCGTTCCGCCATCGCGGCCGGGGCATGGGGGTGTGGACCAGCTGCTTCTTCCTTGGCCAGGCGGTCTCGCCGATCGTGGTTGGCCTGGTGGCGCGCAGCGCGGGATCGATGCAGGGGGCGTTCCTGGTCGCCGGCGTGGTCGCGCTGATTGCCGCCGTTGCGGGCGCCGTCCTCGGCCTGCGCCGCCCCGCAGCCTTGCAGCCCGCTTGAGCGCTTCCGGCAACGCGGCGCTTCACACCGTGCGCCAGGATGGGCCTGGCGCACCATGTGGCAGCCGTGTGACTGGCCGGTTGGCGTTCACCACAAATGCCTTTATGGCCCAGACTGATGCGCGCGCGGTTTCAGCGTGTGCCAGCATGGGGTTGCCTTGATGCCGCAGGACATGCCCGCCTTGGCGGATGCCGTCGAATTGTCGCTTGAATCCATGGGCCGTGCGCCGTTGCAAGGGCGTAGCAAGGCCTCGCTCGAGCGCATGCTGGCCACGGCACGCACGCTGATGGTGGAACGCGGCAGCGAGGATTTCACCCTGCAGGAAGTGAGCAGCCGGGGCAAGGTTTCGATCGGATCGATCTACCTGCGGTTCGAGAACAAGGACAGCCTGGTGCGCGCCGTGCTCTTCCGCGCGACGCAGACCCTGGCGCAGGAAGAAGATACGATGCAGGCCGCGCTGGCGGCTTCGTGCGCCACGCTCAAGGAATTCGTGCCGCACTATGTGGAGGCCTATTCCGAAGTGCTGCGCCGCAACGCGCCGCTGCTGCGCCTGACGATGATGCGGGCCGAGCACGACCCGCCGATTTCCGCGCTGGGCAAGCGCGCCGCGCTGCTCGCCGAGACAAAGGCGCTGGCGGCATTCATGCGCTATCGTGGTGAGATTGCCGGTCCCGATCCGGAAATGTGCGCCAAGGCCGCGCATCATGTCATCTTTGCCACCCTTGCCCGCCAGTTGAGCCTGGGATCGAGCAGCGAATCGGTCACCAACTATGACTGGAACGTGCTCAAGCGCGAGCTGGGGCGGATGTGCACCGCCTATTTCGCGGCGGCGTAAGGCAGGGCCACACCCCCGGCTTTCCAAGGTTCCCGCCCCCGCTTGCGCCTTGCGCCTGTGGCAAGGATCAAGGGAAGGGAGGGAACCGTTGGTGGCAGGTCAGAAGCGATAGTCGACCGACGCGCCGAACGTGCGCGGGCGGAACGTGAGGGCGTAGAACTGCCCCGACGTGGGCGCATCCTGATAGCGATAGAGGCGCGGCGTGCTGTTCAGCACGTTGTTGACGAACAGGGCTATGTCCGTCTTGCCGATCGAATAGGTCAGCCGCGTATTGAGCTGGTTGGTGGCCGGGTTGTTGGTCAGCGCCGGGGCATAGCCCGTGCCGTCGGCGTTCTGCCACGGGAAGTGGCCGCCATCGCGGCTGCGGAACAGGTCTTCCACGTGCCAGCGCAGCGTGTTGGCGCCGATGGTGGCGGTATAGTCAAACCCGCCGGTCAGGTTCCACGGCGCAGAGCCGAGGCCGGCCAGCTTGTCGCCGGCCGCCACCACCAGGCTGCCTGGCGAACCGGGCGGCACCAGCGGCAGGTAGACGTTCTGGCGATAGGCCGCATGGGTATAGGTCGCCGCGAAGTTCAGCGTGAGTTCGGGCGTCGCCTGGTAGCGCAGCGCCAGATCGAAGCCCTTGGTGCGGCCATTGCCGGCATTGGTGATGTAACCGAACGCGCAGGCGAAATAGAGCGAGGTCTGGATGTTCATCCAGTCCACCCAATACACGTCTGCGTCCACGCGCAGCTTGCCGCCCAGCGCGCGGCCCTTCCACCCGGCCTCATAGCTGTTGACCTTGTCGCTGCCATAGGTGGGCGGCGCTTCCAGCCCGCAGCCGCCCTGGCTGGCCGGGGCCGAGTTGATCGGCTGGTTGGCCCCGCCCATGCGATAGCCGCGGCTGGCCGAGGCATAGAGCATGTCCGACGGGGTGACTTGCCAGGCCAGGCCGATCTTGCCCGACCATGGCCACTGCTTCTGCTCGCCCGAGGCGGTGGCCACCGCGTTGGAACCAGTGGATGAGAGAATGCCCGACTGCGTCTGGGTATAGCCGGCAATGGCGTGGGAAATGCGGCCACCCAGCGTAAACGTGACATCGGGCGTGATCTTGTAGTCGATCTGGCCAAACAGCGCGGCCTGGGTATCGATCGACTTGATCTGCGAATTGAGCATCGGATCGTCGGGATTTTCCGCGCCAAAGATATTGGCCATCACCCACGGGCCATAGACCAGCTGGTAATCGGTCTGCACTGCGCGCGAATAATAGGCACCTAGCGTCCACTTCAGGTTGGTGCCGGGGTTGTTGGCCAGGCGCACTTCCTGGCTGAACGTCTTGACCCGCGTGGTCACATCCACATAGGCGGCCTGCGACGGATCGGTGGGAATGGCCCAGTATTGCTGGTAATCAGCCGGATTGCCGCCTTCGGGCACGCCATAGCCATAGCCGCCGAACACCACCCCGTTGGTGCCCGTGCCATCTTGCAGGCCATGGCCGTTGCGCACCATGTAGGAACTGACCGAAGTGAGCGACACGGCATCGCTGACATCCGCCTCGATCTTGAGCGAGCCGAGATAGAGCCGGTCGGTGCTGGGCTGCGCCGTCAGCCGGGCATTGCGGAAAACGTTCTTGTCGTTGTCGCTGTAGCTTTCAAAATACGATGAGGTGTCGTTGCTGTGGTTGACCTGGCCCAGGAACGAGGGCGTGATCCGCACCCCTTCCACCGGCTGCCACAGCAAGGCCACGCGGCCTGAAAAGGTATCGGCGCGATCGGCATTGCGATCCACCACGGCGCCGGTGAACGGGCTGACGCGATCGACATAGCCGCCATCGCGGCGACCCCACACCGAGGCGCGAATGCCCAGCTTGTCGGCCACCAGCGGGCCGCCGGTGGCAAAGCCGGCTTCATAGCTGGGACCGCCCTTTTCGGTGGCGGCGCCTTCCACGCGGGCCGTGCCGCTCCAGGTGGTGAGCGAAGGTTCGGTGGTGATGAAGCGCACCGCGCCGCCTTCGGCGCCTGCGCCAAACAGCGTGCCCTGCGGCCCGCGTTCCACTTCCACGCGCTCCAGATCGAACACGGCCGGATAGGGATTGCCGAAATAGGACAGCGAGGCCACCCGCGTCTGCAACGCGGTATCGTCCAGATAGATGCCGGTGGTGGACGTGCCGATGCTGGAATTGATGCCGCGAATGGCGATCGAGGTGTTGGTGCCCGCGCCCAGGCCGGCCACCTGGTCGAACTGCACGCCCGGGGCGATCTGGGCGAGGCCGACGATCCCCTTGACGCCCGATGCCTTGAGCGCGTCGCCAGACAGCGCCACGATGCTGATCGGCACGCGCGAGGCGATTTCCTTGCTCTTGTTCGCCGTTACCACGATTTCGCCCGGCGCGGGGTTTGCGTTGGTAGCGTCGGTGCCCGGCGTTTCCGCAGCCGGCACGGTGGCCGTTTGCGCAAGTGCAGGGGCAGCGCCCAGGCCCAGCCCGGCGAGCAAGGTGGACGCCGTGAGATAAAGTTGATGCTTTGACGGCAGCATGTCGTGTGCCTCCCCAGGTATGACGTTGGGGCCCTGGCCCCGAACCCGCCGCCGGCAATCGGAAACCGGACGATCAAGATTCTGTTATGAGTCAAACCCTAGATTTCAGGCTGGTGACGCAAAGCGGCCAAAAAAGCCCTAAATGGTGCACCATATGCACCGTCCAGTCCTTTCTTCCACACGGAGAAAAGATCCAAGCCCCCGGCGACTGCGCCACGATCGCGGCTGATCCTGTCGCGCTCTCGGGCGGCACAGCACAACGGGGCGGAAAGCCCATGCTTCCCGCCCCGTCTGCTTGACCTTGGAAAAAGATCAGAACGCGTAGCGCGCGCGCACGCCG
Organism: uncultured Novosphingobium sp.; assembly: GCA_964468165.1. Taxonomy (GTDB): domain Bacteria; phylum Pseudomonadota; class Alphaproteobacteria; order Sphingomonadales; family Sphingomonadaceae; genus Novosphingobium. The sequence continues at coordinate 5,534 of CAYXUN010000013.1, read as the reverse complement.
ATCGTGCGGGGGCGGGCCCACGCAATGCGGTCACCGGGCTGGTAGACCTTGTAATAGGTCGCCCGTGCCACATCGACATACTTGACGCCGTTGATCAGGTTGTTGCCGAACAGGCCGATTTCCAGGCGGCCGATGTCATAGCTGATCGAGGCGCTGACATTGTTCTGCGCCGGGATGCGCGCATAAGTGGCGCTGGGGCCGTCGGTCACCAGCTGGCCGTTGGTGATCGTGGTCTTGTAGGGGTTGAAGGTGGTGAACTGGTCGCCCTGGTATTGATAGCTGGCGCGCAGGTGGATCGACTGATCGGTGCCGACATTGGCATCATAGAACAGCGACGCCGACGCGGTCCATTGCGGGAAATAGGGCGTGCGGTTGCCATCGAACGCGCCGACCGTGGGAATATTCCCGTTGGCGCGCGAGTCCGTGTACGAGGCAAAGCCCGAGAAGGTGATTTCCGGGCTGAGCTTCACCGTGGTTTCCAGTTCCAGGCCCTTGGAGCGGATCTTGCCCTTGTTGTCGGTGAAGAAGTACGAGCAATCGAGCAGCAGGCGCGTTTGCACGTCGCTCCAGTCGATCCAGAACGCGCTGGCGTTGAACGTCACCTTGCCATCGGCCAGGCGCGCCTTTTCACCGATGGTATAGTTCCACAGCTTGTCCGGGCCGAACGTGCTCGGTGCCGAGGAATAGCCATAGGACGCCAGGTTGTTCTTGCAGGTCTGCGAGATGCCGGTGTCGCCGATCGGCACGGGCTGGTTGGCCCCGCCATAGCGGAAGCCCTTGGCCACTTCGGCATAGACCATGAAGTCCTGGCTGGCCTTGTACGATACGTTGGCGCGCGGGTTCACGCCGTTGGACTTGAGCGTGGCGTTCTGTTCCAGCGGCACGTGGTTGATCACGCCATAGACGCCACTTTCAAACAGGTAATACTTTTCCTTGAAGTTGAAGTAGCGCAGGCCGCCCGACAGATCGAGCTTGTCGGTGATGTGCCAGGTGGCATCGGCATAGGCTGCGAACTGATGTTCGTCCGTATCCTGAAGACCCGAGAAGATGTCATTGGAATTGAACGCTTTGTCGACTGCCTTGGAATCATAGAGGCCATTGGCCGTCTGCGGGAACGGGCCATAGAAATAGTTCATGTACGACAGCGTATCGAACCCGGCGACGGGAATGTCCTGCACCAGATGGCGGATCTGCTTTTCGTAGAACACACCGGCGGTCCACTTTACCGGGCCGGTATTGTCGGAAGCCAGGCGCGCTTCCAGCATGGTGTCCTTGATCTTCTGGTTGATGCTGTACTGTTCATAGGGGATCAGCTTGCTGACCGCCGGATCAAAGCTGGTGGGCGCCTTGTAGAGCGGATAAGTCGTGCTGCTGACCGGCAGCGTGCCGCCGCTGTAATCCTGGAAGAAATAGCCGATGGTCGGCTCGGTGCTGGCCAGATAGCCGACATCGCGATCGGTATGGGCGCCGCTGATGATCAGGTGCACGCCGCCCAGGTCATAATCGCCCGAGGCCTGGTAGAGGCGGAACTTGTCGCTGGTGCCTTCGGGCCCGTTGGTGAAGGTGGTGTAATCCGCCAGGCCGCTCATGCCGGTGTTGAGGCCGTTGGCCTTGCTGTGTTCATAGGTGAACGCGGCGTCAAACGTAAACGCCGTGCTCGGCGTCCAGCGCAGGGCCACGCGTGCCTGTTCGGTGGTGTTGCTGTTGCGGTTCTGCCCGGCATAGGCGCCGACATTGTCGATGAACCCGCCATCGCGGCCGACATAGACATTGGCGCGCACCGCCAGCTGGTCTTTCACCAGCGGCAGGTTGATCATGCCACGCACGCTGCCGCTGGCCGCGCCATGTTCGGTGGAAGCGGCGGTGCCTTCGATCGAGCCCGAAACCTCGTCGGCACGCGGCTTGGCCGTGACGAAGCGCACCGTGCCGGCCATCGAGCCTGCGCCATAAAGCGTGCCCTGCGGCCCGCGCAGCACTTCCACGCGTTCCAGGTCATAGACCTTGAGATCGGGGGTCTGCCCCTGCACCGAAATCGGCGTATCATCGAGATAGACCGCCACGAGCGAACGGTCCGAGGTGTCAGACGTGCGATAGCCGCCGGTCGACAGGCCGCGCATGTTGAACTTGTTGAAGCCCGGCGCGCTTTCGGTGATCGAAAGCGAGGGAACGAAGCGCTGCAGATCCGACAGGTTGCCCTGGCCAGACTTGGTGATCGTGTCGACGTTCACCACCGAAATGGCGATCGGCACCTTCTGCACCGATTCCGCGCCCGAACGGCTGGCGGTGACGACGATGTCTTCGATCTTGCCGCTGGGCTGGCTGGCCTGTTCATCGGCCCAGGCCGGCGCGGTGGCCAGCATCGCGGCGGAAACCGCGGCCGTGGATGCCAGAAGCCGCGCGGACAGGCGCGCACGGTGCATGGCGGACAGGAGGTCGCTATTGTTCATTATACCCCTCGCACTTTCTGATTTGACTCCCCGTGCGGGCGCTCGCCACCCGCTCGACCGCGTCTGGGCCGGTACTCGTCTTGAGCCTTGCCAGCTTCGCACCAAGCTGGCGTGCAACAACTGTGTTAATCGCATGCGCTCATCGGATTTTGTCATCCGCCAGCGCCAGCCCCTCGGCCAGCGGGCCTAGCCACGGCGCACAGGCCTGCCAGCGTGCCAGGCCCTGGCGGTGCAGCGGCTGGCGCACCTGCTGCGCGCTGATCGTGCGCACGGCGCGCGGATTGTCGAAAAAGCGCAGGGTTTCAGGCACAAACGGCAGCCCGCAATGGTGCAGCAGGCGGCGCACCGTGCCTTCCGCATCCTCGACAAGCTCTTCATAGGCAACTGCCATCATCGCCGGGCCCAAAACCTTGTGCATATGCGCCGCCAATGCGGCAGTGGCGCGACAATAGCGGCCCAGCGTGACAAGATCATAGCTATAGCCCTGCCCGCCCGCGAAATCCTGGGTATAAAGCGAAAAACCACAGGCCATGGGATCGCGCGAGACATGGATGATGCGCGCCTGGGGCAGTGCCACGCGGATCAGCGCCAGGTTGAACAGGTTGCCCGGCGCCTTGTCGACGAACAGCGGGCGATCGGTCTGCCGCACGCGCGCCACCCGCGCCAGATAGGCCTCGCCCAGCGCGCGTGCTTCGGGTGCGGTCAGCGCCGCCAGGGCCGAGGCGCGATCACGGGCGCGCCCGTCGCGGATCAGCCGCGTGGTCCATTGCCGCGCCAGCAGGGTGAAATCGGCCAGCTCGGACAGCCCCTCCACCGCCGGATGGCTGGCTAGGATCTGCTCGACCAGGGTGGAACCACTGCGCGGCAGGCCGACGATGAACACTGGCCCGGTGCGCGGATCGCCCCAGGCGTCGCGCGCGGCGAAAAACGGCGCAGGGCTGGCCGCGATCGTATCGGCGACAAACCGCTCGTGCGCGGCGATGTCGAACGGCATCTGTGCGCGGCGCAGGGCATTGGCGCGGTGGAGATGGTCCATCGCCGCGGCCGGCTCCTGCGCATCGAGCAGCGCACGGCCCAGCGCAAAGTGGAGATGCGCGGCCTGCGCCGGCGGCAGGCCCGGCTTGGCCAGCGCCGCCACCATCGCCGTGCGATCATCGGCGGCAAAGCGGAAGGTCTTGAGATTGGCGAGGCTCCACCACGGTTCGGCCTGGTCTGGCCGGAGCGCCAGCGCGCGGCGATAGGCCAGGACCGCGCCGGCCACATCGCCGGCCGCTGCGAGGGCATGGCCACGCACGTGCCAAAACCCCGCGTCATCGGGTGACAGGGCCAGGGCGGCATCGAGCGCGGCAAGGGCAGCCTCGACATCGCCACTGTGCAGCTGCGCCGCTGCCATCAGGCCGTGTAGCGCGGCGTTGCCGGGATGGCGCGCGGCAAGCGGCGCCACCAGGGCCAGCGCCTCTGGCCCGCGCTGCTGCCGTTCATAGAGCAGCGCCAGATCGAGCGCAGCGGCGGCATAGGCCGGGGCCCGGGCCAAGGCGGCCAGCAGCAGCTCTTCGGCGCCATCGGCTGCCCCGCGCGCCAGGCTGGCGGCGGCGAGCAGGCGCAGCCAGCACGGATCGGCGCGGTCGATCCCGGCCAGCGCCTCACCCTGCGCCACGATCGGGTGCTGTGCCTGCGCCAGCGCCGGCGGCAGCGCCTGGCCCCGCACGGCGTGCTGTCCGGCCAGGGCATGGGCCGCGATCGCCGATTGCGGATTGCGGCGATAAGCCAGAGTGAACGCGTCCAGCGCGGCGGCGTCTTCCCCCGCCATGGCATGGGCAGCGCCGCGCTCATAGTGCACGCCCCAGGCCGCGCTTTGCGCCAGCGGCGCCAGCAGGCGCAGCGCGCCGGCGGCATCACCGGCGCGGCGCATGGCCGCGGCGGCCACGAAGCGCGCCTCGAGCCCCGGTCCGGCCGCCAGGGCAAGATCGCGCGCTTGCGCCGGATCGCTGGAGAGCAGGGCCTTGGCGCGCGCCAGGCTCATGGCGCGGGGGCCAGGTGGCGCAGGATCAGGCCATTCTGGTGGTTGCGGACAAAGCCTTTCCAGGTGGGGTTGTCGCCCCCCTGGCTCACCGCCGCATAGGGCGTGGCAGGGCCAGTCCACCCCGCCCCGTCAGAGCGTTCGGCGGGCACGGTGAGATAGGCCTGCATCGCCGCCTGGTGCTTGAGATGCACGGCCAGGAACGCGGTGATGAAATGCAGGCTGATGCCGTTGAGCCGCGCCTTGCGCCACACCGGATCTTCGAACCAGTCCATGTCCCACAAGGCCTGGCGCATCTGCGGCGGCGCGGGATCGGTGCCGAGCGAATGGCCGGCGCCCTCGAACGCCAGCATGGTGCGATCGCTGGCGGTGGCGCCGGCAAAGATCGTGGCCGGGCCGGGATCGAACCCGACGGTGCGATCGGCCGTTCCCGTCACCACCATAAGCGGCGCATGGATCTGCGCCAGGCCGCTGCCCCACACCGGCGAAGGGCCCCCGCCCGCCGGGGAAATCGCCACGACAGCGGCAACGCCATCGGCGCGCAGATCGGCCGCGGCCGGGCCATTGCCGGCATAGGCGGCGCGCAGGGCAGCCGGCATCCGCGCCAGCCAGGCGCTGGCGGGATCGAGCCGGGCGCCTGCCGCCGTCAACACGCCATAGCCGCCAAACGAATAGCCGATCAGCGCGACCTGCGCCGGATCGGCCAGCGGCCCCAGCAGCCCGGCGCGCAGGCGTTGCAGTGCCAGCACGATATCGAGCGGGCGGCGCAGCATCATCGGCACGGCGCCGCGCGGATCGGTGATCGGGCCATCGTGATGGGCGATGGCCACCACGACATAGCCCTTGCTCGCCAGGTTTTCGCCCAGCCAGCGCAGCATCACCGGATCATTGTCAAACCCGTGCGAGAGCAGCACCAACGGAAAGCCCTGCCCCGCCGCCGGCGCATCGGCCACGGCGCGCCCGGCAATGGTGAAATGCACCGGCGGCTGCGGCGGCTCTGCCGTCAGGCTGGCGGAATAGGTCACCGTGCGCGCCTTGGCGACGCTGCGCGCCGGATACCAGATGCG
>CAYXUN010000012.1:15438-70294 GCA_964468165.1 uncultured Novosphingobium sp. | reverse complement strand
GAAGAACCGGAAAAACCGGCTGAACCGCGTCGGTGAAGCGGCATATATGGACGGGCAGCACTACCGTCAACGGCGTTTTGCAATTTTGTTTCAAAATCTTTGGAACCCATTGGAACGGAACGGGTTTTTTTACGCACATTGCCACCGCTCGATCACGCCAGCCTGCCCTTGTGGCCAGATGAGCCCGACATTCCGTGATTCTCCTGATTCTTTGGGCCATTGTAAGCCAATCCTTAAACCCGCACGGAATAAGTCCCCAGTGATGGTCGCCCCACTCGCCCCGCCTCCCCCGCCTGATGGCACGCCTGCGCGCGTCAGCGTGATCGTGCCGGGCTTTGGCGTGGCGGCGTTCCTGGGCGAGGCGCTGACATCGCTGCAGCGCCAGGATCTGGCCGCGTGGGAAGCAATCGTGATCGATGATGGCGATCCGGCAGTGGCCGGTGCCGTCGCACCATTCCTGGCCGATCCGCGCATCCGCCTGTGCCGCACCGAGAACCGCGGCGTTTCGGCCGCGCGCAACACCGCGATTGCCGCCAGCACCGCGCCGCTGATTGCCCTGCTCGATGGGGATGACCTGTTCCGCCCGGCTTACCTCGCCACCCTGGTGCCGTTGCTCGAAGCCGATCCCGGCCTGCGCCTTGCCACCTGCAATGCCCGCATGTTCGGCGCCGTGGCGGGCGAGCGTTACTGCGTCGAGCACCTCCAGAGCACGCGCGGCACCTGGCTGGGCGTGCTCGACCGCTCGTTCAACGTCTATATCGGCTCGGTCTTCCGCCGCGCCGATTGCCGGGCCATCGGCGGCTTTGACGAAAGCATGACCCATGCCGAAGATCTCGACCTGTGGGTAAGGCTCATGGCGCTGGGGGGCGAAGCGCATTATGTCGACGCGGTGCTGTGCGAATATCGCGTTCGCGCCGGCTCCGCCTCGGCCCAGGCGCTGCGCCTGCTGCGTGGCAGCCTGAAAGTGCAGAGCAAGGCCCGCGCCAGCCTGTCGCCCGGCGCGCCGGAAATCGCCACGGTCGAGCGCTTGATGAACGAGACGCGCGATGCGCTGGCGTTCGAGGAAGCCATCGATCGCATCGTCGCCGGCCAGGCGCGTTCCGGCCTGGCGGACCTGCGCCGGATCGGCATGCGGCTGAACGGGCATATGGGTGGCCCGGTGTGGCAGCTGGCCCTGGCATTGTGGCATTGGCTGCCGGGGCTGGCCGCGCCTATGCTGCGCTGGCGCCGCCGCGCCCATCGCCGTGGTGGCACGCGCGGCGCAGCGTCTCCCAGCTATCTCGATAGCGAGCGGTGACCATGCCCGGCCCGCCTGCCCCACCCTTACGCACTCCTTTTGCAGAGATGCCCGCCATTCCCGCCTCACCCTCTTCACCACCGGCCGTCACCGTGGCCACCAGCGTATACAACGCGGCGCAAACCCTGGGCCCGGCGATCGAAAGCGTGCTGGCGCAGACGTTTGGCGATTTCGAATTCCTGATCCTGGACGACGGATCGACCGACGAAAGCCTGGCGATTGCCCAGGCCTATGCCGCGCGCGATCCGCGCGTGCGGCCGATCGCGATGCCGCGCCAGGGCCTGGTGCGCAGCCTCAACCAGTTGTTCGCGCAGGCCCGCGCCCCGCTGGTTGCCCGCTTCGATGCCGACGATATCTGCATGCCGCAGCGGCTGGAGCGCCAGGTGGCGTTTCTGGCCGAGCATTCCGATCATGGGCTGGTGGCCAGCGAAACCACCTTCATCGACGAGACGGGCGCCCCGGCACCGAACCCGCCGATCCAGCGCCCGCGCGATCATGCCGCCATTCTGGCCGCGCTGGAGCATGGACCGATCCTGTGCCACAGCGCGGTGATGGTACGCACCGATCTGGTGCGCGCGGCGGGCGGCTATCGCGAGGTATTCATCCACGCGGAGGATTATGACCTGTGGCTGCGTCTTGCCAGCGAGACGCGCATGGCCAACCTGGCGGAATGCCTGCTGGCCTATCGCATCACGCCCGGCCAGGTCAGTTCGCGCCATGTCGTGACCCAGGCCCGCCATGCCGCGATTGCCTGGCTGGCCCATGGTGCCCGCGCGCGCACCGGCAGTGACCCGATAGCGCACCGCACCGTCCTGCCCGCGATCGACGAACTCGACATGCTGTTTGGCCCGGGCAGCGCCGCCTATGTGCGCCAGCGCATGATCGATCGGCTGCTCTATGCGCCCGACCGCCTGGCCGGCGAAGCCTGGCCGGTTCTGCTCGGCCATATCGGCGATGGTGGCCCGCGGGCGCGGCTGTGGCGCACCGCGATCCGCCTGCTCAAGGCCGGGCATCCGCTGCGCGCGGCCCAGGCCGCTGCCGCGCTGATCCGGCACGCGGCATGACGGCGAGGCGCGAAGTCCCCCGCCGCCCCCACCCGGCGACCGGCAGCCCGGCGCCGGAAATGTCGGTGCGCACCGCGGCGGCCTGGGCGCTGGTCTCGCAATACGCCTCGTTCGCGATCCAGTTCGCCACGAGCGTGGTTCTGGCGCGCTGGTTCATCACCCCGGCGCAGTTGGGGCTGTTTTCGATCGCCTTTGCCGCGGTGACGATCGTGGCGTTCCTGCAGGACTTTGGCGTGGCGCGCTATGTCAACGGCGAGCGCGACCTGACGCCAGAAAAGCTGCAGACCGCGTTTACCATCTCGGTGGTGTTTGCCTGGGGCATCGCCCTGCTGGCGCTGGCCAGCGCGGTGCCGGTGGCGCGCTTCTACAATGATCCCGCGCTCTTGCCGGTGCTGCTGGTGGTGGCATCGTCCTATCTCTTGGTGCCCCTGTCGATCGTGCCGCAGGCGACCTGCCAGCGGCGCATGGACTACAAGTCCAACACCATGATCGAGGTGGGATCATCGATCGCCAACGCGGCCACCGCGGTGACTCTGGCCGTGCTTGGCCATGGCGCGCTGGCGCTGGCCTGGGGCGCCTTTGCCCAGCAAGGTGCGCGCCTGGTGGTGAGCCAGTGGCGCGCGGGCGTGATGGTGCCCTGGCCGCTGCGGCTGAAGGGGGCGCGGCCGGTGCTGGAACTGGGCGGCACCAATTCGGTGCTGTCGACCTGCTATTCGATCACGGCGCGCGCGCCAGAACTGGTGATCGGGCGGCTGATCGACAATACTGCCGTCGGCCTGTTTGCCCGCGCTTCGGGCCTTGCCCTGCAGCTGCGCATGCTGGTGGCCGGCGCGGTGACCGGCGTGTTCTATCCCGCGTTCCGCCGGGTGCGTGACCAGGGCGATCCGCTTGGCCCGCCCTATCTGCGCGTGGTGGCTGCCTATACCGGGGTGACCTGGCCGGCCATGGCCGGCATCGCCACGCTGGCGCAGCCGCTGATCCTGGCGCTTTATGGCCAGCGCTGGCTGGCCGCAGCGCCGCTGCTGCTGTGGGTGGCGCTGGCGCAGCTGTGTTATATCTCGTTGCCGCTCAATGCCGATCTGCCATTGCTGCTGGGGCGCAAGCGTGGGCTGATCCACCGCAACATCGTGGAAACCGTGCTGTCGGTGGGCCTGATCATTGCAGCCGCGCCCTTTGGCCTCGTGGCGGTGGCGATCTCGCGCTTTGTCCACGGGCTGATCTGGATGGTGATCTATGCGCCGTTCATGCGCGCGATGCTGGATTTTTCCTGGTCGAGCCTGGCGCGCATCTATGGCCAGAGCCTGGCAGTCACCCTGGCTGCGGTGGCGCCGCTGCTGGCAAGCTATGCGCTGTGGGCCGGGCCGAGCGCATGCGGGTTGGGCCAGGTCTTTGCCATGGTGGCGGCAGGCATCCTCTGCTGGCTTGCCGTCATGCGGCTGACGCGCCACCCCCTGCTTGACGAAGTGCTGGGGCTGCTGGGCGAAATCGTCGCCGCCCTGCCCTGGCGAAAGCGACCGGTTTCGCAATAACGCGGTGGTGAATATTCGATTTCCGCGCCATCAGGGCACATCGGGTTGAAAATAGCATTGGCGCTGCCGTCCAACCAGGCGTAACCTGTTGGGCGGAGAGGAACCTGACGATGTTGATGCTGGCCCAAAAGGTTGCCGGCACGCTCGGTACGCTCGCCTTGATGGCGGCGGCCCTGCCGGTGTCCGCGCAACCTGCGCAAACCGCCCTTTCGCCGGCGGCACCCCCGCTTGCTGCGCCCCTGCTCGCGCCAACCAAGCCCGCCCCGCCCGATGCCTTGCCGCCGATGGAAGAGATCCACCTGGGCCAGGATGCGCGCACCCGGCTGACCGTGCCGGTCACGATCGGCAAGGCCGGGCCCTTTGCCTTCCTCGTCGATACGGGCGCGGAACGCACGGTGCTGACGCGGCAGACCGCGCAGACCCTGGGCCTGGCGCCCAGCGGCCGCGCCACGCTGGTGAGCGTCGCCGGGCTGGAAGACGTCGATCTTGTCACCGTGGCCGAGATGTCGCTCGGCACCCGGCGCTTTTCCGGGCTGGAAGCCCCCCTGGTCGACGGCCACGACCTGGAGGCCGAGGGCATCGTCGGCCTCGATGGACTGCAGGACCAGCGCGTGACCATCGACTTTGCCGCGCACCGGATGATGATCGGCAATGCCGCACCCGATGCGCCGCATGCCGACAGCTATGACATCGTCGTCACCGCGCGGCGCCGTTCGGGCCAGTTGATCATGACCGAGGCCACGGTCGATGGCGTGCGCACCGATGTGATGATCGATACCGGATCGGACACCTCGATCGGCAATCGCGCATTGCAGCGCGCGCTGAACCGGCGCCAGGGCGATCAGCAGGCCCGCCTCATCGCCGTGACCGGGCAAGTCATCACGGCCGACGTGGGCCAGGCGCGCGTGATGCGGATCGGCGGCATGGATATCCGCAACCTCACCTTTGCCTTTGCCGATGCCCCCGCCTTTGCCCATCTCAAGCTCAGCCGCCGTCCCGCGCTGCTGCTGGGCATGCGCGACTTGAGCGCGTTCCAGAAGGTGGGGATCGATTTTGCCCGGCGGCGGGTGATGTTCGATTTCACCTCGGCCTCGCCACAGGCGCTGGCCGCGCGCTGATTGCCGGCAAACAGCAGGTGGCAACTGCCGCCAAAATGCCTATGTGAAGGCGATGCCGCCCGAACAACCAACCGCCCCCGGTGCCCGTCATGATGGCTGGGGCACGCTCAAGCGCTTTCTTCCCTATCTCTGGCCGGCGGATAATCCCGGCCTGCGCTGGCGCATCGTGGTGGCGTGCCTGCTCATCCTGGCCTCCACCGGGGTGCAGCTCTACCTGCCCTATCTGCTGAAATGGGCAGTCGATGCCATGAACATGTCGGGGCCGCGCCTGGGCATGCTGGCGATGTGGACGGTGCTGGGCTATGCCGCCGGGCGCTTTGCCGGGGTGGCGTTCGACAACCTGCGCAACATCGTGTTCGAGCGCGTCGGCCAGGATGCCACGCGTTCGCTGGCAGAGCATGTCTTTGCCCAGTTGCATCGCCTGTCGCTGCGCTTTCACCTGGCACGCCGCACCGGCGAGGTGACCAAGACGATCGAGCGCGGCACCAAGAGCATCGACACGATGCTCTATTTCATGCTGTTCAACATCGCCCCCACGATCCTGCAACTGATCGTCGTCGCGGTGATTTTCTGGATCACCTTTGGCTGGGGCCTGGTGGCGGCAACGGCCGTGGCGGTGGCGGCCTATATCTGGGTCACGCGCGCGATCACCGAATGGCGCAGCCACTTGCGCGAGCGGATGAACCGGCTCGATGGGCAGGCGCTGTCGCGCGCGGTGGATTCGCTGCTCAACTACGAAACGGTCAAGTATTTCGGCGCCGAAAAGCGCGAGGAAGCCCGCTATGGCCAGGCCGCCCGCGCCTATGCCGATGCGGCCGTTGCCAGCGAAAACAGCCTGGGCCTGCTCAACATCGCGCAGGCGCTGGTGGTCAACCTGCTGATGGCCGGTGCGCTGGCCTACACGGTGTGGGGCTGGTGGCATGGCCAGTTCACCGCCGGCCAGCTGGTGTTCGTCCAGACCTACCTGACGCAGCTGTTCCGCCCGCTCGACTTGCTGGGCATGGTCTATCGCACGATCCGCCAGGGGCTGATCGACATGGCCGAGATGTTCCGCCTGATCGACACCGACGTGGAAGTGGCCGACAAGCCCGGCGCCCCGGCGCTGGTCGTGCGCCGCCCATCGGTCACGTTCGACAATGTCGTGTTCGGCTATGATCCCGACCGCACGATCCTGCATGGCCTGTCGTTCGATGTGCCGGCGGGCAGCCGGGTCGCCATTGTCGGGCCATCGGGTGCAGGCAAGTCCACCATCGCGCGTCTGCTGTTCCGCTTCTACGATCCGCTATCGGGCCGCATCCTGATCGACGGGCAGGATATCGCCACGGTCACGCAGGCCAGCCTGCGCGCGGCGATCGGCATCGTGCCGCAGGATTCGGTGCTGTTCAACGATACCATCGGCTACAACATCGCCTATGGCCGCGAAGGCGCCACGCCCGATGACGTGGCCGCAGCCGCGCGCGGCGCGGCGATCGGCGATTTCATCGCCCGCCTGCCCCAGGGCCTGGATACCGAAGTGGGCGAACGCGGGCTGAAACTGTCGGGCGGGGAAAAGCAGCGCGTGGCGATTGCCCGCACCCTGGTGAAAAACCCGCCGATCCTGCTGTTCGACGAAGCGACCAGCGCGCTCGACACCCGCACCGAGCAGGATATCCTCGGCACCCTGCGCGACGTCGCCGCCAATCGCACCACGCTGTCGATCGCGCACCGGCTTTCGACCATTGCCGATAGCGACACGATCCTGGTGATCGACCAGGGCCGCCTGGTCGAACAGGGCAGCCACGCCGACCTGCTGCGCCGCGCCGGCCTCTATGCCGAAATGTGGGCGCGCCAGGCCGCCGAAAGCGAGGAGTTGGGCGAAGCGGCCGAGTAAGATGCCTTGGCTGGAGGCAGTGAGCACCGCGCTCACCGCCCTTCGACAGGCTCAGGGCGAACGGCAGATGGCTGGCTCTTTACCAGAAATCCCGTTTGGGCTGAGCGTGTCGAAGCCCCTGCCGGCATCCCCCAGCAGTCGTCACTTCACCACATCGGCCCCATGCCACACCACGGCCTGCGCCACCTTGATGCAGTCCATGCCACCATCATAGGTGATCGAGGGCGAGCCATAGAGGCGCCAGCCCTGGGCCAGCGCCTCTGACACGCGCTCGCAAAAGGCGCGGTCGTCCTTGCCGGTGAGGAGGCGATAGATCGGGCGGTTGTCGGGCGTTTCATGCATGGCCGGGTTTTACCATGGTGGCCGCCGCTTGCCAGCCCGCGTGTTTGGCGGCACCACCTGCGCCCATGGAACCCATCGCCAGTCCCGACGCCATCCCTTCGCCCGAAACCGCAAAGCGCAACTGGCTGGACCACCCGCGCGGGCTGTGGGTGCTGGCCGGGACCGAGCTGTGGGACCGTATTTCCTGGCATGGCATGGTGGCGATGCTGGTGCTCTACATGACCGGCGAACTGCTGCTGCCTGGCCGGGTGGAGCATGTCGTCGGCTTTGCCAGCTATCGCGCGGGGCTCGAGCATGTGTTCGGCCCGATGAGCGTGACGCAGCTCGCCACGCAGACTTTCGCGCTCTATTTCTCGGCGATCACGTTCCTGCCGCTGGTCGGCGGCTGGATCGGCGACAAGGTGATGACCCGCCGCGCCGCGGTCAGCCTCGGCGCCCTGACGATGACGGCCGGGCACTTCGCCATGGCGTTCGATGCCACGTTCCTGCTGGCGCTGGTCCTGCTGGTGATCGGCGCGGGCCTGTTGCGCGGCAATCTGATGCCGCAGATCCGCGCGCTCTATGCCGCGGGCGACCGGCGGCTGGGCGATGCCTTCCAGGTCTATACGTTCTGCATCAATGTCGGCGCGTTCATTGCCCCGATCGCCAGCGGCACGATGGCCAAGTACTATGGCTGGCATGCCGGCTTTGCCGTGGCGGGCGTGGGCATGCTGGCGGGCTTGATCTGGTATCTGGCCGGATCGCGCCACCTGCCGCCGCAGGTGCCGCCGCGCCAGGCCGGCCCGGCCGTGCCGCTCACGCGGGCAGAAAAGCGCAATGTCTGGCTGCTCGTCATGGTCTGGCCGTTCAGCGTCGCATTCTGGACCGCGCAGGCGCAGGTGTGGAACGTCTACAGCCTGTGGGTGCGCGACCACATCGCCATGACCGTGGGCACGTTTGCCGTGCCTATCCCCTGGCTGCAATCGCTCGACGGGCTGGCCCCGGCGGTCGAAGCGCCGCTGCTCATCCTGCTGTGGCGCTGGCAGGCCACGCGCAAGGCCGAGCCCGACAGCCTGACCAAGCTGGCCACCGGCTGCCTGATCTTTGCCGCTTCCACGCTCCTGCTCGCCCTCTCGCCCACTGCCACGCGCGGGCCGATCTGGCTGCCGGTGGCGTTTCACCTGCTGTCAAACCTGGGCGCGATGTTCTTTGCCCCGGTAATGCACGCCTATTTCGCCACCCGTGCGCCGGAACGCTGGCGCGGCACGCTGATCGGGGTGGAAATGCTTTCGGTGGCCGTGGCCAGCCTGATCAGCGGGCCGATGGGGGGATGGTACACCCAGGTCAGTCCGCCGGTGTTCTGGCTGGTGACGGCAGCGATCCCGGCGATCGCCGGCGTCCTGCTTCTGGCGCTGCGCCATCCGCTGCGGGTGTTCGGCGGCCCCGACACCCTGGTGCCAAACGACGCCGGGGCGGCCGGTCACTGACCCGCCGCCCCCACGCGGTTAGAGGATATACTTCGACAGGTCCGCGTTGCCGGCCAGGCCTGCCAGCCGATCGGCGACATAGGCCTCGTCCACCGTCACTGTGGTGCCGACGCGGTCTTCGGCGTCAAAGCTGACTTCTTCCAGCAGCTTTTCCATCACCGTCTGCAAGCGCCGCGCGCCGATGTTCTCCACGCTTTCGTTCACCTGCGCGGCGGTGCGGGCAATCGCGCGCACGGCCTCGGGCGTGAAATCGAGCGTGACCTGCTCGGTGCCCAGCAAGGCGCGATACTGCTCCACCAGGTTGGCGCGGGTTTCGGCCAGGATGCGCACGAAGTCATCCTCGCTCAGCGCCTTCAATTCCACGCGGATCGGCAGGCGGCCCTGCAATTCGGGCAGCATGTCCGAAGGCTTGGCCACATGGAACGCGCCCGAGGCGATGAACAGCACATGGTCGGTCTTCATCGGGCCATACTTGGTGGCAACCGTCGTGCCCTCGATCAGCGGCAGCAGGTCGCGCTGCACGCCTTCGCGGCTGACACTGCCACCGCGCACGTCGGACACCGCGATCTTGTCGATCTCGTCGATGAACACGATGCCATTGGTTTCCGCATTCTGCAGCGCCACGCGGGCGACGTCATCCTGGTCCATGCGCTTTTCGGACTCTTCGTCCACCAGCTTGTCCCAGGCATCGGCCACGCGCATCTTGCGGCGCTTCAACGGCTGCCGGCCAAAGGCCTTGCCCATCATGTCCGACAGGTTGATCATGCCGACGTTGCCGCCAAGGCCGGGAATTTCCATCGGGGCGGCGGGTGCGTCCTCCACCTCGATTTCCACTTCCACATCATTCATCGCGCCTTCGCTCAGCCGCTGGCGAAAGCTTTCGCGCGTCGCCTCGCTGGCGCCATCGCCCACCAGAGCCTTGAGCAGGCGATCCATCGCCGCCTTGCTCGCTGCCTCGCGCACGGCTTCGCGGCGGCGGTCCTTTTCCAGGCGGATCGCTTCTTCGGCCAGGTCGCGGGCGATCTGTTCCACGTCGCGGCCGACATAGCCCACTTCGGTGAACTTGGTCGCTTCCACTTTGACGAACGGCGCATCGGCCAGGCGCGCCAGGCGGCGGCTGATCTCGGTCTTGCCGCAGCCGGTGGGCCCGATCATCAGGATGTTCTTGGGGCTCACCTCGTCGCGCAGGTCGGGCGAGAGGCGTTGGCGGCGCCAGCGGTTGCGCAGGGCGACGGCCACCGCGCGCTTGGCATCGGCCTGGCCGACGATATGTTCGTCCAGCGCGCGGACGATGGCCTTGGGGGTCAGACTGTCGAGCATCAGATTTCTTCCAGCGTCACGCGGTCATTGGTGAACACGCAGATTTCGGCCGCCACCTGCATGGCGCGGCGGGCAATCTTTTCGGGATCGTCTTCATAGGCATCCACCGCCCGCGCGGCGGCCAGGGCATAGTTGCCACCCGATCCGATGGCAGTGATCCCGCCTTCGGGTTCCAGCACATCGCCGTTGCCGGTCAAGACCAGCAGCGTGCTGGCATCGGCCACGATCATCAGCGCTTCCAGGTTGCGCAGATACTTGTCGGTGCGCCAGTCCTTGGCCAGTTCCACCGCCGCGCGCATCAACTGGCCGCGGTGCTGCTCCAGCTTGCGCTCCAGCCGCTCGAACAGGGTAAAGGCATCGGCGGTGGCCCCGGCAAAGCCGGCGATCACCGATCCATCGCCGATGCGCCGCACCTTGCGCGCATTCGGCTTCATCACCGTGTTGCCCATGGAAACCTGGCCGTCACCCGCGATCACGGTTCGGCCGTTCTTCTTCACCCCGATGATCGTGGTGCCGTGCCACTGGACCAGGCCGTGGCTCGCCTTGCTATCGTCCATGCCGGCGATATGGGATCGCCGGCATGGCTTTCAAGCGGCACTGGCAAGCAGTGCTGGCTTAGCTGCCGTTCGGGCCCGAGCCAGCCGGCCCACGGCCCTGGCCGGTGGTGCCGCCCGGCATGGCGCCGACCGAGCCGATGTTGCCGAACAGATCCTGGAAGAAGCTGCGGTTGCGGCCCAACGTCGGCGTCGCCTCGCGCACCGGATGTATCGTGGGCACGCGGGTCAGCGTGACGCGATCGATCGTGCTGACATTGCCGGCCGGATCGAAATTGACCTTGAGCACCTGCTCGCTGGCGGTGCGCGGGCGCTTGAACGGCTTCTGGCGGGTATCGATCGACACGTAATACCAGCTCTGCGGGCCGAACTGGCTCTTGAACGTGGCCTGGCCCAGCGCGCGTTCCACCGACATGCGGTTGTCCACGCCCGGCTGCACCGAATCGGTCAGCGCCTTGTCCATCTGGAACCCGCGATGGTCGCGGATGCTGGCGCAGCCGCTGACAAGCACGACCAGCCCAGCCAGCACCGTGGCCTTGGCCAGCGCCGCACCGTTCAGGGCCATCCGATTCTCGCGCATTCGATCACTCCACCTTCGACCCTTGCGGGACATGCGGGCCGCCCGACGGGCCCGATCCCCACTGGCGCCACGCACAAAGGCACACTTTGCCTTCGCGCCACGGCGCCCTATATCCGCGCAAGCCTTAGGGGCGAAACGGGTTGTCCGCAATGGCGGCGTGCCGGTTTGCGCCGTCCGGTTGAAATTGGCCGCGCCCCGGCGCTGCCGCCACGCTTGCAAAGGATGCCCGCCCCATGTCCCTTCTTGCCCGCCTGCTGGGCCAGACCCGCGATGATCGCGATGCCGCCCGCCCGCTGTGGCACCGCGTGGTGGAAATCGCGCGCGAAAAGGAATGGTATGCCGATTGCGGCGTGGCCGATACTGTCGCCGGGCGGTTCGACATGATCACCCTGGTGCTCAGCATCGTGCTGGTGCGCATGGAACGCGATCCCGGGCTGATCCCGGCATCGGTGTGGTTGACCGAACTGTTCGTGGAAGACATGGACGGCCAGCTGCGTGAAAGCGGCGTGGGCGATCTGGTGGTGGGCAAGCATGTGGGCAAGCTGATGAGCACGCTGGTCGGCCGCCTGGGCGCCTATCGCGACGGGCTTGAGGCCGGCGAAACCGAATTCGCCGCGGCGCTTGCCCGCAACATGACATTGACCGAGGGCGCAGACGCCCTGCCCCTGGCCCGCCGTGCGCGCGCCTTTGCCGCTGGCCTGGCGCTGGCGCCGGCCGACCGGGTCATGGCTGCGGAGATTGGACGATGAGCGATACCCCCGAATACTCCTACATCGTCGATCTGCGCCAGATCAGCGATGCGCCCGTTGTGCTCGAACCCGATGCCGATGCGCGCCGGCGCCTGGCTGGCCGCTTTGGCATTTCGGCGATCGAAGCGGCACGCGCCCAGGTCAAGCTCACTGCCGATGGCCCGGTGGTGCGCGCCGATGGCCGCCTGACCGCCGCGATCATCCAGGCCTGCGCGATTTCGGGTGAGGATTTCCCGGTCAGGATCGACGAGCCGCTGCACCTGCGCTTCGTGCCCGAAACGCAGATCACGGCCGAGCCCGATGAAGAGATCGAGCTGTCTGCCGACGATTGCGACGAAATCCCCTATACCGGCCTGACGTTCGACCTGGGTGAAGCCGTGGCGCAAAGCCTGGCGCTGGCGATCGATCCCTTTGCCGAGGGCCCCCTGGCCGACAAGGCCCGGGCCGAACACAACCTGGCCGGTGACGATGCCAGCGGGCCGTTCGCCGCCCTGGCTGCCCTGCGCGGCAAGGAATAACGCACATGGCCAGACCGCAAGGCAACACCGCCCCCGGCGGGCCCGGCGCGCGCGATCTCACGCGTGGGCCGATCCTGAAAACGCTGCTGCTGTTTTCGATGCCCACGCTGGTGGGCAATATCCTGCAATCGCTCAACGGCTCGATCAACGCGATCTGGGTGGGGCGGCTGCTGGGCGATTCGGCGCTGGCCGCCACGGCCAATGCCAACGTGGTGATGTTCCTGGTCTTTGCCGCGGTGTTCGGCTTTGGCATGGCCGCTACGGTCAAGGTCGGCCAGTCGTTCGGCGCCGGAAATGTCGATGCCGCGCGGCGCACGTTCGGCACGGCAGTGGGCTTTTGCGTGGGGCTGGCGATGATCGTGGCCAGCGTGGGCTGGATCTCGGCCCCGGCGCTGCTGCGCATCATGTCGACCCCGGCCGATATCTTCGGCTTTGCCCTCGCTTATCTGCGCGTGATCTTCGTGGCGCTGCCGGCGACGATGATCTCGGTGATGATCTCGATGGGCCTGCGCGGCGCGGGCGATGCCAAGACCAGCCTCTATTTCATGATCGTTTCGGTGGTGCTCGATTGCGGGCTCAACCCGGTGTTCATCGCCGGGCTGGGGCCGATCCCGGCGCTCGGCATCGCCGGATCGGCGCTGGCCACGGCGATCTCGTCCTATGTCTCGATGCTGGTGCTGGTGATCTATGCCTATGCCCGCAACCTGCCGCTGCGCCTGCGCGGGGCGGAACTGGGCTATCTGGTGCCGCGCATGGACGAGCTGCGCTACATCGTCACCAAGGGCCTGCCGATGGGCGCACAGATGCTGATCGTGTCGGGCGCGGGTATCATCATGCTGGGGCTGGTCAACCGCGAGGGCTCGATCGTCAGCGCCGCCTATGGCGCCTCGCTGCAGGTGTGGACCTATCTGCAGATGCCGGCCATGGCCATTTCCGCCGCGCTCAGCGCCATGGCCGCGCAGGCGATCGGCGCAGGGCTGATCGACCGGCTGGGGCGGATCACGCGCGCTGGCCTGATCCTCAATTTCGCCGTCACTGGCGTGATGACCGCGCTGCTGCTGGCGTTCGACCGCCCGGTCCTGGTGCTGTTCCTGGGCTCGACCAGCCCGGCGGTGGACATGGCGCGCCATATCCAGCTGCTCGCCAGCTGGAGCTATATCCTGTTCGGGATGACGATCATGCTGTTCGGCACGATGCGCGCCGGCGGGGTGGTGATTGCGCCGCTGATCGTGCTGGCCATTGCCATGTTCCCGGCGCGGCTGGGGTTCTATTCCTTCGCCTATCCCTCGCTCGGCGCCGATGCGCTGTGGCTCGCCTTCCCGGTTGGCTCGCTCGCGGCCGTGGCCATGGCGGCGATCGCCTATGCCCGGCCCGGCTGGCGCGAAAAGGCGCGGGTGGTGAGCCAGGCGCGCCGGCAGGAAAGCGAAGCAGCTGCTGAATGCGCAGCCGAAGGCGTGCCGGCTTGAGGCCGGTGCGGGCTTGCCGCGCAGTGCTGGAAAAGGGCGAGAGGTGGGGGGATTTCTGTTGCCCGGCACCCCCCGGGCCGCTGGTATCACTTCTGTTGACCGGCGTGTCCAGCCGCGCTTTCGCTTTGTAAGATCAGGCCGTTAGGCCGTCAGGTTACGCGGCGAGAGCAAGTGCTTCGTTGTCGTTGGCACTTGTTGGTTTTGAGCCTTGAACGGGTTACTCAGCCCGGGCGAAAACAACGCTTTTCAACACACGTCGATCCTAGTTCGGCCCCGTCATCTTTCCCGCCTGGCGCAAAGAGCCGGAACGAGAGAGGTGGTGGAGCCGCCGGGTACCGCCCCCGGGTCCGCTGCGTCTATTGCACGCCGCAGTTTATCGCCATAGCCGGGTCAAACCCGGCACGACCCCATATAGGGATTCCTGCAGCGATGGAAAGGGGGTGGCGAGCCCAGCGCCGCCTTTGGGCAAAAATGCGTTGAAACGGCCCGCATTCCCTCCCCCTCCTCTTCAGAGGAGGGGGTCGGGGGGTGGTGGAGACTTAGCGCAAGGCTTCACACCACCCCCAGCCCCTCCTTCTGAAGAGGAGGGGAGCATGAGTTGGCACGCGCCAGCTAGCCTCACCCCTTGGCCTTGAGCGCATCCCTGATCTCGATCAGCAGGTCCACCTCGCTCGGTCCCTTGGGCGCGGCAGGCTTGGCTTCTTCCTTGCGCATCATGGCGTTGGCGGCCTTCACGATCAGGAAGATGATGAACGCCACGATCAGGAAGTTCACCGCCTGGGTGATGAAATCGCCATAGCCGATCATCGGCACGCCCGCGGTCTTGAGCTGGGCATAGTTGGTGGGATCGCCCTTGAAGGTGGCCGGGATCGGCCCGAGGCGCACGAAATACTTGGTGAAATCCACGCCGCCGGTGACAAAGCCGACCACCGGCATGATCACGCTTTCGGTGAGCGAGGTGACGATCTTGCCAAAGGCGCCGCCGATGATCACACCGACCGCCAGGTCGAGCACGTTGCCACGCGCGATGAACGTCTTGAACTCTTCGAGAATGGCCACGGCGCATTTCCCCTTCTTAACCACACAATCGCAAATGATTGCCACCACCGCCCGCCATCGGCAAGCGCGCAGGCAAATCGTTTACAGTTCGACCAACGACAGCGCGCTGCCCTTGATCCGCAACCATGCCGCGCTATGTCTCTTGCGCATCTGCAACGAGGATCGATCCATGTCCCGCGCTTTCAACCGCTTCCTGCCCCGCTTTGCCTTGGTCGCCGTTGCGGCCGGCAGCCTTGCCGGCTGCGGCGTCAACACGATCCCCACGGCCGAGGAAAACGCCAAGGCCAAGTGGGCCGAAGTGCAGAACCAGTACCAGCGCCGCGCCGATCTGGTGCCCAACCTGGTCGCCACGGTCAAAGGCTATGCCAAGCAGGAACAGGATACCCTGGTCAAGGTGACCGAGGCCCGCGCGAAGGCCACCTCGGTCCAGATCACCGCCGCCGATCTTACCGATCCGGCCAAGGTGGCGGCCTACCAGAATGCCCAGGGCCAGTTGTCGCAGGGCCTGGGCCGGCTGATGGCCAATGTCGAGGCCTATCCCGACCTCAAGTCGAACGAAAACTTCCTGGCCCTGCAAAGCCAGCTCGAAGGCACGGAAAACCGCATCGCCGTGGCCCGCCGCGACTACAATGACGCGGTGCAGTCCTACAACACCACGATCCGCACGTTCCCGGCGGTGATCGGGGCCAAGGTGATCTATGGCGCCAAGCCGATGGTGCCGTTCCAGGCGACGACGCCGGGCGCCGATACCGCGCCCAAGGTCAATTTCAATTAAGCCGGTGACCGCGCGCCCTCTGCAGCGGCTGGCCGCCCTTGCCCTGCTGGTGCTGGCGATCTTCGCCACGCCAGCCTGGGCGCAGACGTTCCCGCAACTGACCGGGCGCGTGGTGGATGATGCCCACCTGCTCACCCCGCAGCAGGTCCAGGCGCTCGATGCCAAGCTGGCCGCGCTGGAACAGCAATCCCAGCGCCAGCTGGTGGTCGCCACCGTGCCCGATCTTCAAGGGCAGGAAATCGAGGACTATGCCAATCGCCTGTTCCGCACCTGGAAGCTGGGCGACAAGGAGCGCAACGACGGCGCCCTGCTGCTGATCGCGCCCAACCAGCGCAAGGTACGGGTCGAGGTGGGCTATGGCCTGGAAGGCATCCTGACCGATGCGCTTTCGGCGATCATCATCCAGCGCGAAATCGTGCCCCGCTTCAAGGCGGGCGACTATGCCGGCGGCATCAATGCCGCCACCGACCAGTTGATCGCCCAGCTCAAGTTGCCCGAAGACCAGGCGCGCCAAGTGGCCGCCCAAGCCGAGAAAGCCGAACGCAAGGCCCGCGAACCGCATTTCGATGCCGGCACCGTGGTGTTCCTGGTGATCTTCGGCCTGTTCTTCGTCCTGCCGTTCATCCGCGCCATGCGTGGCGGCGGTCGCCGCTATGGCAGTGGCGGCCCGGGCGTGTTCATCTTCCCCAGCGGCGGCTGGGGTGGTGGCAGCGGCGGCGGCGGCTGGGGCGGCGGCTCTGACTGGGGTGGCGGTGGCGGCGGCTTTGGCGGCGGCGGCGGCAGTTCTGGCGGCGGTGGCGCCTCGGGGAGTTGGTGAGATGATCCTGACCGAGGCGGAACAGGCCCGCATTGCCGCAGCCGTGGCCCGGGCCGAGGCCGAGACCGCGGGCGAGATCGTCCCGGTGATCACGCCCGCGTCCGATCCCTATGCCGATGTTGCGCTGGCCTGGGCGGTGTTCATCGCGTTCCTCGCGCTCGCCGCGCTGGAAACGGCGCCGGCATTCTATGTCGCGCTGGTCGATCGCGTGCTGGGCCTGTGGGCCACGGAATGGACCGCGCGGGCCTATTTCGGCCTGGCGCTGAGCGTGGCGCTGCTCAAGTTCACCGCCATGCTGGCGCTGTTGCAATGGCGTGCCTTGCGCCTGCGGCTCACCCCCGCGCCGATCAAGCGGGCGCGGGTCCATGCCCGTGCGCTGACCGCCTTTCGCCTGAGCGCGGAAAGCCGCACGACCGGGCGCACCGGCGTGGTGCTCTATGTCTCGCTGGCCGAGCGCAAGGCCGAGATCATTGCCGACAGCGCCATTGCCGACCGCGTCAGCCCAGATGTCTGGGGCGAGGCGATGGCCGCGCTGCTCGGCCCCTTGCGCGAGGGGCATCTCGCCGAAGGCATGGAGGCGGCCCTGACGCAGATCGGCGCCGTGCTGCGCCAGGCCTCCCCGGCGCGGGCGCACGATCACAACGAACTGCCCGATGGGCCCATCCTGCTATGAGCGCCATTCTGTCATGAGCCTTGAAGACGAATTTCGCGACAATCCCGAAGAAACCCGCTGGGAAGGCCGCTTCATCACCACCAAGACGCGCGGCCGCTGGGAATATGTCGGCCGGGCGCGCAACATCCGCGCCGCCGTGATCCTGGCGATCACCGACTCGCGCGAGGTCATCCTGGTTGAACAGTTCCGCGTGCCGCTGGGCCGGCCCTGCATCGAATTGCCCGCCGGCCTGATCGGCGACGATGACAGCAGCGCCGGCGAGGACGCCAGCCTGGCCGCCCTGCGCGAGCTGGAAGAAGAAACCGGCTATCGCGCCACGCACATGGAAGCGCTGGGCGAATTCTGGTCCAGCCCCGGCATGGTCTCGGAAAGCTTCACTCTGTTCCGCGCCCATGGCCTGGCGCGTGTCTCGGCCGGCGGCGGGGTGGAAGGCGAAGGCATCACCGTGCACCATGTGCCGCTTGATGGTGTGGCCGACTATATCGCCGCGCGCCGGGCTGAGGGCATGGCGGTGGACGTCAAGATCCTCACCCTGCTGGGGCCGGGCATCCTGCGCTGAACGCAGCAGGCGCGGCACCCTGGCGCCGCGCCCGCGCACTCATTTCCATCAATCCGCCGCGCGCAGCCGCAGCGCCAGCAGCGTGGCAGCCGCGCCAAGCGACCCCAGCGCCATGATGACCGACACGGTCAGCAGCGGCAGGCCGGCGGTGTGAAACAGCTCGCCCGCCAGGATCGGCGAACCGGCCGCACCGATGCGGCCCGCGCCGATGGCAAAGCCGGTGCCGGTGGCGCGCACCTTGGCCGGAAAGCCATGGGCAAAGGCGGAATAGAACCCGACGATCGCGGCATTGGTGGTGAACCCGGTGAAAAACACCGCCAGGCGCCAGCCCGACAGGCTCTGCGCCCCCAGCCCGAACAGCGACACCGCCACGGTGCCGGCCACCAGCATGGCGATCGTCGGCCACTTGATGCCAAAGCGGTGCATCAGGAAGCCGAACATCCCGCCACCGATAGCCCCGCCGATGTTGGCCCATACCAGCACGCTGGCTGCCTGCGGCTGGGTATAGCCGAAATCGGCGACGATCTTGGGGCTCCACTTGAGGATGTAGTAGAACGTGATGCAATGCAGCGAATAGCCCAGCGTCAGCAGCAGCGTGGTGCCAACCAGGCCGGGCCGCAGGATATCGAGCAGGCTGGCGCGCGGGGCACCGGTTTCCACCGGCGGCAGTGCCTGCGCTGCCGGCAGGCGTAGCGCGGCGAGCGAGCGGTTGGCCCGCGCCAGGGCATCGGCCGGCCGGCTGACAAGGAACCAGGCCGGGGTTTCCGGCACCAGGAAGAACACCAGCGGGATGAACACCAGCGTGGCGATGGCGCCGAATTCGAATACCACGCGCCAGTCCCCGCTTTTCAGCAGCAGCGCCGCGATCGTGCCGCCGACTGTGGCGCCGATGGGATAGCCGATCACCATCAACGACATTGCCAGGCTGCGGCCCTTGTTGCTGCAGATTTCGGCCGTGACCGCGTTGATCGCCGCCAGCATGCCGCCGATGCCCAGGCCGGTCAGCAGGCGCCACACCCCCAGGGTATAGGGATTGGCCGCCGTGGTCGCCAGGCCCATGCCCACGGCCATCACCACCAGGCAGCCCAACACGGTGGGACGCCGGCCAAACCGGTCCGCCGCGCCGCCCAGCAGGATCGAGCCGAAGCCCATGCCGATCAGTTCCATCGACAGGACCACGCCCAGCGCATCGCGCCCGATGCCCCATTCCTTGGAAATGCCCGGCGCGGCGAACGCGCTCGACAGCACGTCGAACCCGTCGAGCGCATTGAGGGCGATCATCAGCGCCACGGCGATCCATTGCCGCGCTCCCATCGGGGATTGGCGAATCACCTCGCGCGGATCGTGCAACATCGTCTCTCTCCCGTCCGCGCCCGGCTGACGCGTTATTGCTATGGTTTATAACATGCCGGAGCGATCTGGCTACTCGTGAATGCGCGCCAGCAATTCCAGCAGCAGTTTCACTTCCTTGTCGGAAAAATGGCGCTTCACCCAGGCCTCGTGCTCGGCAATCGCGAACTTGGCGCGCGAGAGCATGGCCTGGCCTTCGGGTTCAAGGAACAGCGCCTGCTTGCGCCCGTCCTCGGCCGAGCGGTCGCGCCGCAGATAGTGCTTGGCCTGAAGGCGGTTGATGATCGCCATGGTGGTGGCGCGGTCCATCCGCAGGCGCTGGGCCAGGTCGGTCTGGGCGATGCCGGGATGATCGTCGACCAGCCACAGCACCGATACCTGCTTCTGCGTCAGGTCCAGCTCGGTGAAAGTCTCGGTAAAATGGCGCAGGCAGGCGCCATGGGCCAGGCGGATGTGGAAGCCCAGGATGCCATTGATTTCGCCGATATCGGCCTCTTCGCCCGGTGGCGGGGTCACCACATCGGCAAACTTGTCCTTGATCAATGCCTGCTCCCCATTGCCTTGCGCATCAGATAAGCGCAATTGTTAGCCAACCATACAAAACCAGCAGGAGGATGCCAGTGTCTCACTTTCCCGCCTCGCCCAGCTTTACCGGCTTCAACACCCCGTCGCGGGTCGAGGCCGACATTGCCGACCTGGCCCACGATGGGGACATTCCCCGCGAACTGAACGGGGCGTTTTACCGCGTTCAGCCAGACCCGCAATTCCCCCCGCGACTGGGCGACGATATTGCCTTCAACGGCGATGGCATGATCACCCGCTTCCACATCCACGATGGCCAGGTGGATTTCCGCCAGCGCTGGGCACAGACCGACAAGTGGAAGCTGGAAAAGGCCGCCGGCAAGGGCCTGTTCGGCGCCTATCGCAATCCGCTGACCGATGACGAGAGCGTGCAGGGGCAGATCCGCTCCACCGCCAATACCAACGCCTTCATCCACGCCGGCAAGCTTTGGGCGATGAAGGAAGACAGCCCGGCCCTGCTGATGGACCCGGCCAGCATGGAAACCATCGGCTTTGAAAAGTTCGGCGGCCGCATGACCGGCCAGACCTTTACCGCCCATCCCAAGATCGATCCGGCCACCGGCAACATGGTGGCGATCGGCTATGCCGCCAGCGGCCTGTGCACCGATGACGTGACCTACATGGAAGTAAGCCCCACCGGCGAACTGGTGCGCGAGGTGTGGTTCAAGGTGCCCTATTACTGCATGATGCACGACTTTGGCATCACGCAGGACTATCTCGTGCTGCACATCGTGCCCTCGATCGGCAGTTGGGAGCGGCTGGAGGCGGGCCTGCCCCACTTCGGCTTTGACACCACCAAGCCCGTGCACCTGGGCGTGATCCCCCGGCGCGATGGCGTGACCCAGGAAGACATCCGCTGGTTCACGCGCGACAACTGCTTTGCCAGCCACGTGCTGAACGCCTGGCAGGATGGCAGCAAGATCCACTTCGTCACCTGCGAAGCGAAGAACAACATGTTCCCGTTCTTCCCCGATGTGCACGGCGCCCCGTTCAACGGACGCGAGGCGATGAGCTATCCCACCGACTGGGTGGTGGACATGGCCAGCAACGGCGATGCCTTTACCGCGATCGAGCGCCTGTCGAACACCGCCTGCGAATTTCCGCGCATCGACGATCGCTTTGCCGGGCAACACACGCACCACGGCTGGTTCCTGGAAATGGACATGCAGCGCCCGGTCGAGCTGCGCGGCGGCAGCGCCGGCGGGCTGTTGATGAACTGCCTGTTCCACAAGAATTTTGCCACGGGCGAAGAGCAGCACTGGTGGTGCGGCCCGGTCAGCAGCCTGCAGGAACCCTGCTTCGTCCCGCGCAGCAAGGACGCCCCGGAAGGCGACGGCTGGATCGTGCAGGTGTGCAACCGCCTGGAAGAGGCCCGCAGCGACCTGTTGATCTTCGATGCACAGGCGATTGCCCAGGGGCCGCTGGCCACCGTGCACATCCCCATCCGCCTGCGCTTTGGCCTGCATGGCAACTGGGCCGATGCGGCCGACATCGGCCTGGCGGCGTGACGGCATCATGCTATGACGCATAACGATCTGGCCGATGGGAGAGCATGCATGATCAAGCCCGAACTGGAATTCGTCTATGAGGCGAGCGGCGACCTGGAGCCGCCGCGCCAGATCGGCCAGACCTATGACGGCACCCGCCGCATCATTCCCATCGTCGGCGGCGGGCGGGTGGAAGGCCCGCTGATCAAGGGGCAACTGGTGGGCAATTCGGCCGATTGGCAGCTCACCCGCGCCGACGGGGTAACCGTGGCCGATGCACTCTATGCGATCGAAACCGATGATGGCGTGCTGATCCAGATCCGCAACAAGGGCCTGCGCCACGGCCCGCCCGATGTCATGGCCCGGCTGGCGACGGGCGAGCCGGTCGATCCGGCCGAATACTATTTCCGCACCGTGCCCGAATTCATCGCGCCGGTGGGCAAGTATGAATGGATGAACCGCTCGATCTTCGTGTGCAGCGGCGCGCGCTATCCCCTGGGCATCAAGCTGTGGGTTTGGCGCGTACTGTAAGGCTGCTTGTGGTTTCCACCACCCCCAACCCCCTCCTTTGAAGAGGTGGGGGCTTTTCCGTCAATGCTTTAACTCCTCCTCCTCTTCAGAGGAGGGGGTTGGGGGGTGGTGCGAAGCCTGTCACAACGCCCCCATCACGCCCGCGCGCGCAACCCCGCCTCGTCCCGCGCGCTGCGCCGCGCGATCAGCAGCATCAGGATCACGATGGGAATGGCCACGGCATTCATCGTCAGCATCGCGTGGGTCAGGTTGCCGGTGGCATCGGAAATCAGCCCCACGGCATAGGGGCCAATGCCCATGCCCACGATGGTCATCGTCAGCAGATAGAGGCTGGCGGTGATGCCCCGCATGCGCGGCAGCACCTGATCGTACATGATCGCGTAGAGCGGCGGCATCCACCCGGTCAGCACTAGGCTGTAGATCGCAAAGTGCCAATAGAACGTGGTCGGATCGGGTGAAAGGTACGTCCAGAACGACAGCAGCGGCGAAACCCCCATGGCAAACAGCGCCACCAGCGCCCGGCCCGAAGACGGCAGGCGGCGGTGCAGCAGATCGGCGAGCGGCCCCCAGATCAGCGGGCCGATGATGCCCATCGCCGCCGACAGCAGCCCGAACTGCAGCGCAGTGTCCTTCATCGACAGGTGATAGGTCTTGATGAGGAAGCTGGGGTTGAACGCCATCATCCCATAGTTGATCGCCGATTGCAGCGTGCCCACCGCAATCGCCATGATCAACGTGGGTGATCCGGCAATCACGCGAAATGCCTGGGCATCATCGGCGCGCATGCGCTGCATCAGGTTGACCAGCACGAACAGACCAAAGCCGATCACGCCCCATTGCAGGCTGTGCGCGTCGACCGTGACCGGCCCCAGCGGCAGCGGCGGCCGGGCGGACAGGCCCCGGCATACCACCGCCAGCACGGCCATGACCGCCGCGATCCCGGCCAGCGCCGCCAGGTTGGTGGCAAAGGCCGCAGCCTTGGCCCGGCGCAGCGCCATGGCAATCCAGTGCAACCCCGGCGTCACCCCGCCCAACAGGGCGATGCTGGCGCGAAACGGGTGCGGATCGGCTGGTGCGGGCATGCCATCCATCGCCCCGCGTGCCGGCTCCTTCATCGTGCCGACGAATGCGGCAAGCATGAAACCGGGCGCCGCCGCCACTAGAAACGCGAACTGCCAGCCCTTGAGGCCGAACGGCGCGCTGCCCCCGGCCCAATGCTCGGTCCAGGCTTGCGCGGCAACGCCACCCAGGATCAACGAGCCGCCCAGCCCCAGTGCAATGGCCGAGGCCATCACCGCCATGACAAAGCCGCGCCGGTGCTTGGGCCAGAAATCATAGATCAGCGACGTGCCCGCCGGCTGGGTTGCCGCCTCGCCAATGCCCACGCCCAGTCGCGAGAGCGCCAGCAGGCCAAAGCTGGTGGCGAGGCCGCCCAACCCGGTCGCCGCCGACCACAGCACCAGGCTGATGCCGAGCAGCCGGGTGCGCGTCCAGCCATCGGCCAGGCGCCCTACCGGCAGCGAGAACAATGCATAGAACAGCGCAAAGACAGTGCCATAGAGCAGCCCCATCTCGGCATCGCCCACGCCCAGGTCGTGCTTGATCGCCGGGGCCAGGATCGCCAGGATCTGGCGATCGAGCAGGCTCATCGCATTGGTCAGCGCCACCAGCACCAGGGCATACCAGCCCCCGCGCGCGATCACGCGCGATGGGCTGGCAGCCCGTTCATCAGCCACGCTGTCGCCCTGCATCATGCTCAGGCCAGTGCCGCAGCGATGGTCTGGGCGATAGGCGTGGTGGGCCGGCCAATCAGCGCGCTCAGGGTGCGGCTGTCGTCGAACAGCTGGTCCTTGCTCGATTCAAAGCTGGAATTGGCCAGCATCTGCGCCAGGAAGCCGGGCAGCCCCACGCCTTCGAGGGCAGCGGCATACTCGGCCTTGGGCATGTCGACATAGGCCACCGGCTTGCCTGCCTGCCGCGCCACTTCGGCCGCGAATTCCGCCATGGTAAAGGCGGTATCGCCAGCCAGTTCATAGACTTCGCCGCCCTTGGCGCCGATCAGCGCCTGGGCTGCGCCCGCGGCATAATCGGCACGGGTGGCGCTGGCGATGCGGCCCTGCCCG
Source organism: uncultured Novosphingobium sp. (assembly GCA_964468165.1). Lineage (GTDB taxonomy): Bacteria > Pseudomonadota > Alphaproteobacteria > Sphingomonadales > Sphingomonadaceae > Novosphingobium. The sequence goes on along the minus strand of CAYXUN010000012.1, from coordinate 46,465 downwards.
GCCGCGCCCAGAATGGCGCCGTGGGCAATCGCCGGCGCCAGGGCACCGGTGTAGTTTTCGTTGTACCAGCCATTGCGCAGCAGCACGAAGGGCACGCCGCTGGCGCGCAGCAGCGCTTCGGTTTCGCGATGCTCCTGCGCCAGGCCGATGGTCGAGCTATCGGCGTGGAGGATCGAGGTATAGGCGATCAGCCCCACCCCGGCCGCCTTGGCCGCGTCGATCACGGCGGCGTGCTGCGCCACCCGCGCACCCACGGCATTGCCCGAGATCAGCAGCAGCCGCTCCACCCCGGCCAGCGCCGGCGCCAGCGTTTCGGGCTTGTCGTAATCGGCCACGCGCACGGCCCCGCCGCTGCCGTCCAGCTTGGCCGGATCGCGCGCCAGCGCCACGCCATTGGCCGCACCCACCTTGGCCACCAGTTCAGCCAGCACCAGACGCCCCAGTTGGCCCGATGCACCCGCAACAGCGTACATGCTCATTCTCCTTCGGCCTGCGTGATCGACACGATTACAGCTTGAACCAGCGTTCCGCGTTGGTCTGGAAGAACTTCTTCTTCGTTTCGGGCGTCATGTCCATCGCGTCCATCGCGCGCACTTCATCGGCCACGTACTGATAGGGATAGTCCATCGCATACATCACGCGGTCCTCGCCCATCACCTCCTGGCAGAACTTGATCGCCGGCTCCCACGCCATGCCGGAATTGGTCACCAGCACGTTGGAGCGCAGGTATTCGGCAATGGTCTTCTTGAGCGGCTTCATCCGGGCATAGCGCTGCGAGCGCACGCCAGCCTGGTGCATGAAATCAAGGCGATAGAGCCAATAGGGCAGCGCCTCGCCCATGTGGCCGACCATGATCTGCAGGCTGGGATACTTGTCGAAGATGCCGATGGTGATCAGCCGCAGCAGGTGCATGCCGGTCTCCACGCCAAAGCCGAAGATGGCCCCATCCAGCCCCGCTTCCAGCATCGGCCCGATCATCGCATCGGGTGGCGTCTGCGGGTGGATGTAGAGCGGCTGGTCCACCTCGACCAACGCGCGGAAGATCGGGTCGAAGAACGCCTCGTCGAGATAGCGCCCTTGCGTGTGGCTGTTGATCTGGATGCCCTTGAAACCCAGTTCCTTGGCGCCGCGATGGATTTCGCGGGCAGACCATTCCGGGTCCTGCGGCGCGACCGTGCCCATGCCGATGAAGCGGTCGGGATAGGTCTCGCAGGCCTGCGCCAGCCGATCGTTGGCCCGCGTGGCAATGGCCTTGGCCTCGTTCAGATTGGTCAAGGGCTGCACGCCGGGGGAGGTCAGCGCCAGGATCGCCTTGTCGATGCCGGTGGCATTCATGTCGACAATGCGCCGCTCGCCCAGGTCGAGCAGACGCTCCATGATCTGCACCGCGCGCTCCGACGGCGATTGCGCGTAAAACCCCCAAAGCGAGACCATGCCCTTATCCGCCTCGCCATCGCGGATCATGCGCAGATAGGCATCGACCTGTTCCTGGGTGGCAAAGGCTTCTTCGGTGGCGATGCGCAAGTATCCTTGCGCGCCGCCGGTTTTCAGATCCTGGGTCATACGGGCCTCTCCTGGTCATGGGCCGGCCCGCGCGCGATCACCTGCGGATCATGAGCGACAGGCTGGCAATGTGATTCATCCGATCCTCGCGCGCCGGGCGCGACACGTATTGGCCGGAATAGCCCGCCTCCACGCTGATCCCCCTGGCCAGCGGGACGGCCAGGCCGGCAAAGCCGCGCAGCTGGTCGAAACCCGATTTCTGGCCCCAGCCGGTGCGGTTGAGGCCCACGAACGGTTCGGCCCAGACCACCGCCTGCGGGCTGCCCGGCTTGCCCAGCGGCACGTCGAGCCGCACCAGCTGGCGCAGGCGCCAGCCCGTTCCGCTCTGCCCGTCGACCAGGCGTTGTTCCAGCCGGGTGCGCCCGGTCAGCGTCGGGCGCGTGGTGCCATTGCCCGCCCCGTCGCCGAAGGCGCGCCAGGTGACCTGCTCGAACACGCGGTGCTCGTGGCTCACCCGCCCACCCAGCGGATCGCTGCGGATATAGCCATAGCCGCCCCACACCGTGGTCGACCGGTCGAGCTTGACCCCCAGCGCCCCGCGCACGATCGCTTGCCCGGCGCGCTGCGCATCGTCGGTCAGGCGCAGCTGCACGTCGGTAAACAGCACCAGATCCTGGTTGAGGTTCAGGAACGATTGCTGCGCCAGCCACACCTGCGCATCGTCCTCCGCCGCCAGAGCGGGGGTGGCGGCAAGGACCAGGGCAGGGAAAAGCATTCGGCGCATCGGGCACTCCGGCAGGCAGCAGACAAGCCTGCCCCGCTATGCCTCTTGCCTTTCCCGAATGTTGCCCGCCCATGACGTTGCGCATCAGGCTTCGTGCACGGTCTTGGTCACCAGGCACGCCATCAGGCCTTCGGGGCCGTCTTCGTGGCCATGGCCCGACCATTTCACCCCGCCAAACGGTGCATCGGCGCCGCCGATCATCGTGGTATTGATGCCCAGCATGCCGGCTTCCACTTCCGCCGCCACGCGGGCGCGGGTGGCATGGCCCTGGCACCAGGCATAGGCCGCCAGGCCATAGGGCAGGCGATTGGCCTCGGCGATCATCGCATCGGCATCGGCATAGCGGTTGATCAGCGCCACCGGCCCGAACGGTTCCTCGTTCATGATCGCGGCATCCAGGGGAATGTCGGACAACACGCTGGGCGCAAAGAAGAACCCGGCATTCCCCACCCGCTCACCGCCGGTGTGCAGGCGTGCGCCGCGCGCCACGGCATCACCGATCAGGCGCTCCATTGCCTCGGGCCGGCGCGGATTGGCCATCGGGCCCATCTGTACGCCATCCTCCAGTCCGTTGCCCACGCGCATCTGTGCCGCGCGGGCGGCAAAGCCATCGCGGAAAGCCTCGAACACCGGCTCTTCCACGATGAACCGCGTCGGGCTGACACAGACCTGCCCGGCGTTGCGATACTTGTGCGCCACCGCCGTTTCGATCGCGCGATCAAGGTCGGCATCGGCAAAGACCAGCACCGGGCCATGGCCGCCCAGTTCCATCGTCGTGCGCTTCATGTCGTCGGCCGCCAGCTTGGCCAGATGCTGGCCCCCCTGGGTCGATCCGGTGCACGACCGCTTGCGGATAACCGGGCTGCCCAGCCGATGCCGGCTCACCTCGTCGGGCCCGCCGAACACCGCCTGCGCCACCTGCGGCGGCAACCCGGCATCGAGCAGGCATTGCAGCACGCCCAGCGCACTCGCCGGGGTTTCTTCCGCTGCCTTGAGGATCACCGAACAGCCCGCGGCGATCGGCGCACCCAGCTTGCGCCCGGGATTGCCAAGCGGGAAATTCCACGGCGCAAAGGCCGCCACCGGGCCAACCGGCTCGTGCGTGACGGTCGAGCGCATGCCGGTGGGCCGCACCAGTGCGCGGCCATAGATGCGCTGCACCTCGCCGGCATAGAACTGGAACAGCCCGACGTTCATCAGAACCTCGATCCGCGCCTCGGGCAGGGTCTTGCCCTGCTCCAGCGTGGCGATCCGCGCCAGGTCTTCCTGGCGTTCCAGCATCAGTCGCGCCGCGCCATTGAGCACGGCGGCACGCTGCTGCGGGGTGGACTTGCGCCACAGGGCAAAGCCTTGCGCCGCCACATCGAGGGCGGCGTCAAGGTCTGCGGCATCGGCCAGCGGCAGTTCGCCCAGCACCGCGCCCGTGGCCGGATTGACCACGGCGTGGGTGCGCCGCCCTCCCCCGCTCACGCGCTGGCCGTTGATGATCATGCAAAGCGAGGGATAGGTCGTCGTGGTCATGGGCTTGGGCTTACTTCGCGGCGATCGCGGCGTCGTGATCAAGGTCGCGCTGCAGGCGCTGCGCCTCGATCGGCTTGCCGGTGATCGGGTGGTTCATGTGGAACGGGGTGATCTTGTGCGTGGGCCACAGCCAGTGGCCTTCGAGCAGTTCATCGGGCCCGCTGGGATCGGTGGGATAGGTCACCTTGGGGAACGGCACGTATTCGGGCGGCGTGTGCGCCCAGCCCTTTTCGAAATCACCGTGCCAGATCGGCATGTAGTTCAGGATGTGCATGCGCCATTTGCCGTCCACCTTCTTGTAGGTGTTTTCGTAAATGCCGCCTTCCCACCATTGCCGGGCTTTGAGGTGCGGGGCGTCGCCCTCGAAATCCTTGTGCCGCCCGGCCTGCATCATCGAGCGCGCACGCCCCAGCGCCGTGACGCCATCGGGCTGGATATCGATGATGTCCTGCAATTGCGGATGATCGAGCAAGAAGCCATCGATCGGGCCGTTGTTGCCATAGGTGAAGCGCTTCTGGAACCGCTCGACATAGAGGCGGCGAATGCCTTCCTTGCCTTTCCACACGCCGCCGAAAAAGCGCACTTCGCCATCGTCGGTAAACAGGTCGACCGTCTCGTTGTAGAGGCACTTGTCGATCAGATAGCCATAGAGATGCTGGAGCTTGCGCACGTCCAGCTCGTCCTCGCGCACGGTCAGGCGGGCTTCCACCTGGGCCAGCTTTTGTTCAAGCAGCGCAATACGATCGCCTGCCGCTTCGCCCGTCATCGCTCTCTCCATTTTGTATGTGTCACTAACAAATTTCAGACTCGCGGCCGGCTGTCAACGCCCTTGCGCTTCCAGCCGCGCCACTTCTTCCCGATAGGGCCGGATCGCCAGGATCATCGACACCGTGGCGATCGGCAGCAGCGCGGCGGCAGTGATCACCAGCGCTTTCCACAGTTGCGCTTCCACGCCCACGATGCGCTGCGCCACCACGCCCACCACAAAGCTGCCCATCGCCCCGAAGAAGGTGAACATGAACAGATAGATCGCCGTGACCTGGCCGCGCATCTCGTTGGGCGCGATGCGCTGGATCGCCGCGTTCTGCGGCACGGCGCCGGCCAGGCCGAACATGCCGCCCAGCGCCATGACCGCCAGGCTGGTTTCGCCGGTCGGCATCAGCGGCGCGGTGATCGCGCAGATCGTCACCAGCGCAAACAGGATCGCGGCACAGCGCACGTTGGCGTCCTTGTGCCGCTTGGCCATCCATTCCACGAACGCACCGCCCAGGAAGATGCCCAGGAGCGAGCTGACCAGCAGCATCGGCGCCATGACCATGCCGATGCGCCCCTCGTTCCAGCCATAGGTGCGGATCATGAACGGCACCCGCCAGAACGCCAGGCCAAAGGTTTCGATCGCGGCCAGGGCCAGGCCCAGGAACAGCGGATAATAGACGCGGCCGCGCGCATGGATGGCGCGCACCGCATCCAGCCCGGTGAACGCCACAACGCGCCGGGCAAAGCTGGCCTCACTGCCCGCGCCGCCATGGCGCGGTGCCGGCTGATGGCCGCGCCGCGCCGGCTCGCGGATCGCCAGCAGCAGCAGGGCCGCCAGCACGCCCGCCACCGCCTCGCCCAGCAGGATCAGCTGCCAGGAATGGATGCGCAGGCCCAGCAGCACCGGATCGGGCCGGCCCGCCAGCCACATGATCAACTTGCCGCCCAGCGCCACGCCCACCGTGGTGCCGCCGATGAAGCCCAGTTGCAGCACGGCAAAGGCGCGCGTGATCGTCTTGGGCGGAAAGAAATCGGCGAGCAGCGAATAGGACGCCGGCGCATGGGCAGAGCCGCCCGCCCCCAGGAACATGCGGCTGCCCACGAACTGGCCAAAGCTTTGCGCCATGCCGCCCAGCGCCATGATCGTGGCCGTCGCCAGCATGCCACCGGCCAGCACCAGGCGGCGCGGATAGATATCGGCCAGCCGCGCCAGCGGGATGCCCACCACCACGAAGAAGATCACGCTGGCCGGGCCGCCGAGAAACCCGAGCGCCTCGTCGCTCAGTGCGAAATCCTGCTTGATGCGCTGGGCCAGCATGCCAAACACGGTCTGGTCAAAGAAGTTGAGGAACGTGGCCAGCACGATGGCAAACAGCGCAAACCACGCCGCGCCAGCCGCCGGCCAGGGCTGGGTTGTCGGCATGGCCGATTCGCTGTCGAACGCTGCCTCTGCCTGAAGGGCGGCCACCCCGTCATCGGGGATCGTCGGCGCCATTGCACCTGCCATCGCGTCTCTCCTCTCCCGGCCGGCCTTTCTTGGAATCGGGCCATTTTCATCCGGATCATTGTTAGTCTTGCATACAATTCTCAGGTAGTGAATAGGGTAGGCACAAAAACAAATGACGGGCTGCCACCAGCGCGCTTCACCATAACAAACGTTATCTTGCAAAAACGGAGAGGAACCATGCAGAATCTGCCGGGCAAAACAGCACTCGTGACCGGAGGGGCCAGCGGAATCGGCTTGGGAATCGCCAAGGCGCTGCTGGGCGCGGGGATGAACGTGGCGATTGCCGATATCCGCGACGATCACCTGGCGCAGGGTAGCGCCGAACTGGCCGACGTGGCCGGCGGCGCGACCGACCGAGTCCTGGCGCTCAAGCTCGATGTGACCGACCGCGCCAACTATGCCGCGGTGGCCGATGCGATCGAGGCGCGCTTTGGCAAGATCCACATCCTCGTCAACAATGCCGGCGTCGCCGTGGTCGGCCCGACCGACCTTGCCACGTTCGCCGATTGGGACTGGGTCATGGGGGTGAACCTGGGCGGCACGATCAACGGCATCGTCACCGTGCTGCCGCGCATCCTGTCCCACGGCGAAGGCGGCCACATCGTCAACACCGCCTCGATGTCAGCCCTGGTGCCGGCGGCGGCGACCACGATCTATTCCTCGGGCAAGGCGGCCGTCACCTCGATGATGGAATGCATGCGCCCCGAACTGGAATCGCGCGGGGTGATCTGTTCCGCGTTCTGCCCGGGTGCGGTGCAATCCAACATTGCCGAAGCCGGCAAGACCCGCCCGGCAGAGCTGGCGGAAACCGGCTATGCCGAAGCCGACAAGCGCCGTCAGGCCGGCGGCAATTTCTCGCACCTCTACCAGACCAAGGAGCAGGTCGGGCAGCGCGTGCTCGAGGGCATTCTCAACGATGAACTCTACATCCTCACCCACTCCGAATTCCTGGTGGGCGTGAAGGAACGCGGCGAGGCGACAACCGCCGCGGTGCAGACCCACCTGCCGGAAAACCCGGAATACAAGCAGACGTTTGCCATGCTGTTCCGCAACCCGGCCATCACCGCCGAGATCGAGCGGCAGAACGCACTCAAGGCCCAGCGCACCGCTCCAGCCACCGCCTGAACGCCAAGGGCCTGAAAGACCAAGGGAGATAGAGCCATGAAGGATTTTGCCGGCCGCACGGCCTTCGTCACCGGTGGCGCCAATGGCGTTGGCATCGGCCTGGTTCGCCAGCTGTTGAACGAAGGCTGCAAAGTGGCGATTGCCGATATTCGTCAGGATTCGATCGACAAGGCCCTCGCCAGCCTCGACAACCGCGAAGTCATGGGCGTCCAACTCGACGTCTCCAGCCGCGAGGCCTTCCGCGAGGCGGCCGACCGGGTGGAGGCTGAGTTCGGCCCGGTCTCGCTGTTGTTCAACAACGCCGGGGTCAACCTTTTCCAGCCGATCGAGGAATCAAGCTTCGACGATTGGGACTGGCTGCTCGGCGTCAATCTCCACGGCGTGATCAACGGGGTGATGACCTTCGTGCCGCGCATGGTGGAGCGGGTGAAGGCCGGCACGCAAAAGGGCGGGCACGTGACCAATACCGCCTCGATGGCGGCCTTCCTCGCCGCCGGGACGCCAGGGATCTACAACACCACCAAGTTCGCCGTGCGCGGCCTGTCGGAATCGCTGCACTACTCGCTGCTGCAATACGGCATCGGGGTTTCAGTGCTGTGCCCGGGCCTGGTCAAAAGCTACATCTATGCCAGCGACGCGATCCGCCCCGACAGCCTGAAGGGTGGCGCCAAGCCGGTGAACCACGAAGCCGTGGAGCGCCTCGCGGGTGTCCACGAATTTGGCATGGAGCCCGACGTGATCGCGCAGCGCACGCTCGACGCCATGCGCGAAAACCGCCTGCACATCTTCTCCCACCCCGATCACAAGGAAGAGATGCGCGAAATCTTTGACGAGATCATCGCCGAATACCGCGATTATCCAAAGGATGCCGGGCACGACCAGCGCGTGGCGTTCGAGGCGTTCCGCCGCGACTCGTTTGCCAAGGCGCGCGCCGCCTCGCGCGCGTCGGATTTCTGACGTTTGCGCCGAAACTGATGTTTCGGCGTTTGGGGGGGGGCGCCCGCCGCCCGCCCCCCCCCCCCCCCCCCCCCGCGGGGCAGGTGGGGGGCGGGGGGGCGCCGGAGCCGCAACCGTAATTCCGGTAAAGCCGGAATTACGCCAAAATCAGCGCCGGCGTCTCGATCAGTTTCTTCACCGCCTGGACAAAGCTCGCTGCATCCCAGCCGTCGACCACGCGGTGGTCGCAGCTGATCGAGATGTTCATCAGCTTGCGCTTGGCAATGCGTTCGCCGCCCAGGCCATCGGGCACGAACATCGGCCGCTCGACAATGCGGTTGGGGCCAATGATCGCCACTTCCGGCCGGTTGATCACCGGCGTCGTCGCCACGCCGCCCAGCGGCCCGAGCGAGGTAATGGTGAAGGTGGAGCCGGACAGTTCATCCGGCTTGGCCGTGCCGTTGCGCGCGGCATCGGCGAGGCGGGTGATTTCGCGCGCCAGGGCCCAAGGGTTCATCGCCTGCGCATTGCGGATCACCGGCACCATCAGGCCCGCCGGGGTCTGCGTCGCCATGCCCAGGTGCACCGCGCCGTGGCGCGTCACCACGCCGGCTTCATCGTCATAGCGGGCGTTGAGCATGGGGAACTGCGGCAGCGTGCGGCAGATCGCCACGATCAGCAGCGGCAGCATGGTCAGGCGCGGACGATCGAGACCGCCGGCGTTGAGCTGCGCGCGCAGTTCCTCCAGCGCGGTGACATCGCATTCCTCGACATAGGAAAAATGCGGGATCGCGCGCTTGGACGCGGCCATGTTCTCGGCAATGCGGCGGCGCAGGCCGATCACCTTGACCTGCTCATCCGCGCGCGCCGCACCGCCTGGGGCATAGCTGCGGTTATAGGCCAGGAACTGGTCCAGGTCGCCATGGCGCAGACGCCCATCCTGCGACGGGCGCACCTGGGCCAGGTCGATCCCCAGTTCCCGGGCGCGCTGGCGCACCGCCGGGCTGGCAAGCACGCGGGCGCTTTGGTGCCCAGCGGCAGGGTCTGCGCGAACGGCAGCAGGCTGTTCTGGCACCACCTCCGTTCGGGCTGAGCTTGTGGAAGCCCCCGGCGCAACGTCCATGTCGGGCAAGCGCCCTTCGACAGGATCAGGGCGAACGGGTGCGGGTTCGTCGCGCGCAGGTTCCGCTTGGGCTGAGCCTGTCGAAGCCTCTTGCGCTTCGCCAACCTCACCGGCCACCTCGATCTCCACCAGCATCGAGCCGATCGGGATGCGATCGCCCACTTCGCCAGCGATCGAAACCACCCGGCCCGCCACCGGGCTTTCCATTTCCACGGTGGCCTTGTCGGTCATCATGTCGGCCAGCGGGCTGTCCTCGCCCACTGTGTCGCCGGGTTGCACGTGCCAGGCAACGATCTCGGCCTCGGCAATGCCTTCGCCGATGTCGGGCAGGCGGAAGGTGTAAAGCGCCATGGGATCAATCCTTGCAGATACGGTCGAGGGCTTCGCCGATGCGCACGGCCCCCGGGAAATAGGCCCATTCCAGGCTGTGCGGATAGGGCGTGTCAAAGCCGGTCACGCGCTCGATCGGCGCTTCCAGCTCATAGAAGCAATGCTCCTGCACCAGGGCGGAAAGCTCGGCCCCAAACCCGCCGGTGCGGGTCGCCTCGTGCACGATCATGCAGCGCCCGGTCTTGCGCACCGACGCGCGGATCGTGTCGATATCGAGCGGCACCAGCGTGCGCAGGTCGATCACTTCGGCGTCCACGCCCTTGTCGATGCACACCGCATGGGCCACGTGCACCATCGTGCCATAGGCCAGCACAGTCACCGCCTCGCCTTCGCGCACCACGCGCGCCTTGCCCAGCGGCACGGTGTAATGGCCTTCGGGCACGGCGCTGTCAGGATGCTTGCTCCACGGCTCCACCGGCTTGTCATAGGCGCCGGTGAACGGGCCGTTGTAGATCCGCTTGGGCTCGAAGAAGATCACCGGATCGTTGTCTTCGATCGCGGCAATCAGCAGCCCCTTGGCATCGTGCGGGTTGGAGGGGATGACCGTTTTCAAGCCCGCGACATGGGTGAACAGCGCTTCCGGGCTCTGGCTGTGGGTCTGCCCGCCAAAGATGCCGCCGCCAAAGGGCGAGCGCACGGTCAGCGGGGCGACGAATTCCCCGGCCGAGCGATAGCGCAGCCGCGCCGCTTCCGACACCAGCTGATCGAGGCCAGGATAGATATAGTCGGCAAACTGGATTTCCGGCACCGGGCGCAGGCCATAGGCGCCCATGCCCACAGCCACGCCGATGATCCCGCATTCGCTGATCGGGGTATCGAACACGCGGGTCTTGCCATACTTCTTCTGCAGGCCGGCCGTGGCGCGGAACACCCCGCCGAAATAGCCCACGTCCTCGCCCATGATCACCACATGGGGATCGCGTTCCATCATCACGTCGAGGGCATCGTTGATCGCCTCGATCATCGTCATGCGACGGCTCGTACCCTGGTCCGTCATGGCATATCGTCTCCGTCTTCGGGCCGCCAGTCGGGCCACTTGATCCGCCGCTCGCGCATCGCCTGCTCGCTCTGCTCCTGCAGGTGCCAGGGCAGCGTCTCGAACACGTCTTCGAACATCGTGTGGAACGGATGGTGCAGCCCGTGGCCCAGCACGCCATTGGCCTCGGCCGCGCGGGTGGCGGCCTTCACCGCCTCGGCCAGTTCCTGGTCCATCGCTGCCTGGCGCGTCTCGTCCCATTCGCCCAGCGCGATGAGGTGGTTCTTCAGCCGCACGATCGGATCGCCCAGCGGCCAGGTGCTGCGTTCCTGCGCGCTGCGGTATTGCGAGGGATCGTCAGAGGTCGAATGGCCCTCGGCGCGATAGGTGAAATGCTCGATCAGCGTGGGCCCGGCGTTGGAGCGCGCCCGGTTGGCCGCCCAGCGCGTGGCGGCATAGACCGCCAGCGGATCGTTGCCATCGACGCGCAGCCCGGCCACGCCATAGCCGATCGCGCGCGCGGCAAAGGTCTGGCGCTCGCCCCCGGCAAAGCCCGAAAAGCTGGAAATGGCCCACTGGTTGTTCACCACGTTGAGCACCACCGGCGCGTTGTAGACGGTGGCAAAGGTCATCGCCGAATGGAAATCGCCCTCCGCGGTCGATCCCTCGCCCACCCAGGCGGCGGCAATGCGGGTATCGGCCGAAATGGCGCTGGCCATGGCCCAGCCCACCGCCTGCGGCAGCTGCGTGGCCAGGTTGCCCGAAATGGTGAAGAAGCCATAGTCGCGCGCCGAATACATGATCGGTAGCTGGCGGCCTTTCAGCTTGTCGGCCTTGTTGGAATAGATCTGGTTGATCATCTCGATCAGCGGATAGCCGCGCGTGATCAGGATGCCCTGCTGGCGATAGCTGGGAAACACCATGTCATCGGCCGCCAGCGCCATGGCCGGCGCCACCGAGGTGGCCTCTTCCCCGGTGCACTTCATGTAGAAGCTGGTCTTGCCCTGGCGCTGGCCGCGAAACATGCGCTCGTCGAACGCGCGGGTCAGCGCCATGTTGCGCAGCATCGCCCGCAGGGTTTCGGGATCAAGCCGCGGGTTCCACGGCCCCAGGGCCTGCCCGTTTTCGTCCAGCACGCGGATCAGGTCGGTGCATAAGGGCCAGGTATCGGCGGCGGCACAGGCCTCGTCCGGGCGGGGCTGCGCCCCCACCGGCGGCAGGTTGAGGCCGCTCCAGTCCGGCTCGGCACCGGGCCGCGCCTTGGGCTCGGGCACATGCAGCGCCAGGGGCTGCTGGTTGGCGAATTCTGCCACGGCTATCCTTTCCCAGGCCTTTCGGTTTCCCTGGCAGCATAACGCGAAAGGGTTGGAAAGGGTTGCCAATTGCGGGGCGGGTAAAACCACGCAAGGGCACTTTGCACTACCCTTTTGCCATAACGTGGTGCATTCACGCTTTCATGTCGGAAACAACCGCCGCGCCCGAACTCGACTCCTGGGATATCCGCATCCTGCAGTGCCTCACCCGCGATGGCCGGATGAGCTGGCGCGACCTGGCCGAGGAAATCGGCCTTTCGCTCACCCCCACGATCCGCCGCGTGCGCCAACTGGAAGCCGCCGGGCTGATCACCGGCTACTTCGCCCGGCTCGACGAACGCGCCCTCGCTGGCAAGATGAGCGTGTTCGTCTCGGTCACGCTCGAACGCCAGCAGCGCGAGGCGCTCGACCGGTTCGAGGCACAAGTGGGCGAACTGCCCGAAATCATGAGCGGGTTCCTGATGTCAGGCGGATCAGACTTCCTGCTGCGCTGCGTGGTGCGCGATCTCGATCACTACCGCGAACTGCTCGAACGGCTGACGCAGATCGAGGGCGTCGCCCATGTGCAAAGCAGCTTCGCGCTCAAGACCTTCATCAACCGCCCGGCCCCGCTGATCAGCGAAAGCCGCATCCGGCGCGCGCGGTGACGCCCAACATCGCCCTGATCGTGCTCGCCGCCGGCCGTGCCAGCCGCTTTGGCGGTGGCAAGCTTTCGGCCCTGCTGGCCGGCAAGCCGGTGATCGCACACGTCGCCGCCGCCACGGCCGCCCTGCCCCTGGCGCACCGCATCCTCATCGCCGCGCCCGCTGTGCCGGCCCTGCCCGGCTTTACCCGCGTGACGCTCGATCCGCCGAATGCCCCGCAATCCCGCTCGCTCGCCTTGGGCGTTGCCGCCGCGCAAGAGGCGGAGGCGGATGCGGTGCTGATCGCGCTGGCCGACATGCCACTGGTGCCGGCGGCGCACTTTGCCGCGATGCTGGCGGCCTTCGATGGCGATCGCCTTACCAGCATCTGCAACGGCCAGCCGCTGCCGCCCGCCCTGCTCGGCGCGCGGCACTTTCCCGCATTGCTGGCACTGACCGGCGATCGCGGCGCTGGCGCCTTGCTGCGCGATGCGCCCGCGCTGGCGCTGACCGCCGCGCAGGCGCTGGACATTGATACGCCCGAAGACCTGGCACGCGCGCAAGCCCTGCTTCCCCCTCCGTCAGCCCTGCGGGCTGCCACCTCCCCCGCTGGGGGAGGATAAAGGGGCCAGATCCTCCCCCACCGGGGGAGGTGGTTTTAAAACGGGCCCCTCCCCCCCCCCCCGGGGGGGGGGGGGGGGCCGCCGGCGGGCGGTGGGGGCCGGCGCACTACGCCAGCGGATGCAGCGCCTCGTAAGCGCCCAGGATTTCCGCCAGCGCCGACAGCGCCAGCACGCCGGGCTCGCGCGTGCGGGGGATCAGGCCGATCGGGCTGGTCACCCGCGCCAGCTGGGTTTCATTCACCCCGTCGCGGGCCAGGTCATCCAGCCGCGCCATGCGCGCGCGCATGCCGCCCTGCGCGCCGATGTAGAACGCCGGGCTATCGAGCGCCCAGCGCAGGATCGTGCGTTCCCATTCGTGATCGTGGAACAGCAGCAGGATCGCGGTCCAGGCATCGGCCTGCGCGCCCTGCGGCACCCCGCCCAGGCGCAGCGCGCCGGTGTCTTCCTTGGCAAAGACCTGCGTCGCGATACCCATGGTGCGGGCGAGCGCCGCCGTCGCGCTCAGTTCCGCGCCCTCGCCCAGCAAGACCAGCGATAGCGCGGGAATATAGGGCCGCGCGCGCAGCAGGTGCGGCGGCGCCTCGGCCGGCACGGGCAGCGGCAGGCTGGCCGGGTGGCGTGCATCGAGCGCCTGCACCGCCTGCGCCAGCGCGGCGCGATCGGGCGCGGGATCGAGCAGAATATCCAGCCCGCCGCCACAGGGCAGGCGGAAATCGATGATCGGCGAACCCCGGCCATAGCGTTGCAATGCCGGCGTGGCGCCCGGCGCCATCTGCGCCAGGTCTCCGGCCAGTTGCCGTTCCAGGCAGACATCAGCCAAAGAGCCGGCCACGGATGCATCCGCGCCGGCTCCTTGCCCAATACCTTGCGTCGCCATCTGCGCGCCCACCCGGCGCGAAAAGCTGCCATCGATCCCTACCACCGTGCACAGCCCGGTGCCCCCGGCATGGGCGGCCCGTAGCGCGGCATGGTCGGTGTGGATCATCGCATCTCCAGGTGGGCTTGGCGTCAGCCGATCAGGTCGGCCGCCGGGGTATAGGCATAGCCCAGGTCGTTGGCCACCGCTTCATAGGTCACCTTGCCAAACGCCACGTTGAGGCCATTGGCGAGGTGGACGTTGCGCGCCAGCGCGGCCTTCCAGCCCAGGTTGGCAATGGCCAGGGCATGGGGCAGGGTCACGTTGTTGAGCGCGTAGGTGCTGGTGCGCGCCACGCCGCCCGGCATGTTGGCCACGCAATAGTGCACCACGCCATCGACCACATAGGTCGGCTCGGCATGGGTCGTGGCATGGCTGGTTTCAAAGCAGCCGCCCTGGTCGATCGCCACGTCCACCAGCACCGCGCCGGGCTTCATGGTCGACAGCATCTCGCGCGTGACCAGCTTGGGGGCAGCAGCGCCAGGCACCAGCACGGCGCCGATCACCAGGTCGGCCTCGGCCACGGCAGCGGCGATATTGGCCTTGCCGGCATAGAGCGTCTTGGCGCGGCTTTCGAAATGGGTGGCCAGGCGTTCGAGCACTTCGGGGCTGCGGTCGATGATCGTCACGTCGGCACCAAGGCCTGCGGCCATCTGCGCGGCATTGAAGCCGACCACGCCGCCACCGATCACCGCAACCTTGGCCGGCAGCACGCCGGGCACGCCGCCCAGCAGCACGCCGCGCCCGCCATGGGCCTTTTCCAATGCGGTGGCACCGGCCTGGATCGCCATGCGCCCGGCCACCTGGCTCATCGGCTTGAGCAGCGGCAGGCCACCTGTGGCATCGGTCACGGTTTCATAGGCAATGCACACCGCGCCCGACTTCACCAGGTCTGCGGTCTGTTCGGGATCGGGCGCCAGGTGCAGGTAGGTGTAGAGGATCTGGCCTTCGCGCAGCATGGCGCGTTCCACCGCCTGCGGTTCCTTGACCTTCACCACCATGTCGGCGCGGGCAAAGACTTCGGCCGCGGTCGCCACGATCTGCGCGCCCGCCGCCACATAGGCGTCGTCGGCTGCGCCAATGCCGGCGCCGGCCCCGGTTTCCACCAGCACGGTGTGCCCGTGCGCCACCAGTTCATGCGCGCTCTCGGGGGTCAGCCCGACGCGGTATTCGTGGTTCTTGATTTCCTTGACGGTGCCGACAAGCATGCGTGATCTCCCAAAGTGATCGATTACGATCCCGGTGGGATGATATGGGAAAACGCCATGCGATTTTTCCCTATTTGTGGCGCACATCCGCCGGATGTCGGGATTTTTTCCCGATCATCCGGCAATATGCGCAAGTTACACCACCGGCACCGCGATGCAGGCGAGCTTCACATCGAGATAGTCGTCAACGCCCAGGTGCGACCCTTCGCGGCCCAGGCCCGATTCCTTCACACCGCCGAACGGCGCCACTTCGGTAGAGATCAGCCCGGTGTTGATGCCCACCATCCCATATTCCAGGGATTCGGTCAGACGCCACTGCCGCGCCGCGTCGTTGGTATAGGCATAGGCGGCCAGGCCCGAACGCGTATCGTTGGCCAGGGCCACGGCGTCCTGCTCGCTCGAAAAGCGGATCAGGCCGGCGAGCGGTCCAAAGGTTTCCTCGCGGTTGAGCAGGGCATCGGCCGGCACGTCAGTGATCACCGTCGGCTCGAAAAAGCGCGCGCCGATCGTGGTGGCCGGCTTGCCCCCGGTCAGGATCTTGCCGCCCTTGGCCACGGCATCGGCAACATGCGCGGTGATCTTGGCCACGGCGCGATCGTCGATCAGCGGCCCCTGGTCGGTCGGCCCATCAAGGCCCGGCCCGACGCGATAGGCCGCCACCCGCGCGGCAAGCTTCTCGGCAAAGGCATCATAGACCGCATCGTGCACCAGCAGGCGATTGGCGCAGACGCAGGTCTGCCCGGTGTTGCGGAACTTGGAAGCCAGCGCCCCTTCCACCGCGGCGTCGAGATCAGCATCCTCGAACACGATGAACGGCGCGTTGCCGCCCAGTTCCAGGCTCACTTTCTTGACCGTGCCGGCGCACTGCGCGGCCAGCAGCTTGCCCACCGCGGTCGATCCGGTGAACGTGAACTTGGCCACGCGCGGATCGCCGGTCAGCACTTCACCGATCGGCTTGGCCTGCCCGGTGATCACGCTCAACAAGCCATCGGGCAGCCCTGCCTCCTGCGCCAGGACAGCGAGCGCAAAGGCAGAAAACGGCGTGAGTTCCGAAGGCTTGATCACGATCGGGCAGCCCACGGCCAGCGCCGGGCCAGCTTTCCGCGTGATCATCGCCAAGGGAAAGTTCCACGGCGTGACGGCGCCGACCACGCCCACCGGCTGGCGGGTGACGACGAGGCGCCGATCGCCCTGGTGCGGGGCGATCACCTCGCCACGCACGCGCCGCGCCTCTTCGCCAAACCATTCCAGGAACGATGCGGCATAGCCCACTTCGCCCTTGGCCTCGGCCAGGGGCTTGCCCTGTTCGGCGGTCATGATCGTGGCCAGATCGTCGGCATGCTCCAGCATCAGCGCGGCCCAGCGCTTGAGCACGGCGCCACGCTCCTTGGCGGTCTTGGCCTTCCACGGGCCGAACGCGGCATGGGCGGCGGCCACCGCCTCGCGCGTTTCGGCCGCGCCCAGATCGGGCACATGGCCGATCACCGCGCCGGTGGCGGGATTGTCCACCGCGATGGTGGCGGCCGCGCCGCGCCACTGCCCGGCCACGAACGCCTGTTCGCGCCACAGGTCGGCGCGCTTGAGCGCGGGGCGGGTCACTTCCAGAATCTCACTCATGCCATCACCTTGCCGGCCACTGTCGCCAGGGCCTGTTCCACCAGACCGAGCCCTTCGTCGATCAGTTCGTCCGAAGCGGTCAACGGTACAAGCACGCGAATGGTTTCGCCCTTGGTGCCGCACGACAGCAGGATCAGCCCGCGCTCCAGCGCGGCAACCGTCACGGCCTTGGCCAGGGCGCCGTCGGTTTCGCCGGCGGCATTGGTCACGTCAAAGCCGAACATCGCGCCCAGCCCGCGAATGTTGGCCACCGGCAGGCCAGCGGCGGCAAAGCCTTCCACCCGCGTGCGCATGCGCTGCCCGATCGCGGCGGCGCGGGCGCACAGGCCGTCTTCCTCGATCACGTCCAGCACGGCCAGCGCCGCAGCGCAGCCGATCGGCGATCCGCCATAGGTGCCGCCCAGGCCGCCGGGATCGAGCGCATCCATGATCGGGGCGCGGCCGATCAGCCCGGCCAGCGGAAAGCCACCGGCCAGCGACTTGGCCACGCAGACCAGATCGGGTTCCACGCCCGAATTCTCGATGCCGAACATCTTGCCGGTGCGGGCAAAGCCGGCTTGCACTTCATCGGCAATCAGCAGGATGCCGTGCTGGTCAGCCAGGGCGCGCAGCGCTTCCAGGAATGCCGGCGGCGCCACGTGAAAGCCACCCTCGCCCTGTACCGGCTCGACGATGAAGGCCGCCACCCGCTCGGGCTCCACATCGGCGGCAAACAGGTACTGGATCGCCTCCAGCGTGCGCTCCACCGTGTTGCCATTGAGACCGGTGGGGAACGGGGCATGGAACACCTCGCCCGGCATCGGGCCAAAGCGGCGCTTGTAGGGCGTGGTCTTGCCGGTCATCGCGCTGGCCAGCAGGGTGCGGCCGTGGAACCCGCCGGTGAACGCGATCACCGCCGAACGCCCCGTTGCCGCCCGCGCCACTTTCACCGCGTTTTCCGTGGCTTCTGCCCCGGTGGTGAGCAGCAGGGTCTTGGCCGGCCCGGAAAATGGGGCGAGCGCGTTCAATTTTTCCGCGAGCGCGACATAGCTTTCATAGGGGCAGACCTGGAATGCGGTGTGGGTAAAGCGTTCCAGTTGCGCCTGCACCGCGGCCATGACCTTGGGGTGGCGGTGCCCGGTATTGAGTACGGCAATGCCACCGGCGAAATCGACGAAGCGGCGCCCTTCCACGTCCCACAATTCGGCATTTTCGGCACGATCGGCGAACACCGCGGTGGACGATGCCACGCCGCGCGGCACGGCCTGATCACGGCGGGCAAGAAGGGACGCGTTATCGGCCATGGCGGCACACTCCGGGCATGAGAAACAGATGCCCATGCTTGTCGCACCATCGGCTTGCGCGCAAAAGCCCACTAATGCTACCCAGGTGGTGACCAAGGGTTACCATTGCCATGCCAGATCGCCCACACCTGCCGCCCTTTGCCGCGTTGCGCGCGTTCGAGGCGTTTGGCCGCCATGGCGGGGTGCGCCGCACGGCCGCTGCGCTGGGCGTCAGCCATGCCATCGTCAGCCGCCATCTGCGCGCGCTGGAAGACTGGCTGGGGGTGATGCTGGTCGATCGTCACGGCGGCGGGCTGACCCCGGCGGGAGAAAGCTATCACGCGCTGATCGGTCCGGCGTTCGACCAGTTGTGCACCGCCACCAGCCAGCTGCGCGGCGGCGCGGCGGGTGGCCGGCTCGATGTGTGGTCGGTGGCGGGCCTGGCCTATCTGTGGCTTACCCCCAACCTGCCCGGCTTTGGCCGCCGCTCCCCCGGCATGGCGCTCGACCTGCGCCCCAGCGACAGCCCGCCCGATCTGCTGCGGCGCGAGGCGCAGGGCGATATCCGGTGGTATCTCGACACCGCCCCGGCGCTGGCCGCCCCGCGCAACCTCATGCGCCAGGCGATCGTGCGGCCGCGCCTGTTTCCGGTGGCGCGGGCCGATGCGCCCTGGCTGGCCGGCGCGCGCGTCGATACCCCGCGCGATCTCCTCGCCCTGCCCCTGCTGCACGAGGATTCCGACGCCGAATGGCGTGCCTGGTTTGCTGCGCAAGGCCTGGCAGAGGCGCAGCCGCCGCTGGCCGCGCGGCTGTGGCAGGCGCACATGACCCTGGCGGCCGCCGCCGACGGCCAGGGCGTGGCGATCACCAATGGCTTCCTGGCGGCAGAGCACCTGCGCAGCGGGCGCCTGGTGGAACTGGGCGCGGGCAACCCTGCCTTTGCGCCTTGCGCGCCGGGCGCCTATTACTTCACCGCGCGGGCAGACATGTGGGACGCCCAGCCCATCGCCCGGTTCCGGGCCTGGCTGGCAGAAGCGGTGGCGGCATCACCGGCCGATTGGCTGGCCTGACGCGGCTGCCGCGCGCAGCCAATCGGCCAGGGCGTGGACATGCGCGTCACCCCGCCCTTTGGCCCGCACCACCATGGTCAGCTGCGCCGCGCCCAGCCAGATACGGTCACCCACGGGCACCAGTTCGCCGCGCGCCACCCATGGCGCGGCATAGCCTTGCGCCGCCAGGGCCAGGCCCAGGCCGTTGGCCGCGGCGCCCAGCAGGGCGGGCACGGCGGTAAACGTCGGGCCGGCGATCAGCGCGTCGCCACCCGGCATGGGAAGGCCGAAATGGGCAAACCATGCCGCCCAATCGACCGGCCCTTCATCGTGCAGCAGCGGCACGGTGCCGCCCCCGTCGAGAAACCCGGCTGCCGCGCCGGCCAGCGCTGGCGCGGCATAGACCGCATAGTCCAGCCCCAGCAGCGTTTCACCGGGCAGGCCGGTGTCGCCGCCATCGGGCGCGTCGGTCAGAAAGATATCGAGTTCGGTCGTCTCGAAATCCACCGCCAGGCCGCGGCTGTCGAGCCACAGGTCCATCCCCGGCAGATCCGCCATCAGGCGCGGCAGACGCGGCTGCAGCCAGCACCCGGCAAACCCCGCATCCGCATAGACAATCACCGAATTGGCCTTGCGATAGGGCGCCAGCCGGCTCACCCCGCCGCGCAGCACCTTGAGCATGTCGCGCACCGTGCGATGGAAATCGCGGCCGGCATCGGTCAGCACCACCTGGCGATAGACGCGGCGGAACAGGGCATGGCCCAGCGCCTCTTCCAGGTTGCGCACCTGGTGGCTGATCGCCGATTGCGTCAGCCCCAGTTCCTGCGCCGCCGCGGCAAAGCTGCCCAGCCGGGCAGCCGCCTCGAACCCTTCCAGGGACTTGAGCGGGGGAAGCCGGTCACGCGCCATGCGTGATCACGCCAGATCGTTGAGGATCTCGCGCAGCATGCCAAAGATCGTGTCGATCTGCGCGGCGCTGATCATCAAGGGCGGCGACAGCGCGATGATATCGCCGGTCACGCGGATCAGCAGCCCGGCATCGAACGCGCGGTGGAACGCCTCCATCGCCCGCGCGCCCACCTTGCCATCGCGCGGCGCCAGTTCGATTCCCGCCACCAGCCCCAGATTGCGCACGTCGATCACGTGCGGGCAATCAGCCAGGCCATGGGCCGCGGCTTCCCAATGCGCGGCCAGCGCAGCGGCGTTCTCGAACAATCCCTCGTCGCGATAGAGGCCCAGCGTCGCCAGCCCGGCCGCCGCCGCCACGGGATGGCCGGAATAGGTATAGCCGTGGAAGAACTCGATGCCTTCGGGGCTGCCGTTGACCACGGCATCGTGCACCTCGCGGCTGGCGATCACTGCCCCCATCGGCACGGTGCCGTTGGTCAGCCCCTTGGCCGTGGTGATGATATCGGGCGTCACGCCAAAATACTCCGCCGCCGTGGCCTTGCCCAGGCGGCCAAAGCCGGTGATCACCTCGTCAAAGATCAGCAGGATGCCATGCTTGCGCGTGATATCGCGCAGCGCCTGGAGATAGCCCTGCGGCGGGACCAGCACCCCGGTGGAGCCGGCCACCGGCTCCACGATCACCGCCGCGATCGTTTCTGGCCCGTGCAGCGCCACCAGCTCTTCCAGTTCCTCGGCCAGGGCGCCGTTGCCCGGCTGCATGCCCCGGCAAAACCGCACGGCCTGGCCATGGGTGTGCGACAGGTGATCCACCCCCCACACCTGGCTGACGAAGCGGCGCCGGTTGCCGCCGATACCGCCCACCGAAAGCCCGCCGAAATTGGTGCCGTGATAGCCGCGCTGCCGCCCGATCAGGCGAAAGCGCGTGTGATCGCCGCGCGCATGGTGATAGGCCAGCGCCATCTTGAGCGCGGTATCCGCGCTTTCCGAACCCGAATTGGTGAAGAACACGCGATCCATTCCCGCCGGCATGATCTGCGCCACCGCGCTGGCCAGGCGAAACGGCAGGGGATGGCCGAGTTGGAACGTCGGCGCGAAATCGAGCGTCTGCGCTGCCCGGGTCACGGCAGCGGTGATCGGCGCGCGGCCGTGCCCGGCGTTCACGCACCACAGCCCGGCAGTGGCATCGAGCACCTGGCGGCCATCGGCCGTGGTATAGTGCATGTCGCTCGCCGCCACGAACAGGCGCGGGTTCTGCTTGAAGAACCGGTTGTTGGTGAACGGCATCCAGAAATGATCGAGATCGACGCCATCCATGCTGGCAGGATCGAACGCGGCGGCATCAAGGGATGCGGGTGGCTGGGTCTGGCTGGCCATGAAAGCTCCTGCAAACGGCGATGCCGTGAATCTTTTTCAGCTTACCTTTCGGAAATGGCGCGCCGGCGCGGGAGGGGGAAAAGCGATCGAGGGTGGTGCACTGCGCACACCATGCGCGGTCTCACTTCACCTGCTGGCGCAGGAAGCGGCGCAGTTGCGCAATCGCCGGATGGTTGGCGCGATCGGCACGCGTCACCATGCAATAAGACCCGATCGCCACGGCCTGCGCGCCCGGCACCGCCAATTCCACCAGCGCGCCGCTGGCCAGGTCACCGGCCACCAGATAGCGATTGGCCAGGGCCAGCCCGCGCCCGGCCCGCGCCGCCGCCAGCGCCAGGTGCGCATGCCACAGCAGCGCGCCGGGCAGCGGCTGGCGCCCCACGTCCAGCCCATTGCCACGCAGCCAGAACCGCCATTGCTCGTGGTGTTCCTCGTGCAACAACGGCGCGGCGAGAAGATCGTCCACGCCGCCGATGCCGGCCATTGCCTGCGCCACGGCCGGGCTCGCCACCACCAGCAGCGGCGGCCGCGCCAGCACCAGCGTGTGCAGCCCCGGGCCGCCCGGCTGCGGCAACCAGCCATCACCGTAATAGCGGATATCCACATCGGCTTCGAACTGGATCAGGTTGGCCGGGCGGTCGGTGGGGCGCAGTTCCACCTGGAAACCCGGCCCGGTCTGCTCAAACGCGGCGATCTGCGCAGACAGCCACTGCGTGGCAAAGCCCGGCACGCACCACAGCCGCAGGTCATGGATCTGGCCCTGGGCCATGATCTCGCGCGTGGCAGATACCACATCGAGCATCGCGGCCGACACCCGCGCGTGATAGGCCTGCCCCGCCTCGGTCAGCGTCACGCGGCCGCCCTGGCGATCCACCAGGATCACCCCCAGCCATTCCTCCAGCGCCTTGAGATGGCGGCTCACCACCGTGTGATCGAGCCGCAGCAGCGCGGCGGCGCGGCGCACCCCGCCGACGCGGCCCCCCACCACGCACGCGCGCAGCGCGGCAAACGGCGGGATCGCCTTGCCCGACAGCAAATCGCCGGAAATCAGATCACCGGAAGGCAGCGGATCGGGCACGGACATCCTCATCTCTGGTGCGATCGCATGATATCACCAATCAAGCGGTGCACCAGATGCACCAACCTTGGCGCAATCACAATATTTTCCGCCCATCGCGCGGTTGACGCCCCGGCATCCAGCCGCAATTGTGATCGCAGCACTTTGCAACAGGAGACCATCCGATGCGCGTCCACATCCGCTCTGCGCGGCATTTTGCCTTGGGCCTTGGCCTGGCGCTGGCATTGCCCGCCACCGCCGCCCTCGCCCAAACCGGCGCCGAAACCGGCGCCGCCAGTATCGCCAAGCCCGCCAAGCTGGCGAGCAGCGCGGTCACTGCCGCCCTCGCCAGCAGCGCCGCCCACCACAGCGACGAAGGCGGCGCGGCGGTGTCAGATCTGCCGCAGCTGCATTCGGCCGACAAGAAGTTCATGAGCGGGGCCTATGCCGTTGCCGGCCCCAACCACGACAGCTTCACCGGCACAGGCTATCCGGTGAATGAATTCATGGTCTTCCTGTCGGGCGGCGTAACGCTCACCTCGGCCGATGGCACCGTGCTGGAAGTCAAGGCCGGGGATGCAGTGTCGATCCCCAAGGGCTGGCTCGGCCGCTGGGATTCGGCCGGTTACCAAAAGTTCTATGTGGTCTACGACCCGGAAAAGCCGGTGGAATAACCAAGATGTAAGCCCCCTCCTCTTCAGAGGAGGGGGTTGGGGGGTGGTGGATGCGTTGCGCGCGGCTTCGCACCACCCCCGCCCCCTCCTCTGAAGAGGAGGGGTGAGAAATGCCAACTGCTCCTGCTCCGCCTATGCCGCGCGCACGCGGGTGATCACGTCCTGGAACGCGCGATAGGCGTCTTCGCCCAGGTAATTGGCGTATTGGCACTTGGCGAGTGCCGCCTCGGGCGGGAAGATCGCGGGGTTGTCGCGGTATTCGGCATCCATCTGCGCCAGCGCGGCGCCATTGGGCGTGGGATAACGAATGGTGCGCGAGATATCGGCGCCGGCGTCTGCGCTCAGCAGGTAGTTGATGAACGCGTGCGCCGCATCGGGATTGGGCGCGCCGGCGGGAATGCACAGCTGGTCGGACTGCAGGATGCTGCCTTCCTTGGGCACCACGAACGCCAGGTCCTTGTCCTCGCGCATCACCTGGGCAATGTCGCCATTGTATTCGATCACGATATCGCAATCGCCCGACAGCAGCAGATCCTGGCCATTGTCGTCGTGGAACGTGGCGATGTTGCCCTTCTGGCGAATCAGCAGGTCCTGCACTTTGGCGAGCGTCGCCTTGTCGAACGTGTTCATGTCGGCGCCAAGGTAGATTTCGGTCAGCCGGCACAGGTCTGCCGCGTCAGACAGCACGGCGATGCGGCCCTTGTACTGCGGCGAATCCAGCACCCATTTCCAGCTGTCGGGCACGCCCTGGATCTTTGACTTGCGATAGCCGATGCCCAGCACCAGCCAGGTATAGGGCATGGCATACTTGCGGCCCGGATCGAACGGCGCATCCTGGAACCGCGGCAGGATGTTCTTCATGTTGGGGATCTTGGCGTGATCGAGCGGCATCAGCATGTTGGCCTTGCGCTGCACGAAATCGTTGGCCGGCACCACCACGTCATAGCCCGGATTGCCGCCGCGCAGCTTGGCAAACAGCTCGTCGTTGTTGGAATAGAGGCTCATGTTCACGCCGATGCCGCTGGCCTGCTCGAAGCCCGACAGCGTGTGCTTGCCGACGTAGGTATCCCAGTTGTAGAAATTGACCATCTGCGAAGGATGCTTCTTGCACCCCGCCAGCCCGGAAAACGTGATGCCGACCGCTGCCGTGCCAAGGCCGGCCAGGAATCCGCGCCGCGAAGGGGTTGCTTGCATGATTGCCCTCATGGTTGGCCCGGTGCGATTTTCGGGCATTGCTTTTGCGCACGATATGTGATCACAGGATACAGGTAAAGCCTTTCATCACGGAGAAACGACAATGGCACGCGATGGCTCATCCAAGGGCATGGCTGGCGGGCGGTTGACGCGCCGCGCCTTCGTCCAGACCGGCTCTGCCACCGCCGCCGCCGCGCTGGCGACGCCCGCCGTTGCCGCCCCGGCCAAGCCCGCTTCCCCCACCGCCGCCCTGCCCGTGCATCCTGGCGAACCGGGGGGTTACTATCCGCCGCTGCGCACCGGCCTGCGCGGGTCGCACGTGGGATCGTTCGAAGTGGCGCACGCCCTGCGCGATGGCCAGGCAGTGGGCCAGGCTCTGGCCGGCCCGGCGCACGAAAGCTATGACCTGGTCGTCGTCGGCGGCGGGATCAGCGGCCTGTCCGCGGCGCTGTTCTACCGTGATCGCAACCCCGCCGCGCGCATCCTCATCCTCGAAAACCACGATGATTTCGGCGGCCATGCCAAGCGCAACGAATTTCGCGTGCGCGGCCACACCCTGCTGATGAACGGCGGCACCGCCGGCATCGAAAGCCCCACGCCCTACAGCAAGGTGGCCGATGGCCTGCTGCGCCGCCTGGGCATAGACGTGCCCGCGCTGGCCAAGACCTATGGCGGCGATACCGAGGTGGAGGAAGGCACCTTTGCCGGGCTCAAGCTGGGCCGCGCCGCCTTCTTCGACAAGGAAAGCTTTGGCAGCGACGCCCTGGTGCGCCTGCCCGATGACGTGCCGCTGGCCGATGCCCTGGCCAAGTCCCCGCTTTCGGCCACCGCGCGCGACCAGATCGCCGCGCTGGAGGCGGGCGCCACCGATCCACTCGGCAGCATGGCGATGGACCAGCGCAAGGATTATCTCGCCACGATCAGCTATCGCGATTACCTGATGAAGCACGGCGGCTTGGGCGAAGAAGCCATGCTGTTCTACCAGAACCGCCCGCTCGGCTGGTGGTGCGTGGGCGCGGACGGGATCAGTGCGCTCGATGCCTGGGGCACCGGTTTCTTCCCCGGTTTCAAGGGCCTCAAGCTCGATCCGGGCGGCACGATGCGCATGGGCTATACCCCGCGCGGCTTTGCCAGCACCGGCGGCAGCTATGATTTCCATTTCCCCGATGGCAACGCCACGATCGCCCGGCGCCTGGTCGCGCAGCTGATCCCCGGCTTCATGGCGCCGGGCCTTACCGTCGAACAGTCGATCCTTGCGCCGACCAATTATGCCGCGCTCGACCGGCCCGACAACGCGGTGCGCCTGCGCCTCTCCAGCATCGTCGTCCACGCCGTCAACCGCGCCCAGGCCGGGGCCGACGTGGTCTATTCCCACGCCGGCAAGGTGCACAAGGTGGCCGCGCGCCACGTGGTCATGGCGTGCTACAACATGATCATTCCCTACCTCGTGCCCAGCCTGCCCGCCGCGCAAAAGGAAGCGTTGCACGAACTGGTCAAGGAACCGCTGGTCTACGTCAGCGTCGCGCTCGACAACTGGCGCGCCTTTGCCACGGCCGGGCTTTCGGGCATCCAGTTTCCCCAGGCCTGGTTCCAGAACGCCGGGCTGGACAAGGCCGTGCCGATCGGCGGCTATGCCGGCCCCAAATCACCCGACGATCCCATCGTCCTGCACATGACCGGCATTCCCCACCAGCCCGGCCTGCCCGAACACGACCAGAGCCGGGCCGGCCGCATGGAGCTGCTCGGCACCGACCTCGCCACCTACGAAACCCGCGTCCGCGACCTCCTCACCCGTGCGCTTGGCCCCTATGGCTTTGACGCAGACAAGGATATCGCCGCAATCACGGTGAACCGCTGGCCCCACGGCTATGCCCCGGAATACAACGCCTTGTGGGACAAGCACCAGGACGACGACCCGCAAGCCCCAAACAAGATCGCCCGCCAGCGCTTCGGCGCCATCACCATCGCCAACTCCGACAGCGGCCGCGCCGCCTATACCGACAGCGCCATCGACCAGGCCTGGCGCGCGGTGGGGGAGTTGCTGGGGTAACGGTAAAGGCAAAGCGCCCCGTCGTCCTTCCAAACTTCGTCATTCCCGCGCAGGCGGGAATCCAGTCCGCGCGGCGTTAACGGTGAACCGATGACTTCGGCCTGCCGCTATGAAGGCCGGCCCATTCTGATTTGGTCGGCGCAAATACCCCTCACCGCCCCTTCTTCGTCACGCTCGCGGTAAAGTCCGGGTCCTTGTTCGCCACCCAGTCCACGAACTTGCGGATCGGCGGGTGGGCGAGCAGCACGTCGACGTCGAGGCCGGCGCGTTGCAGTTCGGAATTGGTGAAGTTGGCAATCAGGGTCTGCTGGCAGATGCCGTGCATCGGCACCACGTCGCGCCCGCCGCGGCTTTTGGGCACGGGGTGATGCCACACGATCGTGCTGCCGGTGGGCCGGCCGCACAGCCAGCAGGGGACGGGCGGCGGGGTGTCTTCTTCGCTGGCGTCTGGCTCATCGTCCATCCAGCCCCCGCGCTTGGCGTGTTTTCTGGCCATCAGAGATTCAGCCGTTCCCAATCCTGCATCAGATCGGCGCAATCGCCGATATCGCCGGCAATGGCATCGTGCAGCCCCTGCGCGTCGCCCTTGGCGATCGCCTTCGCCGCGGCCTGGTGGTGATCGACCATCGCCGCCGTGCCATAGCGGCCATAGACCACGCGCATGAACGGGCCGAACTGCATCCACAGGCTTTCGATCATGCGGTTGGCCAGCGGCATCGGCGCGGCGCCATAGATCAGCGAGTGGAAGCGGAAGTTCGATTCCATGTAGGCGTTCACGTCGCCTTCGCCCAGCGCGGCGTCGGTCGCTTCGTCGGCAGCGCGAATGTCGCGCAGGCGCTCGGCGCTGATGTGCGGCAGCGCGGCCACGGCAGCCACGGGTTCCAGCAGGGTGCGCAGGCGCATGATCTCGTCAAAGCGCTCCAGCGTCATCTTGGGCACCATCACCGCGCGCTTGGAGCGGATATCCACTGCCCCTTCGGCAGCGATCCGGCTGAGCGCATCGCGCACCGGCATCTGGCTCACGCCCAGTTGCTGCGCCAGGCCGCGCGTGGAAATGCCCACGCCCGGCGCGATCTTGCCGGTGATCAGGCGATAGCGCAGGTCTTCATAGACCTGTTCGCGCAGCGACGAGGTGGCCTCGCCCGCATCGGCCTGCGCCACGGCGGCCTTGGCCGCGCGCGCCGCCCGCGCAATCGCCGGCTTGGCCACCGCCGCCTTGGCAGCGCCTGCCTTTGCGGCGGATTTGGCCCCGGTTTTGGCGGCTGCCTTGGCCGGGCTCTTGGCGGTGCCGGCGCCGTTTTTCATGCCTGTCTGTTCCAACTGAACCTGTCTGCCGTGATCTTGGGCCATGCCCACTCCATTGCCCACCGTGATGAACCTTTTGCACGCCAAGGCCAAGGCTTTTCGTTTGACGGCCCGATCGGGCAACCGTATCTGTGATCTTAGAATCCAGCGGGACCGTTTCATGACCACAGTTCGCAATCACGACATCGCCACCCTGCGCCAGCTTGACGTGGCGCACCATCTGCCCGCGCAATCCAGCTATGCCCTGCAACAGCAGCTGGGCGGCAGCCGTGTGATCACGCACGCCAGGGGATGCACGATCACCGATGGCGAAGGGAATAGCCTGCTTGATGGCATGGCCGGGCTGTGGTGCGTCAACGTGGGCTACGGTCGCGAGGAACTGGCCGAGGTGGCCCGCGCGCAGATGCTGGAGCTGCCGTTCTACAACACGTTCTTCCGCACCGCCACGCCGCCGCCGATCGAACTGGCCGCGCGCCTGGCCGGCTTGCTCGGCGGGGAACTGCAGCATGTGTTCTTCAACAACAGCGGATCGGAATCCAACGATACGGTGTTCCGCCTGGTGCGCACCTATTGGGCGCTGAAAGGGCAGCCCCAGCGCACCGTGTTCATCAGCCGGCGCAATGCCTATCACGGCTCCACCGTCGCCTCGGCCAGCCTGGGCGGGATGGATTTCATGCACGTGCAGGGCGGCATGCCGATCCCCGGCGTGGAACACGTGATGCAGCCCTATCATTTCGGCGAAGGCTTTGGCGAAGACCCGGAAAGCTTTGCCGCGCGCGCGGCTGCCGCGATCGAGGAGCGCATCCTGGCGGTTGGCCCGGAAAACGTTGCCGCGTTCATCGGCGAACCGGTGCAGGGCGCGGGCGGCGTGATCATTCCCCCGCCCACCTATTGGCAACGGGTTGAGGCGATCTGCCGCAAGTATGGCATCCTCCTGGTGTCTGACGAGGTGATCTGCGGCTTTGGCCGGCTGGGCGCCTGGTTCGGCTTCCAGCATTTCGGCTTCACCCCCGATATCGTCTCAATGGCCAAGGGGCTGTCATCGGGCTACCTGCCGATCTCGGCCACCGGGGTCAGTCGCGAGATCGTCGAGACACTGCGCGCTTCGGGCGAAGAGTTCACCCATGGCTATACCTATTCCGGCCATCCGGTCTGCGCCGCTGTCGCGCTGCGCAATCTCGATATCATCGAGCGCGAAGACCTGGTGGACCGCACCGCGCGCGACACGGGGCCCTACCTTGCCGCCGCGCTGGCAGAGCGGCTGGCCCCGCACCCGCTGGTGGGCGAGGCACGCTCGCTCGGCCTGATCGGCGCAGTGGAGATCGTGGCGGAAAAGGGCACCAACCGCCGCCATGGCAAGGGCGGGCAAGCCGCGCCGATCGTGCGCGACCACTGCATCGCGCGCGGGCTGATGGTGCGCGCCGTGCGCGATGCCATCGTGATGAGCCCGCCGCTGGTCATCACCCATGCCGAGATCGACCAGCTGGTCGACACGATCAAGGCCGCGCTCGACGCCGCGCAAGCCGAACTGGCCACGCTGTAACCGGACGGCAGGCTGGCTGGCGGGCCGTTGCCGCGGCTCAGCCAGCCATGCCCAGCACGATCGTGCGCAAGGCTTCGGGCGCATCGGCCATGACGAAATGGCCGCCGCCCACCTCGTGGTATTCCCAGGCGGCATCGGCGCGTGCTGCCGCCGCAAAGCGGGCAAACGGCGTGGGCTGCCAGCCGGTGGCGAAGATATAGCTGCGCCGCGGCACCTTGGCCTCTTCCCCGGTCAGTTGCACCGCTTCAACCAGCGTCAGCAGCGGATGCGGCGTCAGGCGCGGATCGGCAAAGCCGGGCAGCGGGGCGATGGCGCCGGGGCTGTGCTTCTGCCCGTCGATATAGTGGGCATGCTCCCATTCCCCGGTCAGATCCCACAGCGACTGGCCATCGCCCGGCACGAAGGCATCGACATAGACCAGCGCATCGATCCGCGCGCCCAGCCGCGCCGCGACACCGGTGATCACCATGCCGCCATAGCTGTGCCCGACCAGGACGAAGCGATCGAGCCCGGCGCGCGCAACCTCGCTTTCCACATGGGCGACATGGTCACGCAGCGAAATGCCGGGATGGAACCAGGCGGCATCAGCCCCCAGCCCCGGGAGATCGACCGCCAGCACGCCGTGGCCGGCGGCGCGCAACTCGCCCGCCAGGCGATCATAACACCAGGCGCCGCACCAGGCGCCATGCACCAGCACGTAATCGGTCATGATCGGCGCCTTTCAGGCCGGATGGCGGCGGCGATAGTCCTCGATCCATTCCACGGTCTTGGCCAGTCCGCCGAACGGATAGAAATGCAGCCGCACGCGGCCATGCTGCGGCCCCAGGCCCTTGGCAAAGGCATCGACGAGCTTGTCCGGCCCCGCGCTGCCGAGCAGGTTGCCCAGCGAAATGCCGTACTTCTTCATGACGCTGGCCGAGGCGCCCACGCCACAGCGCGCGGCAAAGCCCAGCAGGCGCTTGATCCCGGCCGGGCCCGGCACGCCGATCCGCACCGGCGCATCGATACCGCGCGCGCGCAGCTTTTCCAGCCAGACCAGGAAGGAATCGGCATCGAACCCGAACTGGGTGACGATCAGCGGCGCCATGCCGCGGGCGGTGATTTCGGCCACCTTCTTGTCCAGCACGGCCCAGCATTCCGCCTCGGTCATGTTGGGGTGGCCATCGGGGTGGCCGCCGATGCCGATCGCCGTGATCCCGGCGCGTTCGAAAGCGCCGGTGGCGATCAGCGCGGAACTGTCGAAGAACGGCCCCTGCGGCTCTGCCGGGTCACCGGCCACGATGAAGCAGCGGCGCACGCCGGCCTGTTCCACCACGGCCTGGAGATAGGCTTCGAATTCGGGCACGTCGATGATCCGCCGCGCCGAGAAATGCGGCATCGGTTCAAAGCCCAGCTCGCGCACGGCCACGGTGGCGGCAATGCGGGCCTGGGCTTCCTCGCCCGGCAGATAGGTGACGGCAACGGGCGTTTCAGGGGGGATCAGGGGCGCCGCCTCGCGCAGGGACGCAATGTCCTTGGCGGTCATTTCCAGCGAATACCCATCGGTGATGCCGGCGGGTTCCTTGTCCCAATTGGGATGAATCTGTGCGTATGCCATCCTCTGATCCCTCGATTTGTTATTGTTGGGTTCCGGCACCGGGCCCGCGGGCCCCCCCCCCCCCCCCCCCCCCAGAGACGAGGGGGGGGGGG